>CAZQIX010000006.1:0-74328 GCA_964593855.1 uncultured Desulfobacula sp. | reverse complement strand
GAATATCCTTGGCATCCATGCCTTTGTGAAAAGTTCCCCATTTGATGAAATGCTGACTGTGTTTCATGAAAGACCTCTTTATCGGTTTGGCGGTGAGCGCCCGGCCGTTCAGGCGGACGAACCGCGAAACGGGGCTTCGGGCCGGGCCTTTGGTCGGGCCATCGGATCATGCAGGGTCCATACTATCATATCTGGCGGGACAGACAACAGAAAAGAGGCAGGGCTTTGTTTTTTCCAGGTTTACTTTTCACGCGGGATTCTGCTATTTTTAGCACAGGCGAAACCTGCACAAAGATCAACCAGGAAAGGGGGGGCCGCTACCGATTCGTCATGAAAACCCACTCGTTTGAGAAACTGATTCAGGCCATGGAGCGGCCGGATTTCTATCCCCATCCGGCTCCCGGACTGGAAGTCCGGGACACTCATATTTCAAAAGTGTTTCTGGCCGGTGACCTTGTGTACAAGCTGAAAAAACCGCTGGATCTGGGATTTCTGGATTTCACCTCTCTGGAAAAGCGTCTTTATTTCTGCCGGCAGGAAGTGGCCTTGAACCGCAGGCTGGCGCCGGACATTTACCTGGATGTCGTGCCCATCCGTTTTGACAACCGGACCTACCGTCTGGACGGGCCGGGCGACATCGTGGAATACGCGGTCAAAATGAGGCGACTGCCTGAAAACCGAACCATGGCCCATCTTCTGGAAACAGGCGACATCCGCCAGGTCGAAATCAGAACCCTGGCCGGGAAACTGGTCCGGTTCTATGACCGCCCCCATGAAAGGCCGCCAGGAGAAGCATTGGGCACCTGGGAGGTGGTTTTTCAAAACTGTGCGGAAAATTTCTCCCAGACCGCCGATTCGGCCGGGCGCCTGTTTGACGCACGCCTTTTTAAAATCGTCCGGAGTGCCTCCCTGGCGTTCCTCCGACGGCACCGGTCTCTTTTTGACGAGCGGGTCCGATCCGGAAAAGTTCTCGATTGCCATGGAGATCTGCGGACCGATCATATCTATTTCGTCGAAGACAAGGTGCGGATCATCGACTGCATTGAATTCAAGCAGCGATTCAGGTATGAAGACATGGCCTCGGATCTCGCTTTTCTGGCCATGGACCTGGATGCCCGCGGGTATTCTTCCATTGCCCGGGATCTGCTCGCTGAAATCGTCCGTCAGACAGGGGATGCGGATCTCTATGTCCTCATCGGGTTTTATAAATGCTACCGGGCCATGGTTCGGTTCAAGGTTGCATGCATCCGGATTGAAGAGCCTGATGTGACCGAACCGGAAATTTCCCGGCTCCGTGCCGGGATCGAAAAACATCTGAACCTGGCCTATGAATACGCCTTGGGATTCACCCGGCCGGTTCTGTGGGTTGTCTGCGGCATGCCGGCCTCGGGCAAAAGCACCATCGCCGCTGAAATCGGAAGGGCCTTCGGCATTTTTGTACTCCAGTCGGACGCCATCCGCAAGAACTTGTTTGCTGCCGCGCCCAAGGACCCTTCCCGTCAGGCTTTTGAAAGCGGCATCTACACCCGGGGGGCTACGGCCCTGACTTACGGACGCATGTTTCTCATGGCCCAGGAAATCATCGAAAAAGGGAATTCCGTGGTTTTGGACGCGACCTTCAGTACCCGGCATTTCCGGGAAGAAGCCGTCCGATTGGCCAAAGACATGGATGCCGCCGTCTTTTTCGTGGAATGCAGGGCCCCCGACGATATGCTGAAAAAGCGTCTGGCCCGAAGGGATGTCCAGCCGTCCCTGTCGGATGCGCGGCTGATTCATTTCGACGCTTTCCTCAAAGGATTTGAACCTTTGACCGAAATCCCGCCGGAACAGCACATCCTGGTCCATACGGAAAAACCGATTCAAGAGTGCATGAGCCGGATCCTGCTCAATGAATATGTCACGCCGCCGAACGGGAACTCTCCCGGGACGCTTTGAAAAAAGGAGGAAGTATGTTTTCTGATATACTGGCCGCAACGGATCTGGTCCGGACGGCCGACCCCGTGGTAACGGCCGCGATCCGACTGGCCGACCGGTTCCGGGCCAGGCTGCATATCCTGCATGTTCTGGAGTCCGGCGACACCCAAGACCGACGCAGAATCCGTCATTTCATCACGGGCCGGAACATGGAAACCAGCGACGCCTATGAAAAACTGGTGATGGATGAAATTCACGCCCTTTACAGCCCCATGATCCCTTCGTCCGTGGAAGGTGATATTCGCGTGGTTCCGGGATTTCCATGGGAGGAAATCCTGAGATGGTCACGCCTGCTGGCTTCCGGCCTGATCGTCATGGGTCCGCATTCCGCGAGGGCCGCTGAAAAAGGCGTGATCCGGGTGGCCGGGAAGATCGGCTCCACGGTGGAAGGGGTGGTGACTCGGGAAAACTGTCCGGTCATGATCATCAACGAACGGGTTCAACCGGGCACGCTTGAATTCCGGCAGATCCTCGCAGGCGTTGATTTTTCAGTTTCCTGCGAATGCGCCCTGTCCTTTGCCGGTCAGATGGCCCGACGGTTCGACGGTCGGGTCGTCGCCTTCCACATGATCCCCGTGCCGCCCTATCCCAAGTATTCACGGGAAAATTACGAAGCGGATCTGGCGGCTGCCGGGAAACGTCTCAAGAATTTCTGCGAGCCGTTTCTTCATGACCTTCCGCATGATTACGAACTCTGGGGAGGGGCACTGCCCCATCAGGAAATCCTTTCCTGCGCGGAGCAAAACCGGGCGGACCTCATCGTCATGGGCTCTCACACCAAGGAAAACCGGGGCAAATGGTATGCCGGAAGCGTGGTGGAACGTACCGGATTTCGGTCTTCCTGTCCCGTGGCCGTGGTGACGGACCCCGGGGCCCTGATGCCCTGGGACGGAGAAGACCTGCCGGATAAGGCCATCGGCCTGGAAAAAGACCGTATGATCCATGTGTTCAATAAAGACAGAGAGCCGTCCTCAAAAAAGGTCTGACTCGGAAAAGGCTTAACAAATTCGGTTGATTCCCCTATACTGGAAGGAAGGGTAAAAGGGCGTCCAACCCGCTGTTCAATCAACCGTTGTTGGAAAAGGAGGTTTCATGAAAACATCTTCGATTCATATCAGGCTGATGAATGACAAAGATCTGAACGATGTGATCCGTCTCGATCAAAAAATCCTCTCCGTGTCCCGGAAAGAGTATTATGAATCCAAATTCGAACTGCTTTTTAAATCCGGGGAATTTCTGCCCACCTCTCTGGTGGCCGAAGACGAAAACAAAACCCTGGTGGGATTTATCATGGGTATGCTCTACATCGGCGAATTCGGCATCTCCAGGGAAGGGGCCACCATAGACACCGTGGGCGTGGACCCGGATGCCCGGCGACAGGGCGTGGGCCGAATGCTCATGAATGAATTCGTGGACCATCTACGACAGCTCGGTGTTCAGCGGATCAACACCCTGGTGGACAAGGATGATAAAGTTCTGATGCAGTATTTCAACGCCAACCGGTTCAGCCCGTCCAAGGCGGTGATCAACCTCGAGCGGACAATTTGAAGCAACCTTGAACCCATCCGAATCCGAATAAACGATAAAGGTGCCCGGCCATGACTGAACCCGTATCCGCAGCCGCTCAGCCCGAATGGCTTCCCGACATTCTCAGCGATACCTGGATATTTTTATCCGATTACCCCATTGTTCTCTCCCTCATTATTGTCATCATCGGTCTCGGACTGGCCGCTCTGGCCCGGCGCATCATCCTCTTCTGGGGGCTGAAACTCACGGCCCGCACCGCCACAGACCTTGACGAGGCCCTGCTTCGCATCGTTGCCGGCGTGGCAGCCCTGGTCGTGGGATATATCTCCCTGGTTCTGGGGATTCAGGTGTTGGGCCTGAGCGATTTTATCCAAACCCTGATCATCCGCATGCTGATGAGCGTGTTCATCCTCCAGCTCACCCGCGCGGCCATGAAGGCCGGCAATGTGGGTCTGGAAATCCTCGGCAGGATCCGGCACAAATTCGCCATCATCGAAGAGCGCACCATCCCGTTGTTCGACCTGGTCATGACGGTCATTGTGCTGGCCATCAGTGCCTATGCCCTTCTCCAGGTGTGGAATATCGACCCCACCGCCTGGCTGGCTTCCGCCGGTATCATCGGTATCGCCGTCGGGTTTGCGGCCCGGGACACCCTGGCCAATCTGTTTGCAGGCTTTTTCATCATTGCGGATGCACCTTACAAAATCGGCGACTACATTATCCTGAGCGGGGGCGAGAGGGGATATGTGGTCAATGTCGGCATCCGGTCCACCCGCATGCGAACCCGTGACGACGCGGAAATCATCATCCCCAACGCAGAGATGGCCAACGCCAAAATCATCAATGAATCCGGAGGCATCCGTGATCGTTACCGGATTCGGATCAAAGTGGGCGTGGCCTACGGCAGTGATCTGGATCAGGTCTGTCTTCTGCTGAATCAGGTGGCCGGGGAACATCCGGAAGTGACCCGGGATCCGGGATCCAGGGTTCGCAACCGAGGGTTCGGCGATTCCAGCATCGATTTCGAACTGCTCTGCTGGATAAAGGATCCGGCTGATCGAGGCCGGATCCAGCATGATCTGCACATGGCCATTTACAAAACCTTCAACCGGGAAAACATTTCCATACCATTTCCCCAGCGGGATGTGTGGATCCAAAAGGAAGCCTGAACCGACATACAGGGAAAAAATGCTTTACAACCAGATTATGACCGTTCTGAACGCCTTTCATATCGAGTCCACACCAACCATCTCTCTGGTCACGGCCCTGGCGCTCATCGTGGGGATCGGCGTCATCACCCACATGGTTCTCCACAGAGGCGTTCGGGTCCTACTGGAGCATCTGACCCAGCACTCCCGGGAAATTTGGAAACGGGCCCTGTTTGAAAGACGGCTGTTCCAACGAGTGGCTTTCACCGTCCAGGCCCTCATCATCCAGATTCAGGCAGACCTGTGGCTGGAGCCGAACACCCTGATCCTGACCATTATCTCGGCGGCCACCCGGCTCTGGATCATCTTATTCAGCCTGCTCATGCTCTACTCGACCCTGGACGCCGTCCTGGATCTGTCCCGCCTGTACCGGACCACTCGGGATCTGCCGCTGCGGGGCATTTTCCAGAGCATCAAGCTCATGGCCGCCATCGTGGCCATGGTGCTGACCGTGTCCACCCTCATCGGCAAGTCGCCGGTGATCCTGTTCAGTGGACTGGGAGCCATGACCGCCATCCTCATGCTGGTTTTCAAAGACCCCATCATGGGGCTCGTGGCCGGCATTCAGCTGTCGGCCAACCGCATGCTGGCCGTGGGCGACTGGCTGGAAATGCCTAAATACGGAGCGGACGGAGATGTGATCGACATCACCCTGACCACGGTCAAGGTCCGGAACTGGGACAAAACCATCACCACCATCCCCGCTTATTCCCTGATCTCCGATTCGTTCAAGAACTGGCGGGGGATGCAGGAATCCGGAGGACGGCGGATCAAACGCAGCATCCGCATCGACATGGGCAGTGTTCGTTTTCTTACCGATCAGGATATCAGCCGCCTGAAAAAAGCCGAACTCCTGGCAGACTACATCACTACCCGGCTCAATGAGATCAGGCATTCCAATGCCCTGCAGAACAAAGACCTGAGCTGCCCTTTGAACGGACGCCGCATGACCAATCTGGGCACCTTCAGGGCCTATCTGACCCGATATCTGCGCAATCACCCGTCCATTCATCCGAACATGACCCTGATGGTCCGACAGCTGGCCCCTGGAAGCGACGGCATCCCCATGGAAATCTATGCCTTCACCCGCACCACGGCCTGGGTGGAATACGAAGGCATCCAAAGCGATATTTTCGATCATGTGCTGGCCGTGCTGCCGGAATTCGGGCTCAGGTTGCATCAGTATCCCACGGGCAATGATATCCGGTACATGATGGAATTTTCCAAACTTTCGCCGTCCGTGCCTGACGGCCCCGGTGACAGGCATGGAACATAACGATGAAACGGATTGCCGACCCAGGGCCGAAAAAACAGAAAGGAATCCAGACGATGCATGAGAACCATACCGCACGGCTTCTGGTTGAGACAAACAATTATACAGCGACCTTCACCATCGATCATCCGGAAAAGCGCAACGCACTGACACCCGGCATACTTGAATCCCTCTCCTCTCATCTCAAGGCGTTCTCCGAAACCGACGACGTCCGCTGTGTAATCATCAGGGGGGCGGGAGACAAACTATTTTCCTCCGGGTATGACATCGGGGCGATCCCTTCCGGCAACCAGGCCCCCACATCTTTGAAAACCCCGGATGTGGTCGTCGAAACGCTCAAAACCGTCAAGGGCTTTCCCTATCCGGTCATTGCCATGATCAACGGAGATGCATTCGGCGCGGCATTCAATCTTTGCGCCTGCTGTGACATCCGGATCGCGGCGGACGGTGTCCGCATGGGTATGACTGCGGCGAGACTGGGAGTGGGATATGACCCGGAAGGCATCCGGCAGTTCATTGACGCCTTCGGGATTTCCAGGACCCGGGAAATCTTCTACACAGCCGCCCTGTTCCAGGGCAGGGATCTCGTTTCCAAGGGGTTTGTGGATCACCTTGTGCCCATATCCGAACTCGAAGCCTTCACCGAGTCGTACAGCCGCAGAATCATCCAAAACGCCCCGCTGACCCTCAAAGGGGTCAAGCAGGTCATCGGCATGTTCGAAAACCGGCGGTCCCTTGACCCCGCCGATCTGGAAAAGGCCCATCAGGCAATGCTCAGGTGTTTTCAAAGCGATGACCTGATCGAAGGCCGGACCGCTTTCCTGGAAAAAAGAACCCCGGTATTCAAAGGCCGCTAGGATTTTGGACATCTGTCAAAAATATCTTGACATTCCCAAGAATAGCTTTTAGGGTGAAAACATTGCTGAGTACAAAGGCGTATTCACAAAGTTAAAAGAAAACAAAGGCGTTTTCCCAAACATTAACCGGGCAGACGCCCTTTTTATTTTAATTTTGGGAAAAGACGATGAAACTCAACAACACACCGAAACTCACCCTGTTTCACTGCTTGAATTCCTATCAGGAACCGGCCGAGCCCATCGACGGCGTGGACGTGAAGACCGTCCGGATGGCCTGCTCCTCCATGACCCGTGACATTCATCTCTTGAAGGCGTTTGAAGCCGGGGCCGACGCGGTCCTGGTCCTGGTCTGTCCGGGAACGACCTGCCGTCATGCCGAAGGCGGGCTCAGGGCCCGAAAACGGGTGGCCTATGTCAAAACCATTCTGGACGACATCGGGATGGACGGACGGCGACTCAACCTGTTCAACACCACGGCAAACGACACGGACGCAATCAACGATATTATCCGGAACACGATCCTGGAACTTGACAAACTGGGTCCGAATCCCGCTCTGAATCGTCTGAACTGATTTTCCCGGAAAACCGGAGCGGAAGGCAGGCCCTGACAGAGTCCTGTTTTCCCTATTTTTCCATAAAGTTCCATTTACATGGAGTTGTCTTATGATTACCGGCAATCAAAAACCCATCGATGAAATCATCGGCCTGGTTTCCCCGTACCCGAAAGTGCTGATTCTGGGATGCGGCACCTGTGTCAAAACCTGCTTTGCGGGCGGAGAGGACGAGGTGGCGGTATTGGCCTCCGCCCTTCGACTCAGCTTCCGGAAAATGGCCCGGACCATCGAGATAAAAGAACAGACCATCGAACGACAGTGCGAAAACGAATTTATCCAGGAAGCGGCCGACAATATTGCCGAAACTGCCGCTGTATTGTCCCTGGCCTGCGGGGCAGGGGTTCAGGCCATGGCCAGACGATATCCCGAAGCCGTCTTTCTGCCCGGCGTGAACACCACTTTTATCGGCGCCCAGGAACGGCCGGGCGTTTTCACTGAAGACTGCTCCGGGTGCGGCAACTGCGGACTGGCCGTATTCGGTGCGATCTGTCCGGTGACCCGGTGCGCCAAAAAGCTCCTGAACGGTCCGTGCGGCGGATCACAGAAAGGAATCTGCGAAGTCAATCCGGATACGCCCTGCGCCTGGCACCTGATCATCGAACGGCTCACGGCCCTTGGCCGGCTCGACACCCTCAGGGCCCACATCCCGCCCAAAAACTGGAACACCAGCCTTGCCGGCGGACCCAGAACTTTAATACGGGAGGACCATATCCTATGAAACATTTCAGCAATCTTCACGAAAAACTGGACCGGGGCGCATTTGTCGTCACAGGTGAATGCGGCCCCCCAAGGGGAGCGAACAGAGAGGTCATTCAGGAAAAAATCCGCACTTTGAGAGGGTTTGTGGATGCCGTGAACGTCACGGACAACCAGACGGCCATTGTCCGGATGTCCAGCATAGCGGCATCGGTTCATCTGGCGGTCGCGGGCCTTGAACCCGTCATGCAGATGGTGGTGAGGGACCGGAACCGGATCGCCCTCCAGTCGGACATCATGGGCGCTTATTCCCTGGGGGTCCGGAACATTCTATGCCTTTCCGGCGACCATCAGAAATTCGGCAGTCAGCCCGATGCCATGAACGTGTTTGATATCGACTCCATGAACCTGATCCGGGCCGTCAGAAACATGAGGGATTCGGGAAAGGACATGAGCGGTTTCGACCTGAACCAGGCCCCGCAGATGTTCATCGGCGCCGCCGCCAACCCGTTTGCCGATCCTTTTGAATACCGGGTTCTCCGTCTGGAAAAAAAAATCGAGGCGGGTGTGGACTTCATCCAGACCCAGTGCATTTTCAACCTGGATCGGTTCCGGGAATGGCTGAGGCTCGCACGGGAGAAGGGATTGACCGAAAAAGTCCATATTCTGGCCGGGGTGACCCCGCTCAAATCAGCGGGCATGGCCCGGTATATGAAAAACAAGGTGGCGGGCATGGATATCCCGGATGAGGTGATCAAGCGAATGGACGGGGTGGACAAAAAGGATCAGCCAGACGAAGGCATTGCGATCTGTCTTGAAACCATCCGGCAGCTTCGGGACATGGACGGAGTTTCCGGAATCCATATCATGGCCATCGAATGGGAAGCGGCGGTAAGGGATATCGTCCGACAGGCCGGACTGAAATAAACCCGGGAAAGGAGAGTCTGCCGTGCCTCGAAAATACGCTATTCAGACAAAGGCCGCTCCGCCGAGGTTTTACCCGGTGGGAAAATACGCCACCGTAGAATTCAGGGAGAACTGCGCCGGAAGCTGCAAGGCCTGTGTCAAGAAAAACTGCGTCTACGACATTTTCAAAACCAACTATCTCCACATGAGCCGGATGGATGAACCCGAGTATCTCTATACTTGCAATTCCTGCTTCCGCTGCATCCAGGAATGCACCAAAGGCATCTTTTCCCGGGTCATCAACCCGGAATACCGGGACATGGGAGATGATTACTTTACCCGGGACGTCATCAGCCGAACCTGGTATCAGGCCCACACCGGTTCCATTCCCGTGTCCGGGGCCGGATACCGGGGACCTTTCGCGGGCAGGGGATTTGATTCCATGTGGACGGACATGTCCGAGATTGTCCGACCGACCAGGGACGGAATACATGGACGCGAATACATCAACACCTGCATCGAGCTGTCCCGGCGGCCGGAGCGTCTCCGCTTCCACCCGGACGGCTCCCTTGCCGTCGAGACCCGGCCCGTTCTGGAAATTCCCCTGCCCATCCTGTTTGAAACGCCGAGTTTCGGGGTATTGGGCCGGAACGTCCTGTTGTCCATGCTCCAGGCGGCAGCGGCCATTGGAACAAAGATGTTCCTAAACGCCCGGGAGATCACCGAAGATCTCGCCGTGTTCATCCCATCCCTGATCCCGGTGATGAAAACCGATGACTGGGACCTGTTCAAAGAACTGATCCACGAGGTGGAAATGGTGGAAGTGGACTACGGCCCCGGTATCGAAACCGCCGTTCACGGCCTCAAAACCTTGAAACCGGGGATCGTGGTTTCCGTGGCCCTGCCTCTCAGGGCCGACATGGATTACGCCGGCATCAGTAAGGCACTCGCCCGTACCCCGATGGACACCCTTCACGTCCGGGCCGATTACAACGGCCGGGAATTCAACTCCAAGGCCCCCCGATTTATCAAGGACATGCTCCGGGACATTCATACGGCCCTGGTCAAGGACGGCATCCGACATCCGATCAATATCCTGGCCTCCGGCGGGATCAGCATGGCCGAGCATGTGAACAAGGCCATCATCTGCGGAGCCGACGGGGTGGTCATCGACCGGCCCCTCATCATCGCCATGGAATGCCGGGTCTGCGGCCGGTGTCAAAAAGAATTGTCCTGCCCGGTGGCCCTTCAGGACATCGATCCGGAATACGGCAGCCTCCGCATCATCAACCTCATGGGGGCCTGGCGGAATCAGATGCTGGAAATGCTGGGCGCCATGGGACTTCGGGAGGCCCGTCGCCTTCGGGGCGAGGTGGGCCGGTCCATGTGGTTCGAAGATCTTGAAAGAGAAAGCTTCGGGCCGATCTTTGGTGAACGCAGAATAAAACTGGATGTGGGATAAATCATGACCCGGAAAAAATACATACCGTCCGAAACACGATCCGAAAGCCTGCCTGAAACCAGGCTGGTGCGATCGCGATTCCGAAACACCATCGGCAAATACATTATCAAACGAAACGCCGGCTGCATCTCCTGCGGGAAATGCGTGGAACTCTGCCCCTACGGGGTCCATGTCCGGCCGGAAAACCACATCTCCCCTTTCCGGCCGGTGGAACACCGCTGTATCGGATTCGCCTGCGCCCAAACCGATCATTACTGCATCGAACACTGCCCGGAAGACGCCATGATTCTAAAGGAAAATCCTCTTCTCGAAACCATGGGGGATTATCGCTGGACCCCGGACATGCTGCTCGGCCATTTTGCCATGGCCGAAACCGGTGATCTGCCCCATGTGGATCTGGAATACAGTCTCGGCAATTCAGGCGGCGGCTTCGACCAGATCCGGTTCAAAATCCCGGACCCGGAACAAGCCGTCGATCTCACCGACGAAGAAATCGACACCGGCATCGATCTCAACAAAACCGGGGACGGGCGGCCGGTCAAGACCATTTCCATCCCCTGCTACGGCGGCGGCATGTCCTACGGGTCAACGGCTCTGTCCGTCATCGTGGGTCGGGCCAGGGCCGCCAGACGCTTGAACTCATTGACCTGCACCGGCGAAGGCGGGTATCCGCCGGAATTTCTGCCCTATCGGGACCATGTCATCACCCAGGTGGCCACCGGGCTTTTCGGGGTCAGAGAAGAAACCATCCAGTGGTGCCCGGTCATGGAATTCAAATACGCCCAGGGTGCCAAGCCGGGTCTGGGAGGCCATCTTCTGGGTGAAAAAGTCACCGAGGCCGTGGCCCGGATGCGGGAAACCGTTGTGGGCAGACCTTTGTTTTCTCCTTTCCCCTTTCATTCCGTGTATTCGGTGGAAGACCACAAAAAGCACGTGGACTGGATGAAGGAAATCAATCCCAAAGTACTCTGCTCCATCAAGGTGTCCACGCCCACGGACGTGGATATGGTGGCGATCGGCGCCTTTTATGCCGGAGCCCATATCATCCACATCGACGGCTCCTACGGCGGCACGGGGGCGGCGCCGGAAATCGCGAAGAAAAACATTGCCATGCCCATCGAGTATGCCATCCCCAAAGTCCACCGTTTTCTGGTAAACGAAGGGGTCCGGGACCGGATCACCCTGATTGCCAGCGGCGGTATCCGCAACGCCATGGATGTGGCCAAGGCCATCGCCCTGGGCGCCGACGGCTGTGTCATCGGCACGGCCGATCTGGTGGCCGTGGAATGCGTCCGGTGCGGCAACTGCGAAAGTGGGCGGGGCTGCGCCAGGGGTATCGCCTCCACCGACCCGGAACTCGGCACCATGATCGATGAAGAATACGTAGAGCAGCGGCTGGTCAATATGTACATGGCCTGGCGCAAGCAATGGTGCGGCATTCTGCGATCCTTCGGCCTGAAAAGCATCCGGGAGCTCTGCGGGCGCTCGGACCTTCTGGTCCATCTGGATTACCTGGATGACCACGAAAAGGCCGGGTACCAGCCGGCTCCGGCTTTTAAAATGATCTTATAATCCTGTGTGACAAGGAATCTTTCCGATATGCTTAATCCGACCCCCAATGATCCGACCCGATTGATACTGGCCTCCCGAGGGAGGCTTCCCCGAATCGAAACACCCGTGAACAAATGCGACGAGGAAGGCGGCTGCGGCGTCACCGGATTCATGGCAAACATACCGGTGGCCGGCCGGCACATCTACGAACCCTCGGTCCGGATGCACAACCGGGGCAACGGCAAGGGCGGCGGCATCGCGGCTGTCGGCCTTTCGGCAAGCGATCTCGGAGTTCCGCAGGACGTGCTCAAAGACCACTACCTGCTTCAGGTGGCCTATCTGGATGACGGTGCCGTGGCCGAGGTGGAGACGACCCATATCCTTCCGATGTTCGATATTTATCAATCCGGAAAAATCCCCACCATCGGCGACTATCGCCGGATCGGCCTGGAAGTGAAGCCGCCGGACGTATTCCGGTATTTTGTAAGGGTCAAACCAGGCGTTCTCAATGATTTCATCCGGTCCAACCACCTGTTTGAAATGGACGTGCGCAAAGCCGAAGACGAATTCGTGTTCCAGAACTCCATCCGCCTGAACCAGGCCTTTTATGCGTCGCTCGGCGAAAAAAAGGCCTTTGTCCTGTCCCATGCCAGGGACGTCATGATCCTCAAGGTGGTGGGGTATGCCGAACAGGCTACCCAGTATTACTGCCTGGAGGACTTCCGGGCCCACGGCTGGATCGCCCATCAGCGCTACCCCACCCGGGGCCGGCTCTGGCACCCGGGCGGGGCCCACCCCTTTTCCGGCATGCACGAGGCCCTGGTCCACAACGGTGACTTTGCCAACTATCACGCGGTCAGCGAATACCTGAACCAGCACAACATCTTTCCCCAGTTCCTCACGGACACGGAAACCTCGGTGCTGCTCCTGGACCTCTACAACCGGGTCTTCGGCTACCCCATGGAGTACATCATCGAGGCCCTGGCCCCGACCACGGAATACGATTTCGACTGCCTGCCGAAAGAAAAACAGGCGATCTACCGCCAGATCCAGTCCCAGCACATGAACGGATCTCCGGACGGCCCCTGGTTTTTCATCATCGCCCGAAACGATCCTTACCGGGATTTTCATCAGCTCATCGGAATTACGGACACGGCCATGCTCAGGCCCCAGGTCTTTGCCCTCCAGGAGCGGGACGAGGTCCAGATCGGTCTGGTCTGTTCGGAAAAGCAGGCCATTGACGCAACCCTTGAGAGCATTGCCGGGGAGGACAAACGATTCTGCCCGGTGGCGGACCGATACTGGAACGCCCGGGGCGGCTCCTCCACGGACGGCGGGGCCTTCAGCTTCACCATCAAAGATTCGGGCAAAGGCGACGGATCCAAAACCCTCGTCACTCAAAACAAGTTCGGTGAAAACGTGATTCTGCCGAAAGGCCGTTCCCATTGCGACACCGGGCTGGAAATTTCATCCGCTTTTGAAGGCCCGGATCTGGAGTGGAAAATCATTGATCTGTTCAAAAACAAAGACCTTTCCGGACTCAAAACCTTTTGTGTGGAAAAATTCAAAGCCGTCTCCTTTGAAGAGATCCGGCGGATCTGCCGATCCATCCAGAGAATCGCAGGTTCCGGCGACGATCCGAAAACCATGGCCATCGATCTTCTCACCCATCTCAACGATCGAATCTTTCCCATCGGCAACAAAAAAAGAAGCTCGTTTCTTCAGATCATCCGGGAGACTCTGACCGCCGTTTTCAAAGACTGTCCGGCCATCGGTGAAAAACAGAACGGGTATTTCGCCTATGTCGATCGGGCTTCCCGCAAGGATCTGCGGCCGCCCATGGACCGGGAGACCATTCTGGTGGTCAACGCCCGGGATTTCGAACCCGAAGGCGACGACTGCGATTCCAGGATGATCCAGGCGGCCTATCGCCTCGGCTGGAAACAGTTCATCTGTTTCGGATACAAAGGCCAGCGGTTTACCGGATGCGGGTTCGGGGCCGATTCCGACGGGGTACGGTTCGATGTGTACGACAGCTCCGGAGATTATATGGCCTCGGGCATCGACGGCATGGAAATCCACGTCCACGGCAACGCCCAGGACCAGCTCGGCCAGATCATGAAGCGGGGCAAATTCGTGGTCCACGGTGATGTGGGCCAGACCTTCCTGTACGGGGCCAAGGGAGGGGACGTCTATATTCTGGGCAACGCGGCCGGGCGGCCCCTGATCAACGCCACGGGACGACCCCGGGTGATCATCAACGGCACCTGCCTCGACTATCTGGCCGAATCCTTCATGGCGGGCGACCCCCTGAACGGCGGCGGGTTCGTCGTGGTCAACGGCCTTTGCATGGACGAAGACGGCGGCATCAAAGAACTCGACATGCCCTACCCCGGCTCCAACCTTTTCTCCCTGGCCTCGGGCGGTGCCATCTATCTTCGCGATCCGGGCCGCAGGGTCGTGGACGAACACCTCAACGGCGGCATGTTCGCCGAGGTCACAAAAGCGGACTGGGATCTGATCCTGCCCTATCTCCAAGAAAACGAGCGACTCTTCGGCATCCGTGTCCAAGAGGACCTTCTGACCGTGAACAAAACGCCCCTGCCCTTCGAAAAGGTCTTTCGCAAGGTCATGCCCGGGCAGAAACAATGAAACACCGGGGTCCGCTCTTTTCTGCGGACCCCGATATCCAACCGACATTTCACCGATTCCATGGGTCGGTATTCTTTCCCGCCAACGGGACCTTCCCCATATAGTATCATTTGACAGGAATTGCCGGTATGCCATATAGTGTTCCCATACCCTATCGGATCGATCCGCTTTGGGTTCACATGAACCGTTAAATAAGGAGGGCCCCAAAATGACTGATTCAAAGAAATCCTCTACAGGGAAATGGACGAATCTGTCGATTCGAAAAAAAATGATGACGTCGTCTCTGATCATGGGGGTTCTGGTTGTCTTGTTTGTTGTCGGTTATATGTTTTCCGTCGACCGGATCGGTCGCCTGGAAACGGACCAGCAGGAACTCGCCCGATTGACGCATGACCTTCAGGAATACGCCGGAAGGGTGGAGCAGTTCTGCGAGAAAGCCGAAGGAAGGGAGGATCTTGAAAAAACCCACAGGGCCCTGGCGGATCGCGTACAGCAGCGGTTCCCGGAAGACAAGCCCCTCCATGACGGCATGGCCGGCATCCCCCCGTCACTGGCCTCGGTTCAGGGCACCCAGGAACGCATGGCGGAAATAGAAAAATCCCTGTTTGCCATGACCCAGGAATCCATCCGGCTTTCCACGGAATACACCCAGGCCACCGTCAAACGGCTGGCCGATCCGCTCGCTGAAAGTGAGGTGACCACGCTGGAAAAAATGGTCATCATCGGCGCCGGCATCAACACAGCTTCCAATTATGAAATTCAGAATCTTTTCCTTCGGCTGAAATATGACCCCGAAATTCTTTCAACCATGGCCTCGTTTCTTGACGAGGCCATCAAAAACGCCCGGAAGGATATGGAAAATCTCAAAGGGACTTTATTTGCCGAGTTGCCTGTCAAGGCGATGAAAGCCAATCAGGACATCAAGCTGCTCGTTGAAGAGTATGTTTCAAAATCCGAACAGCTTGCCTCAAAACAGGAATCGATACGCCACACCATGTCTTCTCTGTCGTCTCATATCAGTCGGGTTTCCGACGCCCAGACGGCTGATGTGTTCAGCTATTTTCAGTCCATGCTGAAACTCATGATCGGAATCACCATCGCGGCCGCGTTACTGGTTTCCGCTCTGTTCTGGTTTCTGGCCGAAAGCGTCACCTCTCCGCTTCGACGAGCGGTGGAAATGCTCAAGGACATCTCGGAAGGAGAAGGGGATCTGACCCGGCGACTGGAAGTGAGCGGAAAAGACGAAGTCGGGGAATTATCCCTTTATTTCAACCGATTCATTGAAAAACTCCAGGGGATTATCGGCAGCGTCATGAACACCGCCGGAACGGTGGACGCTTCTTCCTCGGAGCTGTCCGCCGTCTCGGCCCAGATGACCGCCAACGCCGGCAACACGGCCGAGCGCTCCCATGCCGTCGCCGCGGCGGCCGAAGAAATGACCACGAACATGAAATCCGTCTCTTCGTCCATGGAAGAGACCTCCGCCAACATCCAGATGGTTGTTTCAGCTACTGAAGAAATGACGGCCACCATCAACGAAATCGCCAACAACACGGCCAAGGGCAATAAAATCACCCAAAACGCCGTTCAGACCGCCGAAGAGGTTTCCCGGAAAATCAACCGACTCGACGGGGCGGCCAAGGACATCGGCAAGGTCACGGAAACCATTGCCGACATTTCCGGACAAACCAATCTCCTCGCCCTGAATGCCACCATAGAAGCCGCCAGAGCCGGGGAAGCCGGCAAAGGGTTTGCCGTCGTGGCCCAGGAGATCAAGGCCCTGGCCCAGCAGACAGCCAATGCCACGGAGGAAATCAATGCCCGAATTTCCGATGTTCAGCTCACCACCATCGATTCCGTGGACGCCATCAACAAGATCGTCCATGTCATCAATGAAATCAACGACATCATGACCACAGTGGCGACCGCTGTTGAAGAGCAGTCCGTCACCACGCGGGAAATTTCGAAAAATGTGGCTCAGGCCTCGTCAGGCGTGAATGAAACCAACGATAACATGGGTCAGATCAGCGTAGCCACGACCGAAGTGACCCGGAATATCTCCCAGGTCAACCAGGATGTCGATCAGATCAGCAAAGGCAGCGTTCAGGTCAATGACAGCGCCGGAAAACTCGCCGGACTGGCCGAGGAATTAAACCGGATCCTGGGGCGCTTCAACATTTAACGCACCGGCGGGTCAAAAAAACGGCCGCCCCGGATCAGGGCATCGAGAACGACCCTGGACGGGCGGTCGAAAAACACCCCGCAATCCGGCCCGTAGTCCGGGTGCATGCCCCGGAGGAAAAGATAGAAGACCCCGCCGAAATGGGCGTCGTAATCATAGCCTTTACTCCGGTGCGACAGATACTGATGAAGGGCCGGAACATACAGGTGGTACTGTAGAAAATAATCATGTTCCGTCATGGCGGCCGTCATGGCGGACTTGGTGTAATGTCCGTAGGTGTCTCCCAGATAATTGGTTTTGTAATCCAATAGATACCACCGGCCCTGGTGATGAACGATCAGGTCGATGAATCCCTTCATGTATCCCGTTGTTTCGTCAACATCCACTCGGGACAGGCGAGGCCCATAGGCTCTGGCCGGCGAATCCGGCGCCGACGCCGCCAGGGCTTTTTGAAGCCGTGCCGGCTGAAACCGGTCCACGGGAAAGACGAATTCCATTTCATTGATCCGCCGATGCAGCGGGATATCCATGAGCCGAAATCCTTCCGGGCCTTTTGACAGACGGGTGCCCAGCACCTCGGAAAGGCTTTGCCCGGCCATGGTCGGCCATTCACCGGACCCGAGCCCGAACCGGCCCGCCATGGATGGAACAACCCGGTCCCATGTTCCGGGTTCGGAAAAATCCAGATTTTCCAACACGGCATGGAAAAAATCCCCGGTTCCGGCCCCTTTGGGAAAATCGGCCAACGTGACCCGTCGCTTTGCCATGGGGTCATGAAACGTGACCTCCCGTGAAGAATCGTCTTCAGTCGGAGTCTGAGTCAGCGAGGAAAAACTGGACAGGGCCCAGGCCGGTTGAATCCTGCGCCGGCTGATCCGGATCGCCGGAGATGTTTTCAAAGAACGGACCGGCTGACTGAACGGCTTTGAATCCCCGGGCGCAAAACAGGCCACCCGCACCCCCGGGTCGGACGTAAGTCGGTCCAGGTCCTGAAGCATGGTCGGATCGTCCGGACATCCGCCGGGATGCAGGAGCGATCCCAGGGCCGACGTATCGGCTTTTCGAAACCCGCCCCAGATGACCCGGCACAGGGCCGACGCCCGGGTCAGAGCTACATACAGCAGCCTTCGCTGTTCGGATCGATCTTCGATTTCGAAACAGGACCGGGCCGTTTCAATATCCGACGAGCCCAGATCCAGGGTCAGGACATGGTGGTCGGCCGGATCGTGAAACACGATATTGTCCGTGGGCGGAGCCGGCGGCGGCTCCCAGAGGTAGGGAAGGTAAACCACCGGATATTCCAGTCCCTTGCTTTTGTGGATGGTGACAACGGCCACGGCCTTCCCATCCGTTTCCAGCCGCAGCTCGTCGCCGGACTCTTCCCGAAGGGCGGGGGACAGTTGGCGGTCGTACCATTTCAGAAGATAACGGGGTGACGGATGCCGGCTCAGGGCCGCCTGGGAAACCAGTTCGGTCAAATGATAAAAATGGGTGAATCCCCTTTCATCCAGGGCCGATTCTTTTCGAAAAAAAGCGTCCTCGGAATGGAACAGGGCCATGATCATGGCCGCAACCCCTTTTTTCTCCCACAGGTCCCGGTATGACCGGAACTGCTCCTGCATCCGTGTATATCGCGCTTCGTCCCGAATCAGATCCCGGATGTCGGCGGCTGAAAATCCGAACACGGATGTGCACAGAGCCGCCGGGATGCCGTCCCGTTCCCGGGACCGGTAAACGGCCCAGAGGATGTCCCGCAGATCCAGGGCCTGCCGGGAATCCCACACGGATCCGGCCCCGGCCAGGTAGGAAGGAATCCCGTCCGCGGACAATGCCTGCTGAATCTGTCGTGCCTGACGGTTGGTCCGGACCAGGACGGCCACGTCTCCCGGATGAAGGGGTCTTCGGCCGGGGGTTTTTCTTTCCAGAGCCTGCAGTGACATGGACGACGCCAGCAGACCCAGAATGTCCCGGGCCACCACCCGGGGCACTTCTTTTTCAGCGGTTTCCCTGCTGATCCACCCGTTTTTGTCCAAAGGCAGACGCCGGCGCTCCACAAAACAGATCTGGAGAGGGGGTACCGGGCAATCCGCCTCGATCAGACGATTTTGGGCCGAATCCGGCGACTTCACCCTCGGCAATCCGATCCGGTCGTAGACAAAGGGATGGTCCGCCAATGAAAAAACGGTTTGAACCGCCTGTACCAGAAGGGGGGAGGACCGATAATTTTTTTCAAGCGTATACTGCCGCCGGGTCCGGGCCGACGCATTGAGATACGCGAAGATGTCCCCGCCCCGAAATCCGTAGATGGCCTGTTTGGGATCGCCGATCATGAAAAAAGGGGTCTTCTCGGAAAAAAACAGGGTCGAAAAAATATCATACTGCCTGGGATCCGTGTCCTGGAATTCATCGATCAGGCAGGCGCCGTAGGTTTGACGAATTGTTTG
This sequence comes from uncultured Desulfobacula sp., assembly GCA_964593855.1. Taxonomy (GTDB): domain Bacteria; phylum Desulfobacterota; class Desulfobacteria; order Desulfobacterales; family Desulfobacteraceae; genus Desulfobacula. The sequence goes on along the minus strand of CAZQIX010000006.1, from coordinate 54,982 downwards.
GGCAAGCCGGGGCCCGTCCCCCGTTTCCAGAGCCGTAGCCAGATCGTTGATCAAATCGTCGAAAAACAACACCCCCTGCTCGGCCTTGATTTCCGCCAGGGCTTGACTGGAAAATGAAAAAAAAGCGGCTTTCACATGGATGAAGTTTTGCGCCAGGCTCTGTTCCAGCTCGAGAAGATGTTCGGCTCCATCGAAAAACGGATGAGCGGGCGGGGTCCGGCCGGACCGGGTACGCTCGGCCAGGCGCGTGATGGTGAACTTATACAGGGCATCTCCGTTTTCGGTCATTCTGAACAGGGTCTGATCTCCTTGCTCCTGAATTTTGGTCCGGGTGCGGGCCAGCCATTCCGGCACATATTTACGGCTATAGCTTCGTTTGTCCAGGCCTTCATAACCCAGAACCAGATCCCGGATCGCATCCTCACTTGTCCGCAGCATTTCTCCGAGACCGCGAACGGTTTTCCGGTAATCCTCGAAAACGTCTTCAAACTCTACAGGAAAGGGTTTCAAACAGATGCCGGGTCTGAACACCATTGGATCAAACACCTTGACGAGATTATCCGGCGTGATGTTTTCCCGGCTCAACCAGGTCAGGAACAGAGGGTCCCGGCCGTTGACCAGGCGCATGAAAAAATCGAAGCCCACCTGGCGCATGAACGCGGACCGATCCGGCATGAGCTCGGTATCAAACAAGATCCGGCTCTCAAACGCGTTTTCCTTGAGCACGTTCAGACAAAAGGCGTGAATGGTCGTGACCGCGGCCTGATCAAAGGACATCAGGGCCAGTTTCAGCCGCTTTTGGATCAGGGCGGGGTCCGGCTGACGATTCAGAAACCCGGCAAGGTCGTCCGAAAATAAGGCCGGGGGGGTTGCCATGGCTTTGAAGACGGCGGACAGCCGGTCCCTGATCCGGATCTTGAGCTCTGCCGCGGCCGCCTCGGTAAACGTGACCACCAGGATCCGGCTCACCGCGTATCCCGCTGCCACCAGGCGAGCGTACAAAGTGGTGATGGTATAGGTTTTGCCGGTCCCGGCGCTGGCTTCGATGAGCGCGGGCGTTTCAAGGTCCAGGACAAAAGGGTCCAGCGGCTTCATTCACTTTCCTCCAGGTGGTCCAGCAAGGGCTCGTAGACCCGCATCGCGTTATCTGCAAAACCGGACGCCGTCAGAATATCCGGGTGATCAAAAAGGTCCTGATCCGCCACGCACAGGGACACATAGCGGTTGAGCTTTTCCCCGGTGTCCCGGAAAGCATCGTGCCAGACTTTCCGGGCCTGGTTCACGGCCTCCGACAAAAGATCCAGTTTGGCCGCCGATTTCCGGGGATCCCGTAAGGTCCGGACGAATTGGAACCCGGTCTCACAGAAAAACCAGAAAGGCGCCTGGATCCCTTTTTGGTATATTTCCACCAGGTCCGCGAAATACCGGAGGCCTTCCGCTCCCGGATCGCGGAATTCATATCGGATAAAAGGCTTTCGTTTTTCAGGGTCCCGGCCGACGATCAGAGTGCGCCTGGGATATCCGGCAGGCCCGACCCCGGTCAGAAACAGATGGCGAATCCAGGCGGACAGAACCCTGGCCGCCGTGAGTTTGCCGAAATCAACGCTCCAGGCCCCATCCGGCCTGAGACGGGTCAAAAAACCGGACACCCGGACACCATTGACAGAAAGGGTTTCGCTCAAAGGTGGCAGGCCCGGCCCGTCCGTCAGGCGGCGAACCTCACTGATCAAGGGGGTGGCCAGGGCAGCGACCCGGTCATAGGCCAAACGGCCGGATAGACCGGGCGGCAATCCGCCCATGGCCTTGAAAAAGGGATAAAGATCTTGGATACGACTTTCGTCCGGATGTTTTTCCAGAAGAAGGCCGCCCAGACGGTACTGATCCAGGGGCGGGATGAAAAAGGATTCCCGGTCTTCGAAAGCTTCTTCCAGAGGCACGAACGAAAGGTTCAAACCATCTCTTAAAAAACTTTGGATGGGATTTTTGAAAAACCGGATCAGGTCTTCAATGGAGACTTCTTCGAAGGCCTCGGCCGAGGGGTAGTCTTCCCCGGGCCGGACAAACGGTCGGGGTCGGACCTTGTCCAGGGCAAGGGCCTCGGCCATGCGCCCGTAATGAGCGGAATAGGAAAACAGGGGTCCGGCCGATTCAAAATAGGAACGATGAAAGGGATGGAGGGGGTGAACGACCCTGTACGCAGCCCCTTCCGGAAACACGAATCCCTGATCCAGGGTTTCCTGGAGCTCACTCACCACCCCGGCGCAGGGGATGGGGGAATTGTCCCGAATGCTCATGCCCGTGTAGGTGATGATCAGTTTTTTGCGGGCCGACAGCAGGGTTTCCAGAAACAGATACCGGTCGTCGTTTCTGTCATTTTTGTCCCCGGGCCGGGGATTTTTTTTCATAAGACTGAATCCCGGCTCTACCGTCCGACGTGGAAAAGATGTTTCATCCATGCCCATGAGCACGACTATTTTGAACGGAATGCTTCGCATGGGCGTCAGATTGCAGATTGTCAAGGCTCCGGACATGAACCGGCCGTGGGAGAGATTGGCATCCAGTTTTTTTTCCAACAGGCCGAAAACTCCTTCAAAGGGCAGAGGCTCATCGAATCCGGCGCGCACGGACCCGGCCGCCATCCGGTCCAGGACGTCCATCAGAAACGCCCGATCTTCCCCTGCCCGACCGTCCCAGGCAATGAGGGTTCCCGCCAGGTGGCGCAGTATCCGACGCCAGTCGGTCATGGGCCGGGGGTCTTGAAGCTGGTCCAGCCCTGAAAACAAATTCCGGCAGAAAGCTCCCAATCGTCCCAGGACCTCCAGCTCAGACCCTTCGACCGTCTCCAGCGGCAAAACCCCCCGGACCAGTTCATCATGGCCTTCCGGCATGGCCACACCCATAAACAGGCGGTCCAGGCCGAATCGCCAGGTATGCTCCCCAAAATCCGGAAAGCCCAGAGACGATCGGTGGGTTTCGTCTTTTCCCCACAGAATGCCGGCTGCATCCACCATCTGTTCCACCAGGGACAGGTCTTCCGGGCGGATTCCGAACTTTCCCGCAATGGGTTCCAGAACCAGCAGATCCAGAATGCGAGTTTTTTCCAGCCGGGTCTCCCGAAGGGCCAAGATCGCCAGAAAAGCTTCCAGGTGCTCGGATTCCGAGCGCTTCCGCCGGTCGGACACGCCAAAGGGAAGGGGCGGATCCAAAGCGAACACGGACTCCACGAACGGTGCGTAAGTCTCGATATCCGGCGTCATGACGATGACTTCATGGGGCAGAAGGTCGGGATCCTGTTCGAATTCATTCAGGAGCAGGTCTTTGACGACCTGGGTTTCCCGCATGGGCGAATGGCAGGCATGAATGCGAAGGGAGGTGTCGCCTGGATCGACTTCTTTCGCTGGGGCGTCCCCTCCGGGCTTGCGGTTGACCAGGTTCAGAATGTCGGACTGAAGCACGGTCAGGACGGTTTCAGCGTCTTCCAGTGGATCGGCGAACAGGTCCCCCAGGGGTTCGTGATAATCGAGGGATTCCAGGCAGGCGTGAAACTGCCTTCCGGAAACGCCCAGGGACGACAGCAGGGGATGCCCGGTGTCATAATACAAGGCATCTAAATCAGTTTCATTTTTGAGCACCATCGCCTGAATTTCTTTTTCCGGCCTGAGATCCAGAAAGAATCGGTTAGTCGGGGTCAGCAGGAAAAAATACAGATCCATTGTCCGGGACAGGGTATCAAAAATTTTCAGAAACAGGGGGGGCAGACTGGACAGGCCGAAAAAGCAAATCCGAGGCGGCAGGCCGTCCCAATCAAAGCGGTCGGCGGCAAACGTGTTCAGAAAAACCTGCGCGTCGGCGGCCGGATGGGATCCTGGAAAACCCGCGGCCATCATTTGCCGGAGACGGGCCTGCCACTTCTCCCCCGGATCCCGGATACAATCCGGGGAAACGCTTTCCAGCCATTTGAGAATCAGATCCGGGCGGTACACCTGATAATCGTCGAACACCCGGGCAATCTTCGTACAGAGCTGAAATTGTTTTTTCCCGCTTTTATCATCCGAAAGGTAATTGCGGACAAAGCCCGTCTCGTCTTGAAAGGCCCGGTTCCTGACCAGACCCATGGCGGACCAGAAAAAAAAATCTTCATCCATGCCGTCTGAAAAATCCCGATCCGGCGATCTGAGCGGTTTGAACCGGCCCAGGATCTCATCCACCATCCTCCGGGGAAACAAAAAATGGGTGTGGGCGGAAATACCAAAAGCCCTGGCTGTTTCCAGGGTGATCCACTGTTTCATACCCCGGGACTGGATGACGATCCATTCCGGTTTCAAGGGATCAAGAGGGGCTTCGGCAAGAAGGGACAGCAGCCCTTGCATCAGATTTTCCATCCGGTTGCTTTTGATGATATGAAACAAAACGTCTTTTCCTTGGGCAAGGTTTTTTGTGCACCATACCAGACCTTGGAAGCGCAATCAAACCATATATTCCACTTGGATTTTTCATCGGATATGTTATGTTCCCTCTTGATATCATGACTTAATTGAAAAGAATTCCCCATGTCCGAAACCCACTATGGGGACACAAAAGGAGTGAGTTCGGATTCATGAGTCCATCGAGCCTTATCGGACTGGTCAACAACGCGGCGCTTCTACTGGCTCTGGGCGTACTGTACGACATGATGGATTCCGGCCGCCCAGACCGCGGTAAAACCTTTTTCAAAGACCTGGCCTTGGGCATGGTCATCGGGTTTGTGGGCATCGCCATCATGTTGAACCCCTGGGATTTCGGCCGGGGGGTGGTGTTTGACAGCCGATCGGTGCTGCTCTGCATCACCGGATTTTTCTTCGGACCCTTCGCCGCCCTGCCGGCCATGGCCATCACCGCCGTCTACCGTCTGAGCTTGGGAGGCAACGGGGCCTATACCGGCGTGGGCGTGATCGTCACCTCCGGCCTCATCGGTATTCTATGGCGCAGGTTTCGCCGGAAGCCGCCGGAAATCCCCACTCTGCCGGAAATTTACCTCATGGGAATCGTGGTCCATCTGGTGATGCTGGCCTGGATGTTCACCCTGCCCCTGCCCGTGGCCCAAGGTGTTCTGACCGCCCTTACCCTGCCGGTAATGCTCATCTATCCCTCGGCCACCGCCGGCCTGGGACAGCTCATGATCAACCGGGAACATCGGAAAGCATCCCAGGAAGCTCTCCGGGAAAGCGAGACCAAATTCAGGAACCTGTTCCAGAATCACTCGGCCGTCAAACTCATCATCGATCCGCCCGGCGGTCGGATTGTGGAAGCCAACGAGGCGGCGGCAAAATTCTACGGATGGACTGCGGACCAGCTCAAAACCATGCGGATCCAGGACATCAACGCGCTTTCGGAGCAGGAAGTGCAGGCGGAGATGGAGAGGGCCGTGAATCAGAAACGCATCCATTTCGAATTCCGGCACAGGCTGGCGGACGGGTCTTCCCGGTATGTGGAGGTTTACACCAGCAAAATCCGGATTAACGATAAGGAGCAGCTCCATTCCATCATCCATGACATCACAGACAAAAAACTGGCTGAAGAAAAATTGAGGGAAAGTGAAGACTACCAGAGGGCCATGATTTCCGCATCCCCCCTGGCCATCATCAGCCTGACCCCCGAAGGCCGTGTTCGCAGCTGGAACAAGGCTGCCGGAAACATGTTCGGCTGGACCGAGCCGGAAGTGATCGGCAACCCCCTTCCCATTGTGGCCGAAAACAATCAAGAAGCTTTCGCCGCTCTGAGAAAAATGGTCATGAAGGGAGAGTCCATATCCATGGTGGAATTGCGCCTTCAACGAAAAGACGGTTCGCCCGTCGATATCAACCTGTCCACAGCCCCCCTTCGGGGCAGGTCCGGAGAGATTTCCGGCATCATGGCGGTCCTGGAAGACATCACGGAACGAAAAAAATCGGAAAGAGAAAAAGACCGACTCAACACCCAGCTGCTCCAGGCCCGGAAAATGGAATCGGTGGGCCGCCTGGCCGGAGGCGTGGCCCATGATTACAACAATATGCTCAGCGTAATTCTGGGGTATACGGAACTGGGCATGGAAAAACTGGGTCCGGATGACCCCCTGCTTCCGGACCTGAAGGAAATATTGAAAGCGGCTCGGCGTTCATCGGACATCACACGCCAGTTGCTGGCCTTTTCCCGGCAGCAGACCATCGCTCCCAGGCCCCTGAACCTGAACGAGGCGGTGGAGAACATGCTCAAGATGCTCAAACGACTCATTGGAGAAGACATCGATCTTTCATGGAAGCCGGCCTCCCATCCGTGTCCGATCAGCATGGATCCCTCTCAGCTGGATCAGATCCTGATCAACCTGTGCGTCAACGCTCGGGATGCCATTGAGGATGTGGGCAAAATCACCATAGAAACAGGCACCGAAACCTTTGACAAAACTTATTGCAGCCGGCACGCCGGTTTTTCGCCCGGCGACTTTGTCTTTCTGTCCGTCAGTGACGACGGCTGCGGTATGGACAAAGATACCCAGCAGAACCTGTTCGAGCCTTTTTTCACCACCAAAAAATCAGGGCAAGGGACGGGATTGGGACTGTCCACGGTCTATGGCGTTGTGCTGCAGAACAAAGGTTTTATCAACGTTTACAGTGAACCGGGGATGGGCAGCACCTTCAAGATCTACCTGCCCCGACACCTGAGCGAAGGGATTGTCCCGCCCGGGCCGTTTCCCTTAAAAGTCGACAGGCCCGGCACAGAAACCATTCTGCTGGTGGAGGACGAAAATACCATCCTTCAAATGACGACCCTCATGCTCAAGCGTTTGGGATACACTGTTCTGCCCGCCGGTTCGCCGGAGCTGGCTCTGGACATCGTTCGAACGCATGACAAAGGCCTGGACCTGCTCATCACGGACGTGGTCATGCCCGAAATGAACGGCCGGGAACTGGCCTCCCGAATCCAGGCCGTCTATCCGGACATCCCGGTCCTTTTCATGTCCGGTTACACTGCCGATGTCATCGCCCATCGGGGGGTCCTGGATCAGGGTGTGAACTTCATCCAGAAGCCTTTCTCCAAAAAAGAACTGGCTGTTAAAATCAGAGACGTAATGGGTGATTCCACCCCACGGACGGCCTGACAAAACAGGTCATTCCCCTTCAAATTCCGTAATGGCGAACACCGGGCAGTCTTTGATCTTTTCGCGGCCTTTCAGATCCGGAAGCTCGACGATAAACGCGCATTCCAGGATTCTCGCCCCGAGCTTTCGGACCAGGCTTACCGTTGCGCCCACGGTTCCGCCCGTGGCAATGAGATCATCCACAATCACGACGTTTTCCCCTTGTTCAATGGCGTCCTCGTGGATTTCCAAGGTGTCTTCTCCGTATTCCAGGCTGTAGGTTTCCGGAATGGTTTTCCAGGGAAGTTTGCCTTTTTTGCGGACCGGTATGAACCCGATTCCCATTTTATAGGCCAGAACCGAGCCGAACACAAAACCCCTGGCATCGATGCCCACAATCTTGTCCACCGACTGGTCCCTGTACCGTTCGTACAGGATGTCGCAGGACTGCCGGAACGCCGCCGGGTCGAGCATGAGGGTAGTCAGGTCCCTGAAAATAACGCCCTGAATGGGCCAGTCCGGGATGCTTCGGATGGTTTGTTTCAAATCCATTGGTGTTTCCTTATGAAGATATTGAATTTATTCATGAAATTCCTGAATCACCCTGACCAGCAGATCTTTCACATTGTCGGCGTTCTTATGGAAGACGGCCAGGATTTCATCCCAGGTGACATGGGTCTCGTTTTCGCGCCAACAGTCATAGTCGGTGGACATGGCCACCCCTGCGTAGGGAATGCCGGCCTCGTTGGCCAGTATGACCTCGGGCGCCGTACTCATGTTGATCACGTCCGCCCCCCAGATTCGAAACATCCGGGATTCCGCGACCGTGGAAAACCTCGGACCTTCGATGGTGATGACGCACCCCCGGTCATGGACAAAAAGACCCATGCCTTCGGCGGTTTCGTTCAATCGCCGCCGCAGACCTTCGTCAAAAGGATAGGGCATGGCGGTGTGAACCGGTCCGTTTTCAAAAGACTCCACAAAACTGGTTTTCCGGAACCGGGTGAAATCGATGAATTGATCCAGGATGACCAGATGGCCCAGCCCGATTTCCTCCCGCAAACTGCCGCAGGCAGTGGTGGCGATGATGCAGGTGACGCCGGCCGCCTGCAGGGCCTTGATATTGGCCCGGTTGTTGATCTGGGTGGGCCCGATCTGGTGCCTGCGGCCGTGACGGGCCAGAATCACCGTTTCCACCCCGTTGATGGTGCCGGTCATCAGAGGGCAGGATGGCTTTCCGTATTCAGTCGTGATGTCCAGTTCCCCAGGATTTTTCAGGATGTCCGGATCATCCAGCCCGGAGCCGCCGATTATGCCGATTTTCAACATGGTAGTCCTCCTTTGGGATTATTCTGACAGCGCCTACCACAATTTCGCATACTTATCAAGATTGATTTCCGGTTTTCAGCAGAGCCCGGTCCAGACGAGCCGCATTCAATTGCCGGGCCGCGTCGGCGTTTTTCAAGGCGATTTCCACATACGGCAGCGAGGAGTGGATGACAAAAAACTCGATGTCCGGGGCCTCGGCATAGGTGGCGCAAAAAGTCCGAACCGTTTTCCCGTTGAGGCGGAGCTGAAAATGCCGCTCTCCCACTCGCCTTTTAAACTGCTCCCAGGTCAGGTTCAATATCAGATTGCCGAACCGGTCGATGTGAATCACCCTCAACAGCAGGCCGTCGTCCGTTTCTTCCGGCTCGGGAAAGGGTGCCCGGACACATGTTGTCAAGGGTTGTCCCAGCCGGGACAGATCATCCACACCTTGGGCAATGCGGGCCGCCACCGGGGCAAACACATCCCTGCCGTGAAAAGTGGCGGAAACCGGTTGATGAAACCATTCCGGTTGGTTCAAATGGATGACGTGCGAGATCCCGTCCCGATTCGCCGCTTCCCACAAAAGCCCGTTGTCCGGTCCCACAAACCAGTAATTCACGGTCCGGATACAGATCGCTTTCCTTTTTGACCCCACGCCGGGGTCCACCACCGCGCAAAACACACTGCCCCGGGGAAACCAGGCAAACGATACCGCGAGCACAAAGGCCGCTTCCAGGATATCCCGGGGCGAGATCTCATGGGTCAGGTCGATGACACGAGTGTCCGGACTGATGGAGGCGATCACCCCTCTGAGAATGCCGGCATAGGGGTCCCGGACCCCGAAATCCGTCAACAATACCACGGCGGGGTTTTGACTCACAATATGAATCCTTTCATTGATTTGACAGGCTATTTCCATTATGAGTGCACTATATCGTTTTTAACCCTTCGGAACAAGGAGATAGAATGCCGACACCCATCAACGGCGGACCCTTGAGGATTTTTTTTCTGACCGCCCTGGCCATGACGGCTTTTGCCGCCAATTCCATCCTCTGCCGGTTCGCTCTGGACGGCGGGCTCATCGATGCCGCTTCCTTCACCGCTATCAGGATGGGATCCGGGATTCTGGTGCCGGGCCTCATGGCCATCGTCCGGAATGGACCGGTCCGTCCCCTCAAAGGCCGTACCGTTTGGATGCCCGTGATGCTGGCTGCCTATGCTCTGTTCTTTTCCTTTGCCTACATCCGTCTCGGAGCCGGAACCGGGGCGTTGATCCTTTTCGGAGCGGTTCAGGCCACCATGATACTGGCCGGGCGAATGGCCGGGGAGCGGCTTTCGGTACTTCAGACGGCCGGCCTGGCGATGGCCTTGTCGGGACTGGTCTGCCTGGTTTTCCCCGGCCTTCACGCCCCTTCACCACTGTATGCCGGTATGATGGCCATGGCCGGCGCGGCCTGGGGGGTTTACTCTCTTCTGGGCAAGCGTGAAAGCGATCCGGTATCGGCCACGGCCGATAATTTTATCCTGGCCCTGCCACTGGTCCTTGCGGCCGGATTTTTAATCGGCAAACCGGTCCGCATCAGTATTGAAGGCGCAACCGCCGCTTTTTTATCAGGAGCCCTGGCCTCCGGAGCCGGTTATGTGGCCTGGTATTCGGCTTTAAAGGGACTGAGCCGGACCCGGGCCGCCGTCGTCCAGTTGACAGTGCCCGTGATCGCCGCTATAGGCGGCATCATCCTTCTGTCCGAACCCCTTACCCTCCGCCTTTTCTTATCCTCGGCCCTGATCCTTTCCGGTGTCGGATTATCTTTTTTTCCCGTAAAAACAACCGGATGTCGAAAAAATGACCTTGAAAAAACCGGACAACTTTGAATGATCCCCGTCATCTCACCCATTTTTGCCTTCGGATCAGCGTATACAGGCTTATCACCAGCAAAGCCATGCACAGGGCCAGATGAAGCAGGTCCAGCACAATGATGCTGATGTGGGAAAAATAAATTCCTGAAAAATTTTTATACACCATCAATCCTCCGGTAATGATCAAGCCCGCAAGGATAACGGCCTTGGTCAGCCCGGAGCCGGTCAGGTCCCTCAGCCCTTTCTTGGTGATGAAAAAATCGGCCGACATGTAAAAAGCCAGGACCATGAGGGCGACGGCGGCGACATAATGCAGCACATGGGTGACGTAAAACTCGCCCAGCCAGCCCAGACCTGGGACGTCTGCAATGTAATACCGGCTGAAAATCGGCATCTGCCCGAAGCCGGACAAAACAATGATAAAAAATACGATCCCGTAAAACCAGGCGCTTACACGGCTTTTGCCTTTCATGATCGATCCTCCTGCTTTCCGGCGGATGAATAGAGCCTGCCGAAGGCGGCCGCTATACCGGCCAGAGGCGCGATGAGCATAGCCTTGGCGATATTGTTTCCATCAGCCATCATGTTTTTTACCGGACCCAGATGAGGCCGGCCGTCTCCCTTGTCGATGCTCTGGTCCAACTGATCAAAGGGAACCGGAGACACATAAATGGTATGGGTTCCGCCATTTTCGGTCTCGCCGTAGAGATAACCGTTGATGTCCCGGGCCAGGTCATGGGCCTGACGGATGATTTCGCTTCTCGGCCCTATGGTCTGCACACCTTCCGGACAGGCCTGGATGCAGGCCGGCATTTCTCCCAGGGCCAGCCGGTCATAACACCGGTCACATTTATACATCACCCCGTTGCCGGCCAGAGCGGGCAACAGATCCAGATAAAGCCCCACGCCGGTCTGCCTTTCCGGAATACTCCAGGGGCAAACGCTTTTGCATTTGGACCCGCCCAGGCACAGATCCGGATCGATCCTGGACAAGCCGTTGTCTTCCTGCTTGGCCGATCCCCAGGGACACAGTTTGACACAAGGCGGATTGGCGCAGTGCATGCATCGCCTGGGAATGGTCAGATCGAATGTTTCCCCATTGACCGTACCCGTGGCATGCTGGATGAACAGCCAGTTATACGGGGTCAGTCGATCCATGACATCGGTTTTTTCCGACCAGTCCTGAACCGGCACCCGGGCCGGGTACATCCGGGGATACGGTTTTACAGGCCGGGGATGTTTCGGATCATTGGCCTGCCGGCAGGCGTACACGCATTCTTCGCAACCGATGCACTTGCGGATATCCAGCAGGGTGGCCAGAGGTTCCCGGGTTCCATCGGCCGGAGAACCGGCCGCTGCGGCCAGTCCGCCGCCGGTCGCCAATGATCCGGCCACGGCGACGGAGCTTTTTAAAAATGTCCGGCGTGATAGGGGTGCAGTCATTGTCCGTTGATCCTTTCCTTGATCTTACAGAGTTTGCATGAATTCATTGAAATTCATCTTTTCATAATTGCCGGACTGGATATAACGCAGGACTTTTAAAAAATAATCGCTGTCCACATAGCCCGGCAGGCTATCGATTTTTGAATTGTCCGGTTTGAGAAACCAGATGGTGGGCAACCCTCTGACTTTCCACTGTTCCATAAGGGCGGTGTTTTTGTCCGTGTCCACGGAAATGCTGACAAAATAGTCCGACAAATAGGCTTGGACCTGTTTGTCCTTGAAGGTGGTGGCCTCCAGTTTAGCGCAATAGGTACACCAGTCGGCGGAAAAATACAAAACGACATGCTTGTTCAGACGCTTGGCCATGGCCAGGCCCTCTTCGTAAGGCTGCCACGCGATGCCGGTAGACCCTTTGATCTCCTGTGCGAACGGCACAACCGCTCCGGACTCGCCGGAAACCCGCCGATCCGACTGGTTGTAGATCACGACGCCGGCCACGGCCATACAGATCAGCACGATCACCAGTATATTTTCCTTTTTCATGTCCCATCCTTTTCTCAGTTCAGTTAAGAAGTTGTCTGCAATGATCATGCCGAGGCAATCTTATACCACCCTGTGCCTTTACATCCGGCCGGGCTTATTAAATAATAGTCCGATTGCAGTTGCAATCTAAATTTTAACCCTGTCATAGGAGACCAGCATGACCGACAACATCGTGATCACCCTGTCCTGCGGTACCGATAATCCGAATCGGGCCACCCGGGCCTTTTTTCTGGCGGCCGTGGCTCAGAAAAAAGGGAAAAACGTCACCGTTTTCCTTCTGGATGAAGCCGTTTACCTGGCCCGAAAAGGGGCCGCAGAAAATATCAAGGCCGTCACCGGAGATTCCGCCGATGATTCTCTGGCTCATCTCCAGGCCCATGAGGTGCCGATCCTGGTCTGCACACCCTGCGCCAAATCCCGATTCATAGAGGAAAAAGACCTGGCCGATTCCTGTCGGATGGCCACGGCCGCCGAGCTGATCGATCTGGTCAGCGACGCGGCTGTCATCAGCCTTTAAACTCCAACCCGGATCCGGTCCAGCCGAATCCCATACTTCTGGATGCGTTTCCAGACCGTTACCCGACTGACACCTAGACGCTTTGCCGCACGGGTCTGATTGCCGTTTTCTTTTTGGAGCGCATCCAGCAGCATTTCTTTGTCCGACTGCCCAACCGTTACTCTGTTAACGGGCAACACGCCTGGAACCCCTTCAGACGAAACCGGCCTGCAGGCCGTGATCTTTTCCGGAAGGTGCTCCACGCCGATACTGTTCCCCCGGGCCAGAACAAAAGCGTATTCAACGGTATTTCTCAGCTCCCGCACATTTCCGGGCCATGAATAGGCGACCATCAGACGCATGGCTTCCGGCGTGAACCCCAGGATGTTTTTTCCCGTAACTTCGGAGTGAAAGTGGATAAAATGCTGAATCAACAGGGTGATATCATCCTTGCGGCGCCGGAGCGGGGGACAGGTGAGAGGGAACACATTGATTCTGAAAAACAGATCCTCTCTGAACCGGCCGCTTTCGATCAGATCTTCGAGGTTTCTGTTGGTCGCCGTGATGATTCGAACATCGATGGGAATGGATTTGTTGGCACCCACCCGCTGAATCATTTTTTCCTCCAGGACCCTGAGCAGTTTCACCTGGACCGAAAGGGGAATATCCCCGATCTCATCCAGAAACAGGGTCCCGCGGTGGGCGGCCTCGAATCGGCCGATGCGATTGCTGTCGGCGCCGGTGAAGGCCCCTTTGACATGCCCGAAGAGCTCGCTCTCCAGAATGGTTTCGCTCAAGGCCGCACAATTCACCTTGACAAAAGGCCCCCGGGATCTCCCGCCGGTCTCGTGAAGGGCTTTGGCCACCATTTCCTTTCCGGTTCCGCTTTCACCCAGAATCATGACCGGGGTATCCAGGCCCGCGACGCTCTCAATCCCTTCATAGAGGCTCTGCATGACCGGTGTTCGGCCGATGATACCGTTGAACCCGTCATCTATGTGATACATCCGTTTGATGGACGCCAGCTCGTTTTTGTAATTGATATTTTCAGAAATGTCCTTCAGGGTCTCGACCGCGCCCACGATTTCCTTTTGTTCATTGAACAATACCGTGGCGTTTTTGATGATGGGAACGGCCCGGTTCTGCCGGTTGGTGATAACGCATTTTTTTTCCCGGATAAATTCCTCGGAAAACAAAGCGCACCATTTTTTCCCCGAGCCTTCGCCCACGATCCGACACCCCGTACAATTCAATATCCGGCAGGATTGCCCCTTGAGCTCCGCTTCCGTATATCCCGTAATCAGTTGGGCGCTCTGATTGGCGGCGATAAAACATCCCTTCTCGTCTACGATGATAATCCCGTCCTGAACCGAATCAATGACGGGACGCCATTGCTTTTCAATGTCCATGATCACCTCTGACAAAGGTTAACATTGTTAATTAACATATATTAACACAAAGTTAACTATTTTCAACTCCAAAATCTATGCGCGGGATCGAAAAATTTCCAGCCATTTAAAATATAATATTAGAAATCAAATGGTTACATATTATGATAACGAAACGACAAACATGGCACAGCCATTGCTCTTAAGCGTTTGCGGAATAACCGGCCCGACCGGCCGTATGAGCGAAAACCAGAATATAAACCAAATACAAAAGGAGATACCATGAAAACCCATTCCATCAAAATGCTGGCTTTGATGCTGGTCGCGGGATTTGTCCTGTTCCAGGGATGCACGACCGCCAAAACGGCCAAAACCGCCGAGACCCTGAAAGAGGACACGTCCTGGATGTACCATGACATTGTGGACATGGCCTTCGTCAAAGCCCATATCGGTCCGCCGGTGCCCCGGAGCGTCATGCTCATCGACGCCCGGCCTTACAAGACCAAATACGTCTATGGCTACATCCCCGGGGCGGTCAGCATTCCCTTCTCTGAATTCGATCAGAAAGTGAATCTTCTGCCGGAGGACAAAAACACTCTGCTGATTTACTACTGCGAAGGCGAAGCCTGTAAGCTCAGCCATAAATCCGCCTTCAAAGCCGAGGCCCTGGGATACAAAAACGTCAAAGTGTATCCTAAAGGCTACCCGGAATGGAAAGAGCATTACCCGACGGCGGCCATCGCCCAGCCAGTGAAATCCGGAAACGTGGAAGGTGCCATCGATATCGACCAATTCACGGCCATTATCGAAAACCGGCCGGAAGACATTCTGCTCGTCGATGTCCGGGACCCGGATGAATTCGCCAAAGGCTCGTTCAACACCGCCGTCAATATCCCGGTGGAAGACCTGGAATCCAAAATCAAGGATTTTCCCGACAACAAACCCATCGTCTATGTCTGCTCCACCGGCGCCAGAAGCGGAGAAGCCTATTATATGACCAAGGATGTCCGGCAATCCCTGAAAGAGGTCTATTACGTGGAAGCCGGTATTGATTTCAAAGGCCCCGGCCGGTATGAAATCAAAAAACCCAAATAGTTTGATACGACATTCTGATATCCCTATTCATAAAAGGAGACGGTACCATGTTTAAAAAAATCACCCTGACCTTCATGATCGCAGTTTTCACCCTTGCTTTGCTCACTCCGGCCTTTTGCGCCGAAGGGCCGGCCGGCAATGACCGGAAAGGCAAATACACTTATCGCAAAGTTTTCAAAGCCTGTTCCGAAGCCGGAGAAACCCCGTCCGCCTCTCCGACGGTCAGCCCTTCGGACAAAACCATGGCGGAATGGAAAACCATTTTCGAAAGCCGCGACTTCACCGCCTTCGGCTGCCTGAACCATTGGGCCGGACTCACGGAGGAAGATATTCTTGACATCTATTCCTACTTCTATCATCATGCATCAGATTCACCTTCTCCGGCCACCTGCAAATAAACTCCAACCCGGGGGCGGTGTTGCAGGCCCTCCCCCGGGGCATATCCGCGATGATGATCATGATTCCATGGAGACGCCTATGAAACAAAGACTTTCGTGCAGGTTGAGGCTCATCGTCCTGTCTCTGGTCTTTCTGACCACGTCCTTTTCCCCGTCGGCGGCCTCACCGGCACCCGACAATTCCCCCGGCGAGGCTCCGGGACGCCGCCTGGCACGCCAGGCCGTCAAAGACAGCAAACAATGGACCACCGTCGATCACGGAAAAATGGACGTCCTGAACCAGGATTTCACTTCGGGTGAGCAGATCACCCGGGCATGCCTCTCCTGCCATACCGAAGCCGGCGACCAGTTTCACCGGACCATTCACTGGACCTGGCTGGCATCGGAAGACAAAACCGACCGGAGATACGGAAAAGCCGGAAATTCAGTGAATAATTTCTGCATCTCCGGCAATGCCATGGAAGACAAAAGCTGCCTGAGCTGCCACACGGCCTGGGACCAGAAGGGGAGCCAGGGTACGGTGAATTGCCTGAAATGCCACAACACATCCGGATTCAACTTTAACGAAGCTTTTGCCGACGTTCAGGCTTTTCTGGCCGATGAAGACCCGGAAACCCATGCGATGGCCGCAGAGATTCAGCAGGACATAAAACGGGCCGTCACCCAAATCGACTTTCCCACGCGCAAAAGCTGCGGTGACTGTCATTTCAACGGCGGTGGCGGAGACGGTGTCAAGCACGGGGATCTGGATACCTCTCTCACCAGACCCAACCGCATGCTCGACGTTCACATGGGGACGGACGGAAAAGACTTCAACTGCACCCGCTGCCATACGACCGTGGACCATCATATCGCGGGCCGTATCTACACCAACCCGGCCGTTGAATCCCATAAAAGCCTGATCGAAGACGATCTGGCCCCGAAGATCACCTGCATCTCCTGTCACAGTGAGACCCCTCACAAAAACGATTCCAAGATGAACGACCACACCAATGTGGTTTCATGCCAGGCCTGCCACATCCCCACCTATGCCCGGGTCAACCCCACCATGATGTGGTGGGACTGGTCCACGGCCGGAAAACTCAAAGACGGCAAGCCTTTTCAGGATGATGGAGAATTCGGCAAACCCGTATACAAAAGCATCAAAGGCGATTTCAAGTGGGAAAAGAACGTCGCGCCCGAATACTTCTGGTTCAACGGGTCTTTGACCAGCGCCACCGCCGATGACGTCATCGATCCCGCCGGAATCATCCGAGTGAGCCATCCGGTCGGCGATGAAACCGATCCCGACGCCCGCATTTTTCCCTTCAAAATTCACCGGGGCAAACAGCCCTACGACAAGATCAACAAGAAACTTCTGGCGCCCCTGCTCTCCGGCAAAGACGGTTTCTGGACCACCCTGAACATGGACGACGCCATCGAGCGGGGCAACAAAACCCTGGGCATCCCCTATTCCGGTGAATTCGACTATGTGGAAACCACCTATGCCTTTCCCATCACCCACATGGTCGCACCCAAGGAAAACGCGCTGGCCTGCACCGAATGCCATATCCGGGATACCTCCCGTCTGGCCTCCGTCACGGGCGTCTACATGCCGGGCCGGGACCGCATCGCCCTGGTGGACACCCTTGGATGGGTGCTGGTGCTGGGCGCTCTGGCCGGGGTGACGCTCCATGGCCTGGGCCGGTTTTTCTCTCGCAACGGCAAGGAGGACTAAATGCAAGACAAAAAAACCATCAAGATTTATCTCTATACCCGATTCGAACGTCTCTGGCACTGGTTTCAGGCTTTCGTGATCATCTGTCTGGTCGTCACCGGGCTTGAAATCCACGGGTCATACACCCTCCTGGGTTTTCAAAAGGCCGTCCGCGTTCACAATGTCCTGGGACTGACCTGGCTCATCACCTTCGCCTTTTTCGTGTTCTGGCTGTTGACCACAGGAGAATGGAAACAGTACATTCCCACCACCCGGAAACTTTTGGCCGTGGTGCGCTATTATTCCTGGGACATCTTCCAGGGCAAGCCGCACCCGGTGCAGAAATCCAGGGGTGCCAAACACAACCCCCTTCAGCGCCTGGCCTATCTCGGGATTTCGGCCATGCTCCTGCCGGTTCAGATGGCTACCGGTCTGCTGTATTACCTCTATAACGATCTCACCGGATTGTTTTCGCTGTCCGTGGTGGCCGTCATCCACACCCTGATCGCCTTTCTGCTCCTCAATTTCCTGATCGTTCACCTGTACATGACCACCACCGGTCATTCTCTGTTCAGCCATGTCGCCGGCATGATCACCGGCTGGGAAGAGGTTTACGAAACCACGCCCATCGAAGACTGGGAAACCAAACGCAGGGCAGGACAATACCCTTCTACCTGACCGTAGGCCCAAAACCTGCTTGCCATATAACGGAAAATCATTTAAGGTGCTGTAGTTCAGGCATCTTAAATGATTACCGTTATAGAAAAGGAGAAGGTATGGATCCGGTTTTTCTGTCCCGGTTGCAGTTTGCCGCGGCCACCATGTTCCATTTTCTGTTTGTACCGTTAACCCTGGGCATCTCCATCATCATCGCGTACATGGAAACCCGGTATGCGAAAACCGGAGACAGGGTTTATCTGGCAATGACCAAATTCTGGGGCAGGCTGTTTCTTATCAATTTCGCCCTGGGCGTGGTCACGGGCATCACCCTTGAATTTCAGTTCGGAACCAACTGGTCCCGGTACTCCGCCTATGTGGGCGACGTGTTCGGGTCGCTTCTGGCCATTGAAGCCTCGGTGGCTTTTTTCCTGGAATCCACCTTCATCGGGATCTGGATCTTCGGATGGAAAAAAATGTCGGCCAAGGCCCATGCCGCCGTCATGTGGGTAGTGGCCGCCGCCGGCAATATCTCCGCCGTCTGGATCCTCACGGCCAATGGGTTCATGCAGAATCCGGTGGGGTACGCCATCCGCAACGGAAGGGCCGAACTGACCGATTTTTTCGCGGTTCTTTTCAATTACAACAGCATCCTTCAGATCCTCCACGTGATTCCTTCAGCCCTGCTCCTCTCCGCCTTTTTTATAATGGGTGTCTCAGCTTATCACCTGCTGAGAAGACAGCATGTGGACGTGTTCACCCGATCCTTTCGGATCGCCCTGCCCGTGGCCCTGATCTGCTCCATTGTCGTTGCCCTGGTGGGTGATTTCCACGGGGTGAACGTGGCCAAAACCCAGCCGGCCAAGCTGGCGGCCATGGAAGCGCACTGGGAAACCCAAACCCGAGCGCCCATCGTCATGTTCGCCATCCCGGACGAAGCCCGGGAAACGAATATCGTTGAAATCGGTTCTCTGCCGGGGCTGCTCAGTTTTCTTGGATTTCACGACTTCAACGCTGAAGTCATCGGCCTGAAAGACATCCCCAGAGACGAACGGCCACCGGTTCTGCCCACCTTCATCGGGTTCCGAACCATGGTGGGAATCGGCACCCTGCTCATTTTGATCAGCATTTACGGCTGGTTTCAGCGCAACAAGCTCATGGACAGCCCCAACTTTCTGAAACTGATGATGTTCGCTGTCCCTCTGCCCTATATCGCCATCGAAATGGGATGGGTGGTCACGGAAGTGGGCCGTCAGCCCTGGATTGTTTACGGAGTGCTCAAAACCGCCGATGCGGTGTCACCCATCGCCTCATCCCAGGTTCTGGTTTCCCTGATCGGATTTATTCTGGTGTACGGCCTTCTGGGCGCCGTCGGGTTCTACCTGATCGCCAAATACGCCAAACAGGGTCCTGAAACGGCTGACATTTAACACACCATTACAGGAGATTAGATATGGAACTGCAATCAATCTGGTTTTTTTTGTGGGGACTTTTATGGGCCGTGTTTTTCATGACCGACGGTTTTGATTTCGGCGTGGGAACCCTTTATCCTTTTCTCGGAAAAACAGATGAAGACAAGCGAATCATGATCAATTCCATCGGTCCTGTGTGGGACGGCAACGAAGTCTGGCTGATCACGGCCGGAGGAGTCACTTTCGCCGCCTTTCCCCAGGTGTACGCAACCTTTTTTTCATCTTTGTACACACCCTTGATGCTCATTTTGTTCGCCCTGATCTTCAGGGGCGTGGCCTTTGAATTCCGGGGGAAAATCCAGGGGGCAGGCTGGAAAAAACTGTGGGATACCTTTATCTTTGTCGGCAGTTTTCTGCCGGCCCTGCTTTTCGGCGTGGCCTTCGCCAATATTTTCAGAGGCATCCCCTTTGACGGCCAGGGCATCTATCACGGCAACACCCTGAAACTTCTGAACCCTTACGGACTTCTGGGCGGCGCCCTGTTCGTGCTGCTGTTTCTCCAGCACGGGGCCAACTGGCTGGCCGTCAAAACCACGGGCGAACTTCAGCAAAGAACCGTGGCCGCTTCCCGGAAAATATGGCCCGTTCTGGTCGTGGTGGCCGTTGTGTTTCTCATTGCCAGCTTCCCGGCCACCAATCTGTACGCCAATTATCTTAAATCACCGGCCCTGTTCCTGGTCATCGTCGTCACCGTGATCGCCCTGCTGAGCATACGGTACTTCATCCAGATCCGGCAGTACTGGAAAGCCTGGTTCGCTTCGGCCCTGACCATTGTCGGCGCCACGTTTTTCGGGATCATCGGCCTGTTCCCGACTCTTTTTCCGTCCAGTCTGAACCCGGATTTTTCGCTGACGGCCTTCAACGCTTCCTCCAGCCCACTGACCCTGAAAATCATGCTGGGCGTGGTGCTGGTCTTCATTCCCCTGGTGATTGTCTACCAGACCTGGACCTATCATTTATTCCGGCATCCTGTCAGTCGCGAAGACCTGGACCTGGATGAAGCTTATTGAAAAGGATCCCGGTTGAATTCATAACCCCCTAAACACAAAGGAGAGACGAAATGGACAAATACGTGTGCAAGCTCTGCGGTTACGTTTATGACCCGGCCAACGGCGATCCGGATAGCGGTATCGATCCGGGGACCCGGTTCGAAGACCTTCCCGATGACTGGACCTGCCCCATCTGCGGGGCTTCGAAAGACGATTTCGAAAAAGAATAATGACCCTAACCAGGGGCCGGACGGTGAAAAATATTCCGCCCGGCCCTTTTTTTATACTTGAAAGGATCATCCATGGCCCTTTCCGTAGTGGATCTGTATGTCGGGATTTTACCGAGGACCAACTGCAAGGACTGCGGATATAAAACCTGCCTGGCTTTTGCCGGCATGGTGGTATCGGAGAAACTACCCCTCAAAAACTGCCCCCACATCCAAGCCGAAATCCTCCAGAAGGCCCAGGCGGAACTGGATGAACAACATCGTCAAGGCAAATGGCTGAAAAAAGATATGGCCACCGAAGCCTTTGAATGGGCCCGTCAAAGAGCGGGATCCATGGAGATGAACGACATCGCCGCCCGGATCGGCGGAGAATGGATCATCGAAAGAGGCCGGGAAAGCATCCGACTTCCAGTCTTCAACCGGTTTTTGTCGATAGAAAAGGAGGGGATCCGCGACGAAAATGGTGACGCGCCCGACCAAAACGAGCAGACCTTTGTATACATCCATATGGCCCAGGGCGGGACATCCTCCCCTTCCGGAAAGATGAAAAGCCTGAAAGAGTTTCCCAACACGGTTTCCAAAATCGTCACCATGCGCAAACGGGTGGAGCTTCCGCTGATCGACGCCTTCGGTATCGATACGGAAAAACTGAAAAAAAGGTGCCTGGCGCTGGGCGGACAAGACAGCGGCGATCTCTATCCCTCCGGAGATCTGGCCTATACTTTCAAGGCGTTGCCGAAAGTTCCGGTCGTTCTGTTGTTCTGGAAAGGAACCGACGGGTTTGAGGCGGACGCAAAACTCTTGTTTGACGAAACCATTCTGGACCATCTGGACATCGAATCCATCCTGTTCATGAGTGAAACACTCTGCAACCGACTGCTTCGGGATGGATCCCCGGATTCAGGCAAAGACCGTAAGCAGGGCGTGCAGCAGCGGAAGAGTGATGAATGCCAGCAGAATGCCGTAGCCGACGGCGGCGTTGGCCACGTCGGCGTTCAGGTTTCCGGTCTGGGCCAGGATGCCGGCCATGACCATGGAGGGCATGGCTGAGGAAAAGACACAGATGTCCAGAACCGGCCCGCGAATACCCAAAAACAACAGAACCGGCAGCGTCAGAAGAGGCGCGACCACCATTTTCAGAAACAGGGTGAGGGCGATGGGCAGAATGTTCGATGAGGGCTGTTTCAAACGAAGCTGGGCACCCACGGAAAAAATGATCAGAGGAATCAGGGTGGCGGACAGACCGTCCAGAACTTTGACCAGAATCTGCGGATATGTCGTGTGCATGGCCGCAAAACCGATGATCAGGGCGGCAAAGGGCGGGAATCCGAAAATACTCTTCAAGACGGACCGAAAGGATACTTTCCCGGCATTGCCGTAAATCGAAACCACCAGGGTGCCGAAAATGGCCAGCCCGAGAAATGTACCGAACTGATCGTAAATAATGGCGTAGGACAGATAATCCGCCCCGAAAAAGGCCGTAATGGCGGGAAACCCGAAAAAAGTGGTATTGCCCAGCCCCACCGACAGCAAAACCGCACCCGTGACTTTGCGGTCCCATTCGAAAATTCCTGCAATCAATCGAACCGCGATTACGGACAACAGGATCAGGACCCAGGGGGTCAGGGCCAGGGCGATAAAATCCGCTTCAAGGTCCATCCCGTTGGTTTTCAGCAAAACCGTAGCCGGAAAGGACAAATAAATCACGAACCGGTTCAGGACCAGGGCGGTGTTCTCAGGGAACACCGCCACGCGCCGCGACATCATACCCAAAGCCAGCAGGATGGACAGATAAAGAAGGTTATCCATCAGACCAGGTTATACCCATTCCGAAAAACAAAAAATCAGGCATCCGTCAGATCAAAAACCACGACATCGGAGATATTGAGTTCCATCATTTTCAGGCTGGCCAGGGCTCTTTTGGAATTCCTGGACAAGGATGGGAAATCTCCGGACACGGCTTCAAGCTCCTGAAGCAATGCCTTGATCTTCAATATTTGCTCGTTCACCCGCTTTAAATCCGCGCCGGTTTTCATAGCCCACACTCCTTGTTTTCAGCCTGTTTCTTTCTCAGGTCCTTAAACCGCTTGGCCTTGCCTTCATATCTGGGCAGGCTGCCGTGGTCGTAAAACTCGAGCTGATAGCCGAGGTTGGTCTTCAACCGGAGCTGATCTTTTAAAACGAGTTCCACCCGATCCCGGCCGGTTTCCGGCATGAGTTCCACCTTGAGCTTGATCCGGTCCACATCGCCCTGTTTGTCCACAACGATTTCGTATTCATCGCCCAGGCCCTGAATGGATCGGACAACCTCTTCGACCGCGGCCGGGGAAAACAGAACGCCCTTGACCTTGGTGATATCGTCGGCCCGACCCAGCACACCTCCCCGGATCAGCCGGAAGGACCGGCCGCAGGAACAGGGATCGGGATCCCATTCAATCACGTCCTTGGAATCAAACCGGATGCAAGGCTGGGCGATCCGGTCCAGTGCCGTGATCACCATTTTCCCCTTCCGGCCTGGTTGATCGATGATCTCACCGGTTTCGATATCTTCGATTTCCACCAGAAACATGGCTTCGTTCACGTGCATGCCGCAGGGCTGACGGCTGCACTCGTAGGACCAAGCCCCGATTTCCGTAGCCCCCGAGTGATCGAACACCTTGGCGCCCCAGGCCTCTTGCATCCGCTTTTTGGTGCTGGGGATCCCGGCCCCGGGCTCTCCGGCGCAGGTAATGCGTTCGATGGTCAGTTCAGCCGGGTCGATGCCCAGCTTGCTTTTGGCCACCTCGGCCATGTTCAGCACATAGGTGGGCGTGGCCATCATGGCAGTGGCTTTGAGTTCCCTTATTTTCAGAATCCGTGACTGGGTGTCCAGAACACCGCCGGGAACCACTTCACATCCCAGTTTTTCGGCTGCATAATGGCCGGCCCAGAACGCCACGAAAATATTGTACCCGAAAGGCAGAAACACCCTGTCTCTGGGTCGGTATCCCTGGGCCCAGAGGATGTAGGACCAGCATTCGGACCACCATTCCCAATCCTGCCAGGTATCGGGCTGATAAACCGGCTGGCCGGTGGTCCCGCTGGTCTGCCTGAAGATGGACACTTCCTCCAGGGGCACACAAAGAGCATCACCGTATGGAAACGGATCCTTGTTCTGGATATCCCGCATCATGGATTTTTCCACCTTGGGAATTTTTCGGATGTCCTCGAAAGTGCGGATATCGTCCGGAGTCATGCCGGCCCGTTCATACAGTGCCCTGTGAAATTTCGAGTGAGAGTAAGCCCAGTCCAGAATGCGTTTGAATTTCTTGTACTGAAGGACCTTGAGTTTTTCCCGGGGAAGGGTTTCCAGGATCGGGTTCCAATATTCCGAATCGTTCATGGGTATTGTCCTTATTTATGTTTTTCCATGCCGGCTTTCAGGAAATCAACCATTTTCTGACCGTCGAATCCGTTTTTGGTCATGGTTGCCACATAACCATCGATGACGGGCTGAATGGCTTTCTGCCACCTCAAAGATTCTTCGTCACTGAGGGTGATGATTTCACGGTTCAGGCTCTTGAGCAT
The DNA here is from genome assembly GCA_964593855.1 of uncultured Desulfobacula sp. GTDB lineage: Bacteria > Desulfobacterota > Desulfobacteria > Desulfobacterales > Desulfobacteraceae > Desulfobacula. The sequence continues at coordinate 30,750 of CAZQIX010000006.1, read as the reverse complement.
GTCCATACCGATTTGGTCGCTTTCATCCCAGGCTTCGCCGTGCTTGACTACCCATTCGGCGTTGATGTCCCGGATAATTTTCTGGAGATCGGCGGGAATGCTGTTCCACTTGTCTTTGTTCATGACCACGTAAAAAGAAGACGTATAGGCGATGGAGCTACTCATAGTCAGGTAATCCACAACTTCCCCCATGCGCCAGCCTTTGTTGGTCTCAATGGGGTACAGGGCGCCGTCCACGATCCCTTTCTGGAGACTCTGGTAAAGATCCGGCATGGGCAGATTCACCGGCGTGCCGCCCAGGACCTGGATCATATGACCGGAGGTTCCGTGACCCCTCAGCTTGAGACCCTTGAAATCTTCCAGCTTGCGGACGGCCTTGCCCCGGGTATGGAGCAGACCGGCGCCATGGGCGTGCAGGTACATGACTTCGGTGTCGTCCAGTTCTTTGGGTTTGAATTCATTGTAGAATTCATTGATGACCTTGGTGGCCTGCATGCCCGAGGTGTACCCCAGAGGCAAATCCACGGCCTCCATGACCGGAAAGCGACCCCGGGTATAGCCGAACAGGGCCAGTCCGATATCGGACAGACCGGACACGACTCCGTCATAGACCTGGCTGGATTTGGTCAGGGTCTGGCCCGGATAATACTGGACGACCACCTTTCCGTCAGTGCGTTTTTTGATTTCATCGCACCAGGACTGGGCCAGGATGCTCTGCACATGGGTGGGCGGGAAAAAATTGGAATAGCTCAGCTTGACCGGATCGGCGTAAAGGGTTGAAACACAGAAAAACATGCACAAAAAGGCCGCAATCCATAAACAATGAGTCTTTTTCATTTTTTGATCTCCTTGGTGTAAATTAATTATCACAGGTTCCCGGCAGAGAACCGCTTCCTTTTTGTTTTTGTTCCGACTCATGTCAGCCCGGTCATCATTCACAGCAGGTGCAGACCAGATCATCTGCCTTAAGAAATAACCCGAGACAGCCGGGTATTCAAGAGGTATATTTCAAGTAAATAACAGGTATGAAATATACCTGTTATTTCAGAGCCGACAAAAAGGTCCGGAGGTTCACCGACTGGTTGGTGATCCCGATTTTTCTGCGGATGCTTTTTCGGTGAAACTCCACCGTCTTGTCGGAAAGGTTCAGAATCCGGGCGATGTCTTTGGTGGTTTTTCCGAATTTGACCATGTTGGCCACCTGGATCTCGGACGGGGTCAGATGCATGAATTCCAGGGACAGATGATGCAGAAACGGGGACACCATGTCGTTCAGGGCCGATTCCATGATATCCAGGCACCCCCGCTGCCGGTCGTCCAGGCGGGATTCCCGCATCCGTTCGACATACGGAATGATCAGCTCCCGGACATTCAAGAGCATCCGCTCTTCCATCAAGGTCTTGTCTTCTTCTCTTTTTTTGAGTAGCACGCGCAGGGCCGTATTCACTTCTTCCAGGCTGCGGGTCTTGTTTTCAAGCTCCTTGGTCCGCTGCCGGACCCGGAGCTCCAGAAGGCGTTTTTCCTTTTTCTGCCTGGAAATATCCGTAACCACCGCAAAACTGCCCTTGAACCGGCCCTGGGCATCAAAATAGGGCGTGGGGGTCATGATGGTGTGCAGGCTGGACCCGTCTTTCCGGGTCCAGACGATTTCATAGGGCGCACTTTCGCCTTTTTTGCGCTTTTCAAGCTGTTCAAAAAGAATCTTTCGATTTTCCTCATCCAGAAACCGGTCGACTTTCCGGCCGATGATTTCGTCCCGGGAACGGCCCCACATCTGACAGAGCATCTGGTTGGCATAGGTGGTCACCTGGTTTTCATCGATTTCACTCAACCCGTCCCCCATGGTTTCCACCAGGGTCCGATACCGCTGCTCGCTTGTGAATAAAGCGTCTTCCCGATCCGGTCGTTGTATATTCTGAACCATGGTGCTTCCGGCTTACTCTATCTTTTTGCCGGCCGTTTTTTCAATCATGGACTGAATCCATTCTCCCATAGCCTTTTTCCCGACACCGCCGACTTCCAGCCGGACCTTGGTCAGTTCGAGTTCAGCCCGGGCCATGGTCTTGTGCCCGCCGGCGGAACCGAATGCGGAAAACGCCTCTTTGGCGGTATTGCCGGCGCCTTTCCGCAAGCCGTCATTGCGAATGACGACAATGAGCTTTCTCTCATAAATACCTGAAATAACGCTCCAGTTCACCTTGTTCAAAGTAAGGAAAAAATCGGCGGCCACCACCAGTTCGTCCGGTTTCGAAATGCGCCCTGCGTGGAAAAACACCCGGTTGTTCACGATTGTCCGATGCCTTATGGCTTTGCCCAGAAAATCCAGATCCGCCTGGGTCAAAGTGGCCCTCTCCACCTTGGTCACGATATTGTTGTCCGCGAACCGGTACAGATACTGAAAGGCTCGGATATCCCTCAGGGTGGCCCCCCGGGTGAAATCCGCCGTATCGGTTTTGATGCCCAGCATGAGGGCTGCGGCCAGTTTGGCGGACGGCTTGATTTTTTTAGACTTGAGGTATTCGGTCATCATGGTGGAACAGGCCCCGTAGCCCGGCCGGATATCGGCAAAGGGCGCGGCATCGAAAGACAGGGGATGATGATCGATAATGGCGTCGAACCGGAATCCGGCGAATCGTTCATGGTGATCCGGCTGAGAATCCACGATGACGAAATGATTGAAAGTCGCTGGATCGATTCCATCCAAATGCACCAGTCCTGATTCCGTATATTCGATCATGGCCAGGTTGTCGGGCCGGGTGATCCGGTTGAAATGGGCGATCACAACCTCTGCGGCCTTCCGCCACAGCAGACGCTTCACTGCCATGGCACTGGCAATGGCGTCCGGGTCGGCATTGATGACCAGCAGAACCCTGGGATTCCCGACGAAAAGTCCCAAAAACCGTCTGATCCGCTCCTGGTTGTTCATATCATGATTTCCCCGGCACCCTTTTTCCGGCATTACTGCTGAAAAACAAGGTCAAAGTAATGAAAGCGTACCCCAGAATGGCCCCGACAGCCATGACGCCGTGAAACACCCCCATGGGCGCCAGAACCACGGCCGTCAGCCAGTGGATGCCGATAACGGTAGGTGAATGCAGCTGGATGGGGAAATCGTCCACCCGGCAGATCACGGACAGGCCGCAGAGGTTCCACCCGTAGAGGGAAGCAAACACATGCATATGCAGGAGCCACTTGGTTCCGGACGGGTCATAATCCGGCGACATTTCCAGAAAAATATAAGCGATGCCGGTGACGGCCGTAAAAATGAGAAACCCGATCCCGGAGGTCAGAAACAGTTTCTGCTGGATATTATCGGCGAATTTCACATAAAGGGAAAAGACCATCACCACGGCCAGGAAAAGAGCCGAGGTGACAAAAATCTGAGGGATAAAACGCTCGAACAGAATGAAAACAAAAAAAATGATCACGCCCAGGGTGATGGTCCAGAAACAGGTCTCCATCATAATCCTGACCCAGGAGACCCTGACCTCCCGCAACATGGAAAAAACCAGGGACAGGGTCACCAGGGACAAGGGAAAGGAAAATCCCAGGAAAAAGGTGTTCAGGGTGAGTTTTTCCATGTGGACCCATCGGCCGTATTCATTGTTCAGGATTACGAGGGTTGCGATGAGAAGTCCCGTAGACAGGCAGAGCAGAGAGGCCTGGTGAAATTTTTCGGAAACCGGTTTGTCAGGGTCGAAAAACGCCAGGGGAAGAACGGCGAATTTTTCGATCCGAACTTTTTCCACCAGAATGTACAGCAGGATGGAAACCGCCATGGTTACCGGATATATTTCCAGAAAAGCGGACAGGGCATAGACCAGGGAACCGGCGAAAAACGCGAGGACCGTTCCGGACATCCGGGTCCGGCCCCGGGTGTAGTAAAGCAAAATGGTACCGCCGGTACACAGGTTGAACAGAAAAATGTGAAGCCTTTCCAGACTGTAGCGCTCCAGAGGAAAATAAATATGGATGAACCCGAAAATCAGGGCCGTGATCATCAAGATGGAAAACAGAATTTTGAGTCGGAAATTCATTGCCGTTCTCGGAACCCTATATGTGTGATGGTTGATTCAAATTGCCGGCTCTATCTACCCAGCAGGTGTTTCAATGCGGACAAAAGTGTCTCATGGCGAAAGACAAACCCGCTATCCACAAGCTTTTGAGGCTTGACCCGGGCGCTGGTCAAAAGCGTTTCCCGCCCCATCTGCCCCCAGATCCATCGTACCAGAAATCCGGGCATTCTGAAGATCAGGGGTCGGGACAGAACCCGAGCCAGGAGGGTTGAAAATTCCCGGTTGGGAACCGGCTGAGGCGCAGTGAGATTGACCGGCCCATGGATTTTGTCCGACTGGATAATATGCAGAACGGCTGCCAGCAGATCGTCCATGCTGATCCAGCTCATGTACTGCCGCCCGTGAGCGAGAACGACCCCGCATCCGGCTTTGAAGGCCGGGGCCATCCGGGAGAGGGCTCCCCCCGCAGGGGTCAGAACGATTCCGATGCGCAGCAGCACGGTTCGGATGCCTGCAGATGCGGATTCATATGCCGCTTTTTCCCACTGACGGCAGACATGTGAAATAAAGCATCGGCCGGACGGAGATGATTCGGTCAGCGTTGTGTCTCCCGCATCACCGTAAAATCCGATGGCCGAGGCGGAAACAAGAACCCGGGGCTTATGTTCCAGCTCGCTTATCCGGCGGGCCAGCAACCGGGTGGGAATGAATCGGGAATCCACGATCTTTTTTTTCAGGGCCGGGGTCCAGCGCCCCCTGGAAATGTCCAGCCCGTTCAGGTTGATCACCGCATCAATGGGGCCGACGGATTCAAGATCCAGAATCCCCTTGTAAGGGTCCCAGAATACAGCGTCGGTTCCAACCTGACGTTTTCTCCGGACCAACCGGATCACTTCATGACCCCGGGTTCTCAGAAACGGGACCAGCTGAGTTCCGATGGCGCCCCCGGAGCCGGAAACAAGGATTCTAAGGCTTGGCCGGTCATGGGAAGACCGCTTCTCCAGGTCGTATTGAAGCACCCGATGCCGGTAGGCGAACATCCGTTCAAATTCTTTTTTGGCGAGCCCGTAAAAGGGCCGGCTCAGAAGGCCGAAGGGAAGCTTGAACGCCACCCGGTCCTCCATGACAGTTTTGCCCCCGTCGGTCGGAATGAACCGGTGGGTGTGTTCCCAGAAGAAAAACGGCCCCCTGACCTGGCGGTCCCTGAATTCCCGGTTTGGGACGTAGCCGACATGTTCGGCCTCCCAGATCACGGGGATACCGAACACCCTCAGCCGGAAGGTAGCCCGAACCCCTCTGGTCACACCCGGACCCGTTCTGGAAATCAATTCCATCGGTGCCCAGGGCGGGGTCAGGCGTTCAATGGCGCCCGCTCTTTCATGCCAGGCAAACACATCTTCAACACGCGCCGGAAGAACGGTGCGTTTGACATATATATCAGGGTCCATGATTTCCCTTGTCATTCAAACATTCATTGATTTTGCGAGCCTTATACTATAATAATAGCGGTCAAGTTGAAACCCTTTTTATCAACCGTTGAAGGATTACCTGAAGGCACGGTCTTTGCAGAAATTTCCGGAGTCGGTCAGGAAATACCGATGCGGCAAAAGTAACCGGTCATTGTTTCAGTGGCCTTTGTTTATCTTTTTTATTGTTATGGAGGAGTAAAATATGGATACGTATGAATGTCTGTGCGGTTATGTGTACGACCCCGCCAACGGAGATCCGGATAACGGAGTTGCCCCTGGAACGTCTTTTGCGGATCTGCCCGAAGACTGGGTCTGCCCGATTTGCGGAGCGACCAAGGACAATTTTGAAAAAATCGGTTGAAGACAAAACAGGAAGGAATTCCACAGTATGTACAAACCCATTGAAATAGCGGAGGGAATCTATTCGGTCGGGTGCCGTGACTGGGACATCCGGGATTTTCACGGGTATTCCACATATGAAGGCACGACCTACAACGCATTTCTGGTTCTCGGCGAAAAAAACGTGCTGATCGATACAGTCAAGGAAAAATTCACGGATGAGCTGCTGGCCAATATCAGCCGGATCATCGACCCCAAAAAAATCGATATGGTCATCAGCAACCACACGGAAATGGATCATTCCGGGGGCATCCCCCGGGTAATGCACAGAATCGGAGAACAAAAGCCCCTTTATTGCTCGAAGATGGGGGCTAAAAATCTGAGAAGCCATTTCAACCGGGATTACAATTTCCAGGTGGTGGGCTCAGGGGACACCCTGAAGGTGGGAAACCGTACGTTTTCCTTTCTGGAGACGCGAATGCTTCACTGGCCGGACAGTATGTTCACCTATCTGGTGGAGGACGCCGTTCTTTTTTCCAGTGACGCCTTTGGTCAGCACTATGCGGGAGACAAATTCTTTGATGATGAAATCGGAGAGGAAATCATTCCCCATGCCAGAAAATATTACGCCAATATCCTGCTTCACTTTTCGCCCAGGGTCCAGGCCCTGCTCAAGGATGTGGCCAAAATGAACCTGAAGCTCGAAATGATCTGCCCGGACCACGGAATCATCTGGCGCCGAGATCCATCCAAGATCATTGACGCCTATGACCGTTGGTCCCGACAGGAGCCGACCGACAAAGCAGTGGTGATTTTTGATTCCATGTGGGACAGCACCACCCGGATGGCCAGGGCCATCACCGAGGGCATTGAATCCCGGGAAGTGCATGTCAGACTCATGAACACCCGCAAATGGCACCGGAGCGACATCATGACGGAGATCCTGGAAGCCGGGGCTCTGGCAGTGGGATCCCCCACATTGAACAACAACATTTTCCCGGTAATCGCCGATGTCATGACTTACGTCAAGGGACTCAGACCCCAGAACAAGATCGCCGCGGCCTTCGGCTCCTATGGATGGAGCGGGGAAGCCGTGGGTATCCTGAACCGGGAATTCGCTGAAATGAAGCTGGACGTCATCGATGAAGGGATCAAAGTCCAATATGTGCCGGATGAGGCAGACCTCAAACGTTGCTTCGATCTGGGCGCAAAAATAGCGACAACCTTAAAGGAACGGTTATCCTGCGCGGGATAACTTGGAGGGACCTATGGCAAACGCATTCAACGCGGATGATATATTTGAAATGGCCGTTCAAATTGAAAAGAACGGAGCCGTCTTCTATCGGGAAGCGGCCGGCGGGATGAAAGATTCCAAACACAGGGATTTTCTGCTGGAGCTGGCCCGAATGGAAGATGAACACGAAGCGATTTTTTCCAACATGAAAAAAGAGCTGACAGATGAAGAAAAAACCAGCACCGCATTTGACCCTGAAAATGAAAATATCCTTTATTTAAAGGCATTTGCAGACTCAAGGGTGTTTTTCAAAAAGGAAAAACCGGACAGCAGCTTTTCAAGCATTCTGGCCTGTGCCATCCAGACTGAAAAAGATTCCATCGTCTTTTATCTCGGGATCAGGGAACTGGTCCCCCCCAGACTGGGCCAAAACCGAATCGATGCGATCATCAAGGAAGAGATGAGCCATATTCGGCTCCTGGCAGGAAAACTGGCCCAGGTCTGAAAACGATCCTTTACAACCGAATCGCCCTCCGGCCGATGATTTCGGCAGAGGGCGATCATATCAAAAACCTGTCGGGGGTACTATTTCTTTTCTATGCCTTCCACAGGCCGTGCAGGTTGCAATAGGCTCTTGCTACGACTTTGGCGGCATCGGTTTTGAATTCGGCCCTGGGTTCGCTGGTGGGAGTGAGCATTCGTCTCTGCACAAAGGCATCTTCTTCGGATGCGAGCTCGATCCACTCGATCCAATGCTCGTTGGTCATGGGATGGGCCACGCTGCCGATTTTCACCACGTAGCCGCCCTCGATTTTTTCAATGACCGGAACATGCTTTTCTCTTGCCGCATCCACCGTGTTTTCCACCAACCGGTCCATGGCCTGGCCGCAACACATGACGGGAGGTTTTTCTCCATGAAGAACCTGAACGATGTTGCCGCATTTCGCGCATTTGTAAATACCCATTTTTTCTGCCATTTCATTTCTCCTTTGGTTTAGGTCGTTGAAATTAAGTTCCTTCAATCAGAAATAGGTTATATTATGTCATCTAAAGACGATTTTCCAGTAAAAATTTGTTTCGGTTCCGGCTCAATATCCCATCCATCAACTTCAAGGCCACATCCTGATTGTTCAGCGTTACAGCCCTGAAAACGGACGCCATCTGGTAATAGACGACCTCGTCGGATTTAACGGACTTTACGCCGAAATACCTCGCAGACGCAATCCGTCCGACTTTCTTCTTTTTAGATCCGGTTGTTTGTGGAACGGATGGAATCATGGTTTCCCCTCCCGAATGTTTTGGCTTTCATATCTCGAATGATAAAAAGCAAAGATCATACCAGAATACTTTTATTCCATGGCCCGGGAGCATTCCGTTACAAGTTACGACGCAAGAGACATTTCCGTCTCATAAATATCGTATCAGTTCATATCTGCAGATAACAACACTGTATCAAATGAAACGAAAGACAATAGACCGCCCTGCTTCCTGAAAAGAAGATTTGATCGGTATGCTGTCCAACTCATTGTTTACCGATCAATTCTTTCCAACAGGGATGAGTTTTGAAAGCGGTCCGAAAATATGGCATGGAAATTGAAATACATCTCTGGAAATGATTGAAAACAAGTGGTAAACCAAAAACAATCAATCAACCCGAAAAGGAGATCAGCTCATGAAAATTGAAGTCAAAAAAAATCTGGTGGAATTCACCCCTGAAACCGAAGGTGAGAAAAAAAGCCTGGAAACTCTGTGGAAAACCGTTGTGGACTGTGTGCGCTTCAGCAAAAAACTGATACCCGTCGGCAGATATGTCCCGGCCGAGGATACCCTGGCCCGTTTCGCGGTTGAAGGCATGGAAGCCGTTGCCAAATCCGGCGAAACCTATCCGGAGGTTTATGTGGACAGTGACTGCCGATGCTACTGCCAGACCTGCAACAAATATGTGGAGCTGAAAAAGGGAGATCGTATCCCGCCCTGTTGCGGCAAGCTCATGGAAGTGCTGGATTGATGAGACAGTAATTATGGACCGCCCGATCCTGAGATCACATGTCGCTGATTCAGGGATCGGGCGATTTGTTTTTGATGGTTTTCGCGGCTCTACGAAATCAGGGCCGCAATACTTTTTCCGTAATCCTGAGCGGCCTGCATCCCGCCCTGAACCCAGCTCGCCTTTAGCATGAGCGGACCGGCCACCATCTTCATCCCGAAAATATGTTCCATGGTGTCGAAAATGCGGACAGGGGCTTCCCCGCTCCATCCATAGGCCCCGAAAGCGCCCCCCACTCTGCCTTTGAGTTCGGCCCGCTCCGCGATAAACAAAATCTGCTTCATGGACGTGATCATCTCCCCGTGATAGGTCGCTGATCCAAAGGCATATCCGTCATAGCCTTTCAAATCATCCTCACTTTTGATTTCACTGGTTTTTCGAATTGTCACCGCGTGTCCCGACATCCGAATGCCCTCGGCAATCAGATCAGCGATTTTCAGCGTCTCGTCAGACCGCGACGCATAAACGATCAATACTTTTCCCATGTTTCCTCCCTATTCTGATGATTGGTTACTGTTGAACAAAATACGCTCATCCGCCATCCGGATGGTTTGAACACCGGTCATGAACATAGCTTTTTTCAACGTGCGATGAACGTGCTCCAGGTGCATTTTCACCCCCAGGGCCCCCGCCCCGACGGCGGCCCGGATCACGTCCCTGCCCAGAAGAACGGCGTTTGCCCCCAGGGCCAGCATTTTCAGTACGTCATACCCGGTCCGGACCCCGCCGTCAGCCGTTACGACCGCGGATGGGCCGACTTTCTTCCGGATCAGGGGAAGAACTTCAGCCACTCCGGGCGTGGCATCCAGCACCCGCCCCCCGTGGTTGGACACGGCAATGACCCGGACTCCCGCATCCAGACATTTCCCGGCTTCCTCCGGCATCATGATGCCTTTGGCAACAAACGGCAGGGATGTAAACCGGACCAGTTCTTCAATATCCCGGACACTTTTTTTGAACACCGGGCTTCCGTGACGAGCCATAATGGTCGACCCGCAACCGTCCAGATCCACTCCGACGGCCCGGCAGCCCAGAGCCTCGGCCTGTTCCACAAGCTTTTTCAAGACATCCTGGGACCGGGGTTTGAATATGGGTATGCCGTAACCGGCCCTGGCCTTCATGGCCTTTAGGGATGGATGATCGTCAAGTCCATAAAACCAGGTGTCCCCCCTAAGCCCTATGGTCCCAGCCTCCTGGGCGCCTTTGAGGACCGATATGCAGAACTGGGTTTCATCCACGGCGTTGTTGTATTTTTCCACCCCGGCCGTTGATGAGGGCAGAATCGGAAACGCCAGATTCATCCCGAGAAAGGAGCAGGAGGTATCCGGCTCAAAATGCTCCCCCACCACCGACATGTTCAGCCGAACCCCGGCCAGGGCTTCGACGTTGGCCCTGAACGATTGCCCCTGACCGGCCCCGCCCAAACCGATGGGCTTTCCATAGGCTTCCCGCTGACAGACCTTGTCGGCGCTTCCGTCGCAGGAGGGATAGGCGGCGCAGATCCCCTTGAGTCTGGACCTGGCCTTGTCCCGGACCTGTTCGAGATTTGAGGGGATCTCTTCCCGGCTGAGGATCATTCGATCGTCAGCCCCGCATATTTCACAGTAGCCGGGTTTTTTCTCATGGGTCAGAATTTCATGACAGACCGTACAGTACCATTGATTCATTCATGGCCCTCCTTTTATCGGCACATCGACAGATCGTTCAGCATACCATTCCTCCCGGATTTGGCCAAACGGTATTTCTCGCCTGTTTCAAGTTCGGGTTGCATCTGTATTGATCCGGTTCATGCAAAATCGGGCCCATCAAGACTCCGGCATCCCGACTCCGGTGGATGACTTTAAACTTGCAAATGTGGCACAAATTGTGCAAAATTCACAAACCAGACATGAATCCATCAATTCAAGGAGACCTCCATGGCAGACAACCAGACCACATTATACGCACTGAGCACCTGCAGCCACTGCAAGTCCACCAAGAAACTGCTGACCGAATGCAATATCGAATTTAACTACATCGAGGTGGACGACCTGGAAGGCGCTGAACGGAAAGCCGTTCTGGAAGAAATCCGGCGGCTGAACCCAAGATGTTCTTTCCCCACCATTAAAATCAATGACACGGTCATCGTGGGATACAAGGAAAATGAAATCAAGGAGGCACTGGGAATCCATCATGAAGGTTGAACAAGTTTATGAAACGCTGAAAAAAGCCAATGAGACCAAGGACATTTATTTCAACAAAGACAAAGATCTGGTGTTTGAGCTGCTCGATTCTCTGCTCCGGAACAAGGATCGGTACGGATATATGGCCTGCCCCTGCCGGCTGGCCTGCGGCGACCGGGAACAGGATCGGGACATCACCTGTCCCTGTGAATACCGGGAAGCCGACCTGAAAGAATACGGGGCCTGTTTCTGCGGCCTTTACGTGTCCGGCCCGCTTCACAGAAATGAAATCGAATCGGAATATGTACCGGAACGGCGGCCTCCGGAAAAAATATGCTGACGGCCCGCATCAGAGGAGGGATTTTATGAGTGAATGTATGTCCATCATCAATACCGGCCTGCGCGGCGTGGATGTGGCCAGTTCAAAGATCTGCGACGTTCAGGGCAGCCGGGGAAAACTCATCTACAGAGGCTATCTGATTCAGGATCTGGCCGGCAAGGCCGGATTTGAAGAAGTATCGTTTCTGCTTCTGTATGAGAGACTTCCGGGCAGACAGGAGCTTGCGGATTTCACCCGAAGCCTGAAACTAAAAAGGGCTTTGCCGGACAATATTTACACATTGCTCAAAGCCCTGCCCGAAGACATGAATCCCATGGACGTGCTCCAGTCGGCGGTGCCTCTGCTGATCCAGAATGATCCGACCGCGGGCCGACCGGGCATGGAAAACACCCTTTCCAGCGCGGAAAACCTGATCGCCGGCATGGCTACCATCACCGCCGCCTGGGATCGGATCCGAAACCACCGGGACGTGATCCCACCCCACCCGGACCTGAATCACGGAGCTAATTTTCTATACATGCTCACCGGCCGGATACCGGATCCTGAAATCGCTGGATTCTTTGACACCAGCCTGGTTCTGCATGCCGAACATTCTTTCAACGCCTCCACCTTCACGGCCCGACAGGTGGCGTCCACAAAAGCCCATATCTACGCGGCCGTATCCGCGGCCATCGGATCCCTGTCCGGTGCGCTTCACGGCGGCGCCAACGTGAGGGTCATGCAGATGCTCCGGCAGATAGCCTCCGTGGATCGCATGGACGATTATATCAATGGTGTCCTGGACGCCGGAGACGTGATCATGGGCCTGGGTCACGCCGTATATCAGACCGATGACCCCAGGGCGCTGATCCTCGCGCCCATGAGCCGTAGAATGGGCGAAATCGCGGGCGACTCTCAGTGGTACGAGCTGTCGCGGGAACTGGAAATCAGGGCCAAGGCCGCCTTCAAAGCCAGAAAACAGCGGGAGATATACTGCAATGTGGATTTCTACAGCGCCTCTCTGTTTTACGGCATGGGCATTCCCATGGACCTGTTCACCCCCGTGTTCGCCATCTCCCGGATCAGCGGATGGGCCGCCCACGTGATGGAAGAACAATATGCCATGGCCGCGCCCAGGCCTTCCCTGTACAGGCCGGGAGCCACCTACGTGGGCAATTACTGCGGCCCGGAGGAATGCGTGTTCGTGGATCTGGAAAAACGATGATCCCCGACTGATGGTCAAAACCGATAAACAACCATGACAAACCAACGAAAGGAATGATTGAACCGATGAAAGCCTGGCAATGCAGCGTATGCAAATATGTTCACAAAGAAGACAACCCACCCGAAAAATGTCCGGTTTGCGGGGTGGACGGCAGCCGATTCGTCCAGATAGAACTGGCAGACCCGGAACAAGCCACACCCGCGGCAAACAAGAACCCCGAAAAAAACACCGGGCCGGCCCCATCCATTGGTCCGTCCCAGCCGACTCCTGTTTCCAGATCCGTCAAAGGACCCGCCCCGGCAAAACAGCCGCCCGCTCCAGAGCAAAAAGGTTTCGACAAAATCAAGGCGTTGCTCCTGAAACACCACATCCACCCCATCAGCGTTCACACGCCCAACGGAATTCTGCCGGCCGCCGTGGTTCTGTTCATCCTGGCCTGGATCTTCAATGCCGGGGCCTTGTCCACGGCCGCCGCCATCAACCTCGTGTTCGTGGTCCTGGCCCTGCCGCCGGTCATTTTCACCGGGTTTCTGGAATGGAAGAAAAAATATCAGGGAGCGCTCACGCCGATCTTCAAGACCAAGATGGCGGCCGCCGGCCTGACCTCGGCAGGCTGCATCATCAGTTTGGTCTGGTACGGGATCGATCCCCGGGTGCTGGATGGATCCATGTCCTGGCTGTTCATCCTCGTCAACCTGATCATGCTGGCAGCCGCCGGAGTGGCCGGTCACATCGGCGGAAAGCTCGTGTTCAAGGATTAGACATCCAACAACAGCCCCACCGGGCAGTGATCGGACCCGAGAACATCGTTGTCGATAAAGGCGTCTTTTACGGCGCCTTTATCAATCAGGTCCCGGGTCACGAAAAAATAATCGATGCGCCACCCTGTGTTGTTCTTCCGGGCGTTGAACCGGTAGGACCACCACGAATACTTGACCGTGTCCGGATAAAAATGCCGGAACGTGTCAACATATCCGTCTTGGACCATCCGATCCAGAACGTCCCGCTCGATTCGAAGAAACCCCGAGGTCTTGGCGTTGGGACCCGGGTTTTTCAGATCGATCTCATTGTGGGCCGTGTTGAAATCCCCTGTGATGATCACACTTTTTCCCTGTCGACGAAGGGTGTCGGCATGGGCCAGGAGCCAGTCGTAAAAATCCAGTTTGTAACGGAGGCGTTCCTCGCTCATCTGCCCATTGGGGAAATACCCATTGAACAGGGTAAAGGCAGGGTAATCCAGTTGAATCACCCGCCCTTCGCCGTCGAATTCCGGCCGGTCAAAAACGGTGGTAACGCTGAGAGGACTTAACCGGGTATAGGCAACCACTCCGCTGTAGCCTTTTTTTACAGTGGAGTAGGCCCAGAAAGATTCATAGGACGGCAGAGCGGTCATCTCATCGGTTCGCTGGGTTTCCTGCAGTTTGGTCTCCTGCAGCAAGAGAATATCGGCATCCAGTTTTTCGACGGTTTGGGTGAAGTCCTTGTTCATGACGGCCCTCAGGCCGTTGACATTCCAGGATACAAGCTTTATGGGTTCAGACATGGCCATTCCTCCGGGGGTTGCTGTCGTATAACGTAAGGATACCGAATGGGTCAGGCGATCAAAAAGGTCACACGCCGGTGAGAATGATCCGGGCGTCCACCACCACACACCGGTCCCGGGTACACATGACGGGGTTCAAATCAATGGACGTTGCATCGTCCGCCAAGTCCATGACCAAATGGGAAAACCGGACCAGGGTGTCGGTCAGGACATCCATGGCCACACCCTGCCCGCCCCGATACCCGGTCAGAAAGGCCCGGGCCTTTAGGGACGCCACCATGGAATCCACATCCGCAGGTTTGAGGGGGGCCATACGGATGGCTGTGTCATTGTAAATTTCAACCGATGTTCCACCCATGCCGAAAACCACCACCGGGCCGAACTGAAAATCGTTTTTGGCCCCCATAATCACCTCAACTCCCTGAACCATCTCTTCGACCAGCACATTTTCACAGCCTTCCAGGGCCAGCAGCCGATCCATTTCAATTTTCAGCCGTTCTCTGGAATCGATGCCGATGACCACGGCCCGATGCTCGGTTTTATGCAGGATTTTCGGGGAAACCGCCTTGGCCGCCACCGCTCCGCCGCACCGGGCCATAAAGGCCTCGGCTGTCTCAAAATCACGGGTCAGAACAGAATCCGGAACATCCAGGCCATGGATCCGCATGACGGCCTTGGCGTCCGGCTCGAGGACCCACCCCGTGCGCCGGCTGTTTTCGATGATCCGACCGATTTCCTGTGTCAGCATGGTCTGCACCTCTTCAAGGCTTTGGCCATCAGAACCGCCCCTTCCACCGAAGAGGCCACCGGGATCTGATTGAGCTCAAACCCTTCGATAATGATTCGGTATTTTTCTTCATTGGGGACATAGGCGATCATGGGCTTGCCCTCGGCCCGGGCCACCTGACTGAGTTTTGCACCGATATCCGCGGAAACCCCCGGTGAATAGGGAATAAGCAGGGCCAAAAGACATTCGACAGCCTCGTCCCGGAACAGGTGACGAGCCGCCTCCAAAATGTCTTCGTCTTTTGAGCTGCCCGTCAAATCCAGGGGATTGCCCAGAGAAACGATGTTCCGGATTTCCGGAGACACTTTTTCCCGTATGGTATCCCGGGTCTTTTGCCCTGTTTCCGGAAGGGTCATGCCGTGGAGCTCACAGGCGTCGGCGGCGATGACCCCGTGTCCGCCGCTGAGAGTGAGAACGCCGATCCGACCGTTGATTCCCTTGGGATAACAGCTCAACGCCTCACAAAAGGAAGTAAGCTCATACTCGTTGTCGGCCTCGGCAACGCAATGCTGTTTCATGATCTCGGAAAACACCCGGTAATCACCGGCCAGGGACGCGGTATGGCTGGAGACCGCCGCCATCCCGGTTTGACTCTTGCCGGCCTTGAGGATGACCACGGGCTTGCCGCAGGCCTCGGCCCGTTGAATGAACGCCCTGCCCTCACCCTTTTCGAATCCCTCCACATAAAGGGCGATGACCCGGGTTCCCAGGTCTTTTGCAAACCAGTCAAGCATGTCGGTTTCCCGGATCAAAGCCTTGTTGCCGATGCTGATGCCCAGGGAAATGCCGATTCCCTGACCTGCGAACTTGACCATCTGGTCCACCAGGACCCCGCCGCTCTGACTGATGAATCCCACATTGCCTTTTTCAGGCCGGATGATACGTTCTCCCGGCAGGAAAAAAGTGTCCACGTAGTCCGGCGCAAAAATTCCCAGGCAGTTCGGCCCTACAAAGGGAAAATCCGCTTCCCGGGCCATGTCCACCAGCCGCTGCTGCAGTTGGGGATTGCCCGACTCGGCAAATCCGCCGGACACGACGACCGCCCCTCGGATTCCCTTTTTGATGCACGCCTGCATCACGCCGGGCACATATTCGGCCCGGACCGCGATTACGGCCATGTCAACAGGCTCTTCAATGTCCGACACACCGGGATACAAAGGTTCCCGATGAAGGGCTCCTCCCTTGGGATTGACGGGAAAAGTTTTCACCGGATACCGAAGATGGTTCTTGTTGTAAATCACATTGGCCGGATGGTTGTCCTGGGAGGTGGACACACCGATCACGGCCATGGATGACGGTTTGAAAAGCGGGGTCAGATCCATGAAAGGTCCTTATGTCGGTGCGGGCGTCGGATTATTGGTCGAAGCGCACCACAATGTCCTCGTAATTTTTCCGCCATTTGGGCGGTGCCAGGGTTTTTCGGGAATCAAAATAACCGAAGGCGATGAGCAGGGGAATATAAAAATGATCCGGAATCTTGAATTCCGCCGTCACCTGATCATGATCGAACCCATCCATGGGATGACTGTCGATACCCAGGCTTTTGGCGGCCAGCATCAGGGTCATGGCGAAAAAACCCGCATTTTTGCAGGAAAAGGCCTGGGTGACCCGTTCATTTCTGCCGTACAGACCATTCCGGGCGTTCTTAAACCATTCCCGCTGAGCCTCGGTCATGGCCCCTGCCCGGATATTGTCCTGAAACACCTGCTCCACGGTCTTGTGCCCTTCCTGATACCCGCTGTTGTCCGCCAGCACGATCATGGTCACCGGGGCCGTCCCGACCTTCTCCTGGTTCATGGCGCACTTCTGAAGCCTGAGTTTGTCTTCCCGTTCCGTTAGGACAATCAGGTTCCAGGGCTGGAGATTGAAGGAAGAAGGAGCCTTGGATGCCAGTTCGATCATTTTCCGGATCAGGGCCGGATCGATGGACCGATCCGGATCGAAAAAATTAACGGCCCGACGACTGGTCACAATCTGTTCAAAATCCATTTTCACATCCTTTCCACCATGCCGGGGGATTCCTCCAACGGGCACCCCCCGACGGGTCAATGAGCATCAGTTGTCCTGCTGGGCCAGATAATCATCGTACATGGTTTCCAGACCCAGTTTGTGCTTGGATTCTTCCTGGACAAGAATCATGAACATTTTTCTGGCGTCCGCGTTGTCCGTCTGATCCGCCAGCATGCCGTACAATTTGACCGCTTTTTCTTCTCTCTTCATGGCCAGCTTGAGAATTTCAGGCATGGGCATTCCCTGTTTGTACTCGGTGTCAACCAGGTAATCGCTGATCTTGAGGTCCGGTATGGTTTTGAATTCATAGGCGTCGATTCTGGCCTTATTGCCGGAAATGTCCGACAGAAGCGCCACATGCTTTTCTTCTTCCCGGGCGAACCGCTCAAATGTTTCTTTCAAAGACGTCCGTGTGGCTTCTCCGGCCAGGGACCGATAAAACGCGACCGCCTCTTTTTCCTTATCGATGGCAAAATTCAATATTTCGTCAACCGATCCAAATACCATGGTTCCTCTCCTTCCTGTGTTATCGTTTAAAATAGGGTTGTTGCAGAGCCCTTCGTTCATCGTGATTCATCCGAATTTTCCTACTATATAGGCAAACCGGAACAAGTTTCAATTAAAAATTTATTTTCCCGCCACATCCGCTATCGCGGCTTCGGCTTCGGGGAACTCGAATCCGAAGCCCGCTGCAATAAGGTTTCGGGGTACGGCTTTCTGACTTTCCAGAAGCGCTTTGCCCAGCTCGCCCATGACCAGCCGGACGGCAAAAGCCGGGGTCGGCAGAAAAGCAGGCCTGCTGATGGCCCGTCCCAGTGCCTTGGCAAACTCCTTCTGCCGGATCGGTGTGGGGCCCGTGAAATTGAACACCCCTTCCAGGCTTTCATCATTTAGAAGGAACCGGGCCGCCCGGACGAGATCCCGGATATGAATCCAGGGAAACCACTGATCGCCGCCTCCCAGCGGGCCTCCGGCAAACATCTTGAAGGCCGGCATCATCAGGGCCAGGGCGCCGCCCGCCTCACCCAGAACCACACCCAGCCGCATGACCGCCACCCGTGCGCCTTTTTCCGCGGCCCGAAACGCCTCTTTTTCCCAGTCCACACATACACGGGACAGAAAACCCGAACCCGGCCCCTGGGCTTCGGTCAGCAGGGTGTCCCCCCGATCGCCGTAGATCCCTGCGGCCGAAGTGCTCAGAAGAGTCTGGCCCTCCCCCTTCATGGCATCCGTCACGTTTCGGGTGGTCTGAATCCGCGAGTCATAGATGCTTTGTTTATATTCTGCAGTCCAGTACCGGAAAATATTTCTTCCCGCCAGATTGACGACAATATCGGCCCGAGACACCCGATCCTGCCACCCTCCGGGCCGGGAGGTGTCGGCGCTGATCCAGTCAAACGCCTCAAATTCAGCGGAAAACGGATGGCTGGGGGATGTGCCGAGGCCGGTCACGCGCCATCCTTGTTCTAAAAACGACCGGGCCAGGTATTTTCCCACAAAACCCGACGCACCGGTGATCAGCATTTCTTTCATAACGATGATCCTTTTGCTGGTGTCTGAATTGTTATCGATCTCAGTATATAGCATACCTGACGAAAAAATACCCGGCACTTTTAATACAGATATTTTTATGCTATACCCTGACCCAGGAAAATGGACCAGCCGCAGGATACAACCCAAAACAGGAACAGCCTTTTCGAGGCGGAGCAGAAATATGTCTTTGATCCCATTCAAAAACCAGTCCTTGTATGAAAGCCTGTTTAAACACACCCATTGCATCATGTTGATGATCGATCCTGACAACGGCCGAATCCTGGATGCCAACCCGGCTGCTTTATCCTTTTACGGATATTCTGAAAAAGAAATGCAGTCCATGAAAATATCGGACATCAACATCCTATCGGAAAAAGACATCAGAAAAGAAATCAGAAACGCAAGATTCAACCACCGCAACCATTTCAATTTCCGGCACCGCTTGAAAAACGGGGACATCAGGGACGTGGAGGTCTACAGCAGCCCCATCTCTTTTGAAAACGGACAGATCCTGTTTTCCGTCATCCATGACGTCAGCGACAAGAAGCTGGCTCTGGAAAACCTGCAGAAAAATGAAAGCACCATCCGGGGCATGCTCAATGCCACCGGCAGCCTGGTTTATCTGTTTGACACCCGACTGACCATCATCAATCTCAATATCCCCGGCGCTCTTCTGTTTGACAAAAGCCCGGAGGAAATGATCGGCCAAAATTTCAGACTTTTTTTCAGCAAAGATGAATTCTCGAATCTGGAAGAGCTGGTCCGGGAAGTGATCGAAAACCAGAACCCCATCAGTTACCGTAAAGAAAAAAAAGGCCGGTGCTTCGACGTCAACTTGTATCCGGTTTTCAATGAACAAGATCAGGTGGATCGAATCTGCGTGTTCGCCAATGACATCACCGAGCTCAAAAAAACCGAAAAACTCCTGGCCGCCGTCGAAACCACCGGAGCCGTCTGCCATGAAATGAACCAGCCTCTCCAGGTCATCCTGGGCAATCTCGAACTGCTGCGACTCAGCCTCAAAGAAGATGATCCCAAGATAGCCATGATCGACACCATCCTGGCCCATGTGGACCGACTGGGACGAATCACCAAAAAACTCACCCATATCACCCGGTATGAAACCAAAGACTATGTCAAAGGCACCATCTTCGACATCGACAAATCCTCAGGAGAAATCTGATTGTGTTTTTCGAAAGGTGGTTGTTCGGTTCGAGATGGATTTAATCCCGATTCAACACATGGTTCCAAAGGAGGGGTATGGCCCGATTTTCCATCCGGACCCGCTTGATCGTCATCCTGACCTTCATTCTGGCGTTCGGGTTCCTCACCACCAATATCATCAGCTACCGGACTTCCAGAAACCTCGTTAGAACCGGCATCCTGGGCAACAGCCTGCCCCTGGCCAGGGACAACATTTATTCGGAAATTCAGCGGGACCTGATGCGGCCGATTTTCGTGTCCTCCCTCATGGCCAACGACACCTTTCTCAAAGACTGGGTCATCCGGGGGGAACGGGATCTGGTCGAAATCGTTCGTTACCTGACTGAAATCAAAAAAAGATATGGGTTTTTCACTTCGTTTTTTGTTTCCGATCTGACCCATCGGTACTATCATTTCTCCGGCCTTCACAAAACCATCAGCGAGGCGGACGCCCACGACGTCTGGTATTACCGCTTCCGCGACCTGAACGTGGAATATGACCTGGACGTGGACACCAACCAGGCGGAACAGAACCGGTTGACCATTTTCATCAATCACCGCCTAACGGGTTCTGACGGTACTTTTCTCGGCGTTGTAGGCGTGGGTCTGAATTTCGACATCGTGGCCGAACTTCTGGACTCCTACCAAAAAAAATACAACCGGGACGTCTATATGATCAGCCGGGACGGACTCATCCAAGTACACACCCGGCGCGATCATATTCTTAAAACCAACATTTTCCATCAACCAGGTATCGGCCGGGTGGCGGACCGGATTGTCGCGACCCGCGACGAACCCACGTTTTTCGAATACGATACCGATGGACAGCACATTCTTCTGACCTGTCGCTATGTCCGTGAGCTGGACTGGTATCTGCTGGTCGAACAGAATGAAAACCGTGCCATGGCAACGGTCAACCAAACCTTTATGAACAACCTGATGCTCAGCTTGCTCATCACCTCCATTTCCATCCTGATTACCATCCTGGTCATCAATTATTTCCAGAAGCAACTGGAAAACATGGCTATCCGGGACAAAATGACCCAGGCTTTCAACCGGAACGAATGTGAACGCCGCTTCAATAACCTGAGCGCAATGGTGCGACGAAAACTGATCGATTTATCCATGATCATGGTCGATATCGACCGGTTCAAAATCATCAACGACACCCGGGGCCACGTATTCGGCGACGAAGTCATCAAAAACTTCGCCCGCCTGGCCGGAGAAATGATTCGGGAAAACGACGTACTGGTTCGATGGGGAGGGGATGAATTCATCATCCTGGTCCCGGGAGACGTTACCCAGGCCGAAACCCTGGCGGGACGTCTTTTTGAAGCCGTGGCAAAATTCGATTTCTACGCGACCCGGACGGATCCGACCCAGGATACCCTGCCCATCACCATCAGCTGCGGCATTGCCCCGTATCACCCGGACGATGATCTTGACGCCTTTGTTCACCGGGCCGACCAAGCCCTTTATATTGCCAAACACAAGGGTCGGAACCGAATTGTTTCCATGGGAACGGATGCCTGAGAGCCGAATTGCTTCTGGTCCGAACCGTGAAAAAACTATTGCCTTTGCCGCTGATTCACGCTACCAATAAAGCGTTTATCCGTCCAGGACCCTTACCCGATAATTTTTTGCAAGGAGAGTCACGATGAAGTGCGATGCAGTTTTTCCAAATGCTTTCGACCTGAATGCGTTCAAATGGATGAGAACCGGTTTGTGCGGGCTGATGGCGTTGCTGTTCCTGTCAGCCTTTACCGGACCGGTGTTGGCGGCAGGTGCGGACGATGCGGCCAAAAAAGCGGACGCCCTGGTTCGTTCAGCCGAAAAAAACATGTTCAACGGCAATATGGACGCGGCCCTCAAAGACCTTGAAGATGCCGACGCCCAGATCAAAGCCCTCAAAACCGCCGATCCTCAGCACCGAAACCTGAAATCCATTGAAGGCAAATACAACCGCATCAAAACCCAGGTGGATAAAAAAGTCGGCGGGGCTTCCACGGCTCCGGCGGCCGCCGCCCAGCCCGCCGCGACCCAAAAAACCGAGGGCACACAACTTCCGGCCGGTGTCAAAAAACGGCTCAAGGATATCGATCGGCATCTGGACAACGCGGACCGATATATGGGCAAAGACCCGAAGCAATCGGCCTATATCCTGCAACAGGCCGACGAACTGTTCCGGGAAATCGACAAGAACTATGCCGGTCAGTTCGACCCGGCCCATCCGGATTACAGCGGGACCCGGCAGCGATACGATCAACTGACGGCGGCCGCATCAGCCGGAGCCGCGGCCCGGGACCAGGCCAAAGCCGATGAAGGAGCCGCCAAAAAAATGCAGGAGCAGCAGTCGGCCGAATGGATCGAAAAATTCAGGGCCTACCTTTCCTACCCCGGACAGATGGGGCATAACCCGGACAAACTGGTTTTTGTCCCCGGCACGTCGGAACCGGAAAAATTCGACGAGGCCCAAAAGAGATACAACGAATTCAAAGCCTTTTACGAATCCTATCAAAAAACCGAATTCCCCCATGGGAAAACCTGGGAACTGGAAGAGATAGGTGACCGGCAGGCCCCTGACCGTCTGACTCAATTCGAATCCGGGTTTGCCGATCGCAAAGCCTCCGTGTCGGGAGATGTCGACAAAGAACTGGACCAGGCCATGGCACAATTGGAAAAAGACAACGGATGGACCGGGGACCCTTCCATTGCCCCGCCCATTGTGGACGGCAAATGGATGAAGGCCATGGGTGAGAATGTGGAAAAAGCCGCCGTCGCACTGGGAGGAGACCCCAAGGCCGGCACCCTCAGAGGCAAGTTCGCGGCCCTGCAGGAAAAGGATCAGGCCAACCGGAAAATCCGGACGGAGCGAACCCTGTGCTTCCCGGATATTTACAAAGACAAGGATGCGGGCGAAGTGAGAAAGACGGCGGAAGCCATCGTCCAAAAAGAAAAACCCGGCAGCAGAATTCTCAGGGTCTCCCTTTACAAAGACGCCTGGCAGGAAGAAACCGTGGAAGAATGGACCGATACCACCAAAACCGCCCGCAGGATCCGTACCACCCGCATGATCAACGCCCATGTGGCTGCAAAGGACGGGTCCGGCGTTTTCCTGCACACCCTGCATATCGCCCGGGACAAACAGAGCGATGGATGGGGCGGGCTCTACGGCCACGTGATGTGGTCGGATCCCATGCTGGAAGCCAATGTCAAGAAGGACGGGGTACGGAAATAACCCTCGCGTCCCGCGAAATTCGAAGACCTCTGCTCGGTCCTTTCCAGATCGATCCGCGAGTTTCACCGGCTTTGCGGAGCCGGGCGGCTTGACGGCCGGGGCCGAGCTTTCCGGCCGGACCGGAACCAATGTTCCCGGAAAATCGCCCCATTCAAGAGCCCGGCGACGGGGGCGTTTTTCGGTTCGACCGGCGGATCAACCGGGGCGTTTTCCGCCACAGCCCGCCATTGGAAAACAGGGACCAGCCCCATTTCAGCCATTTCACCAGACTGAAGGTCAACCAAAGCGACCAGACCAGCATCAACAGCTTGAACACCGCCATGGGAAGGGAAACGAC
Source organism: uncultured Desulfobacula sp. (assembly GCA_964593855.1). GTDB lineage: Bacteria > Desulfobacterota > Desulfobacteria > Desulfobacterales > Desulfobacteraceae > Desulfobacula. The sequence goes on along the minus strand of CAZQIX010000006.1, from coordinate 7,288 downwards.
CCGAATGGGAGGCATATTTCCACTGATCCGGTCCATGGTCCAGAAAAGACTGGTGCCGTCGGACCCGTTCCCGGTGATCTGCATATCCGGGATCCCCAGCAAACCGCCGGATACGGCCGCGAAAAGCCCGCCCAGGGATAGAACCGTCATCCCCGCCAGCCCGATCTGCATGAGATTGAACATCCAGGCGTTCTCGGGAAGCCGGTCCATACCTCTCCATTTCAGGGCGAAAAACCAGAGAACAACCGCTAAAGAAACCCATATTGGAACCTGGGTCAGGCCCAGGCCCAGTAAAAACCAGGCCGCCCGGGAGATGGGAAGGGTTTTGGCCCGCCCCAGAATAACAGCCGCCACGGCAATGACAATCAGATGACTCCAGAACAGGACTGCCGGACCCAGACGAGGGCCGCTGGTCCACAGCACCCATCGGCCGTGCGGCAGTATCATCCGGGCGTCCACGTTCACGGCCGCCTGATTCAAAGAAACTTCCGGCATGGATAAAATGGTGAACCGGTCCACAGACTGGATCCATTCAAGGGATACGTTCTGAAGCCCCGGCTCCAGTGGAAGGGTAAGGGTCCCCTCATGAAGACTGACCGGCAATTCCCTGTCTGAAATCATCACCTTCTGCAGCACCGCGTTTCGAGGAATGGTCAGCGCATACGGACCGCCTTTGCTGCTTCGGATTCTCAGATCCATGGCGGCGTGGGAAAGGCGTTTGCCGGGCCGGACGGTGATCCGGCAACGGTCAATGGTGAGGATCCGGCCTTTGACGGCTTCAGGGCGGGACACGTTTATCTTCAGCGTTTCTCCGGGCCATGGCTGCCATTGGAGAGTATATTCCCCGCTTTCATCCGTGGAACGGATCAGGGGGATGCCTTCAGGTTCCACATGCCAGATCGGACCGGGCGTCAAATACCATTTTTCGATGTATTCACGACTCCGGGCAGCGGTGAAATCAATCCCATCCGATTTTTCAAGCGCGGATTCCCAGGTCCGGGACGTCTGATCCGCATCCATTGTCACCAGGACCATTCCGTCCCGGGAATCCATCCCTCCCGACAGGATGGATTCCCCCTTGAGCAAAGGAATCTGAACCACCGCGGACGTTCCAATGTCGGATACGCGTTTGAGTTCATGATGAATTCGCCAGTCCAGCCCCAGGGTAATGTTTTTTTCCAGAATAAAAAAATCATCCACCCTGTTTTTCGTTCCTGCCGTTGCCGATTGCTCGATATCGCTTTCCAAAGATTCCCGGATCAGGCGGATACCGGATTGAATGCCGCCATCGGAATCAATACCCTGGATGCGCCAGTCCTCCGCATCCACTGAAGCCTTCCGGGGAAGAAGCGGAAAAAACACATTGGTTTCATCCAGGTCCCTGACCATGGTTTCCACCCGGATACGATGAATCCCTTCTTCGATCAACACATACCGAATATTGTTCAGGTCCTTGAAAAGGCCTTCGACCGGGACCTGATCCACCAAAACCGTTTTCGGCACGATTCCGCCGCCGACCTGGGGAAGAGGCACGGCCGTCCGGATATCCGCGTGAACATCATATTCAAACCCGATGCGGTCATCTCGCGCCATGATCGTCATCAGCGGGATATCGGCGCAATGCGGCAGACAAGCCGGTTTTTCGAGCAGGTGCTGCCGGTATTCGTCCAGCAGCTGCTGAGGCGGAAACCCCTGGGCCATCGCCGGCCGGGAAATCAGAAGAACCGCACATGCCAGAAACCATACGGTCCCCGCGGAAAAATAACGGGCACGGGTCCGCTTCAACAGAGACCGGGCGTCGAGCACCACCAGAATCATGGCGGCAAGAAGGATCACCCGCAGAAATCCCAGTACGGAGGTAAGGAGGGGCGGCAACAGCCAAAACCGAATCGTTTCACTTGAATTCACAGGGCCGTTCCATGACAGATGATGGGTTTTCCATTGCCAGAGGGGCAGACCCGGGCCCGTCTGGTTCAATGCATCCGGATCAAGCCATTGCAGGCTGTCTTTCATGGTTCCGGAAACAAAATAGGATTCGTCGGATTGACCGTAAAGCGCTTTTCGGGTTGCCGACACCGCTTCTTTAGCCGGCACGGGCGCTTTGGGCGCGATTTGCGCCATGTCCCGCACAGCCTGGGGCATCACTGATTTTTCAGACCGGGTCTCCATCCATTGACCGGGCAAATGGCCGGCGTGCGGATCCAGCTGGGGAAACGCGGCGATCCTCACCTGATGGGCCATGAACATCACGGACATGCCGATCAGTATGATGGCGAAAACGGCATAAGCGATAGTCGTCAGTCTTCTGAACCGGTTGTCGGGCAGGACACGCAACAGCGCAGCCGCCGAAAGAATAAAAATCCATATGAAAGCGGGCGCGCCCGGTTCATGGAAACAGATCCCCAGGGTCACAAGGGAAAGGCACCCGGCCCCCTTTCCCCATAGCTTGAACACCACCACGGCAATCATGACCAGGATGAAAAAATCCAGCAAGGTCCATCGACCCAGCCAGGTTCCGGTGGCGCCGTCCGGTCCGGAAACGGCCATAAGCCGATAGCCGACCGGCAGGTTGACGACAGCTTTCACAGTCTGAAAATCCGTATTCCAACCCGAACCCGGGATGATGCGGACATTTTCTTCGATGCGGGATTCCGCCGCAATGTCCACGGTCTGGTTCAGAACCTCGATCCCCGCGAGTTTTTCCTTTCCATGGGCAGTGATCAGGCGGTCCTGTCCGTCGACCGTGGCCCGGCCCAGTTCAAACGGCAACTGCATGGTAAACACGCTTTCCCGGGTACGGGACCCTTTGATTTCATCCTTTGCCGTCCATCCGTTTCCGGAAAAATCAAGCCACAGGACCCGATTTAAATTCAACACGTTGGGTGGCGGATCCGGATTGCCCCTCTTTATTTCTTCAAAGGAGAGGACATCTCCCTGCCGGACGACAAAAGCCGAATAGTGTTTCCATTCCTCCGGCAAATCCGTCTGTCCGGGGTCCACGGAGACCGCCCCCCCTGTCCGGACCATCCTCAGATGATTCCGGGCGGAAAAACACCAGATTTCATCTCCAAACGGTGCGGGCGACAGAGGTATCTGCGCGACCGATTGAAGGGATCGGGCAGCCACATCCATCTCCCAGGTTCCGGCCCGGACACGGACGGTAAGATTGCCGTCCGGATTGATTTTCACTGGAAGCTCGGACCGGATCGACAATATAATAAAACCTTTCGGCAGGATATGTTCCATCCGCACATCCCTGGCCTTGCCGGAAACATTCATTTTCAAACGAGTGGTCAGCATCATCGGGATCTGGTCGTCAATCAACCGAAAGATCCTGGTATCGAGACTGTCCACCGTCTGCCCTTTCCCATCGCTTTTTCGGACATACAGATGGTTGTCCCGGTCTATATAGACCTGATCTTTCACGATCCGATCCACCGTCAGGCTGACCAGCCCGCAGATTTCCGGTATCCGGATGGTTTCCGGCATTTCTTTCCAGGTAAACCGGCCCCTGATTTCATGGGTGCCGGCTTCGAGCCGGATCGCCGGTGATCCATTGGATACCACCACGGGCCGAGGCGTGCCGTCTGCGGTTACATCCCCGGGCCAGACTGTCTGCCCTCCTGGAAGGGGAACAAAAGACTCGGCGAACAAAGTCCATTTCTGACGAAAAATTCCCTCCCGGGCGGTAAAATCGAAAAAAAGCCGGGCCGGCCAGGCGCATATCGTGGGATCGGACTGGTTATGGTAACAGGGGCACAGCTCCTGCTCATGCCCCTCCAGGACCCAGCCTCGCCATTTTCCGAGTTCTCCGGGAACATCAAGAGATGTCTTGGCCGATAATCCGCAGGGAATGGTGCAGAACACCAATAGAAAGGACAATACCATGAAGCGTAAAGATCTCATTCATGTTTCTCCTGAAGTAAAAAAATGAATCCCTTTTTTTCAGATCAATCCACAGGGTTCACCGGCGTGACGAAGCCGGGCGGTTTGACGGCCAGCACCGAGCTTTCCAGCTGGTCCAGAACCATCTCGGCCGTGTTGCCGATGATAAATCCGGGGATTCCCGTCCGGGCCACCGTACCCATCACCACAAGATCTGCCTTCAGATTCGACGCAACCGAGGGAAGCACCTGCCGGGCATCTCCATTGGGCAGGTGAAGCCGGGGGGCCAGACGCTGAAAGGCGTCCGTGCCGATCAAGTCTTTCAGGCTTTCCATCTCACGCTGCAACCCGGTTTGATGCAGGCCCCTTTCTTTTTCGACATACATGGAAATATCGTCTACGATCCTGGCTCTCCGGCTTCTCAGAGTGGTCTCGGCAAAGGCGTCCCAGGCATGGACCACATGAAAGGCGGCCCCATCGGCCAGGGCCACGGCGCCGGATAGTTTCAGGATCAGCCGATTGAGCTCCTGCTCCCGGGGTGTGGGGTGTTTGAGGGGATCAAAGTCGATGGCCGCCATGACGGTTTCATAAGCCGGTTTTTCCGGGAGTTTCATCAGCCATAACGGACAAGGGCATTTTCGCAGCAGATGCATGTCGCTGCCGCCGAACAGCTTCCGCAGAAATCCGGGATTTTCCGCCGCCTTCATGACCAGATCGTATGAGTTGCTGAGAACGGCCCGGATGACTTCCAGAAAAAAAACCCCGGTCCTCACTTCCCACTTTATTTTCAAACGTCGCTGAAAAGGCTCGGTCATGGCTTCCATGGCCTGGATCCGTTCGGCCAGGATTTCCTTTTGCAGATCCTCTCCGGCCGGAGGCACCACATGCATGATGGTCAGACCGGCCCCTCCGGTTTCCGCCAGAGAAACCGCTCGCTCTAAAGCCGAAGACTGATCCGCCGATCCTTCGACGACATAAAGAATATTCTTGAATGGACTCATGATTCTCCTTTGGTCGCTACTTTTGTGGCCTCTACAGAGGTCCCTGTTTTTTCAAGTTTTCCACCGCGCCGGTGTTCCCGATGACAATCAGGCAGTCGCCGGCCGTCAGTTTTTCTCCGGGATCGATGGCGGTGATCTGTTCATCACCACGCCGGATGCCGATCAGGGTCACTCGGAAGGTCTGCCGCAAAGCCGATTCCGCAACGGTTCGGCCCACAAGCCGGGAATCATCGGCCACCCGGATTTCCCCGATCTCAAAACGGTCCGTATCCTGTTCGGCGGCGGCATCCCGCCGGTTGAGGACACGTTCCGCCTCCTTCAACCCGCCCGGCGGCCCCATGATCAGGAGACGATCTCCCGTGGATATTCTGAAATCCGGGTCCAGATCATAATACACCCGACCGCCCCGGCTGATCGCCAGAATGGAAACCCCGGTCTCGGATCTCAGGGAGAAATCTTTGATCACCTTTCCCACCACCGCTGCATCCGATCTGATGCGGACTTCCAGAAACGACACGGGCCAGTTGATTTTTTCCGGCAGAACATCCATGGCATAGGTCAAAGCGTCCACTGCCTGTTCGGTGGCGTCGGAGAACGGCCTGAACACCAGATGCGCCCCGGCCGCCTCAAAGGATCGAGCCTCCTGCTCATTGACCGCGGTCAATGCGATCTTGCCGCCATATCTCTCTTTTTTCAGATTCTGAACCAGCGCCAGGTTGATATCTTTTGAACGGACCGTGCTGATCACCCATTGGACCTTGTTCAAAGGCAGATGTTCATGCATTTCGGGATCGGCCATGTCCCCGTAGATGACGGGCAGTCCCGCTGCGCGCCAACGGTCCAGAGCGCCGGGATCAAAGTCCACGCCCAGGAGGGACTTGCCCCGCCGGATCAGATCTTCGGCAATACCGCTGCCGTAATTTCCCAGTCCGACCATGACCATATCCATCGGGGCGCCGGCTGAGAAATGGTCGATGGCGCTCTCCCGGTAAGGGTTCTTTGACTCAAAAATTTTCAGCGGACCGGCCAGAAACCGGTAAAGGGGCCCGGAATAAAGGATCATATAAGTCGAGATAAAAATAGTGACCACTCCCACGAGAGTGACCAACCCCATGGTTTCATTGCTGATATGGCCCAGGTTCATCCCCAGGGCCGCCACGATCAGAGAGAACTCGCTGATCTGTGCCACGGTCAGCCCGGCCAGAAAACCGGTCCGGCGCCGATACCCCATGAATCTCATGATGACAAGGACAATCAAGGGATTGCCGATAAGGACAAACAGAGATAAAACAACGGCGGACCCGATCTGAGATCCCACCGTCATCCATTCCAGGCGGGCGCCCAGATCGATGAAAAAAAACAGGAGCAGAAAATCCCTCAGTCCGGTCAGCCTTGCCCCGATGGAATCCCTGAAATCCGTGGAAGCCAGGGAGACCCCGGCCAGAAAGGCCCCCACTTCCTTGCTGAACCCCATCCATTCGCTCACGGCGCCGAGAAAAACCGCCCAGGCTATGGCAAACAGGGTGAGCAGCTCCAGGGACTGGGCCAGGCGCTTCGTCAGTCGGGGCAGCCCGTATTTCATGAGCAAAGCCACGACGCCCAGCAGGCCCGCGCCTTTCAAGACAATGATCAGGGCTGAAACATACACCGACCCCTGTTCGCCGATGGAGCCCAGTGTGGTCAGGCCGATCAGGGCCAGAATGGCGGCGATATCCTGAACGATCAAAAACCCGATGGCGATCTGGCCGTGAAGGGAATCGATCTCTTTTTTGTCGGACAGCAGTTTAACGATGATAATGGTACTGGAAAAGGTCAGGGCCACAGCCACATAGGCGGATGTCAGAACATTCATGTCCATGGACAGGGCGATGAAAAACCCGATCAGCGATGTAAACACGATCTGGCCGAGGCCCGTGGCCAAAGCAACCGGTCCGGTGGTCCGAATGAGTTGCAAATCAAGCTTGAGGCCGACGATAAACAGGAGCAGCGCAATGCCGATATGGGCCAGCAGTTCGATCTGTTCATAACTCCGGATGATCCCCAGGACGGAAGGACCGGCCAGAATGCCCGTGGCCAGAAACATGATGATCAATGGCTGACGAAGTTTCCGGCCCACCATTCCGGTGATTGTCGCCAGGGTCAGAATCAGAGCGATTTCCAGAAATGAGCCGCCGTGTGTCAATGCTTCACAGTCCTTTCTTCCATCCGGGTCTTCATGCCGCTTATCTGCAGAAACTATATAGGTGATCCCGGGATAATGCAACATTCAAAAATGAGATATGATCCGGGTTCCAATCGTCCATTGACAACAAATCACAGAATCCGCCATTGAAAGGCAACGAACTTCCTTAGGAACTGTTCAAAAATAAACTGTACTTTTTGATTCCCATGTATTATAACTG
>CAZQIX010000005.1:0-75517 GCA_964593855.1 uncultured Desulfobacula sp. | reverse complement strand
GTGGGCAACACCCTGTACCACCGGGACAAAACCATTTTGCTGCTCGGAGATGCGTTGGAAACAACAAAACGCCTGCTGGAACATTCAGACCTGACGCGATAGTTTTACGTTTTGGGCGATTTATGCACTCAGCGGCCGGAGATTTTTCGGAAAAGCGCCCTTCGGGAAATTCCGAGAAGGGTCGCCGCACGGGTACGATTGCCGCCGGTCTGCCGCAGGGCGTCGGTAATGAGGGCTTTTTCAAGTTCCTGAAGGGAGTCCGGAAGGTTCAGAGTCCGGTCCGTGGGAATGGTGTCATGGCCGGCGCCGGGCCTCGGCAGCTCCAGGTATCCCAGCGTGATATATCTCTGCAGGACGTTGCGCAGTTCCCGAACATTGCCCGGCCAGTCATATTCCATCAGCGCATCCATGGTGCGGCCGGAGATTTTATCCACACCGGCAGGCTTTTTCATCCTGCTCAGAAAGTGTTCGACCAGCAGCGGGATGTCTTCTCTGCGATCCCGCAGGGGCGGCAACTGAATGTGTATCACTTGTATCCGGTAGAAAAAATCCTTGCGCATTTGGCCGGAAACGACTTTATCGGCCAGATTCGCGTTGAATGCCGAAATGATTCGAAAATCCGACGACAATGGGTCCGTGCCGCCAACCGGCTGGTAGCCGCCGCCTTCGATGGCCCGGAGCAGTTTGACCTGCATGTTGATTGTCAATTCGCTGACTTCGTCCAAAAAAAGGGTTCCTTTGTCGGCCATATCCAGATACCCCGGCGCATCGGCATGGGCGCTGGAAAAGGCCCCCTTGCGGTGACCGAAAAATTCTCTTTCGAACAGGGATTCCTGCACGGCCCCGCAGTTCACGGCCACAAAACGCCTGTCGCTCCGATCGCTGTATTCATGGATGGCACGGGCGGCCAGCTCTTTGATATCCGTGATATCCTTGAACGTCGAGAGCAGGGCGGGCCGTTCCTTGAAGGTGATCGGACTGTGGCATACCTGTATCCAGATGGTCTTGCCGGAGCGTGTCAGAGGGTGAACGTTCTGGATGGGTTTGCCGCCAGTGCGTCGGCCTGAAATTTTTGGAAGCATAAGCCTGCCCGTCCAGCCGGATGCGTGCGCAGGCCTTTTCGGGATATTGCCAGGCGGCGGGAATCAGTTCGACGACCTGCCGAAGGATCTGGGGCAGAGAGATATCCTGGTTTTCGAACAGGTTGGAAATGCCGTACAGACAGTTCAATTCTTTTATCCGCTCGGTCAGGGCGTCCGAAGCGACCGGCGGATTCCGGCCGGGGGGATGGATGTTCGTCATTGTTTCCCCGATCGATCCGGAGTGGGTTCGTCTTGTTTCATCGCTGTCTGTTTCATGATTTGTCAAAGGGCGCCGGTCTCAAGGGAAAAAAAACCGGCCGATCCCGGTTGGGTCCGGCCGGGTTATGAGAAAAGGAAATTCGAATTATTCTTTCAATTCCTTCAGGCTTCCGAAAAAGTCCAGTGCCTCCGGGTTTTTGAGGGCGTCTTTGTTTTTGACCTCCTTGCCTTCGATCATTTTCTTGACGGCCAGTTCCACCTTTTTCATGTTGAGCGTGTAAGGCACGTCCGGGCATTCGATGATCTTGGCCGGCACATGCCGGGGAGAGGCGTTGACACGGATATCGTTCTTGATTTTGTTTTTCAATTCTTCGGTCAGGGTGTGACCCGGGGCCAGCTTGACGAACAGGATGACCCGCACGTCGTTGTTCCAGGATTGACCCACCACAACGGAATCTTCCAGCTCCGGCATGGCGTCCAGCCGGCGGTAGATCTCGGCCGTGCCGATGCGGACCCCGCCCGGGTTGAGGGTGGCGTCGGATCGGCCGTACATGATGACCCCGCCCCTCTCCGTGATCATGATGAAGTCCCCATGGGTCCAGATGTCGGGATAGGCGTCGAAATAGGCGGCCCGGTATTTGGAGCCGTCCTCGTCTCCCCAGAAGAAAATGGGCATGGACGGGAACGGGGCCGTGCAGACCAGTTCTCCCTGCGTGCCCACCACCGGGTGCCCGGTTTCGTCATAGGCGAACACTTTCATGCCCAGGCCCCGGCACTGGAGTTCACCGGAATAGACCGGCCCCATGGGATTGCCCAGGGCAAAGCAGCCGTTAAGGTCCGATCCGCCGGAAATGGAAGCGAGCTGGATGTCTTTTTTGACCTCTTCGTAGATGAATTCAAAATTTTCCTCGGACAAAGGGGAACCGGTGGACAGGACCGACTTGAGGGTCGAAAGGTCGAACTGTTTTCCGGGTTTCACGCCGGCGTTTTTCAGTGCTTCGATATATCCGGCGCTGGTGCCGAACACCGTGATCTTCTCATCCTGGGCCATTTTCCACAGGGCGTCCGGTCCGGGATGGAAGGGGTTGCCGTCGTACAGCACCAGGGTGGCGCCCACACTCAGAGAGCAGGTGAGCCAGTTCCACATCATCCATCCGCAGGTGGTGAAATAAAAAATGGTGTCTTCCGGCTTGAGGTCGGTGTGCAGGACCAGCTCTTTTTTCTGATGGAGCAGAACCCCGCCCACACTTTGCACCATGCACTTGGGAAGCCCGGTGGTGCCCGAGGAATACATGATGTACAAAGGGTCGTCGAAATCCATGGGTTCGAAGGTCAGCTCGGTTGCGGCCGGGTCTTTGAAATCGTCGATCATCACGGCGTTGGGCAGGGTGCTGATATCCGGCGCCGGGGACACATAGGGGATGACCACGATTTTTTCCAGGGAAGGCAGCTCCTTGACGATGCCGGCGATACGCTCGATACTGTCCATGGGCTTTCCCTTGAAGAAATACCCGTCGGCCGTGAACAGCACCCTGGGACGGGTCTGGCCGAACCGGTCCAGAACCCCCTTGATGCCGAAGTCCGGAGAGCAGGAAGACCAGATCGCTCCGAGGCTGGTGGCGGCCAGCATGGCAATGATGGATTCGGGCATGTTGGGTACGAATCCCACCACCCGGTCGCCTTTCCGGATGCCGAGTTTTTTCAGGGAGGCTGCGATCCGGGCCACTTCCGTGTAGAGCTGGTTATAAGTCAGGGTCCTGCGGACTTTGTCTTCGCCTCTGAAGACCAGGGCGGTCCGGTCGTTTCGGAATTGAAGCAGGTTCTCGGCAAAATTGAGCTTGGACCCGACAAAAAATCGGGCTCCGGGCATTTTGTCCGGGTTTTCCAGGACTTTTTCATAGGGCGTTTGGGCTTTGATGCCGATAAATTCCCAGGTCAAAGCCCAGAAATCTTCCAGATGGTTCACCGACCATTCCCAGAGGGCCGGGTAATCCTTGAAGTCCCGTCCATATTTCCGGTTGACCTCGGTCATGAACCGGAACAGGTTGGTGGCCTGGATTCTTTGTTCCGACGGTTGCCACAATAGTTTGCTCATGGGGTGATGTCTCCTTTTCAAAAAGGGGCAGCAGGGATGAAAATGCTATCCTTTGTATTGTTGAGCCGCCTCAAATCCCATTTCAAAAGCTTTGAGGTTCATGTCCAGAAAATCCTTTTTGGTTCTTCGCCGGATGGCTTCGATCATGTTTTCTTTGGTGAATCCCAGGTTGCCGGCCTGGACCAGGGCGCCTAAGAGCACAATGTTCACGCTCATGGGGGTACCGGCTTCCTTGGCCAGTTTCATGGCGTCGATGGCCACCAGGCCGGCGCATTTGTCCCGGAGCAGGCGCTTGATGGTTTCGATGTCGGGGTATTCTCCCTTGCCGATGGCCACTGTGAACGGCGGCAGGGGAGCGGTATTGGTAATGACGCGGGTGTTTTTGTTGCACCGTTTGATGGCTCGCAGGGTTTCGGCCGGTTCAAATCCCAGCAGAATGTCGGCTTCTCCGTCGGAAATAATGGAACTCTCAGCCTCGCCGAACACGATGGCCGATTCCACGACCCCGCCTCGCTGGGCCATGCCGTGAATTTCGCTCATCCGGACCGGCACCCCGGATATCAGGGCGGCCTCACCCAGAACCTTGGAAGCCAGCAGGTTGCCCTGGCCTCCCACTGCAACGATGATCAGTCGGGTTGTTTTCATATCTCATCCTTTTTCATGATTGTTTTTTGACGGGCCCGATGGCGTTTTCAGGACAGATCTGGGCGCACAGGGCGCATCCCACACAGGTGTCGGCATCGATGTGGACCCGGCCGCCTTCAATATAAAAGGACGGACAGGCAATGGTGTTGATGCAGTCCCTGTGGTTTTTGCACCGGTCGGTCACCCGGAAGGGACGGGGTTTGAGCAGTTTGATGCTTTTGGCGTAAAGCGCGCAGGGTTCCTGGGAGATGATGACGGATACGCCCTGGAAGGCCAGGGCTTCTTTGATGGTTTCGATGCTTTTTCTGACCTTGAAGGGCTTGATCACGGACACGTGTTTGACGCCGATGGCTTTGACCAAAGTCTCGATGTTGACCCGGCCGTATCCGGGAAGGCCGAACCGCTCCATGTCCACGCCCGGATGGGGCTGGTGCCCGGTCATGGCCGTGATGTCGTTTTCAAGGATGACCAGGGTGAAATTGTGGTTGTTGAACACGGCGTTGACCAGACCGGTGATGCCGGAATGGAAAAAGGTGGAATCACCGATGAACGATACCACTTTTTGGTCCGTGGCCTTGGAAAATCCGCAGGCCGAACTGACCGAAGAGCCCATGCAGATGACAAAGTCGCCGGTGCTCAAGGGGGGCAGAAATCCCAGGGTATAACATCCGATATCGTTGGGGCAGATGACGTCCAAACCCTTGGCCGCCTGTTTGACCTCGTAGAAAGTGGCCCTGTGGGAACATCCGGAGCACAGGTTGGGGGGCCGCATGGGAATGGGGGGGACGTCGGAGGTGTCCAGTTGTTCGGCAGGGGTGCAGGCGATGTTGAAAAATGAAGCCGTTTTTTCGCGAACCATGGCCGGGTCGTATTCATAAAGCCTGGAAAAAAGGGTTTTGGATTTTCCGCTGATGGGAATGGTGATGCCCTCTTCCTGGGCAAAGGCCTTGACGGCTTCTTCCATGAAAGGTTCGCCTTCTTCGATGACCAGAATTTTTTCACAGCCCTTGAGAAAATCCTTGATCTTTTTTTCCGGCATCGGGTTGGAGAAACCCAGGCGCAGGATTCGGGTCCGGTCTTCAATACCCAGATCCTTGACGGCGTCCAGTGCGTAATAATAACTGACCCCGTTGGTCACGATTCCCAGGGGTCCGGTTCCGGTCACGATGTTGAAGGCTGAGGTTTCGCTGATCTCCCGGGCCTGATCCATTTTTTCCAGCACTTTGATGTGGAGCTGCCGGGACACGGCCGGTACGGTGACGCAGCGCTGGGGGTCATGCTGGAATTTGCCTTTGGGCTGCCTTGGTTTCATGTCTCCGAAGGTGACATAGGCGTTGGAGTGGTTGATCCGGGTGGTGGTCCTCAGCAGAACCGGCTGCTTGAGCTGTTCGGACAGATCAAAGGCGTATTTGATCATTTCTTTTGCCTCGGGTACGGAAGACGGCTCCAGCATGGGCAGGTTGCCGAACTTGGCGTAGTAGCGGTTGTCCTGTTCGTTCTGGCTGGAGAACATGGCCGGATCGTCAGCGGACAGCACCACCATGCCGCCGGTGACACCTACATAGGCCAGGGTCATGAGGGGGTCGGCCGCTACATTCAGGCCTACGTGCTTCATCATGCAGAAGGTCCGCACCCCTGAATTGGCCGCAGCCGCCGCTACTTCCAGGGCCACTTTTTCATTGGTGCTGTATTCAAAATACAGATCACTTTCCCGGGACATCTGGAACAGGTTCAGGGAGATCTCCGAAGAAGGGGTCCCTGGATAGGTCGTGGCAAAGGCCACTCCCGCCTCCATCGCTCCCCTGGCGATGGCCTCGTTGCCCAGCAGCATGATAGTCTGGCCGGGGCTGTCTTTCAATAATTTGTGCATGGGTTCTCCTTTGTTTAGCCGTGGGGTCCTCAAACAGGCGCTGAAGACGGTAACCGTTATGGGCCCAGAAAAACCGGCTCTGGGTTTTTGTTCGTTTGTTTAAGGTAAATCAAAACAACAAAAACTTGTCAAGTAGAATTTTTTAATTTTATAAGGAGAACACAGGTTTTTAATAATTATTAAAAAGATTTTACAGGCTTTAGGCTTACTTTATAAATCAATTTAGTCTTTTCGCCTTATTTTGATTTGAAGGGGTATGGTTGATGGTGATCACCGGGCAGGCCGATCTGAGCACTACCTGCTCCACGGTGGATCCCAGGAGGGCCTGGCCGGGGTTTTTGTCCCCGGCGTGATGGGCTGTAACAATGAGGTCCGCGCTGATTTCCCGGGCGAATTTGAGCAGTTCGACGTAAGGGATGCCTTCCCATACGGCTATCTCATAATTATCGAAATCGTTCATCCGGGAAACGTATTCGGTTTCCATCCGCCGCCCGGCTTCCTTGACGCGGTCCTCGATGGTTTTCTGGTCCGGGGACAGTCCGGCCTCGTTGGGACCGACATCCGGGGCATGGAATAAATACAGTTTGCATCCGATCGCCTGGGCCATTCCATAGGCAAATTCAAAGGCCGCCATGGCGGGTTTTGAAAAATCCGTCCCGAAAATGATTTTATTGAAATACCAGAAACAGGTCTCACAGGGTCTGTTGACGACCAGAACCGGACAGGGGGCTTTCTGGGTCACTTGCTGCAAAGTGCTGCCCGAAACACCCCTGAACCGGGCGGAGCCCGGGCCGTCCGTCCGGGTGTGGGCGCCCATCACAATGAGATCCGCGCCCCGGTCCCGGGCTGATTTCAGAATTTCCGCGGCGGGCCGGCCGATGGCGGCTTCTATCTTCGGGACACCGTGTTTTTTGATCAGGTCTTCATAAACTGCATAAATATCGTTGGTGACGTCTTGAACCTGTTCCGGCCGGATTTTTTTCCGGGAGGCATCACCGCCCCGGGGAGTTGAGAAGGCGCTGCTCCGGGACGGCTCAGCCAATACATGAAGAATCCACAGCTCCGGTTTGTATTTTTCAGCCAGTTCAAAGGCTATCTTCGCGGCAGCGTTACAGGCGGGGGAGGCCGTGGTGGCAAACAGGATTTTTTTAAACATCATGAATCCTTCAGCCCAGAAGTTCCTTGACTTTGGCCAGCACTTCCTTTGGTTCAAAGGGCTTGGCAAAAGCCGCAGCCGCCTTGGGAATGGAGTATTTCATGCTGGAAAGGCCGGAGATCACAATCACCGGCGTGTTGAAGTCCTTGGCTTTGCTGATTTTCCGGAAAAATCGGGGTCCCCATTCTTCAGGCATTTCAAGGTCCAGGGTAATGAGATCCGGGGACTCTTTTTCAAAAACCGCCTCGGCCGTCTTGCCGTTTTCCGCAACACAGGTCTCATATCCGTTATCTTTGAAGATGGTTTCCAGATAACGGGTAATGGTCGGGTCGTCATCTACGATCATGATTTTTTTCGTCATTTCAACCTCACTGTTTTTTATGGCATTCACCGCACAGAACCGGGCCTTTGCCCTGATCGAAATGACAGGATTGGCACTGGCGATGAAAGGCCGTTCTCAAAGGCATGGGGTTTTCCCCGGTGGGCTCAAGGCTGTGGCATTCGGAGCACATGCGGTCTTCCGAGGACTCACCTTCCACTTTTATCCCGTTTTCATATACATGGTGACAGATGGAACAGTCATGGTCCAGCTCCGCCACGGCATTGTGTTCATCATGATCGAAAACCGTTCCGGGCCTCTGGGGCGAGTCGAACGCCGATGGTTCGAGCCTGGGGGTTTCCTCTCCGGAGTGAGCTATGAAAACGGCCGCAAACAAAAGGACAATGGAAATCGATATGCATTTTTTAAGGTTCATTTTATTTGCCTTTCTCATAAATGGTCTTTTCCATGACTTCAAAGATAATGTCTCCGAAAAATTTCACCTCCATGCCTATTCCATAATGATGCACAATATCTTCCAATCCGGAGTGACAGTTATGGCAGGGGGCGATCAGGACCTCGGCCCCGGTTCTTTCAAGCTGTTCCTTTTTTTCCCGGTTGTTGACCATGCGGGTCCCCTTCCAGGGGGGGCCGCAGTTGATAACGCCGCCGCCGGCGCCGCAGCAGTAATTATGTTCCCGGTTGGGGGTCATTTCGATAAAGGACTCGCACAGCATGTTGACCAGTTCCCGGGCTTTGTTGTGCAGCCCCCGTCCTCTGGAAACATTGCAGGGGTCATGCAGGGTAACGGTTTTTTTGAATTTTTCCCGGACCTTGATTCGACCGGAGGTGAGCAGTTCGTGGAAAAAATCAATGGCGTGGATGACGTCAAAAGGGGGCATGGCCCAACCGATCCAGCGGTTGCCGACATCGTAGACGGATCGGAAGGCGTGTCCGCATTCACCCATGACGATCCGCTTGACGTGGAGACGGGCCGCCGCTTCATAATGGGCCTGGGCGATCCGGGCGGAAATTTCATAATCGCCCGTGTACATGGCCATGTTGCTGTTGTCCCAGCCCGGCAGGGACGGCATGGTCCAGTTCATTCCGGCGGCGTGCATGATGACGGCGGTCTGGTAGATCAGTCCGGCCTGGAATTTGGGTTCCGGCGCAATAACCGAATACATGATGTCGGACCCGTCTTTGTCCAGGGGAATCCGGAGATCTTCGAAGTCTTCTCTTGCGTCCTCCTCCTGCCACTGAAGGGTGTCGATCCATTCATCTTCCTTGACCCACATCTGGTTCATGGTGGCGGAATGGGAATTGACCGTGTCTTGAATGTACAGGGGGGTTATTTCGAGTTTGTGGCAGATGCGCCGGACCGTCAGCATCATGTAGGCGATGTCGATGCCGAAGGGACAGTACATGGAACATCGTTTGCACACATTGCACTCCGTATGGGCGATCCGCACGGCGTCCCGCAGAAAGTCCACGGACACGGCGCCTTTTTTGTCGATCATTTCCAAAAGGGTCTGTTTGACCTTGGCGGCCGGTGAAAAACGGGGGTTCCGATCGTTTGAAAGAAAGATGCTGCATGCATCCGCGCACAGACCGCACCGCATGCAGGTTTCCACGTAGGCCTTGAAACGGGCGCCGGTCTCTTTGGTTAACACCTGATTGATGACCCGGGCGATGGTTTCCGTCGTCAGCCGCTGAAGCCCTTTTTCAACACCTTCATCCACCACATCTTTACCGTCGGGGATCTGTTTTTTTGTTTCTGTATCCTGCATGAATATCTCCTTAATATTTGATTACCAGTCTTTTGCGTGTCTGACCCCGCCGAATTCGGAACCGGTGTAGGCCCTGGTGAACGGGGCCATGAACATATGGAAGAACCGGGTGTAGGGGATCAAAATGATCATGATTTCGCCCGATAGAACATGAAGGATCATCATCCATGGGTAGGCAAAGAGCTGGTGATAGGCCAGAAAACCGGTTAAAAACGGAAGGGCCACGATCAGGATGAACATGAAATCGGATGGCCGGGTCAAAAACCGGACTTCCGGAACCACCACGCGCCGGATGATGAAAAAGACCAGCGCCAGCAGGACCAGGACCGTGAGCCAGTCTGCCAGAGCGTCGGGCAGGGTGGCCCAGGACCATCCCAGAACCGATTCTTCCAGCAGAACTACGTGGGAGAGCAGGAAAATCGGCACCAGGATCAAAAGCAGGTGGAAAATATAGGAAACACCATAAAAAACGGGGTTTTTCCGGGTGCTTACGGGCAGGTAGGGCACCATCCAGGCCAGAATGGAGCGCAGGCTGTATTTCAGCGACATATAGGTATAGATGAAATTTTCTTTTTCATTGACCAGTTTGAAAAACCTGAAAAATCGGAACAGCGTCCCCGCCAGAAACAACAAGACCGAAATCCAGACCATGGGACCCATGATAAACTGAATAAAAGAATGCATGTGGTTCTCCTTTTAAAGAATAGTGTCCAAACCAAGTATCTGTCGTGAATAAATTCCGTTTTTCACCGACTTGAGCAGGATTTTGTCATTGTCCGGACCGATGGCCGGTTCAAACACCTGGTCGAACCTTTCTTTGTATACAGTTCCGTTGACTACCAGATAACAGCCCCCGTCTTTTTCCATCCGGGTAGCCAGAACCCGGCCGTCCGAACTGACCACCGGCGTCCACAGTTTGTCCGCGGAAAGTCCCCAGGCGTGTCCGTTGACGGCTATGTCCCAGTATCCCGCATGTTTGAAAACAGCGATCAGGGACCGGCCGTCCGGGGCGTAAAAAAGTTCCGGTATCATGGTGTCGCACTGAAAGGACCAGAGACGGTCGTTTTCCGCGACGCTCCATTTCCCGAAACGATTGGACACAACCGCTCCGATTTTTTCGCCGTCGCCATGGGTGGTCAGTTTCCAGAGCTGTTCATAGTCAGTGGACCAGAAGGGAGCGCCATCTTTGAAGAGCCTCCATTTGCCGTTCCTGCGGACGGGAGCGATCAGGGATCGGCCGGAATGGATGAATTCAGGCTTCCAGACAAACTGAAAATCATCTTTCCAGGTCTCCCCGTTATGTCCGATGGTGTAATCGACCCGGTTTTTCCGGATCGCACACGCCACCTGACGGCCTTCTTTGTCGAAGGAAAGATCCCAGATGTTCATAAACGACTGTTCCCAGGCTTCTCCATCCACAGCCACGGAAAAAATACCCCGCGCAAAACCTTCGATATCCCCCTGTCCCATGGGAGCCACCTGAACAACGGCCGCAGCCGATCCCGAATCGGACAGCAGGGTTCCGGTGATGTTCCCATAAAGGGTTTCCCAAGGCTCGTCATTTACAATCATGCCGTATTCTCCGCCGATCTGAGCTGCCGCACCGATAAATGACCCGTCCGGGGAGCAGTGGAAATCCCAGATATAATCGGCCCGGGTTTCCCAGAGAGCATCATCCGCGCATACGGTCCATTCTTCATCCACGGACACCAGTGCGGAGAAACGGCCGTCCGGCAGACATCTGAGGCCCCATGCCTTGTCAAAGGCCTCTTCCCAGGGCTCTCCGTTCACGCACACCGTAAATGTCTCATCATCGGTGTGCACAATGGCTGCGATTTTTTCCCCGTCAGGACTGACATGGAATTCTTCAACCCAATGAAATTGTTCCTGCCATTCCTTTACCGGGATGTCTTTTTTTCCCGGATGCCAATCCCATTTTTTGTCGTCGTTCATTTTTTTGTCTCCGGTGTTGTGCTGTTTGAACGTTTCTTGTTGAAATCCTGTAAAATCCGGTCAATGGATGTGACACTCAGCGGTTTTTCCAAAAATGCATTGATTCCGGCTTTTTTGATGTCATTCCTGAGCTCGTCGCCGGCAATGGTCGCCATGAGAACGGTGGATATGCCCGGTTTTTCCCTGACCACTTGTTTTAAAAACGCCAACCCGTCCATATCCGGCAGAAAATAATCTGAAATCACCACATCGATATCCTGGTATTTTATAGCGTTGAGCCCTTCGGCCGCGGATTTGAAAATGAGCAGCCGAGGCGGTCCTTTGCCGAAGAAAAGGCTAAGAGACTCCCTGACATATTTGTCATTGTCGATGATCATGACTTGCAAGGCGCAAGACTGTTCTTTTTTCATATGTTTCCCGTCAGGTTTAGGGTTGGTTTGCCGTCAGTCTTTATATATCACAGCATGAAACATGCCAGTGGGTATATATTTAATTTTTTTGATTATAATTCAATTGGTTGACGGAATATCGGGACTCGGTGATGCTTTAAAAATTGAAAAATTTCAAAAAAAAATTAGAAAAATTTCGAAAATTAGAAAAATTTCGAAAGATCTGTATGATGGACGCGCACGTGACGATAGAGGGGGATTTTAGAAAAATTGTTCAAGTTTAGAAAATATTCGAATATTTTTTAGAAAATATTCGAATATGGAGTGAAAAAATCCTTAACAGAAATTTTTTGTATTTTTTAACATGTTGTTTTTTTTGATGAATCATCTTCTTATCGGTCATGGCTCCAGGTTTGGCATGGTTTCTGCTATCCATCGGATTTGTCTTAAGGGATTATTTAAGCCGAGGGTGAACAATGTTCGGCTTGTGACATATAAAATAAGGACGAACTGCCATGACACTTCAAAAAAAAATAGCCGGAGGCGATTTCGCTGTTCTGGTTGAGATGAATATTCCCAAGGGGGTTGATATTTCAGATCTTGTAACCCATGTGCGACAACTCAAATCGCGGATTGATGCCGTGGTCATCCCTGATATGGATGTCGGCGTCATGCGCATGAGCGCTCTGGGGGGGGCTGCCGTCATCCGTCAGCAGGGACTGGAGCCGGTGATTCATATCTACGGCCGGGATAGGAACCGAATGGCCATCCAGGGCGATGTGCTGGCGGCCCAGGTGCTGGGTGTCCACAACCTGCTGGTGGTTCAGGGAGACACCATGGCCAACAGCGACCATCCTTCCGCAAAAGTGGTGGATGACCTGAACGAACTGGATCTTCTGGAAATGGTCAGCTCGCTTCAGAAGGGTACGGATCTGGCCGGATTCGATCTGAAAGGAAAACCCACCTTTTTCACCGGATGTCAGGTTCCACCCATCCGGGATGACGAGCATCTGGCGGAGGAATATGAAAAGGCCAAAGCGAAGGTCGGCGCGGGGGCCCAGTATATAATGGTTCCGCCGGTTTTTGACGTTCCGGCCTATCTGCACATTTTAAACACCTTCAAATCTCTGAATGTACCGGTGATCGCGACGGTGTTCATGCTCAAGAATGTCGGCATGGCCCGCTATATTTCCCTCAATGATCCCGGTTCCCGGTTGTCCGACACATTGATCAGCCGTATCCGGAAGGCAAAGGATCGGGAGGCGGAGTGCATCCGGATTGCCGGAGAAATGATCCTCTCCCTGAAATCCGAGGTCCAGGGGATCAAGATTTCCGCCGTGGGCTGGGAAGATCGCGTGCCGGCCATTCTCGACTGCGCCGGGCTTTAACGTAAATATGGTGCGCCGGCTGTTTCGGATGCCCTCGGGCGTCCGGAGGGACGGATGCCTATTAACTATAGCGTAGGTAACTCATGCAAAATTCAAATCATACCGAATATGAAGGCATGCCCGGCGGTAAAGTGCTGGTGGTGGGCGGCGGTGTCGGAGGCATCCGCGCGGCTCTTGATCTGGCCGAGTCCCGTCGGAATGTCATTCTGATAGACTCATCGTATAGCATCGGCGGGCTCATGACCCGCCTGGACAGAACTTTTCCAACCAACAACTGTGATCTGTGCACGGTTTCTCCCCATTTATCGGAATCGTCAAGGGAAGCGCATCTGTACCTTCAACCCATGACCCGCCTGGAAGATCTTGCGGGAGAGGCCGGATCGTTTACGGCCACTCTGGTGACGGAACCCAGGTATATCGACTTGGACAAATGCACGGCCTGCGGGGAATGCCACAAACATTTTCCCGAGGCGGTCCGCTTCACCCCCGGGCTGGATCCCCGGGCTCCGACCTGTATGCGCTATCCCCAGGCTACTCCCTATGCTTTTTCCATCGACATGGCAAAAGTGAAAGATATCGATGCATTGAAAAAGGTCTGCAAGGCGGATGCCGTCCTTGTCGACGATCAGAGGCGGACCCGAACCGTCGAGGTGGCCTCGGTGGTTCTGAGTATGGGGGCTGAACTGTTTGATCCGTCCGAGCTGGGCCATTTCGGCGGCGGAAAATTCGCCAACGTGGTGACCGGTCTGGACTACGAGCGGATCATGTCTGCTTCCGGCCCGTTTCAGGGCGACCTGGTCCGGGTGTCCGACCGGAAAAGGCCCGGGAAAGTGGCCTGGATCCAGTGCGTAGGCTCCAGAGGCATCAATAAAGGCGATGTCCCCTATTGTTCCAGTGTCTGCTGCATGATTTCCCTCAAGGAAGCCATTGTGACCAAGGAACGGTTTGCCGAAAGCATCGAGACCACTATTTTCTACATGGACATGCGGACCTTCGGCAAAGATTATGAACTCTACCTGAACCGGGCCAGAAACGATTACGGCATCCGGATGATACGGAGCCGCCCCCATACCATTGTGGAGGATGAAGACACCAAGAACCTGTCCATCACCTATACCCTCGAAGAAGAAACCTGCCACCGGACCGAAGAATTCGATATGGTGGTCCTTTCAACGGGCTTCAGAGTTCCCGCGTCTTCCATTGACCTGGCCCGTCGGCTCGGGATCGACCTGAATGAATATCATTTCATCAAGACGGATCCGTTCAATCCCGTAGTCACTTCCCGGCCGGGCGTCTATGTGTGCGGTGTGGCCCAGAGTCCCAAAGACATTCCCGAGACCATGGTTCAGGCGAGCGCCGCCGCCGCCATGGCGGCCTCTGATCTGCCGGCGGCAGCGGAAGGATCGGATGATTTCGCTGAGGTCGTACCGGAAACGGATGTTTCCCGACAACCTTTACGCATCGGCGTGTTTATCTGTGACTGCGGCAGAGAGATCGGCGGCGTGGTGGATGTGAGTCAAATGGTCGGGTTCGCCGGTTCTTTGCCCGACGTGGTCACGGCCCAGGCGGTCGGCTACGGGTGCAGCAGTGAATCCATGAACCGGATCGAGGCCGCCATCAAGTCGGATGGCCTGAACCGGGTGGTTATCGGCGGATGTTCGCCCCGGACCCACGAAACCAAATTTCAGGACCTGCTCAGACGGGCAGGTTTGAACAAATATCTTGTGGAAATGGTAAATCTGAGGGATCAGAACACCTGGGCCCACGTGGGACAACCCCGGGAGGCCCTTGAAAAAGCCTTCAGATTGCTCCAGGCCGGTATCAGCAGTGTCCGCCGGAGCCGGCCCTTGATGGATCAGACCCTGCCTATGAGTCAGAACGCCCTGGTTGTGGGAGGAGGCGTCACGGGCATGACGGCGGCCCTTCAGCTGGCCGGCCGGGGCGTCAAAGTGTATCTGGTTGAAAAACAACCCGATCTGGGAGGACTCGCGCAATCCATTCGAAAAACCATCGAAGGGGAGGACGTCGGCGGTTTCATGTCCCGACTGAAGGAGCAGGTGTCTTCCCATAAAAATATCATGGTTTTGACCCACACCATCATCGTCGATCATTCCGGCGTGCCGGGCCGTTTCCGGACCGGGCTCCAGACCGGGTTGAGAATGAATTACATGCAGATCGACCACGGTGTCACTGTTCTGGCCACCGGCGCGGTCGCCAACCGACCCGACGAATATGGACTGGGCCTGCATGACAATATCATGACCCAGCTGGATCTGGACGGTTTGATCGAAGACCGGCCGGACAGGATCAAAGCCATGAACCAGATCGTCATGATCCAGTGCGTCGGGTCCCGGGAGCCCGGCAATCCCAACTGTTCCCGGATCTGCTGCCAGGCGGCCATCAAAAACGCCCTCAGAATCAAAGAGATCAACCCGGATATCCGGATTTTTGTTTTGTATCGGGACATCCGCACTTACGGGTTTTTGGAGGATTATTACCGCCGTGCCCGTAATCTGGATGTTCAGTTTATTCGGTTCACCCTGGACGACAAACCCGAAGTCTGGGTGGAAAACGACCGGATTTCGGTGTTTGTGGATGATCGGATCCTGGGCTCCAAAATTCAGATCGAAACCGACTGTGTGGCCTTGAGTACGGGCATGCGGGCCGATGACGAATCCACGGAGGATCTGGCCATGATGCTCCACCTGCCCAGGACCGGTGACGCATATTTCCTGGAAGACCATGTCAAGCTTCGCCCGGTGGATATGAGCGTTCGGGGGATATTTGTCGCCGGAACGGCCCATTCTCCCAAAACCATTCAGGAAAGCATCACCCAGGCCCATGCGGCCGCCGGAAGGGCGCTGACCCTTCTGGCCAAGAAGGAAATCAACCTGGGGGCCGCCGTGGCCAGGGTGGATGGGACCAAGTGCGCGGCCTGTCTGATCTGTGTCCGGGCCTGCCCCTTCAATATCCCGTTTATCAATGAAGACGGCTATTCACAGATTGATCCGGCCAAATGCCAGGGCTGCGGGATCTGTGCGGCCGAATGCCCGGCCAAGGCCATCCAGCTGATGGCTTATGAAGATGACCAGATTCTGGCAAAACTGGACGGATTGTTCGGAGGGCTGAACTGATGGAATCATTTGAACCTGATATCGTGGCATTCTGCTGCCATTACTGTGCCTATACGGCCGCGGACATGGCCGGCTCCAAACGGCTGCCCTATCCGCCCAACGTGAAGATCATCCGCGTTCCCTGTACGGGAAAGGTGGATGCCCTTCATATCATGAAAGCGTTTGAAAAAGGAGCGGACGGCGTTTACGTGGCCGGTTGCCTGGAGGGAGATTGCCATTTCAAGAACGGCAATACCAGAGCCTCCCGGAGAGTGGCCCTGGTCCGATCCATCCTGGAAGATCTGGGCCTGGAACCCCAGCGTGTGGAAATGATGAACATGTCCGCTGGAATGGGTGAGCGATTCGCCCGCACGGCGTTCGAATTCACCGAGACAATCAGACAACTGGGGCCCAGCCCCTTTAAACCGATCAACATGCAGGGGCGTCAAAAGACAGCGTCCTGACGACCCCGATTTTCGGAGATACAGATTATGATAACTGCAGAACAGAAACCGTTAAAGGAAATCATCGATTACATTGAGCCTTATGATCGGATTTTTCTTGTGGGATGCAATGAATGCGTGACCGTGTGCGCTGCCGGGGGCCGGAAAGAAGTCGGCCTGCTGGCATCGGCCCTGCGTCTGCACTGCCTGAAACAGGGCAAGACCATCGAGATTAAAGAGATCACTCTGGAAAGGCAATGTGATCCGGAATATGTGGATGAACTGGCATCCGACATCGACAAGGCGGACGCCGTGCTGTCAATGGCCTGCGGATGCGGCGTGCAGACCGTGGCCGGACGATACAAGGAAACCCCGGTGTTCCCGGCCGTGAACACGCTGTTCATGGGAGCGTCCGAAGCCCAGGGCATCTGGGCGGAGCGGTGTCAGGGATGCGGCGATTGCCTTCTGGGTCTGACCGGCGGCATCTGCCCGGTGGCCCGTTGTTCCAAGCACCTGCTCAACGGCCCCTGCGGCGGGGCCTCCAACGGCAAATGCGAAATCGCCTCGGATGTGGACTGCGCCTGGTGCCTGATCTGGGAAAGGCTGAAAGCCCTGGGACTGGAAAAGCGCTATGAAGATATAATGGAAGCAAAAGACTGGCGGTCCGCCGGAGGCGGCGGGCCGAGAAAGATCGTCAGAAAGGATTTGTTATTATGAAGACTGCGAGCAGACTGGAAAGCGTACTGGCATCGGGCAACCTGGCGGTGACCTCTGAATGCGGACCGCCCCGGGGCGCACGTCCTGAAAAAATAAAAGAAAAAGCCCTGCTGTTGAAAGATCATGTCGATGCGGTGAATATCACCGACAACCAGACGGCCATGGTGAGAATGTCCAGCTGGGCCGCCGGGGTGATGATCAAACAGCTTGGTATGGACCCCATTCTCCAGATGGTGACCCGGGACCGGAATCGTCTGGCCATGCAGAGCGATATCATCGGGGCGTATGCCCTGGGTATCAACACCATGCTTTGTCTGTCGGGGGATCATCCCCGATTCGGAGACCATCCCATGGCCAAGGGAGTGTATGATCTGGACTCCGTCCAACTGGTGCAGATGGTTCGTAAGATGCGGGACGAAGGAAAATTTCAGGGCGGCGCCGATATCGATAACCCGCCGAAAATGTTTGTCGGGGCGGCCGCCAACCCTTTTGCCGATCCCTTTGAGCTCCGGGTCATGCGTCTGGCCAAAAAAGTCAGAGCCGGCGCGGATTTTATCCAGACCCAGTGCGTGTTCAATCTGGAAAAATTTGAAAAATACATGGAAATGGTACGCGATCGAGGCCTGGATGAACAGGTGCATATCATGGCCGGGATAACCCCCATGAAATCCGCGGGCATGGCACGATACATGAAGAACAAGGTGCCGGGAATGGATGTGCCCGACTCCGTCATCAAACGTCTGGAAGGGGTCGGCAAGGCCGAACAGCCGGAAGAAGGACTGAAAATTGCCGTGGAATCCATTCAGAGACTTAAAGAAGTCAGAGGGATCCACGGGTTCCATATCATGGCCATTGAATGGGAAGAAAAAGTACCCCGAATCGTAGAAAACGCGGGATTATTTCCAAGACCTGTGGTAGGAAATGAAAGCAAGTCCTAAGACAACAAAAAAGGAGTTACGCAATGAGCAAAAAACAATTGATTTTAGTCGTCGACGATGATCCCGATCTGGTGGAAGCGGTTTCAATGAAGCTTGAAGCCCTCGAATTCAGGGTTGCAAGGGCCTATGACGGGGTGGAGGCCATGGAAAAAATCAAGGAGGAAAAACCCTTTCTGGTGATTCTGGATGTGATGATGCCCCGGAAAAACGGCTGGGAAGTCTGTGATGAGATCAAAAAAGACAACGGTTTGAAAGATATCGTCGTGGTGTTGCTTACGGCTGTGGCGGATTCCGTGAAAACCACCAGTTATACCCATCATGACGGAAAAACCACCTTGGCCGACGACTATATTCCCAAACCCATCGATCTCAATAAACTGATGGAGATCGTTCAGGATTATTGCGCTTAGGGCAAACCTGAAAATTCCTTTTCGGTGATCCTTCAAAGCCCCGGAAGGCAGGCGCTTCGATTCCGGCCGCCTGCCTTCCGGAGCCTTACTCCCGACGGGGAACGCTGTCGCTATGACGACCCAATCCATTCAAATCAACGGGATCCGGGTGAACCGGCATTTTATCCAGATCACCCGGACCCGTTCCGAAGACCGGAATTCCACCGTCCCACCCTTTTACGAAATTCTGGAATCCCGGAAAATCAACATGGCCGGCCTGGTGGTGAACAATCTGGAAAACCCCTGCCTGATTTCGGGGATCGTTCCCTCCAAAGATACAGACCGGACAGCCGACCTGGCTGACCTGGGTCTGTCCGGGACCGAGGTCGCCGGCTTGTCCATTTACCCCCATCATAGCCGGGTGGGTCTGCTGGGACTGCTGTTCACCTTAATGGGCGGACAAAAGGGGCTCGCCTTTCACCACCTCATCGCCTCCCATGCCATGCTGACCCTCATTGTACCGGAGAATCAGGTTTCAAACTGGATCGCTTTACTGGCGGAAGGCTTTGACCTTCCCTCCTCCCATACCCCTTTCGAGCAGGCGGATAACGACGAAGTGGCCAGTTTTGTCCGGCGTAAATATGATGAAACCCGGGCCACTTATGTGGAGAAACGGATTAAAACCTACGGCATGGGCCTGATCCCGGGCCTGATCCTGAATGCTTACACCTTCACCGGTGACGGCCTCGTCGGTTTCGGAACGCTGCTTCGGTCCATGGATCCAACGGCTGTCTTCGCCCATGTGTCGGCGCGTATGACCCCGGATCGCCGGATTTTTCTGTATCTTTTATCCAAAGAGCCGTTGCCCGAACGGGGACAGTACACCCGGCCGGCGGAAATGCTGCATTTCCACGGCCCCCATTTCGGGGACCGGTACGGTATCATGAGTCGGACTCTGCGTTGTCTTGACACCCATCAGGTGCCGGTTTATCAGGCCGGTTGCACCGGAGCCAGCATTCATCTGATTCTGCCTGAAAACCGCGGCCTGGATGCGAAACGGGCTTTAACCGATGTATTTGACAATCCATAGGGCCATGTATGAAAGATGACACGGAAGTGTTGCGGCCGACACTGTCGGAGCAGGAATTATTCTGGCGGACCCGGGTATTTGATTCCCTATCCTATCCCAGCGTAATCATCGCCCCGGATCGAACCCTCATGGGGGCGAACAAATATTTCTTTGAGACCTTCAACCTGTCTCTCAAGGAAATCTATGGGAAAAAATGCTTTAACGTCTTTTTTTACAAGGCCACGCCCTGTGAGACCGATCAGTGTACCATTTCAAAGGTGTTGAAAGACAAAAAGACCCATAATTTCATCCTCAAGCAACATTACAGGTGGGAGGAACGTGTTTTTTCCCCCATTTTCGATGACAACGGAGAAGTGGCCTGCGTCATCGGCAGCATGCGGGACATTACCCGGACCAAATCATTGGAGAATCAGCTTCAGGGGGCGCAGGAATTCATCACGAGGGTCATCCATTCATCGGCCAGCGCCATTGTGGCCGCAGACCGCAAGGGAAATATCAACCTCATGAATTCCGTGGCCAAGGAACTGTTCGGCGACAGCAACGAAGGAGATGGAAAGCTTCGTCATACCGAACAGCTCTATCCGCCGGGCAAAGCCAAGGAAATCATGAGAATGCTGAGAGATGAAAAAATAGGGGGCCACGGCAAGCTTCTGATTCCTCGGACCACCATCGTCAACGCCCTGGGAGATGAAATCGAGGTAGAAATGTCGGCGGCCATCATTTATGATGAAAAAGGCAATGAATCGGCCACCATGGCCATTTACAACGATTTGAAAGACAAGCACAAGGTTGAGCGGGAGCTGAAACTGGCCCAGAAACAACTGGCCCAATCCGAAAAGATGGCGTCCCTGGGTCAACTGGCGGCCGGCGTAGCCCATGAAATCAACAATCCCCTGACCGGTATTCTGTTTTATGCCAGCCTGCTCATGGAACGGCAGGATATCCATGAAGACGTAAAGCAGGATCTTCAGCTCATCATCGACGATGCCGACCGGTGCAAGGAAATTGTGAAGAGCCTGCTGGTCTACAGCCGAAGAGGCGCAACCAGCAAGAACATCGTTCATTTGAACGAGATCGTGGAACAAAGCCTGACCCTGATCCGGGATCAGAAAAAATTCAGAAACATCGTGATCGAAAAACACCTGTCCGACGAGATGATGCTGATCCAGGCCGACACCAACAAGCTCAATCAGGTGTTGATCAACCTGATCATGAACGCCGCCGACGCCATGGACGGCAACGGCACCATCACCCTGATCACCTACAAGGAAAAAATCATTAAAAAGATTTTCCTGGAGGTAAAGGATACGGGATCGGGAATATCGCATGAAAACCTGTCCAAGATTTTCGACCCGTTTTTCACCACCAAGGAAGTGGGAAAGAGTACGGGACTCGGCCTCAGTATTGTTTACGGCATTCTCGAAGAGCACGGAGCCAAGATTTCCGTCAAAAAAACAAGCGCCAAAGGAACCACTTTCATTGTTGAATTCCCCATGTATTCAGCTTCGGAAGATGGGTTTTCCCTTTGTAACACCTGATGATTTCAAGATGAAAACGGATTTTAAACCATGACTGCTCCATCCATGAGTTCCATCAAAGACTGTGTCCAGAACGTATTTTTTCAACCACGAGTCCTGGTTGTGGATGACGAGACCCGCATCCAGACGGCCTGCAAACGGCTTCTGACCGAAGAAGGCTGTGATGTGGAAATCGCGGGAAACGGCATCCAGGGTCTGAAAATGATTGAGGAAAAGCATTTTGATATCATTCTGCTGGATCTGATGATGCCGGGCATGTCCGGCATTGAAGTGCTCACCGACGTCAAGGCCCGTCATCCGGATACCGTGGTGATCGTCATCACCGGCTACGCCACCCTGGAGCATTCCGTCGAAACCATGAAAAAAGGGGCGTTCGATTTTCTGTCCAAACCGTTTTCGCCCCAGGAGCTGAGGGGGGTGATCTGCAAGGCCATTGAATTCATCCGAACCCTCCAGGACATTGCCACGGAAAGATCCCGAATGCGGGTCATGATCAATTCCCTGCGAGACGGGGTGCTGACCACCGACAACCAGAAGCGGATCGCTTTGGCCAATCCGGCGTTTCTGAACATGATCGGCTGCCGGAAAACCTCGGTCATCGGCCATCTGGTGTCCGAGTTCATCAAGGATGAGCGGCTCCTGGACATGATCGATCAGGCCATCCGGCAGCCTCCGGACAGTTATGCCGAAATCACCGACGAGATGACCCTGCCGTTCTCAAAGGGCAAGGAAGACATGATCATCGGTATCCGGTGCATCCCGTTCAGGGATCGGCTGAATCGGAATCTGGGATCGGTGACGGTGTTCCACGATATCACGGCCTTGAAGAAAATTGATCAGTTGAAATCGGATTTCGTCTCCATGGTGGCCCATGAAATCAAAAGCCCTCTGAACTCCGTCCTCATGCAGTTGAATGTGCTCTCCGACGGGTTGGCCGGAGATCTGACGGAAAAACAGAAAGAGATCCTCCAACGGGTATCGGACCGGCTCACGTCTCTGACGGTCTTGTCCGCCGAGCTCCTGGACCTGTCCAAAATCGAATCCGGCCTGATCAACCAGGACCGGGAAGAGCTGAACCTGCTGGAGCTGATCCGGGACCAGGCGGCCTGCTTCAAGGAGAGGGCGGCGGCCGCGAACATTGACCTTTCCGTAAAAGACACGGCCAAGCCGGTACGGATGATGGGCAATCGGATCAACATCGAGGAAGTGGTGTCCAACCTGATTTCCAATGCCATCCGCTACAGCCCGGGCGGCGGGAAAGTTGAGGTGTGGACGGATGAGAAAAGTGACTGCCTGGCGATTAAGGTGGCGGATACCGGTCTGGGGATCCCGGCCGCGGAAGTGGATCATATTTTTGATCGCTTTTTCCGGGTGAAAAATGAGAAGACCCGGTATATCAACGGCACCGGTCTGGGTCTGGCCATCGTGAAAAGCATTGTCGAGGCTCATCACGGCAGTATCCGCGTCGACAGCGTGGAAGGGGAAGGGACCTGTTTTACGGTGATTTTTCCTAAAATGGAATACCGGGTTTAGCTGTTTTTTTTGATTTTGTAACGGAAGGTGTGATGATTCATTTTTAGGAGCCTTGCCGCCTTGCTTTCGTTTCCCCGGGCCTTTTTCAGCGCCTGCTCCATGTATTTTTTTTCAATGCTTTCCAGAAGTCCGGCCAGATGAATACCCTGGTCCGGTATGGGGACAATCGTATCCCCGGCATCCGAATCTTCTCGGTTTCGCTTTTGGGAATCCGTCTCCGATTGCAGACCCAGGTCTTCGGCGTCCAGGACGGTGGTTTTCGCGATCAGAACGGACCGTTCCATGATGTTTTTCAGCTCCCTGACGTTTCCGATGAAACGATGGGCTAAAAGCAGATCCTCCGCCTCCTTGGAGATGGCCTGCATTTTTTTATCGAATTTCTTCCCGAACTGAAATAAAAAATGTTTGGCCAAAGGCAGAATGTCTTCCCGTCGTTCGTTCAATGAGGGGATTTTGGCCTTGACCACGCAGAGTCGGAAAAAAAGGTCTTTCCTGAAAAGCTCCTGATCGATCAGGGCCTCGATGTTTTTGTTGGTGGCCGACACAATCCGCACCGTCACCTTGTACTTCCGTGTACTGCCGATTTTGTAGAATTCACCGCTTTCCAGAAAGCGGAGCAGCTTGGCCTGTCCGGCCAGGCTCAGATCCGCCACCTCGTCCAGGAACAGGGTGCCCTGGTCCGCTTCTTCGATAAATCCTTTCTTACCCTGTTTCCGGGCTCCGGAAAAAGCGCCTTCATCATATCCGAACAGCTCGCTTTCGATGAGTTCGTCAGGAAAGGCGGAACAGTTGACGGCGATGAAAGGTCCCTGAAACATCGGGCTGCGGGCATGGATGGCCCGTGCGATGAGTTCTTTGCCCGTTCCGGTTTCACCCATGATCATGATGGGGGTGTCCGGGCTCTTGGCCACCATGTTGATGAAGTCCATCACATCTTCGATGTGTTTGCTCTCTCCGATGAAGCAGGGCTCGTTGTCGGTCAGGTATTTTTCCTGAAGCAGTTTGATCTCTTTTCTCAGGGCGATGGAGGCGGAGGCTTTCCGGATGGTCAGTTCAAGGATATCCGGGTTCATGGGCTTGAGAATGAAATCAAAGGCGCCGGTTTTCATGGACCGGATCACCATGTGGATGTCTTCGAAAGCCGTGATCATGATGACGGGCAAATCCGGGATTTTTTCCTTGACGATGGTCAGGGCGTCAATGCCGCTCATGGCCGGCAGGCCGATGTCCATTAGCACCAGATCCGGAGGCGAGGCGTCAAGCTCGGCCAGAAAGGATTCGGCATCCGGATAGCCTCGAATGTCATATTCAGGGGACAGGATCAGATCCAGGCTGTCGCGGATGGTTTCTTCGTCATCCACAATTCCGATGATAAATCGCATCAGGTTTGTCTTTCGTATTTTTGGAGAGGCAGCTCAATGATGAACTGGGCCCCTTTTTTCATTCCGGCATTGTATCGAAGTGAACCGCCGTGGTCGGTGATGATTCTGTGGCAGATGCTCAGACCGATGCCCGAGCTGTTGGTCTTGGTGGTGTAAAAGGGGTCAAAGATCTTGGACTGGCTGGATTCGGGGATGCCCGGACCGGAGTCTTTGATGGAGATGGCGATGCAGTCTTTCCCTCGATACGTTTTTATTTCGATAATTTTTTCACCGTCATACCCTTTCATGGCTTCGGCTGCATTGGTGATCAGGTTCAGGACCACCTGTTCGATCAGGTGGGGTTCATTCCAGCAGTCGGGCAGGGTGGGATCCAGGTTCTTGATGAACTGGATACCGTTCTTTCGCAGGCTGACGGCTGTGAGCTTGGTGACTTCGTCAATGTTCTCATTGATATTGGTCATGATGAACCGGGGCTTCCCCGGTTTGGAAAAATCCATGACCCGTTTGATGATGGATTCGATTTTGTTGGACGCGAGCTCGATTTTGTCGATGATGGAAAGAACGGTGTGGATATCTCCCATGCTGTTGTAGATTTTTTTCAGGGCCTTGAGGTAAATATAGATTCCGGACAGGGGATTTCGTATTTCGTGGGCGATTCCGGCCGTGACCCGGCCCAGTGAGGTCATTTTGTCCTGGATGCGCAGAAAATTCTCCACCTCCTTGGAATCCGTGATATCCATGGCGTTGGTGATGATGGATTCCTTCCCAAGATAGTCGATTTTTCGGGCGCTGACCAGGGCCCAGCGGACCCGGGCCTCGTCATCCGCCTCCTCGGGCAGATATCTGAAATCCGTTTCAATTTGCTGGATGCGATCCGCCGTCAGGTCACTGTAGGCTTTGCGGATGCGCTCCCGGTCTTCGGTATGGACGTTTTCAAACCCCGGCGGGGCGAAGGCCCGGGTGATCCGGCGGTGGATCTTGCGAAGACCCGGGTTCATGTAAACCTTTTGATTGTCCTGGATGATGAACACACAATTCAGGGAGTTGTCGATGAGGGTTTGAAACTGTCGGTTGCTTTCTTCCCGCCATTTTTCCGCGACCCTGCGTTTTTCCTCCAGCTCAATACGGTACAGTCCGAAGGCGATGTCTTCGGAGATATCCTTGACGATACATTTTTCCGTTTCGTCCTGGCTCAGGGCCTGGGGTATGGACAGGACCAGAAAACCGTAGTTTTTGTCGCCATGGGAGAGGCGCGCCGCCATGGAGCCCCGGCCCTCGTAATTTTGGGACAGCATGCAGTTCGGACATTCCCGGATCGGATCATGAACGGAAAAAATCTTTTCTGATTCAATGGTATTGAGGATGCAACGGGGGAATCGCTTCTGATTCAATTGAATCTGCATGGGCTCGAAATGAT
The DNA here is from genome assembly GCA_964593855.1 of uncultured Desulfobacula sp. Taxonomy (GTDB): domain Bacteria; phylum Desulfobacterota; class Desulfobacteria; order Desulfobacterales; family Desulfobacteraceae; genus Desulfobacula. Next base: position 50,051 of record CAZQIX010000005.1, on the reverse strand, counting down.
TCTCAAATCCGGCCTGGGCGATCATTTCAATGGATTGGTCGTCGGCTGTCAAACCGATCCAGGCGTTGTAATAGCCTCTTTTTTCCACCAGGATGCGGCAGATGCCGTCGATAAGGGCCTGTTTGTCGTTCTGGTTGACGAGAAGCCTGCCGATATCTCTGAAGGCCCTCAATACCAGATTCAAGCGTTTGATTTTTTTTATCTCGAATTCATTGTCCACGCTTTACTCCAAATCAGGGAAATCCATTTTACATGTCTTCTTAAAAGTTTTTTGCGCCAATGACAAGCAAAACCTGTCGGATGATTCCTAAATCATCTGTGAAATATCGATCGCCAGCCGGTCCAGTATTTTTTCGGAAACCTTGACCGAAGTTTTGAGTTCCGGAGTGAACAAAGCGATTTTATATTCCTCCAGAAGCCAGAAAAAATTTTCAACCTGCCTGGTTTTCGCCGGAGACGAATCCTGGGACAGAGACGACAGAAAAGTGGTGAGACAGCGAGAGTATTTCTCCATACCCTGGGCTTTTTTTTCTTCTTTCAAAGGATGGTCCACGATCCTCTGGGCTCTGATTCTGAGACCGTCGACAAAACGGGGCAGATGCCGGATCCGCTCTTCGGTGTAAAGGTCCAGAAAATTGGGCGGGACCAGGTTCTTCAGTTCGTTGAACAGACCGGTCAATCGTTCGGCGGTCTTTTTTCGGTCCCTGTGTTGAAAGGATAGTTTCTGGAGACGTTCGAAACAGGACTGGTAGATGTCTCCCAGGGCACAAACAATTTTCATGAATTCCCGGCCGTGTTCGTATATCCGGGGAAGCCGGTCCCGGGCATGGGCGTCGAAGTCCTTCCGGGTGCGGATATCCCGGGCGAAAAGAGTCCGGGTGATCCGGTCGAAAACGGCGGTTTGAAACAGGCTCCGGCCGTCGAAAAACGGAGCGACCCGGGTCAGGCCGGGAAAAGACCGGATATCATTTTTCAGGGCCTTGAAATCTTCGGGAAAACACAGGGTGAAAAGATGTCGGATCCCCTGGAGGTGTGCTTCCTGCGCCTTCCGCTGCGACCGGAACAGCCTCAGACACAGGATGATCTCCCGGGTTTTTGCATCCGCTTCGCAGCTGAGTCCTGGATAGGCATTGAGGGTTCCCTGGTCATCCATGGAAATGGACAGACATGGATCAAGATCCGGAAAATCCCAGGCTCGGATGTTGGAGCGCTCAAAGCCCTGCCTGGCCTTTTCAAAGGCCGCTTCTTCCTTTCCCGGCTTTTGGGAGACTAGTTGGGTGAGAAGGGAAGGATCCCGGGAAGCCTTTATTTCCCGACCTTTTTCGTCCCGGATGGAGATCCGCATTTTCAGATGTTCGGGCAGGTCCTGATCCGACCAGGCCGTTTCCGGGATCTGTATCCCGAATCGTTCCCGAATGAAGGCGGAGAGCAGTGAAAACAAGGGTCGGTCGCTTTTCGGCAGTTCGGCGGCGATCAGAGCGGCCTTTTCCGAAACGGGCATGAGCCGGGTGCGGAATCGTTTGGGAAGGGCCTTGATCAGGGCCGTGACCTTTTCTTCGAACAGTCCGGGCACCAATCTGCCCAGATGATGGATGGGGACAAAGGGGGCTGCGGCCACCGGCACCTTCAGGGTCACGCCGTCCCGGCCGGAACCGGGTGTGAACCGGTATTCAAGGGGAAACCGGCCCTGCGTCGTGGCCAGAGTATCCGGATACAGGGCCAGGGCCTGTTCGTCCACATCGGATTTCTGGAGGTCCGAAAGGGTCATTTTCAGAAAATCCGGATCATTGTTTTCTTTCAGAAATCGGGCAAAGGTCCGGATATCGGAAAAAGGCCGGGGTAGCCGGGATTTGTAAAACATGAAAATATCCTCTTCCGAAGCCAGAATGTCTTTTTTCCGGGTTTTATGTTCCATGGTTTCCAGAGAGGCCATGAGTTCTCGGTTGTGGATCATGAACGGGAATTTCTGAGCAATTTCCTCCTGGACCAGGGCGTGCCGGATGAAAATGTCCCCGGCTTCTTCCGGGTTGACCTTGCCATAGGCTTTTCTTCGTCCGCTGACGATGATGAGACCGAACAGGGCCACCTGTTCCAGAGCCACCACCTCTCCCCGGGATTTTTCCCAGTGGGGATCAGAATAACTATAGGCGCACAAATCCCGGCCGATGGGTTCCAACCAGTCAGGGTCTATTTTGGCCACGGTTCGGGCGAATACCTGGCTGGTCTTGACGAATTCCGCGGCCACGATCCATTGCCCGGCATCGTCGAAAAGTCCGGACCCGGGGAAAATCATGACCTGCTGACCCTTGGCCGCCGTGAACATATTTTTTTCCTTTTTGTGGGCGATATGGGCCAGGCAACCGGTCAGAAGGGCCTGGTGAAGGGCGATGTACAAGGGGCCGCCCAACTCGAAGGCTTTGGCCTTCAGCCCTTTGGTCCCGACAGCGGCCGGCAGGGGGGTGTCTCCGTTGATACCGTTTTCTTTGAGGATGGTCAGGATCTGATCGTGGATTTCATTCCATTCCCGTATGCGTTTGAAGCTCAGAAAATGATCCCGGCAGAAGGTTTTGAGTCCGGACCGTGATTGGAACCGGTTACGGGCTTTTTGGACCGCCTGCCAGATATTGAGCAGGGTCACGAAATCCGATGAGGGGTCCTTGAACAGGGCGTGTTTCTGATCCGCGGCCTGGGTTTTTTCCATGGGCCGCTGGCGGGGATCGGAAACAGCCAGGGCCGTGGTGATGACGGCGGCTTCGGCCAGACATCCCAGGCGATCCGCCTCCAGCAGAATGCGGGACAGCCTGGGGTCGATGGGGAGCCGGGCCATGATCTGTCCGATGTCGGTGAGGTGATAACTCTTTCTGCCCGGCTGCTTTTCTTTCCGTCTTCTCTCCCGGATGGCGCCGAGTTCGATGAGTGTGGCGAATCCGTCCTGGATGGATTTGGGGGCCGGCGGGTCGATAAAGGGAAAACCGGCCACGTCTCCCAGACCCAGGGCCATCATTTTCAGGATTACCTCGGCCAGGTTGCTGCGTAAAATTTCAGGCGGGGTAAAATAGGGTCGCCCATTAAAATCATCTTCATCATAGAGCCGGATGCAGACCCCGTTTTCCACCCGGCCGCAGCGCCCGGCCCGCTGATTGGCCGAAGATTGGGAAACGGGGGAAACCGGCAGGGCAGTGGTCCGGGTTCGTGGAGAATAACTGGGAATCCTGGCAAGGCCCGTGTCCACCACGTATTTGATGCCCGGAATGGTCAGAGAAGTTTCCGCCACATTGGTCGCAATGATGATCTTTCGTCCCGGCGGCCGGGAAAAGATTCTGGATTGTTCTCGGGCGGAGAGCCTGGCAAACAGAGGAAGAACGGTGACGCCGGGAATCCGTCGACTCCGGATCAGCTCCAGTGTTTCTCCAATGTCCTGTTCCGTGGGCATGAACACCAGTATGTCGCCGGCGCGGGTGGTGGAAAGCAGGTGCAGGACGCTGTCGGCAGCGGCTTCCACATAGCCCTGGTCGTCCGGGTCTCCGGATGGATCCGAAGGGTTCAGATAAGGCCGATACAGGATATCCACCGGGAACATCCGGCCGGACACCTCTATGACCGGTGCGTGGTCGAAGGCTCTGGAAAATTGATCCGTGTCGATGGTGGCGGAGGTGATAATGAGCTTCATGTCCTTGCGCCGCCGGATCAAACGCCTTAAAAGGCCCAGGGTGAAGTCGATATTCAGGCTCCGTTCGTGGGCCTCGTCCACGATGAGGGTGTCGTATTCCTTAAGTTGCGGGTCGGACTGGGTTTCCGCCAGCAGAATGCCGTCGGTCATGATTTTGATGCAGGTTTGTCGATTGATGGTGTCGTCGAATCGGATTTTGTATCCAACGGATTGCCCGATGCGTTCGTGGAGTTCCTCGGCGATTCTCCGGGCCACGTTCACGGCGGCGATGCGCCGGGGCTGGGTGCAGCCGATCCGTCCCAGGCGGCCGCGTCCGGCAGCGATACAGAATTTCGGGATCTGGGTGGTTTTTCCGGATCCGGTGGCCCCTGAAATGATCACCACGGGGTTATCCTTGATGGCCTGGATAATATCTTCTTTTCTCCGGGTGATGGGCAGCTCGGCGGGAAAATCGAGATGGGACGGTAAGGCCGGAGGTTTCACGGCCGGCTTTTTTCTTCCGGCTCGGGGGAGGCCCCGTCCGGGCGGTATGGTTCCAAGCGTATTCATAGACCCAACATAGTAAAGGAAAGTCGGAAAAAGTCAAATTCTGAAATGCGGCTGTAAAATCGGGTTGACAGAAAACGTGGAATGGGCGACAAGAGGGGCCGCTTCTGGAAACTGTGGATCACTTATTTTTAACCGATTGCCTCGGTCGGGCAAGTATGATATGGAGGCTTTATCATGACGCAGATCATTAGTATAGCCAATCAGAAGGGAGGGGTCGGCAAAACCACCACCGCGGTCAATTTGTCCGCGGCCCTGGCGGCCCTGGGTCAATCCGTGCTGCTGGTGGACTGTGATTCCCAGGCCAATGCCACCACCGGTCTGGGCATAGACAAACCATCTCTGCAGAATTCACTGTATCAGGGACTGATCGGCGACGCCGACATCCGCTCCATTGTCCATCCCACCCCTGTGCCCAAACTGGGTATCATCCCGGCCCAGATGGATCTCATCGGCTTTGAAGTCGAAATGGTTTCCCAAAAGGATCGGGAAATAAAACTCAAGCAGCTCTTGGAGTCGATCCGATCCGATTACGATTATATCTTCATCGATTGTCCGCCCGCTCTGGGTCTTCTCACCCTGAACGCGTTCACGGCCTCCGACGCCGTTCTCATCCCTCTCCAGAGTGAATTTTACGCCCTGGAAGGACTGGGGCAGCTGCTGGATACCATCAAACGGGTCAAATCGTCTTTCAACGCCGGCCTCAGAATCAAGGGGATTCTTCTGACCATGTACGACGGCCGGACCAACCTGGCCCAGCAGGTGGTGGAAGACGCCAGAAAATATTTCAAGGACATGGTCTTCAAAACCAAGATTCCCCGGAATGTAAAGCTGGGGGAGGCTCCCAGTTATGGGTTGCCGGTGATTCTTTACGACAAACAGTCTCAGGGATCCAAAAGCTATATGGCCTTTGCCAGGGAATTTTTAAAACGATGACGAACAAAAAGAAACCCACCGGATTGGGCCGTGGACTATCCGCCCTGCTTCCGGATTTCGAGAAGCCCGAAACCCGCTCGGATTTCATCCTGTGCCCCATCGCGGATATCGCTCCCAATCGCTATCAACCCAGGACCGTGTTCAATGAGGAAGAACTGGAACGGCTCCGGGAGTCCATCGCCCAGCAGGGGGTGCTGCAGCCGCTGCTGGTCCGGCCGATGAACGACGCCTATGAGCTGATCGCCGGTGAACGTCGGCTGCGGGCAGCCCGTGAAGCCAACCTGACCCATGTGCCGGTGTTCGTGAAACAGTTGACGGACGAACAGGTGCTGGAAGTGTCCATCATCGAGAACATCCAGAGGGAAAACCTGAACGTGCTGGAGGAAGCCGAAGCCTATCACCGGCTGATTCAGGAATTTCATTACACCCAGGAAATGATCGCCGCCAAAATCGGTAAAAATCGTTCCACCATCGCCAATCTTCTCAGGCTGAGAGGCCTTCCCCAGGCCATCAAGGACAGCCTCATCGCCGAGCAGATCACCATGGGGCATGCCCGGGCTCTTCTGGGAGCCGGATCCGAAGAGAATCAGATGGCCCTGTTCCATATCGTGGTCCGGAAAGACCTGTCGGTCAGGGAAACGGAAAAACTGGTCAACAGTGTGAAAAACAAGCCGAAAAATCCGCCCTCCGGTTTGTCGGCGGCTGAAAAACTGTTTCTGGATCACACCGGCCGGGTTTTGTCCGAAAAAATACGGTCCCGGGTCAGGATCCAGAAAACCGGGGAAAAAGGTCGTATTGAAATCAATTTTACCTCTGAAACAGAGCTGCAACATATCATTGAAAGGTTGAGCGCGCTCTGATGAAAATCACCGTTGCCGGAACGGCCGGGTTCTGCATGGGGGTCCGGCGTGCCGTGGACATGGTGCTGGACGCGTCCAACCGGTTTCAGGGATCTATTTTCACTTATGGGCCCTTGATCCACAACCCCCAGGTTCTCCGAATGCTGGAAGAAAAAAAGATCTTCCGGCTGTCCGCCATTCCGGAAAAAGGCGAGGGGATCGTTCTCATCCGGGCCCACGGAGTTCCGCCGGAAGATGAACAGGCCCTCCAGCGAGCCGGATTTCAGGTAATCAATGCCACCTGTCCGAGGGTGGTCCGGGTTCAGGCCATTATCCGGCGTCACGCGCAGGAAGGATATGCCGCCATTATTGTGGGCGATGAAAAACACCCCGAAGTCGTCGGTCTTCTGGGGTATGCCGGCGGCCGGGGCCATACCGTGTCCTCCCTGAATCAGCTTCAGGCCCTGCCCTTGTTCGAAAATGCGGTGGTCGTGGCCCAGACTACCCAGAATACGTCTTTTTACAATGAGATCAAAGACTGGTGCCGTGTTCACGCGCCTCATTACCGGGTCTTCGATACCATCTGCGGATCCACTGAAAAACGCCAGGCCGAAATCCGGCAGCTGGCTGAAAAAAACGATGCCGTAGTCGTGGTGGGGGGAAAAGACAGCGGCAACACCCGACGTCTCGCCCAGATCGCGGCGGCTGCCGGGAAACCGTCCCTGCATGTCGAAGACGCGGATGAAATTGATTTCAGGCTTCTTGCGGGAGCCGGGTCCATTGCTCTCACGGCCGGGGCGTCCACGCCCAACTGGACCATCATGGACGCCTACCGGAAAATCGAGGCCGCTTCCAGGGACGGACGCGAGTTTGGATGCATGATGTCCCTTTTCAGGGAATTTTTATTGAAAACCAATCTCATGGCAGCTCTGGGGGCAGGTTCTCTCACCTATGCCTGCTCAAGGATCCAGGGTTCTGCTCAGGATTTCAACCATTCCCTGATCGCCATGCTGTATGTACTTTCCATGCACATCCTCAACAATCTGTTCACCATTCGGTCCGATCGCTACAACCATCCGCAGCGGGCCGCTTTTTACAATCAGAATCAGGTGTATCTGTGGATCCTGGCCATACTCTCAGGCGGGGTCGGACTTTTTCTCAGCCGCTCGGGCGGGCCCCTACCGTTTCTGATATTGTTGATCATGACCCTTCTGGGCCTGTCCTATAATCTGAAAATTCTGCCGATGTGGAACCGGAAGCTCAAAATAGGGCGGATCCGGGACATCCCGGGGTCTAAAACCGTATTGATCGTTCTGGCCTGGGGAACGGTCACCTGCCTTCTGCCGGCTCTGTCCGGCGGAGTCGGCGGGTTTGTCTCCGTGGCACTGTCATTTCTGGTTGTCGCGGGATTGGTCTTTGCCCGGACCGCATATTTTGATATTCTCGGGATTCAAGGGGATCGCATTGCCGGAAAAGAAACCCTGCCCATTCTTCTGGGTGAGAAAAAAAGCTTTGAAATCATTCGATATGTCCTTTGGGGTGATTTAGGGCTTTTGATTCTGGCCGGTCTGACCGATCTATTGACATACAGGGCATTTGCGCTGTCGGTCATTCCCCTGGGCATGGCCGGATTGATACGGTTTTTTGAAAAAGGCAGCCTGGTGTCAGGCACACGACGGGAATTTATCATTGAGTGCTCGCTCATTGCCACAGGTGTGGCGGCCGCTGTAATTTAATTCTTTGGTGAGGAGATTATGGCATCGGACACAGACCCAAAATCCAGAATTCCGCTCATCGGCCTTCTGGCCGTGAAAAATCATCTGATCACCCGTGAGGACCTTCAAAAAGCGTTGTCCGCCGGGTTGGGAGCGGAGCAGCCGGAACTGGCCGTTAAAGAATATCTTTTATCCAATAATCTGGTATCCGACCATAACATGGAGCGTCTGGTCAAGGCCGCCCGCGCACTGGATCTGCGTCAGAAGGAGTTTAAATTCGGTGCCGTCGCCATCCGCAAAGGGTTCATCAATCAAAGCGTGCTGAAACTCGCCCTGGAAGAGCAGGAAAATGATATCCGGAATCGAAGGAAGGTCCGCCTGATCGGCGATATGCTGGTAGAGGCCGGTATGCTCACGGAAAAACAGCGGGATTATATTCTCAAGCTTCAGAAACGGGTTCGGGAAGAAGCCGGAAAAGACAAATCAGAGAAACCCGCAACGAATTCCGCAGGGCCTGGATCCTCCTCCCCTGATCCGTCTTCGGCCCCATCGGCCCCGGGAGGCACAGACGGGGAGCAGGAGGAAAAAACCTTTCTGGATCCGGAAACGATCATCGGAGGAATCCGGCTGGAAGTCACCAGGGATTTCATGGCCGCGTTTTTATCCAAAACCGAGCATTTTGATTCGGATGTCACGCCGGTTCAGATCAAGGGAGATCTTTACGAAAAGGGGATTGTCGCCGGTCTGGCCGAAGATGGAATGATCGAAGGCTTTATCCGTTCCGGCGGATTCAAAACCAAATCCTTCAGGGTGGCCCGGGGCATACCCGCCATACAGGGAAAAGATGCCCGGATCGAATTTTTCTTCGACACCGATTATTTGAAAGCCGGCGGCCTGACCCTGGACGGCAGCATCGATTTCAAGGACCGCGGAGATCTTCCGTTTGTGGAAGCCGGTACGGTGCTGGCGGAAAAGATTCCCATGGTGGAAGCCCGAAAAGGCCAGAATATTTACGGAGATGAGATCGAAGCCGTTCCGGGAAAGGATATCGCCCTGAAATTGGGCAAAGGCACCAAGCTTTCCGAAGACGGGATCAAGATCATTGCGGCGGTGGGTGGATTTCCCAAATACGCGCTGTCCGGACATGTGTTCGTTCATGAGGAATATGTCTCCGAAGGGGATGTGGATTATGAAACCGGGCATATCCACTTTGACGGTAATGTGAACGTCAAAGGGCGTGTCAAGTCCGGCTTCCGGGTCACGGCCAACCATATTCAGGCTGTGGAGGTGGACGGGGGCATCCTTTCAGCGGAGGGCAACGTGAAAGTGTCCGGCGGTATCACCGAGGCAAGGATTTATGCCCGAGGCAATATCTATGCCAAATTTATTCACAAATCGGAAATCGTCTGCATGGGCGATGTCGTGGTTGAAAAGGAAATTGTGGATGCGGATGTGGATTGTTCCGGGAGCTGTATCATCGAGAACGGAAAGCTGATTTCATCCCGCATAACCGCCAAGATGGGGGTGAAAGTCCGGCAGGTGGGAACGGAAATGTCGGCGCCCAGCACTATTCGGGTAGGCCATGACACGTTCACGGAAAAAGAGCTGGAAAAACTCCGGGAGAAGATGGACGCGCTGACGCAGCAGATCCAGCGTCGGCAGGAGAACCGGCAGGCATTGAAAGAGGAGAATCTGGCCATCCAGAAACAGATTACGGAAGTGGCCCATGTTCAGGATCGATCCCAGCTCGAAGAAAAAGATCTTCTTTCCAGACGGGCGTCCATGGACCCGTCAGGGGCCGACGGCGATGCGGTTCGCGCCCTGGACCAGCGGGTTGAAAAACTGCGGCTGCTGTCCAGAAAGGCGGAAGAAAAGCTGGATGAGTGTTTTCAGAAAAGCGAACAGATCGAGTCCCGCATCGAAAAAGAAGTTCGGGAAACAGAGGACCTTGAAAAACGGCTGGCGGATTGCAGAGATGAAAGAAACAACCTGATCCAGTGGTCTAACGACAACCCCGGCAAGCCTTTTGTGATCGTTGAGGGCTTGATTATGCCCGAGACGCTGATTCGTGGGAAATATACGGAAAAAAGGATGACGGAAACGGTCCGACACGCGAGGATCGTAGAAGTTCTTTGCTCTTCCGAGGATGGCCGGAGTCTGAATATCTATGAAATGCGGGTCGGCAATATTTGACCGGTTTCCAGACAGTCTGATTTAAAACCGCTGATTTTCAGGTCCTTTTCTTGCCATAGCGCGTTGAGCCAGTCAAACACACGGTTTTTGTAATCCGCATCATTCATGTAATCTCCGCCTTTCAGAAATCCGCTCAGGGGAATCACATCGAAATCGAGAATGATTTTGCGCACCCGTCCGGAAATGTAATCCCAGAAAGTGGGGATTTTTTCCGGATACACAATGGTGACGTCGATGATATGGTGCAGATAGTCGCCCATGGCCTCCAGCACAAAAGCGACCCCGCCTGCCTTGGGATTCAGCAGGTGGGTGAACGAGCCTTGCTGGGCCGCCTTTTTATCCGGTGTGAACCGGGTGCCTTCCACAAAATTCATGATGGAAATGGGCGTGTGTTTGAATTTTTCACAGGCCTTTCGGGTGCTTTCCAGATCTTTGCCCTTGAGATGGGGTTTCCGCATCAATTCTTGTTTGGAGTAACGCTTCATGAATGGAAAATCCAGGGCCCACCAGGCCAGCCCCAGAAACGGGACCCAGATCAGTTCTTTTTTCAGGAAAAATTTCAGCATGGGGATTTTCTGATTCAAAGTGGTCTGAAGGGCGAGGATATCCACCCAGGACTGGTGGTTGGACACGACCAGATACCATTCTTTTTTCTTGAGTCGCTCCAGTCCCCGGACATCCCATTCAATGGTGCAGAACAGCCTTGAGTTGAAAGAATTGACGCCGATCCAGAGGGTGGCGATGCCGATGAGCAGTCGATCCAGAACCACGACCGCGGAACGGACGGGGAGGATGAATTTCAGAAGGGACAATAGGATCAGGGGAACCGTCAGAACAATGGTGTTCAAAGCGTACAGGAGGATGGACAGAATGCCCCGTACCGGATGGGGTAAAAAACTAAGCATGGGCCTCACCTTTTGTGTTCAAGGAATCAACGTATTTTTTGATGGTGCGCCGGTCCAGACCGACACGCCGGGAAACCTGTTCATAACTTCCCAGCTCGTCATACAGGAGCCTGCAATATCCGGATATCAGATCCGATGCGGTGATGTCCCGATTTTCAATGCCCTGAACCAGGCCTCTTACCGGTGAAGGGGTTTCCAGCCCCTCGTTTTTTTTGCCTTTGTAATCCCGTCTAAGGATCACGCTTCTGACGCACTGTTCCAGCTCCCGGACGTTTCCTGGCCATTCATAATGTTTTCCGAGCCTTTGGTCAATGATTCGTTTCACTTTCTGCAGCAATTTTTCGGACCGGGTGCCGGTCATCTTTTCGATGGTGAAATCCAGCAGTTCATCCAGTTCTTCGGGGGTTTCTTTGATTCGCGTTCTCAAGGGCGGCACCTCGATGATATCGGAACAGAGACGGTAATAGAAATCATCCCGGAAGACCCTGCCCTCCAGAATATCCTCTCTGGGCCGGTTGGTGGCCGCGATCACCCGGCCGTTGAACCGGGAGACGGCATGGGTTCCCACCGGGCAGAAGCTTCTTTCCTGGAGGATCCGAAGCAGTTTGATCTGAACATGGCTGGGGATCTCTCCGATTTCATCCAGGAGAATGGACCCGTGGGGGCTGCATCGATCGAACACCCCCTGGTAATCATCCACGGCCCCGGTGAAGGCCCCTTTGGTGTGCCCGAAAAGTTCCGATTCCAGAAGGGTTTCCGGATACTGGGACAGGTTCAGGGAAGAAAATGTCCGGGTGAAACTCTGGGTAAAGCATTGTTTTTTCATGTCAAAAGGGATATAGCCGCTGCTGCCGATGGCTTTGGCCGCTGTCCCCTTTCCGGTTCCGGTTTCACCCAGAAGCAGGGTGGAGAAATCTTCCATTTTGTTCCATAAAAATCGATTGTACAGATCTATATTATAGGTAAACACGTTGTACCACAGGTGTTTTTTCAGTTTTTTCATGCAGGGACTGCTGCCGACCAGGGTGTTCGAGATAAAATAAAAGGCCCTCCGAAGTTGATAGGACAGGGCGAAATAGTGGGGGATGCTGTTTTCTTCAAAGCCCCGGGCACGGAGCAGGCGCATGGCTCTTTCCGCGAACGGCACCCGGACAGGGGTATCGCCGGCCCGGATCTGATCTTCGATGAGCCGGTCAAAACCTTCCCGGAAAGTATGAAACATGTCGAACAGAAAAACCACCGAGATGATTTCCCGGTCCTGCCCCTCAAAGTCGTTGATATCGGCCCGCCCTTCTTTTTCAAGGTCCGTGATTCGGCGATGGACCTCCTGGATGCACTGATCGATCCCCTCCCGCCGTGAAGCTGATGGAAACAGCCCGGCAATGCGGATATCCAGCTTTTCTCTCAGATCGGAAAAGGGGTTGGCAAAGGCAGCGTTGTGGACAGTCTTGAAAAAATGAAGCTCGTCTGCGGTTAAATGTGCCTGTGTCAAAATATCCTCCGCGAAAAAGATGTGCAATCTTGTACAAGCTATATGCATAAAATGCAAGGACGAAATCCGCAATGTGACGCATCCAAACAGGGGGATTTTATTTAAAAAGATGTTATTTCAATAGGTTGTTGGCTTTGCGGTGCCTGGTACGGTATTTGAATAGGCCTTCGCTGAATTTTCACGGCCGGGCTGTGGAAACCCAAATATCAATGCAATGATGGAGACTATGGTTTATGATGAGACGAATACTGAATTCAAGGCTTCCTTTAATGGTTTACAACCCCGTAAAGGTTTTTGATATCAGCTATTTTACATCGCTGGACGCGGCAGGGGCGCTTCCCGTGCTGGATACGGAATTTCTGACCCCCGAAGACACCCTGGATAGAATCGCACAGCTCTCCGGAGAACCGATCCGTTTCGGCGTCCGGCTGAACGCCCCCGATCCGGATCTGATCGAGGCTATCCGGCGCAGACAGGACATCAACCTGGATCTGCTTGTCTGTCCCTTGTCCAAAAATGATGGGGCCCCTGATTTTTCAGGGTTCGGAGACACCAGGATCGCTCTTGAAATCAGGGATATTTCCCTCAACGATGCCATTCAAGCCGTCTCTCCCCATGCTCTGATCATTAAAGGCAATGAAGCCGGGGGATGGGTGTCCAAATATTCTTCCTTCATCCTCATGCAATGGTATTTACAAAATACAGACCTGCCTTTGTTCATTCACGGCGGTGTGGGACGCTACACCGCGGCCGGGATGTTCGCGGCCGGGGTGTCCGGCGTGGTTCTGGACACTCAGTTGCTCATGGCGGACGAAGCTCCGGTATCCAATAATTTCAAGACCCTTTTGAGCATGCTCGATGAGGGAGATTCCACGGATGTGGGAGTCCTGGGCGGACCCATCTACCGTGTGTTCGCCAAACTCGGGACCCGGGTCGTCAAAGATCTTAAACAGACAGCGGCGGACTTGGTCGATGATCCGCATGGGCCCGGGTTGATTTATGAAGCGCTGGCGCAGCGAATAACGGCCTTTGACCGGGACGACGCCCAGTTTGTGCAGTCGTTGTTTTACCTCGGTCAGGACGGGATTTTTGCCAGAGAGTTCGCCCGCACCACCACCCGCCTCGATGACATGATCTCTGGATTTTTCAAATCCATCGGCGAACAGCTCGATTTTATCGACGCCCATGACCCGGTCCGGGCCGGAACCGACTTTGCCGTTGATCAAGGAACGACCTTCCCGCTGATCCAGGGACCCATGGCCAATATTTCAGACCAGTCGGATTTTGCCAATAAGGTACTCGAACACGGCGCCCTGCCTTTCTTTGCCGTGGGCAGCCTGCCGGAATCCCTGGTCGACAGGATGCTCAAGGACGGATCGGAAAAGGTCCCTGTGTTCGGTGCGGGGCTGGTGGGCATCGAAGCCTTCAACCCCATGGTCCACAAGCACCTGGACATGGTGAAACGCTACAAGGTGCCCTATGCCCTGTTCGCCGGCGGCATTCCGTCCCAGGTGGCGGAACTGGAAAAAGCAGGGACCAGGACCTATCTGCATACCCCGTCCGTGTCCATGATGGAAAACGCCATCACAAACGGCTGCCGGCGGTTCATTTTTGAAGGCGGCGAAGCCGGGGGGCATGTGGGGAGTTTGTCGTCCCTGGTTCTGTGGGAAAACGCCATTGCCTCACTGATCAACAAAAATCATGATCTGAGTGCGCTTTATCTCGTGTTCGCCGGGGGAATATCCACCTGTTTCGCTTCGTTTTTCATTTCCGGACTGAGTGCTTTTCTGGCGGCAAGGGGTGCCAGAATCGGCCTCCAGGTGGGGACCGCCTACCTGTTTGCCGATGAAATCGTGGATACCCGGTGCATCAAGCCCCAGTACCGGGACATTCTGATCCGGGAAAACGAAACCATGGTTATCGGCAAGAGCCTGGGGCTGGCGTCCCGGACCGCTCCCACCGCTTTCGCCCGCATGATGGTGGAAACCGAGGCGGAAATGATCCGGAACCGGGAAAGTCTTGAAAGCCGGAAAAGGGCCTTTGAGAAACGCAACATCGGTTCTTTGCTCATCGGGGCCAAGGGATTTCTTCCGGACTTCAAACGGCCCGGCCCTGAGCATTATACCTGGTTTGACGATGAAGCCCACAGGGAAAAAGGCAATTTCCTGACCGGGGACAGCTTGGCCTTTTTTGACGGACCCGTCACCATCCAGCAGATCCATGACCGGTATTTCAACACCAAATCCCGGCTCTTCCGGAACCTGAACCAGCTGGAGGTGATTTCCAGCCCCAGGCACAGAATCCATGACGAAATCGCGGTTGTGGGGGTTGGCTGCACCCTTCCATCGGCCCAGGATCCGGACACCCTGTGGACGAATATCCTTGAAAAGCACTACGCAATTCGTCCCATGCCGGCATCCCGGATGGATTATGACCTTTATGTGGATCCGGACCGAAACGCCGAGGACAAGACCTACACGGCCCTGGCCGGACATATTGATGATTTCGTGTTTGACCGGGAACGATTCGGCTATGCCGAGGATAAGGAGAAAAAACTGTCCCGAAGCCAGCAGATGGTTCTTCAGACCGCGTATCAGGCAGTTGAACACGCCGGCCTTCTGGATGAAAAGCAGCGGCTGTTGACGGATGATCCTTCCCGGACGGCGGTGATCATCGCCACCTGCCTGTCCAATGAACTGGGCAACCAGCTTCAGCTCAAATACTGGTATCCCCAGCTGGTGGCCATGATGGAAAAAACCGAAGCCTACCGGGATCTGACGGAAACGGAGCGAGATCAGGTCAAACAGGCCCTGCTGACGGGCCTGGAGGGTGAAAACAAGGGATATGACCCGGTTCACGGCATTCTCCTCAACATCGAGGCCTCCCGCATCGCCGCTCATCTGGGCATCCGAGGGGCCAACTATATCGTGGACGCGGCCTGCGCCTCTTCCATGACCGCCATCGAAGCGGCCGTGGGGGAGCTCCTGTCCGGAGACCACGATCAGGTCCTGGTGGGCGGAGTCAATACCCACCTGGCGCCGGAATCCTTTATCGGGTTCGCCAAAATGGGCACCTTGTCGCAGACGGGATCCTATCCTTTTGATGAAAGGGCCGACGGGTTTGTCCTGGGAGAAGGGTCGGTGGTATTTGTTCTCAAACGGATGAAAGACGCCATCCGGGAAGGCAACCGGATTTTCGGGGTCATCAACGCCATCGGGGCCAGCTCCGACGGCAAAGGCAAGGCCATTGCCGCACCCAACCCCAAGGGTCAGGTTCTGAGCGTCCGACGCTGCTTTGAAAATATCCGTCCCGATATCCGGCCCGAACATATCGGATTTATCGAAGCCCACGGAACTTCCACCATCATCGGGGACCAGGCCGAGCTGGAGACCCTGTCCTCGATTTACGGGCATGTCTGGGCCGGGGTCAGTTCCATCAAATCCCAGATCGGCCACCTCCTCGGCTGCGCTGGTTCCGCCGGCCTGCTCAAGGCTTTGCTGGCGGTCAACAAAGGCGTTCTGCCCCCCAACGGCGGATTCGAGACCCTGTCCCGGAACCACGATCTGAGTCAGTCATCCCTGTTCATCGTCAAGGACGCCCTGCCCTGGGACACATCGGACAGCGTTTCCAGAAAAGCCGCCGTGTCTTCCTATGGTTTCGGCGGCATCAACTATCACATGGTGGTCGAGCAAATGACAGCCGCTTACCGGCCGTTGAGCCGGGATATCTTTACCGACCCCTCCCATGACTTCAACGACGATCGGATCGTCGTGGCCGGCCTCGGGGTTTTTCTGCCCGGCGCCGGAAACACGGAAGAGTTCTGGGCAAAACTTCAATCCGGAGAAAAACAGCTGGCCGATGTGCCGGCGGTCCGGTTCGACAACGAGGCCTATGCCCGGCTGGACAGAAAATCTTTTTACCATCTGCCCAAAGTCAAGGTGGGCGTGGTCCAGGAGTATCCTTTCAATAACCTGAAATACCGGATGCCGCCCACCATGGTCAAATCCATCGAGCGGGGACAGATTTTCGGCCTGGAAGCCGCATCCGAAGCCCTGGAGACATCCGGCCTCATCAAAACCCTGGACCCGGCCAACAAGGTGGGGGTCATTCTGGGCACCATTGCCGGGGAGCGACAGAGCAAGAACATCATCCGGGTCCGCAAGCATTTCATCGGTAACCTCATACGAAACTGCGAGGGCGTGGATTCGGATAAACGCCAGAGACTGGCCGAAGACCTGGTGGACACTATCCGGGGCCTGATTCCGGAAAACAATGAAGATACAACGCCGGGACTTTTGTCCAATATCATTTCCGGCCGCATCGCCAATCATTTCGGGCTCAACGGCGCCAATTACGTGATCGACGCGTCCTGCGCATCGGCTTTCATCGCCATGCGCAACGCCTGCCGGAACCTCCGGCACAAAGACCTGGATTTCGTCCTGGCCGGCGGGGTGGACTGCAATCTGTATCCCGCCGTACTCATGGCCTTCAAACGCCTCGGTCTGCTGTCGTCGACGGAAGGGTATTTTTTTGACGATCGGGCCGAAGGCTATGTCATGGGTGAAGGGGCCGCCATCCATGTTCTGACCACCTATGCCAAAGCCCGGGAGAACCATATGGAGATCCTGGGGGAAATCAACGACTGCGCGGTTCGGTCCAGCGTGCCGGATCACCTTCTGGCCCCTTCCGAACAGACCTTTGTGGCCACCATCAACGAAGCCTATTACAAGAGCGGCATTCGTAAACAGGAGATCCAGCACCTGGACCTGTTCGCGTTTTCCAATATTTTCGGCGATATGGTCGAAAAACAGGTGGTGGAGCACTGCTTTGACCATGAACTGTATTGCGGCAACGTCAAACCCCAGTTCGGGTATTTCAAGGCGGCCAACCCGGCCGTGGCCATGGCCAAGCTCATGCTCATGAACCGGCACGGCCGGATTCTGCCCAATTTCAATTACGACCGGGATCATTCCACTCTCAACAGCGGCCGGATTCTCAAACCCGCCTCTCAGGCAATGGCCCGGACCAAAGGGCAGCCTTACCGGTTCGCCGCCAATGTCAACGGCATAGGCGGCAACCATTGCCACATGATCATGAGCACTTTGCCGATGAGACTGGACACCTGGGCCGCGGCAGAGACCGAATCGATAAAGGCCGCCGCAGGAGACGACATGGTCCTCAAGGATCACGCGGCCTATTCGGCGGATGACCGGGGCAAAAAGCTCCGGATCGTGGCCCTGCTGTCCGGCCAGGGATCTCAGAGGAGTCGTATGATGAAGGATCTGGCCGAAAAGGACGACCATATTCGCACGATCCTTCAGAAAGGGGAGAAGATCTTTGTGGAAGAACGGGGATATTCTCTTCTGGATCTGATGTTCGGCACGGAAGAGGCCATCCATTCCACCCAGAACACGCAGCCGGCCGTTTTCCTGTCTTCGGCCGCCATATACAGCCGCCTTGCCAGGGAAGGCTTTTCCCCGGATTATTTCATCGGCCACAGCGTGGGGGAATACACGGCCCTGTTCTGCAGCGGGATGCTGTCCTTTGAGGATGCCATGCGTCTGGTCATCAAACGGTCGGATCTGATGTACGAGGCCACCCTCAAGGTTCCGGGAAAAATCATGGTGGTGTTCCGTAATGAAAAAGAAACCGAGCGCCTGATCCGGGATTCTTTTGTCTCAAGCATTTACATCACCAATAAAAACAGCGAAAAACAGACGGCCGTGTCCGGAAAGGCCGACGAAATCGAGAAATTCTGCAATTTTCTGACCCAGCAGGGGGTTTTCTTCAAAAAACTGAATCTGACCGGAGCCTTTCACACCCCGCTGCTGTCGGAGGCCGCGGATCAGCTCCGAGCCTATCTGGACGGCCTGACCTTCCATGATGCCCGGTTCGGACGGATCATCTCCAATACCCACGCCGCCCCCTATCCGGACAATCCGGAAGCGGTCAAGGATTTGCTGGCCCGCCAGATCATTTCGCCCGTTGAGTTCATCCGGTCCGTTGAAGCCGTGTATGTGGCCGGGCGAACCCATTTCATCGAAATCGGCCCATCCCGGCTCCTGGTCAACCTGCTCAAGGATATCCACATCCTGGATTACGGCACGGCCGTGTCCGTGGATGCCCGGGTCGGTGAAATCAAATCCTTTGAAGCCTGCCGGTCTTATCTGCTGGATCTGAATGCCGTTTTCGAGACGGTCAAGGCTCAGTCGACCAAACCGGCGGATTTGAACAGAACCGTACCGGAAATGGAACAGGGAGATGATTTTGAAGATTTCAAGCGCAACAATCAGGCTTTGATCGATCAGATTCTGTACAAGGAATACCAGCTCCAGAAGCGGGAAAATGCCATTCAGGCCATGGAGCGATATCATTTCAACACCCGGCGCATAGTGATATCCGGGGTATCCGTGGGCCTTCCCGGAAAAGCCCGCCGGGTGTTCGCCACCGACAATTTCGACGCCATCCTCAATGGAGAAAATTTCATTGATCAGCTGACTGCCGATGCCATGGAAGGGTTTACCGATAAAAACATCACCAAACTTTACAAACAGCCGGACGGCAATGCCCGGTTCGTCCAGATCACCCGGACCGAGGATGTCATTCACCTGGCCGGTCAGCTCGGGTATTTTGACCTGAATGACGAATACGGGATCAAGGAGCAGTACGACATCAGCATGGCCATCGGGATTGCAGCCGGTATCGAGGCGCTTAAGGACGCTCATATTCCACTGGTCATGCAGTACAAGCAGATGAAAGACGGCCGGACCCTGATCCCGGACGGATTTGCCCTTCCCCCGGATATGCAGGAGGAAACCGGGGTGATCATCACGTCCCTGTGGCCCAACGGGGAAACTCTGATCACGGAGCTGGAAAAGTATTTTTATGAAAAACTGTTCCTGAAACCCTATGAGGAATTCGAGAACATTTATTATTTTCTCATGGAAAAAATCAAGGACATCGATATCAAGGAGCAGTTGACGGAATGGTTCTTCAAGGCCAAAGCCCGGAAGCGCTCGGATTTCAAAACCTATACCTTTGACCGGAACTTTCTGGCCAACGCCTGCCCCCTGGGGTCCGCCCACCTGGCCCAGATCATCAAGGCCAAGGGGCCCAATACCCTGGTCAGTTCCGCCTGTGCTTCCACCACGCTGGCCATCGGGATCGCTGAAGACTGGATCCGGGTGGGCCGCTGCAAGAGGGTCCTGGTAGTGGGCGGGGAAAACGCCACTTCTCCCAGCCAGAATCAGTGGGTGGGATCGGGATTTTTGGCCCTGGGCGCGGCCACCATCAAAAAACGGGTGTCCGAAGCGGCCAAACCCTTCGACGAAGACCGCAACGGGACTATCCTCGGGGCCGGAGCCGTGGGCCTGGTGATCGAAAGCGAAGACTGCGTCCGGAAAAGAGGCATGAACGGTCAGTGCGAGATTCTCGGGACCCATATCGCCAACTCCGCTTATCACGCCTATAATATCGACGTGCCTCACATGTCCCGTGAAATGAAAAAATTCATTGCCAAGGTCGAACAGCAGAACCATCTGAAAAAAGAGGATTATGCGGATAAGCTGCTGTTCATGTCCCATGAAACCTATACCCCGGCCCGGGGCGGGAGTGCGGACGCGGAGGTAACGGCTCTGGAAACCGCGTTTGCCGATTATCTGAGCCGGATCTGCATTTCCAATACCAAGGGATTCACCGGTCATACCCTGGGCGCGGCCATCGAGGACGTGGTGCTGGTCAAGGCTCTTCAGAAACGGAAGGCCCCTCCCATCGCCAACCTCAAGAAGATTCCCGAACATTTCCGCAAGCTGAATTTTTCAGGGCAGGACAAAATCGATTCCGAGTACGGGCTGCATCTGGCGGCAGGGTTCGGATCTCATTTCGCTTTCATGTTTGTGAAACGAATCCAGGAAAATTCCGTGGAAGGCAATGCGGCCTATCAGAACTGGCTTCGATCGGTGACCGGATCGGATCACCCGGAACTCAAGGTCATCGACAATACGCTGTGCGCCGTGCCGGGCAATCAGCCTCTGCCCCGGGTGGAAAAGACATCCGATATCCGGAAACAGCCGGTCGGGCCTGCCGCCGTCCCGACGCCCAAGCCTCCGATGCCCGTTTCCATGCCCGGGGCCCCTGTCTCCGAGTCGATTCCGGCTGTGGTACAGGCCGACTCCGGATCTTTGTCCGATGCGGACATCATGGGTGCGGTAAAGGCCATTATCGCCGAGCAGACCGGGTACACCGTAGATATGCTGGAACCGGATCTGGATCTGGAAGCCGATCTGGGCATCGATACGGTCAAACAGGTGGAGATTTTCGGCAATATTGCGGCCCGGTTCAATTTTGCCGTGCCCGATGATTTAAAGTTAAGGGATCTGAACACCATCGCCCGGCTGGGAGACTATATCGCGGCCAAAATCGGTTCCCGGCCTGAAGCGCCTGCGGTCATGGATGAGATCGCCGCTCCGGCCGCAGATGGGAAAAAGGACGTCCGTCCGTCCCGTGCCTTGGCCATGATCACAAAAGTGATCGCCGAACAGACGGGATACACGGCGGACATGCTGGAGCCGGACCTCGATCTGGAGGCCGATCTGGGCATCGACACGGTGAAACAGGTGGAGATTTTCGGCAAGATATCGTCGGCTTTTGGATTTCCCGTGCCCGATGATTTAAAGTTGAGGGATCTGAACACCATTGCCCGGCTGGAGGCCTATGTGCTAACCCGACTGGGTTCGGAACCGTCGGCATCTGAATCCTCGGCCCCCGAACCATCGACTCACGACTCTCCGAGCCGGGAACCGTCCGCTCCGAAGGCCTTTCCGGATAAAACCACCGCGTCCGAGGACGCGCTCTCCATCATTCGGGAGGTGATTGCCGAACAGACGGGATACACGGCGGACATGCTGGAGCCGGACCTCGATCTGGAGGCCGATCTGGGCATCGACACGGTGAAACAGGTGGAGATTTTCGGCAAGATATCGTCGGCTTTTGGATTTCCCGTGCCCGATGATTTAAAGTTGAGGGATCTGAACACCATCGCCCGGTTGGCGGCGTATATCCAGGGCCGTGCCGGTTCGATCCAGGTCATCGAAGACCTGTCGGCCGGGCATGGGGATATAAGGCCTGTTGCAGCCGGGACCACTGACGACGGGAAATTGAATCCGACATTGCCCGATCCGGAATCACCCATCAAGCGGCTGGTCGTCAGGGCGAAACAAACCCGGATACCCGTCCCGCAAAAAACCGATTTCAAGGGTCGCAATATCCTGATCACCCTGGACGGTCATGGATTCGCCCGGACCATGGCTGAAAAGATCCGGCAAAGACACGGCCGGGTCATTACCGTGGGCCTTGAAGGAGCGGATTTCATGATGGATTTGGCCGACACGGATGCGACGGAAACAGCTATGACCGAACTCATCCGCGCCTTTCCGGACATAGACGGGTTGATTCACCTGGCCCCCCTGGACGGATATTTTTCCCGAAATGACGCCCGGGTGAATCCGGAAACGCATTTGAACACCACCTTGAAATCCTTTTTCGTCATGGTCAAGGCCCTGTTTGACGGCCTGAATCAAAAAGACAGCCTGATCGGGACCCTGTCCTTTGATTCGGTAGTGTTCCCCTACATGGCGGGTTGCGGTGAAATCTACCCGCTGTTTGCAGGACTTTCCGGGTTTCTGAAAACCGTTAACAAGGAGTTGCCGGACACCCGGGTCAAGGTGGTGGATTTTTCCTTTGCGAACCCAGAATCCGAAGACCCGTCGTCGCTGATCGAGACGATTGCGGACCGATTCCTGGATGAGTTGCTGTGTGACGATCCCAGGGTGGAAGTGGGATATCGGGGCGCAGAACGGTACGTTCTGTCCATGAAGCCGTCCATTGCGGAGCGGGAAAGCGGTTTCGTGTCCGACGGGGATACTCTCCTGGTCACCGGCGGGGCCGGGGGCATCACCTATGCCATCCTCAAGGAAGTGGTGGAGACCTATAAACCTCACCTGGTCATTATGGACATCAATGACATTTACGCGACCGACCCCGCATATCTGGAGCCGTCCGCCACCGAGCCCGGTCTCATGGCCCTGCTCCGGCAGGACATGCCCGAGGCCAGACCCGTTGAGATCAAACGGGCTCTGGAGCGGCTCATGCGCGTCCGTCAGGCCATCGACAACATGGCCCATCTGAAATCACGGGGGATCCGGGTGGATTACCATTGCGTGGATGTCACCCGGGCCGATGCGGTCAAGGCGGTGGTGGATCAATATGACCGGATCGACGGCGTTTTTCACGCCGCCGGCATGGAGATGAGCCAGTTCATCCCCAAAAAAGAGCGCCGGGCCTTCGAGCTGGTTCTGGATGTCAAGGTCAAGGGCATGCAGAATCTTCTGGCTGCCCTGGAAAATCGTCCCTATCGATATTTCCTGACCTTTTCTTCGGTAACGGCCCGGTTCGGCAACGAAGGCCAGGTGGATTACACTGCGGCCAACGATTACCTGGGTAAGGCCCTGTTCCGGGAAAAACAGCGTCATCCGGACAGAGTGGTCAAGGTATATGCCTGGACGGCCTGGAGCGGCACCGGTATGGCCACCAACCCGACCGTCAAGGCGGTCCTCGAAGAGCGGGGCATCCAATTTCTACCCATGGAAGAGGGGATTCGGTTTTTCATGGCCGATCTGCTGGACCGTTCGGAATCCGAGATGGTGTTTTCCGGTCTGGATTACGGATTCGACCGGGACGGCCTTCTGGAAAAACCGGAAGCATCGGACAGCCCTTTCCTGGATCAGCCCGTGGAAAGGACGTCGACCGGCGTCACCTTCTCACGGGTGCTGGATCTGAATCGGGACGTGTTTCTCCATGATCACACCATGGGTGACGTGCCGCTGTTTCTGGGCGCCACAGGTATCGAGGCCATGGCGGAAGCGGCAAGATCCCTGGCCCCGGAGACCGCTTGTCTCGCGGAACTCACGGATTTCAGCATCCCTTACGGGATCAAGCTGCTCAAGGGTCGCCCCAAGGAGCTGCGGATTTCGGCCGAGCAGGGTGACGACGGGCTTGTGACCTGTCGGATCACCTCCTTGTTCCGAAATCCTGCAGGGATGGTGACCGGAGATCCAAAGCTGCACTATGAAGGGCGTTACCGGTTTTCAGACCAGCCGCCTGTCTCGGAGATCATTCAACTGCCGGAATTCAGTCCGGTTTCCTTTGACGAAGATCCGGCATCTCTGGTGTATCATCCCAGACGACTGTTCATGTTCGGTCTTTTCGGCACGATTACGGACATTCATTCCTTTGACGGAAAAACACTGATCACAACGGTGACGGACGGGAGCGACAAATCGTTTTTCAAAGGGGTGAAAGATCCCCGGTTCCTGGCGGCGCCCGTTCTGGTGGATGCCATGTTTCAGACCGGCGGCCTGTTGGAATTCATGACCACATCAAGGACCGTCCTGCCCTATCGGATCCGGTCCATGACATTCTATCGGACCCCTGAGAGGCGGGTGCCGTATTACTGTATTACGAAAAAGACCGGGTCCGGTCAGGAGACCAATACCTATGATCTGATCCTGGCCGACCGGGACGGCAGGGTTTATATCCGGGCGGATCAATTCGAGATGGTCAAACTCAACCTCCTGGAGCCGAAAGATCGGATCCAGGAGCGGGTCTCGTTTACCCAATCGGGTGGAAAACAGCCGGCCGTCATTCAGTAGACGGGCGGTCGTCCCTGCCGGAAGGAACCCCTTTCCGGCAGGGACGATTTCCATCCATCCACGAAGCGGAAACCCGGAACCGACGTTTTCGAATGCGCGATGACGGGACAGGCTGTGTCTGGTTTTCACCCGGTGTCAAGAATCTCAAGACACGGCATGTCTTTTATGGCTTTTTGAAATGCTTTTTATTCAACCCGTATCTCTTGATGAGCCGGTTGAGCTGGCGGGTGGTGATTCCGGCCGTCTGGGCCGACAGATTGATTTTCCCCCGATTCTGGGTCAGCAGACTTGTGAGATATGATTTTTCAAAGGCTTCGACAGCCGTCTGGCGTGCCTGGGCAAGTGAAGACGGGCGGTTTTCGGACAGGGGATAGGGGTCTGCGAATCGGACCATCTCCGGCGGGAAATTCCGGGCCGTCAGAATAGCCGTGGTTTCCAGAATATAAGCCCTTTCCAGAATGTTTTCCAGTTCACGGATGTTTCCGGGCCATTCATATTGCCGAAATCCCTCGATGACGGAAGGGTGAAGCCGGTCTATGCCCTTGCCGTATTTGGCGTTCAGCTTCTTTAAGAAGATCTCCGTCAGACTGGGCAGATCTTCGAGCCGGTCCTTCAGGAGCGGGATCTGGATGGGGAAGATGTTGAGTCGGTAATAGAGGTCTTTTCGAAACGCGCCCTTCTGAACCAGTTCGGAGAGGTCGGCGTTGGTGGCGGCAATGATCCGGACGTCCGCGTTGAGCAGGGTGCCGCTTCCCAGTCGGCTGAAGGTGCCGTCCTGGAGGACCTGCAGAAGTTTGATCTGGGCCGACGGTGTAATGGTGCCGATTTCGTCCAGAAAAATAGTCCCGCCTCGGGCCATTTCAAATTTGCCCGGTTTTCTGCGATCAGCGCCGGTAAACGCGCCTTTTTCATGCCCGAACAGCTCGCTTTCAATCAGGGTGTCCGGTATGGCTCCGCAATGAACGGCGATAAAAGGCTGTTCCGATCTCTGGCTGTGCCAGTGGACCAGCCTGGCCAGCATCCCTTTTCCCGTTCCGGTGTCGCCCAGCAGAAGCACGGTGGCGATGGTGGGGGAAACGGATCGGATGCTTTCATAGATTTGTTTCATTTTCGGATTTTTGGACCGGATGATGTCCAGCCATTCGGTTTTCCAGAAATGGTCCCTCAGGTAATCCAGTTCAAAATCCCGGGCCAGGGTCTTGTCCGAGGCATCTATCAGGAGCCGCACTTCGTTTTCTTCAATGGGGTGGGTAAGATATCCGAACGCGCCGTCATTCACTGCCTTGACGGCTTTTTCAATCTCATCCCGTTCGCAGAGCAGAATGAACTGAACAAAAGAATTGGTTCGGGTGAATGGATTTTTTACAAAGCTTTCGGAGCGGATGCCCTGCCCCTCTTCCAAAAGACCGATGTCCGAAATGATCATGTCGAAAGGGGATTTGTGGTGCAGCAGGACGGCGGCCCGCAGGTCGGCGGCATATTGGGTTTTATGGGTTTCGGCAATGACCTTGGAAATGAGATCGAAATCCGTTGTCCGGGGTGACAGAACCAGAATGTCTTTCATTTTAAGCGAACATACAAACCCAGATTAAACCTTCTGCCCTTATGGTATTCAGGCTGAAAAATAAAAAATACTAGTATCAGCAACCGTCAAAGGTGTCAATACCGGCAGTTTGAATGCTTCGCCCAGGGAAGAAATATCTTGAGGGTTCCGGGAGGGTGGATCAGGAATCGTGCACTTCGAATCCGGAAATGCGGATTTCTTTTCTGGTCCCGATCGAGGAAATTTTTCCGAAAAGGGTCACGGTTTTTCTCAGAGACTGCATTAAAGCCCTGGCCTTCGGGCAGTCGGCGATCAGGACGGTGTCTTCGTCAAAGGTGACAATGGCAATATTCTGGATTTCTCCCTGATCGTTCCATGCGGAAGGAATGATGATACCGTTGATGGTGGTCTGTGCGGTTGTCATGGTGAGTGTCCTTGAAAAGGGAAGGAATGCAAATCACAAGCCAGAGTGATTCAGTGTCCGGGGATCAGAGACCCGGGTAAGGATGAGGAGGAATCGGAACTTGTTTCCGGAGCGATGAAAAAGCCTTGTGTGATAGATCTTGGCATTTTAATTGCTAAATTATCGGCATAGGGCTTCGGCTGAGGCATGAAAACCATCAGGCGGGCTGATTTCGGGTGGGAACAGGACATCCGGCGTCATGTTCGCAAGGCTTTTTCTTGTGTCAGATCTAAAAATCGGCCCCAGCCCTCGGGTGATAGAAAGGAGAGTGATATGGAAAAACAAGAACTGGAACATTTCAGAACAATTTTGAATGACCTTCTGGAGGAACTGATCCACCAATCCGATCAGGCCATATCGTCCCTAATGGGTGATCAGGGGAGGGAAATCGAGGCGCTGGCCGATACATCCCTGCACATGAACCAGGCTGTCACGCTCAGGCTCAGGAGCCGTGAAAGCCGATTGATCCGAAAGATCCGAGGGGCTCTGGAAAGGATCGAGGACGGTACTTACGGGTATTGCGAAACCTGTGGAGAACCGATTTCCATCCGGCGGCTCCTGGCCAGGCCCGTAACGTCCAAATGCATTGAATGCAAGGAGATGGAAGAGCAGTTCGAGGCTCTGATCGTCGAGCGGTAATCAGGAAACCCGCCGGATCAACAGGCTTTCCCGCATATCCAGGGGACCCAGGCGGAATCGGGCTGCGGTTTTCCCGGCCATCCACTGCCTGCGTATTCTCAGATTGGGGGACCGGCCGTCATCGGAGACGAGAATTTCGGCATGGGCTTTCATTTTTCGGATGGATGTCCGCCGGTAGGAATCAAAGCAGTACACCCAGTCGTCCCGGATGGCCATGATCATGACATAGTGTTCTTCCCTGGGGGTGAGCAGGATATTGGTCAGGGCCACGCCCCCGTCGTTGAGGCAGGATTGGATGGGGTCTTTTTTCTTGAGCGTGACGCTCTCTTTTTCCAGAAATTCGGTGGAAACCGAAAACCGTTTGATTTTGTAGGAAGCGAGCCAGCTGCCGAGGAGCTGGACAGCGAGGCGGCTGGTGCCGCGGATGCCGAACCGGGCGTTTTTCCCCACGGTGTCCAGGCTGTAGAGGTAGATGTGGCGGACCACCATGGGCGGGATTTCAGACCGGTGAAACAGAAAACTCATGGCGTTCATGAAAGCGGTAGGAACACAGTCGTATTCCGACACTTGGTATTGAAGAGGAACGAACATTCAGGCTCTCTTATGATTTGGGTTGTTTGAAAAGGGATTTGTCCAATCCCAGCTTTTTCATTTTTCCATACAGCCCTCTGGGATGAATCCCGGCGATCGCCGCAGCCTCTCCGATCTTCCCCCCGCTTTTTTCAAGAATCATCTCCAGGTATTTTTTTTCAAAATGGTTGAGCACCAGCTCTTTGACTTCGGACAGGGTCTTGTTTTTCCAGGATCCCATATCCAGTTCCTTGCCGCTGATCAGGGATTGGGATTCAAGATGGGTTCCCTGAAAGGTGGAGGGCAGGTCATAGGGAGAAATGGTGTCGGTTTTGCACAGAATGATGGCCCGCTCGATCACATTGATCAGCTCCCGGATATTGCCCGGCCAGTTGTAGGCGATAAGACTTTCAACAGCGGCCGGGGAAAACCGGTTGATTTCACGCCCGATTTTTTTGCTGTACACACTCAGAAAATGGTTGGCCATGGCCGGGATGTCTTCTTTTCTTTTTCGCAAAGGGGGAAGGGTCAGGGTGATGACCCCCAGCCGATAATACAGGTCCTGTCTGAAATTTCCTTTGGTGATTTCCGCTTCCAGATCCTTGTTGGTGGCCGCGATCACCCGGACATCCACCCAGATAGGGGTTTCCCCGCCCACGGGGGTGAATTCGAAATCCTGCAGGACCCGAAGCAGTTTGGACTGCATGTGCATGGGCATCTCTCCGATTTCATCCAGGAACAGGGTCCCGGTGTGGGCCAGTTCAAAAGCCCCCCGCCGGGATCGGACCGCACCGGTGAACGCCCCCTGTTCATGTCCGAAAAGCTCGCTTTCCATCAGGGGTTCGGGGATGGCCGCCATGTTGATGGCGATGAAGGGGCCTTTGGAGCGATGACTTTCTCCATGGATGGCTTTGGACAGATGCTCCTTGCCGACCCCGGTTTCTCCGAGCAGCAGCAGGGTGGAGTCGGTGGAAACCACCTGCTGGACCTCGTCCAGGAACAACTGCATGTCTTCGCTGTTGGAGACAAAGTCGCTCAGTTTGGGTTTGATCCGTCCCCTCTGGTCGAACCGGTCCACGACAAAGAACTGGCGTCTGGATTCCAGGGTGCTTTCAATGGCTTCCACCAGGCTGTCCAGGGAAATTCCCGTGTACAATACCACATCGGCTCCGGATGCCAGCAGATTGGCATGTTCTTCGGAGGATTCGCTGTCATTGAGAATAATGGTGGTGGGTTTTTCCGGCAGATTGTTGAGCATGCCCACGCTGGATTCAATGGGTTTGGGGATCAGGGTTTTGCTCACCACGAAAACGTCGCCGCAACTCCGTACCAGTTCCTGCCAGGGAGCTTTTCGTCGGCCGCACATTTTGAGCTGCACATCGGAATTTGAGAACCGGTTTTCGAGGTCGACATGCAGTTTTTTTTCCTTAATGGCGCAGACCAGTCGGATCAGCATGGGAGGATTCCTTGTATCGGTAAAAAATTACCAGAATAATTTGAGACGCTTTGGGGTATATACCCTGAAAATCAAAAAAAACCAAGTGTAAAATCGGGACGATCGTCAGGCGATTTCACCGTCACAGGTCATCGTTGAAGAAGAAAGGATCGATTTAGGATTTTTGATACCGATTGTTGATAAATCGGATAAAAATTACTCAAATTCCCAGATGCATGGGTGGTTGTCGAAAACATAACCATTTGATTTGAAATCGATTTTATGATTTTTGCAATTAATTTTCCGAAATGGCACAGCATGTGCTTATGGGCGGTCAACGGTGTGGCTGAGCAGAAAACAGATCATGCCGGCTGAATTCATACATTTTTATTACAGGAAAGGGACTGAAAAATGAACATTGCTGCTGCCGTCAAACCCGATGCCGCCCGTGATGTCTGGGGTATTGCATCCGCCATCGATATTTACGACTGTGATCCGGAAAAAATCCGAGACGCCGAATACATCAAACAATTTGTCGCTGAACTGTGTGATCTGATTGAAATGAAACGTTTTGGAGAATGCCAGGTCGTTCATTTCGGCGAAGATGAAAAAGTGGCCGGTTTTTCCATGGTCCAGTTGATTGAAACCTCTTTGATTTCGGCCCATTTCGCCAACCTGACCAATACCGTTTATCTGGACGTGTTCAGTTGTAAAGCCTATGATCCTGAAACGGTTCGGGCTTTTGCCCAGAACGCTTTCGGCGGGTCATTCTCTTCCATTAACGTGACGCTCAGGCATTAGGTGAGACCATGAAGACCACAATATACGAAGACCCTGATCAATGCAGATTTGTATGGGAAAAAATGTGGCCCGTCAAAGGTTTTTTCGACCTCTGGCAGGTGCGCTCATGTTTTCACGATGCTTTTGCAAGGCCTTTGCGTTTTCATGTGGTCGAGGACAAGGGAAGGGCTGTCGGGTTTCTTGCCTTGTGCTGGAATGAAGAAGAACAGAAATTTATTCAGTTTCCGGGTGAAACCTGGCGCGGTAAAACCTGGCTGGAGCAGAACCGGATTGTCGCGGAAACCCCGACTGTCCTGGAAGCCCTGCTGGATTCCATTCCCGGCAGCGTTCATCTCCGGTACCTGACCCCCACCCCGGTTCTGGGCGGGTCCGGATTGCTGGAAACCGATGAAATCGGGTATGTGTTTTTCCCCGGGTTGTATGATTTCTCCTTTGAACAGTATCAACAGTCTTTTTCCGGGAAATCCCGGAAAAAGCTCAGAGCCGAGATCAGAAAACTGGAAGAACACAATGTCTGCTACCGGTACAATCACTATGAGGACGTGGATGTGCTGTTTCAGCTCAACCGTGAATCGTTCGGGGAGCATTCCTATTTCGGTGATTCACGGTTTCTGGCCGCCTTTGACAGGCTGGCGGGCCTTCTGGACCGCCTGGGCATGCTGAGGGTGACCACCGTCCTCATGGACGGACGGGTGGCGGCCGTTGACCTGGGAGCCGTGTGGAAAAACACCTACACCCTGCTGGCCGGGGGCGCCAGCAGGGAATTTCCGGGCGTGGCCAAGCTCATCAACCTGCATCACATGGAATGGGCCTGTCATCGAAAAATGGATACAGTGGATTTCCTGTGCGGAGATTTCAACTGGAAGGAGCGGTTTCACCTGACCCCCATGCCCCTGTATGCGCTCAGTTTCAACCGGCAACCGATCGTCCGGGAAGCCGACTTCCAGAAAAACGAGTTGGTCTGCGCCTGATTCTCCGTTTTTTACACACATTTTGAGATGGACATGGGTCTTGACAGGACCCATGTCTTTTTCAGGTGTGTGAAAATTTCTTTGGGCATGTTCAAAGGCAGGTCCACAAAAGAGAAATCCTGGTTGATATCGATATTTCTGATGTGTTTGCCCGCCAGCCCGGCTTCATTGGAAATCGCACCCACAATATTCCGTGCTTTGACTCCGTGCTTTCGGCCCACTTCTATTCTGTATCGCTCCATCCCGCTTCCGGGAAGTGAATGGCTTTTTTGAACCTGTTTTTCAGCCCGACGGGGCCTGGGCGCCGGTTTTTCATTTTCAGCCGGCAGAAAAAACGGCCCTTGTCCGTGAACCATCTTGGCCAGTGCCGCCGCTATCCGGCTTATCGGGACATCCTGTTCTCCGGCGCAGGTTTCGATCAGATCCTGGAACTCGCCGAGATCCTCAGCAGCCAGAATTTCAGACACTTTCCGTTTGAAATGATCCGCCCGTTTCGCGTTCACTTCCGCATTGGAAGGCAGGGTCAGTTCCTCGACCGTCTGTTTCGTGGCTCTTTCGATGACTTTGAGCATCCATCGTTCGTTGGGGCTCACAAAAAGAATGGCTTCCCCCTTGCGTCCGGCTCTCCCGGTTCGTCCGATCCTGTGGACGTAAGGGTCCGCCTTGGCGGGCATGTCATAGTTGATCACATGGGAGATCCGGTCCACATCCAGGCCCCGCGCGGCCACGTCCGTGGCCACCAGAATATCTATATGACCTGATTTCAGGCGTTCGACGGTTTTTTCCCGCACATTCTGGGCCATATCCCCGTTCAGGGCCTCGGCTTTGAATCCTTGGGATTCGAGGATACCGGCTACGTCCAGGGTGGCTGATTTGGTTTTGACGAACACGATGACCCCGTCGAAAACCGTTGCTTCGAGAATCCGGGTCAGGGCCGGGGCTTTCCGGCCGCCCTTGACCATCAGAAATCGCTGCCTGATGGCCGAAAGCTCACTGGTTCCCGGTTCAACCAGGATTTCTTCAGGGTCGTTGAGGTATTTTTGGGCGATTGTCCGGATGGGTCTGGGCAGTGTGGCTGAAAAAAGCGATGTTTGGCATTCCTTTGGAATTTTTCCCAGAATCCATTCCACATCATCGATGAATCCCATTTGAAGCATTTCATCCGCTTCGTCTATCACCACTCCGAACAAGTCCGAAAAGGATATGGTTTTTTTTCTCATGTGATCCATGAGTCGTCCCGGGGTCCCCACCAGAACGTGGACTCCTTTTTTGAGCTGGTTCAATTGAGTGGCGTATCCCTGCCCGCCGTACACGGGCAGAACGGCAAGCCCTTTCAATCCGGCGCCATAGGTCCTGAAGGCGCCGGCCACCTGAATGGCCAGCTCCCGTGTGGGGGTCAGGATCAGCACCTGGGGTCGCCTGCAGGCCGGATCGATCCGGGACAGCAGGGGCAAAGCAAAGGCGGCGGTTTTTCCGGTGCCTGTCCTGGCCCGGCCCAGCACATCCCTGTTTCGGATGAGGTGGGGAATGGCCAGGGCCTGGATGGGAGTGGGTGTTTCATGGCCCACATCCCGCACGGCAGATAGGACACAGGGGTTTAGGTTCATTTCGTCAAAACGGGTCAGGGGCGGGTGATTATGGGACATCAGGGTTCCTTGCAATAAAGGGCGAAATAAAAGGCCGGAAAAATCCGGCCTGAAGTGAAAAATTGTTACCATACACGAGTTGCTGGATGAGTACAAGGAAAAATTGAGATGAGTCTTGAATCCAATGATTTTTCAGGGTTGTTTTCAGGGATGAAGTGTGCTTAAAAAAGGAATTGTCGGAGGTTGGATGAATTTTCACTAAAGATGACGGAGGTCCGTATGGAACTGAAGCTGATCAATATCGACAACCCGGATGAATTGAACCTGATTCTGGGGCATTCCCATTTTATCAAAACCGTTGAGGATATTCATGAAGCCATTGTCGGCACCGTTCCCGGGGCCAAATTCGGAATGGCCTTCTGCGAGGCGTCCGGGGACTGCCTGATTCGATGCAGCGGAACAGATGAAGCCCTGACCGAGCTGGCTCGGAAAAACGCCCAGGCCCTTTCCGCGGGTCACACCTTTATTGTGTTCATGAAAGACATGTTCCCCATCAATATCCTCAACCCCATCAAAAATATTCCCGAGGTGGCCCGGATTCATTGTGCTACCGCCAATCCGCTCCAGGTGATCGTGGCCCGGACGGACCAGGGGCGGGGAATCCTGGGAGTGATTGACGGGTACGCTCCCAAAGGGATAGAAACCGATCAGGATATTGAAAAGCGAAAAGGCTTTTTGCGAATGATCGGCTACAAGCTGTAAGCCGGCTGGACCTGCCTTTTTGATCTGTGAAAAGCCGTCAATGGGGCAGGTCCGTACCTGTTATTTTCCGTCCAGCATCCGACCGAGGCTTCCCAGAACGGATCCTTCGCCCTTGTTGCCGCCGGCCGAGGGTGCGTGTCGCAGGATCCGGTCGGCCGGCCGGGAAAACGGCAGACTCTGAAGATAAACCGTTCCATGTCCCTGCAGGGTGGCCAGGAAAAGGCCTTCTCCCCCGAAAAAACCGGCCCCGAGTTTTTTATTGAAGGCAATGGTGACCTTGGTACCCAGGGCCGCACATAAAAATGCGTCTTTCTGGCATATGAGTTCTCCCCCCTAGCCATGTCGATGGGGATGATCTTGCCTGGATAAGGGGCGCTGAGAGCCGCTCTTTTTTTCCGGGGCCCTGATTGGTGAAGTGGGTCATGAACAGAGATTCGCCGGCAACGGCTCGCTTGCCGGCATCCAGAAGCTTGCCCATGAACCCTTTATCCGGTTCCGATCCATCTCCCATGCGGGTCTCGAAAAGGATCCCGTCCTCCATCCAGTTCATGGCGCCTGCCTCCGCGATCACCGTCTCGCCCGGATCCAGCTCGATCTCCACGGTCTGCATGTCGTCTCCGAAAATGGTGTAGTCCACTTCATGGCATTTCATAAGTCCCTCCCGTCTATCAAAATGATGAATTTACCGATATGGTTTCCGATCGTTTCTGCAATCTTTTCGAATCCACATTGTATACCAGGATTGTCGGTTTTTGTTTAAAAAAATCAGATTTTGATATAAGACAGACAGATTCCGGGAGGGGTTCCGTGCGAACGGGTTCAACGGATTTTTCCGGATGTCAACGACTGGAGGAAATATGGGCGAGATGACATTTGAAAATCGCGTTGCCGTCGTCACCGGCGCGGGAGAGGGCATCGGTCGGGCCTATGCCCTGGATTTGGCGCAAAGGGGAGCGTCCGTGGTGGTCAATGATATCGGTCGTGACCAGGACGGCGTCAGAACAGCGGAAAAGGTTGTGGAAGAGATCCGTGCTGTGGGCGGCCGGGCTGCCGCCAGCCTGGATTCCGTCGCCACCATGGACGGTGGTCGGCATGTTGTCGAAACCGCCCTGGATCATTTCGGGAAACTGGATATCCTGATCAACAACGCCGGCATACTCAGGGACCGGACTTTTTTGAAAATGACGGAACAGGAATGGGACGAAGTGATCGCCGTCCATCTGAAAGGGGCTTTCTGCGTTACCCAGCCCGCCGTCCGGCTCATGAAGGCGGCGGATTACGGCCGAATCGTGTTCACGGCCTCGTCTTCGGGCATGTACGGCAATTTCGGCCAGTCCAACTACGGGGCCGCCAAAATGGGGGTGATCGGACTCATGAACACCTTGAAAATCGAGGTGTCCCGATCCGACATCAAGGTGAATACCGTGGCCCCCAATGCCGACACCGCCATGACCCGGGGCGTTTTTCCCGATGAGGTCAGCCGGCGGATCCGGCCCGAATTCAACACCCCTCTGGTCACCTACCTGTGTTCCGAAGAAAACCGTGTGTCGGGTATGGTGTTTACCATGAGCGCCGGCTGGTTCGCCAGGTCGGCCATGGTGTCCGGCAAAGGGGTCTGTATAGGGGACACCCGGCGCAGGATCACGGCGGAAGAAATCCGGGATCGATTCGACGAGATTCAGAGTCTGGACAATGCCCGCCCTTTTGACACCTGCGGGGAGATTTACAGTCTGGGCAGACCCCTTACCGGAAGATAAAAACGAGCTCAGAAAGTGATCACGTCATACCCTTTTTCAATAAATCCCGCCATGGAGGGGTGGCCGGACATATCTCCCAGAAAGGGAATGTTTTCTTTTTCAATATCCTGTTCCACCTTGAGTTTGGCCGAACAGGCCCTGCAGGCGGCGTAAAGGATGCCGAGCGCTCGGGCCTTCCGGTAGAGAGCGTTGAGCATATGACCGGGCTCCGCCATTTTGGAGACCAGGGTCAGAGCCTCTCCCTCGAGGACAATAAGTCCTTCCCGGCCTCGGTCATGAAGGTCGATGCCGTTGAGAAGCACATGAACAAAGCACATGGGATCGCCCCTGAATGCAAAGATGACCGTTTTTTCCATTTTTTCACTCCTTATGATATTTATGATGAGGGCATCATGGAGGCGGGCATGCGGACGGCCACGACGGTTCCGTTGGCGCAGATCGTCTTTCCTGCCAGAATCCGGGTTTCCACCACCACTTTTTTGTCTTTGATTTCCGTGACCCGGCCCCGGATTTCCAGGGGAACACCCAGAGGGGTCGGGGCCAGAAAATCCACTTTCAGGGAAGCCGTGACAAACCGGAGAGCCGGTTCAGAGTCCATGGGCCGTCCTTCTCGGCGATAGGCGGCGGCTGATGCGGTTCCGGTGCTGTGGCAGTCGATGAGCGAAGCGATCAGGCCGCCGTAAACAAATCCGGGAATGGCGGTGTGATAGTCTTCGGGGACAAAGGTGGCCACACTTTCCTCTCCGTCCCAATAACTTCTGATCCGGTGGCCGTGGGGGTTGAGTCGGCCGCAGCCGTAGCAATGGCTTAGGTCGTCGGGGTAATACTCCTGGAATGCTTTTCCCGGCATGATCTGTTTCCTCCTGTGTCAGATGGTCGTTGTTGGTTTGGCATCATACGTCCGTATCGAGGATCAGTCCTCTTCCGCTTTTGATATGCCGGACCAGCTCCTCGAGTTCGGCATGGGAGACATCGTGTTTGAATGTTTTATCGATTTTGCCGGTTTCGTCAATGGTGACAATATCGATGAAAACATCTTTTCCTTCCTGATAAATACAGAGGCGGAAAGGAGAATCCTTTGACTCCAGTTCCCTGTGGATGTCTTCCACGATCCGGGTCAGGGTGTCAAAATGTTTTTTGACTTCCTGACCCGTTTTCTTTTTTTTCTGTTTTTTCCGCTCCTGCGACCCGGTATCGGTTCTGTTGGGCGACACCGGTTCGGACTGGTAGATTTTCGGGATATCATCCATTGATCTGATCCTTTCCGGATGAATGGGTCAGGATATCGTCCAGGACCCGGATGAACATGTCGGCGTCTTCCCGGTTGACGACCATGGGCGGCTTGATCTTGATGACATTGCCAAAGGGCCCGTCCGTGCCCGTGAGAATGCCTCTCCGCCTTAGCCGGTCGACCGTGTCGGAAGCTCTTTGGGCGGCCGGGGCCAGGGTTTCACGGCTTTCCACCAGTTCGATTCCGATGAACAGACCCACGCCCCGGACATCACCGATGATTTCGTGTTTGGCTTTCAGATTGACCAGCCCGTCTTGCATATAATTGCCGATCTGCCGGGCGTTTTCCTGGAGCCCTTCGTCCGCCAGCACGTCCAGAACGGCCATGCCCACGGCGCAGGAAACCGGGTTGCCCCCGAAGGTCGCGAAAAATTCCATGCCGTTGGCAAACCGGCGGGCCAGATCTTTCCGGGTGATCACCGCTGCCATGGGATGGCCGTTACCCATGGGTTTTCCCAGGACCACGATGTCCGGCACCACGTTCTGGAGCTCAAAGGCCCAGAATCGATCCCCGACCCGGCCGAATCCGGTCTGCACCTCATCTGCGATGCAAAGACCGCCGGCGCTCCGGACGTGGGCGAAGGCAGTTTCAAAATAGCCCCGGGGCGGGATCACCTGTCCGCCGCAGGACAGAAGAGATTCGGTGATGAACCCGGCCGGCGGTTCCGGCAGGCTGTCGATGATCCGGCCCACCGCGTCCCCATAGGCTTTCCCCGTGTCTTTGCCCAAACCTTTGAATTCGCCCCGGTAGGGATCGGCCAGGGGCACCACGTGGACCCAGGGTTCGGGCCGTCCTGTTCCGCCTTTACCCATGAATTTGTAGGGGCTGATTTCGGTCAGGGCCTGGGTGTGTCCGTGATAGGCATGATCCACCACCAGGATGCCCCGGCGGCCCGTGCAGGTCCGGGCGATCCGCAGGGCCAGCTCATTGGCCTCGCTTCCGGAATTGACGAAAAAACAGGTGTCGAGTTCATCCGGAAGGGTGGCGCAGAGCCTTTCCGCATAATTGGTCAGTCCGTCATAGAGATATCGGGTATTGGTGTTGAGCCGGGCCATTTGCCGCTGACCGGCTTCGACCACCCGGGGGTGGCAGTGCCCCACATGGCAGACGTTGTTGTAAAGGTCCAGGAACGGCCGGCCGTGGTAATCGTACAGAAATTGCCCTTTGCCTTCCAGGATTTTCAATGGGGCCGCATAGGAAAGGCGCAAGGACGGCGCAATGAATCGCCTGCGTTCGATCATCAGGTTTTCAGGAGGCTGTCCCCGGTCGTTATACGGGGTTAGATTCGTTTGAGAGGCCAGCAGGATGGCGGCCCGGGCCGGCTCGATACGGGAAAAAAGCTTCAGGTTGTGCCAGGCCCGTTTTTCCGATACAAACCAGCTGTCCCGTGCCGGATCGATTTTCCGTCGCCGGGCCGATATCAGTACGGAGACGGCCAGTCGGGTACACATCAGCGGAAACAGGACCGTGATCTCATCCAGGGTCAGGGGCCGGACCCGATGATAGGCCCCGATGATGTCGGCTGCGGCCGAAAGCGGATCCGGTTCATCCAGGGTATGGTAGGCCAGGGCAATGGCCAGATCGCAGGCCATGGGGTTGGTAAGGCAGTCTCCGAAATCCAGGATCCCGGATATGCGGCCGCCCTGGATGAGTACATTGTCGTCGTTGAGGTCCCCGTGGATGATGGTCCGCGGCAGGGCATCCATGACGGGCACGACCAGGGCCGCATACCCGAGAAAGATCTGTTCCAGGATGCGCCGCTGTTCGGGATCATTCAGGATCAAGACGGCCGTCCGATGCTGCTGTGCCCGGGCCAGATCCCAGGCGTGGGTTCTGTGGGCCTGCGGATGGCTGAATTCTGAAAGGGCCAGGTGCATGCGGGCGATGAGGCTTCCCAGGTCCGCCAGGCGCTCCGGCCCGGCCGGAACGGATTCCCGCCAGGCCTTTCCCTGGACAAAGGTCAGCAGCCGTCCCCGGATGGTTTCCCCTCCGCTCAGATCCACCCGGGCCTGAGTTCCTCCGTCCAGGGTCGGGCAGGCCAGGGGAAGGCCCCGATCCGGGATAGAGCGAGCCAGGACTTCCACAACCCGGTCTTCCATTTCCAGGAGATCAGGAGTTGCCGATTCATCGGCCAGTTTCAGAACATAGCGGGTGCCGTCGGGTTCTTTGACCAAATAATTCTCGTTTTCACCGGCCAGTTTGGACACCTCGCCCGTCAGGCCGTATGCCTTTTCCAGAAACGCCCGGACGGATGGGATCGCAGCCACCTACTCACCTACCTCGGCTTTTCTGTATAGATGCACATCCTGTTGCGGGTAGGGGATGTGAATGCCTTCCGCGTCAAAGGTGAGTTTGATTTTTTCCAGCATATCGAAATAGATGTTCCAGTATTCGCTGGTTTTGACCCAGGGCCGCACCACGATGTTGACCGAGCTGTCCGCCAGCTCGGAAACGGCGATTTTGGGCTCGGGATCTTTCAGCAGGCGAGATTCTTCGTCCACGATGCGTTTCAGGATCGCCTTGGCCCTCCGGATATCGTCGTCGTAGCTGATGCCGATCACCAGATCCAGACGCCGGGTGTGATGGGCCGTGACATTGGTGATCACCCCGCTGGTGATGCTGGAATTGGGAACGATCAGCTTCTGGTTGTCCGGCGTGGTCAGGATGGTATGGAACAGGGTGATGCTGACCACGCTTCCGGACACTCCGCCGGCCGTTACGTAATCCCCGACCCGGAAGGGCCGGAACATGATGAGCATGACACCGGAGGCAAAATTGGACAAAGAGTCCTTGAGGGCGAGACCGATGGCCAGACCGGCGGCGCCGATGATGGTCAGAAAGGAGGTGGTGTTGATGCCCAGTTGACCGGCGGCCGCGATAATGACCCCGATGAGAAGAATATAATAGATGATGTTGTTAAAAAACTGGACCAGGGTTATATCCACATTGTTTTTTTCCAGAATCCGTGTGACCAGTCGGGTAATTTTTCCGGCCAGCCATTTTCCCACCAGGAAAATAACCAGGGCCGCGGCGATCTTGACCGAATAGGCGCTGATCCAATAGATAACTGTATCCAGCAGTTTTTCGATATCCATGAAGACTCCTTTCAAGCTTTAGGTGCAAACAACAGGGTTTGCCGTTTCAGGGGCGATTCTTTCCGGCTTGTTGCCTCCTTGTCAGCCGGTCATCACCCGCCACAGGTTGAATCCGAAGTACAGGGCCAGAAGGAGGAGCCCTTCTTTTCGAAGAATCATCTTTCTGTTCGTGATGCAGAGCGGGAGCAGAAAAAATGACAGAAAAACCATCATCAACAGGTCTTTTTCACCTCCTGTCGGCACGGGAATGGGCTTGAACGTGGCGCATATCCCGTTGATGAAAAGCAGGTTGAAGATGTTGGAGCCGACGATGTTGCCCACGGCAATGTCGGTCTGTCCCCTCAACGTGGCCATGACAGAGGTCACCAGTTCCGGCAGGCTGGTCCCCACGGCGATAATGGTGAGGCCGATGATGATTTTGGGCACCTGGAACCACTCCGCCACGCCGACGGCTCCGTTGACGGCTGTTTTGCCGCCGAAGACCAGAAGAGCCAGTCCGATGATGAAAATCAGAAAATATCCGACCATGTGAAAGGGATCTTTTTTCCCTGTCGGATCGTCGGCCTGGGAAAAACCGTTGTCCGGTCCCCGTTTGTAGATCACGTCTCCGATGGTGTAGAACATGAAAACGCAGAACAGCATGAGAAAAACCAGGCCGTCGGACCGGTCGAAGGCGCTGTCCGATGATCGGATCCAGGCATCCATGCCCGTTATCAGAGCAATGATCGAGGCCAGGATCATCATGGGGATTTCCCGGGAAATGATGATGGCATGGATGGCCAGGGGCCTTATCAGGGCGGCCACGCCCACGATCAGGGCGGTGTTGGCGATGTTGGACCCGATGATATTGCCGAAGGACAGATCGGCGTTTCCTTCCACCGCGGCCGTCAGGTTGACGGAGAGTTCAGGGGCGCTGGTGCCGAAGGCCACGATGGTCAGTCCGATGACCAGGGGGGGGACTCCCAGTGCTCTGGCCAGGGCCGAGGCCCCGCGCACGATCAGTTCGCCGCCGGCAAGGAGCAGTCCAAGGCCGGCGATCAGCAGCAACAGGTGCATGAGCATGTCGTAAGGTTCCTTATCCGATTGCATCGAGTCCGGCCGGAAATCCGGCCGGAAACGCCTTTCACCATATCATCGGCCGGGTTTTTAATCAACAGCGGGCCGTCTTCCGCAACCGATCTTTTCTTGCGCCCGACCGGCGGATGGTATATTCAGGGGGAAAAGATGACACTCGAACGGGAACGCGACTATGAAAAAAACATCTGAAAAAGCCGGGTTTTCACCCGGCACCCTGGTCCATGTGGGGGAACGCAAAACCGATCAAATCCGCATCACTCTCATGGACTATGATTCGGACGGCGTCCGGGAAGAGACCCCCGATGACATAGAAACCTGTCTGGCCTGCCGGAAAACTCCGGGCGTCACCTGGATCAACATCGACGGCCTTCACGACACCGCTCTGATTGAAAAAATCGGCGGATGTTTCGATATCCACCCCCTGATCCTGGAAGATATCCTGCATATCGGAACCCGCCCCAAGATCGAGGTCTTTGACACGTTTATCTTTCTTGTTATGAACATGCTTCACCATGACCCGGAATCCGGCGACATTCTCATCGAGCAGTTCAGCCTGATTCTGGGAGACCATTTCGTGCTGTCCTTTCAGGAGCGTCCGAGCGGGGTGATCCAGTCGGTCAAGGAGCGGGTCCGAAGCGATAAAAGCCGGATCCGCAGAAAAGGGGCGGATTATCTGACCTACGCGCTTATGGATACGGTGGTGGATCACTATTTCATCGTTCTCGAGCACCTGGGCGAAGAAATCGAAAACATGGAAGAGGCCCTGATAACGGCCATGGACCGGAATACTTTTGATGTTATCAATACCATGAAAAGCAAGCTCATCTCTCTGAGACGAACGGTATCCCCTCTAAGGGAACTGATCAGCGGCATTCAGAAAGACGATTCCGGACTGATCGACGAAACTCATCTCATTTTTTTCAGGGATATTCACGACCATGTGATCCAGATTCAGGAAACCATCGACATGTACCGTGAACTTGTGTCCGGCCTGCATGATACATTTCTGGCCAACGTGAACCACAAGATGAACGAAATCATGAAGACCCTGACCATCACGGCCACTCTGTTCATCCCTCTGACGTTTATCGCCGGGATTTACGGTATGAATTTCAAGTACATGCCTGAACTGGACTGGCGATGGGGGTATTTTGCCGTCTGGGGCCTGATTGTGTCTGTTGTGGGTGTCATGCTGTATTTTTTCAGGAAACGGGACTGGCTCTGACCTTTGTTCAGTCGGAGGATCCGGTTTTGTCTTCAAATTCTCCGACGGACGCTTTGACGTTTCCGGATTGTTTTCTGAAGATTTTGATGTGAATGAAGAGCATGTAAAAGGCCAGTGCATATATGATGAGTTTGCGGGCCGTTTCCGTCATGGGCAGGGTCTGCTGGGTCCACAGGGCGACCAGAAAGTCGATGGTCAGAAAAAAAGTGAACAGCAGCAGAATGTTTCTGGCCCCCATCCGGACCGCGATATAGGCCGCGAGAAACAGTCCGCCCAGGGTTACACCCGGAATGGCGCTGAACCACAGGGCAACGGGAATATCGTGAAAAAAAGCGTTCAGGATCGTTCCGGTGATGGACATGGCCGCCATGAGTGCGATGCTGGTCACAATGGAAGCGGCCGGATTGATTTTGAACATCACGGTCATGACAAAGTAAAAGATGGTGTCGATGCCGAATCCGATCCAGCCGCAGAGCAGTCCCCCGATGACCGCAAAAAAGAACAGAACGCTGCAATTGACTATGGTCAGGGGAACGTGAAGATTGGGATATTGCGCATTTCTCAGCAGTGAGAAAAAAATGATCTGGGTAAAAAGAAAGGCGATGAAATTGAAGACCAGGGTCAAAAGCTCCGGGTTGCTGATCGGGAACCAGACCATGCTGATGATTTCTCCGAGCAGACCCCCCGCCAGACCCACCGGAAGGACGTTGAAGATAAACAACTTCCGGTTGAACAGGAACCACCGGAAGGTGCCCAGCCCCATTCCGTATGCCTGGATGATCAAATTGAACTGGGCCACGGTTGCGGGAGACACGGCCAGGTGGGTGAGAATGGGAAAGTAAACGATCCCGGCCGCGGCCGGGGTGATGTTGGCGATCACCGCGGCCAGGGCACCCACAAACGGCATGTAGAACAGGTGGGAAAAAAAGATGTCGTAAAACCAGGGCAGACAGCACAGCCACACAATGATGACCACACCCAGGATGATGTAAGGGCTCTTGTCTTTTGTTCGCATGGCGTCAGGGTCGGGCGGATCAATGACCCATTATCTTGCCCCTGAAAATAAAAAAAACCGCCCCCACCAGGCAGAAACCGGCCCAAAGATAATCGAGGGACAGTTTTTCTTTCAGGTAAAAGACGGAAAAAGGCACGAATACCAGAAGGGTGATCACCTCCTGCATGATTTTCAGTTGCCCCACCGTGGCCAGCTGATGGCCCACACGGTTGGCCGGCACCTGGAGCATGTATTCGAAAAGAGCGATGCCCCAGCTGGCAAGCGCGGCGATAATCCAGGGTTTATGGGAAAGATTGCGCAGATGTCCATACCACGCAAAAGTCATGAACACGTTGCTGCAGAAAAGCAGCAACACAGTGATGGTCAGTCGGTTCATTCATGTTTCCGGAATAAAGGGTCTTAAAACACCGCCTCGTCAAGGGTCCTTTCCTTGATATGGTGCAATACCGGGGCCAGAAAGTCGTCCAGGGCGATGCCCATGCGGACCTTGCCGTCCAGGGTCCGGACCGAAAGAGTGTCGGTTTCTTTTTCTTTGTCACCGATGGTCACGATCAACGGCACATAGTCCATCTGGGCGTCTCTGATTTTCTTTTTCAGGGTTTCGTTTTTCCGGTCCACTTCGCAGCGGATCTTATGGATTTCGAGCCGGGCCTTTATGGTTTCGGCATGGGAAATGAGATCCTGGTTGATGGGCAGGAGCGCGACCTGAACCGGGGCCAGCCACAGGGGGAATCGGCCTGCGAAATGTTCCACCAGAATGCCGAAAAACCGTTCCAGAGATCCGTAGATGACCCGGTGGATCATGATGGGCCGGTGCTTTTCGTTGTCCTGACCTTTGTAGGACAGATCGAATCGTTCGGGCAGGGACATGTCCAGCTGGACCGTGCCGCATTGCCAGGTGCGGCCCAGGGCGTCCTTGATGTGGATGTCGATTTTCGGTCCGTAAAAGGCGCCGTCACCTTCATTGATGACGTATTCCCGTCCGTAGGCGGCCAGGGCGGCCTTGAGCCCGTCCGTTGCCTGATCCCACTGTTCGTCCGTGCCGATGGATTTTTGGGGGCGGGTGGACAGCTCTAGATGAAAATCCAGACCGAATCGGCTGTAAACCGTTTTGGCCAGCTTCAGCACACCCAGGACCTCGTCTTCGATCTGGTCCGCAGTCATGAAGATATGGGCGTCGTCCTGGTGAAAGGCCCGGACCCGGAACAGGCCGG
This sequence comes from uncultured Desulfobacula sp., assembly GCA_964593855.1. Classification (GTDB taxonomy): domain Bacteria; phylum Desulfobacterota; class Desulfobacteria; order Desulfobacterales; family Desulfobacteraceae; genus Desulfobacula. Next base: position 6,603 of record CAZQIX010000005.1, on the reverse strand, counting down.
ACAGGGCGCCGGACAGTTCGTGACGGTGGACCAGTCCGATTTCTCCGGCCCTCAAGGGCAGATCCCGGTAGGAATAGGACTTGGTTTTGTACAGCAGCATCCCGCCCGGGCAGTTCATGGGCTTGATGGCGTATTCTTCCTCGTCGATGACCGAGGTGTACATGTTTTCCCGGTAGTTTTCCCAGTGACCGCTCTGTTCCCAGAGTTTGCGGTTGAGCATGACCGGGGTCTTGGTTTCCACGTAACCGGCGGCCTTGTGTACTTCCCGCCAGTATTCCAGAAGCGCGTTCCACATATCCATGCCCCTGGCGTGGAAAAAGGGCATGCCGGCGGCCTCGTCGTGAAAAGAGAACAGGTCCAGCCGGGTACCCAGTTTCCGGTGGTCCCGTTTTTTGGCTTCTTCAATGAGATGAACATACTGGTTCAGGGCTTTTTTGTCGAAGAACGAAATGCCGTAAAGCCGCTGGAGCTGTTCCCTGGTCTGGTCCGCCCGCCAATAGGCCCCGGATATTTTTAAGAGTTTGAACCCCTTGATCATGCCGGTGTGGGGAATGTGGGGGCCTCGACACAGGTCGATGAATTTGCCGTTTTGATACAGGGAGATCTCTTCGGATTCGGGCAAATCCCGGATCAGTTCCAGTTTGAAGGGATTGTCTTGGAAAATGGCCATGGCTTCTTCCCTGGTCACCACTTTGCGTTGAAAGGTGTTTTTGGCATTGATGATCCGGGCCATTTCCTCTTCGATGGGGCCGAAATCCTCTTCCGAAATCGGGTCCATGTCGATGTCGTAGTAGAAACCGTCCTCCACCACCGGGCCGATGGTGAGTCTGGCGTCTTTGTATATATTCAGCACGGCTTCGGCCATGACATGGGCCGATGAATGGCGCAGGATGTCCAGGCCTTCCGGATCGTTGACGGTGATAAAACCCAGGGCCGCATCCTCGGTGATCACATGGCTCAGGTCCCGCAACTCGTTGTCCAGTTTCATGGCCACGCAATTTCTGGCAAACCCGTCGGAAATACTTCTGGCCACGTCCATTCCCGTGGGTGAGGATTCAAAAGCCCGGGTTCGTTGATCCGGAAATGTGATATTTATCATTTTGTTTTCCATTGTGTTTTGTTATCTGTTTGGTGTAAAGCACGAATTTTAGAAGAAGTGCCATAAACAATCAAGGGAAAAATAGTGAATTACAGGTTTATTGAATCGGATGCGGAACTGGAAACGGTGTGCCGGGGACTGTCGGTGGGAAAGGCGGTTGCCGTGGATCTGGAGGCGGATTCCATGTATAGTTTCAGGGAGAAAATCTGTCTGATCCAGATGGCGGCCGGGGACCGGGCCTATCTGATCGATCCGTTTGAAATCAAGGATTTCGACCCGTTTGTCCGTCTGCTGGAAAACCCGGATGTGATGACCGTGTTCCATGGATCGGATTTTGATATCCGGAGCCTGGACAGAGAATACCGGGCCAGGGTGAACCGTCTGTTCGACACGGAAATCGCCTGCCGGTTTCTGGGGATTCGGGAAAGGGGCCTGGCGGCCTTGCTGAAACAGTATTTCGGCGTGACCGTGAACAAGAAATTCCAAAAGGTCGACTGGTCCAGGCGGCCGCTCAAACAGGACATGATCGAATATTCGGTGGGAGACGTGGCCCACCTGATTCAGCTTCAGGAGATTCTGTCCCGACAGCTCGAGGAGAAGGGACGCCTCCATTGGGCCGAAGAGGAGTTCGACATCCAGGCCGGAGTCCGGTATGAGGACAATCATGTTCCGCCGCTGTTCATTAAATTCAAGGGGGCCGGCAAGCTGGACAACCGGAGTCTGGCCGTTCTGGAAAACCTGCTTCAGGCGCGTCTGGACATGGCCCGGAAAAAAGATTGGCCTTTGTTCAAAATCATGTCCAACGATTCATTGATGACCATGGCCGTGGAAAAGCCCACCCGCGTGGAGCAGATGACGGAGATGCACGCCTTGAGTCCCAAACAGGCGGGCATGTACGGCCGGATATGCGCGGATGCAGTGGCTGCGGCTCTTCGGATGGATCACCGGGATTTGCCGGCCTATCCCAGAACCCGGCGTCCCAGGAAAGACCAAAAAACGGAAGACCGCATCACCCGCCTGAAAAAAATGCGGGAAACCCTGAGCGCGGACTTGGAGATGGAGCCGGGGTTTCTGCTCAATAACGCCCTGATCGGTGATCTGGCCGTGAAACATCCGAAAACCATGGATGACCTCATGGCCGTGGACGCCATCCGGAAATGGCAGGTGACGGCCGTTGGCGAGGCTGTCCTGTCTGTGCTGAACTGAATCGGCTCAAAGAGAAAACACTGGAGGAAAAGGCATGGAAGTGAATTTCGTCAAAATGGAGGGACTGGGCAATGATTTTATTCTTCTGGACGACCGAAAGGGTTCGATCGCGGCGCACAGACCTTATTTCGAGCTGGCGGCGACGCTCTGTGACAGGCATTTCGGGATCGGTGCCGACGGGATCATTCTTATCCTGAATCCCGGGGACGACGGCCACGACATCTGTTTCCGAATATACAATTCCGACGGCTCGGAGGCCCAGATGTGCGGCAACGGCATGCGCTGTTTTGCCGGGTATCTGTATGAAACCGGGATCATGTCCCAAAAGCGCTTCCGGGTGGACACCAGGTTCGGAACCGTGATTCCGGAAGTGATGACGGACGATCGGGATCGGGTCGTTTCCGTCCGGGTGGATATGGGGGAGCCCGTGCTGGCCTGTGCGGACATTCCCTTTGACGGTGCGGCCGCCACCGCTCTGGACGAGACCCTGCGGGTGGGCGAGGTCGAGTACCGGATTTCGGCCCTGTCCATGGGCAATCCCCATGCCGTGATCTTTGTGGACGATCCGGACCTTGTGGACCTTGAACGGTTGGGCCGGGCCATTGAAACCCATCCCCGGTTCCCGGACAGAACCAATGTGGAGTTTGTCCGGATCCTGAAGGATCACGAGATGAGCATGCGGGTCTGGGAGCGGGGGGCCGGTCTCACCCTGGCCTGCGGAACCGGGGCCTGTGCCGTTCTGGTGGCGGCCTGTCTCACCGGCCGGACCGGGGACCGGGCGTTGATTCATCTGCCGGGCGGGGACCTGGACATTCACTGGGACCGGACCACGAACCATGTGTTCAAGACCGGCCCGGCCCGTTTGGTTTTTGAAGGTCGGATCAAGATGTAAAAACAGCTTTTTAATGATTGCACCCAACTCTTGAAATAATGAAAAGGAGACGCCCATGAGTGCCTATCACCCTTCAGGTCTTTTCCTCTTTTCATCCGTTTTTAATTTTTTGTTTGCCTTGATCCTTTTTCTGCCGGTTTCGGGAATCGGCGGAGAAATCCGCACGGACGGCTCCCTGGGGCCGGCCGTCTCACTGGAAGGGCCGGCATTCACCATCGGCCCGGAATTGGGAGAGCAGCGAGGCGGTAATCTGTTTCACAGTTTTACCGCTTTTTGGGTGGATAGCGGCGAAAGCGCTGTTTTTAAGGGGCCCCAGTCGGTGGAGACCATTATCGGGCGGGTCACGGGCGGTCAACAATCCCGAATTGACGGTCTGGTCCGGTCCGAGATACCGGGCGCGGATCTGTTTCTGCTCAATCCATGGGGTGTGGTGTTCGGCCCCAACGCCTCTCTGGACGTGAGCGGCTCGTTTCATGTCAGCACCGCGGATTATCTTTGCCTGGGCAGCGAGGGGCGGTTCGAGGCCACCCATCCTGAAGCGGGCGTCCTCAGCGCGGCGCCGCCGTCGGCTTTCGGTTTTTTAAGTGACCATCCGTCCGGGATAGAGATAACAGGCGGTTTCCTGGAGGTGCCCGAGGGTCGGACCCTTTCCGTGATCGGCGGTGATGTCCGTCTGCACAATGCCACCTTGTTGGCTCCCGGCGGGCGGATCGATCTGGTGAGCGCATCCGGTCCGGGCGAAGTCCGGACCGTGCCGGGCGGGCTGGAGGTTACGGCTGAAGCATCGGGAAACATTACCGTGTTCCGGGATATTTATTTCAGCCTGTATGGAGAGGATGAGTACTGCGGCGATATCGACGTGAGCGGCATGGAAGAGGGTCTTACAGGAGGTGAGATCTACATCCGCGGCGGCCGGCTGGAAATTCTGGGGGGGTATATCGCGGCGGATAACAGAGGGGAAGGCCGTTCCGGCGGAATCGATATCCAGGTGTCGGGTGATGTGATCGTGGACACCACGGCGGTGGACGATGGGGGATGGATTCAAAGCGCCTCCCATGGGACGGGAGATGCGGGCGATGTGATCGTTCGGGCCGAAAATCTGCGGGTCCTGAACGGCGGAGGCTTGTCCACCGGCACAACGGGCAGTGGAAAAGGAGGCAATCTCGATATCCGTGCGGAATCATCCGTAATTGTTTCCGGGAAAAAAGGCGATGAAGCCGGCGGTCTTTTTGCCAATACCTTTGAAGGGGGCGGCCAGGGCGGAAATATTCTCATCTCGGCCTCGGAGCTGCGAATGGCGGATGAAGGGACCATCGAGGCCGTTACCACAGGAGACGGTGATGCGGGAAGGATCGAAATCGATGCGGGTGAGATGATTCTGAAGGACGGCGCCCAAATCCTTACCGATACCAGGGGACACGGCCGGGGGGGCAATATCACGATCACGGGGGAAAGCCTCAGTCTTTCGAGTGAGGATCCGGAAGTATTAACCGCAGTCTATGCCGATACCCTTGACGGCGATGGACAGGGCGGCGCCATTGATATCACGGTATCGAGCCTCGAGGTGGGGGAGACCGGCCGGATTACGGCCAGGACTTACGGTGACGGCAATGCCGGTGAGGTGACCATCAGGACGCAAACTTTGATCATGAGCGCGGACGGCAGGATATCCGGATCAACGGACGGCGCTGGAAACAGCGGGAACATCACCCTGTCGGCAAGCGGGGAAATGACGCTTTCGGGAGATTCCTGGATCGTGGTGGATACCGACGGCGACGGCGGTGCCGGGAATATCAGCATCACCGCCGGAGAACTGCGTCTTGAGGATACGGCCTGGATTACCGGTGATGTGGACGGCAATGGAAACGGGGGATCGATCGAGATATCGGCAGGACGTATGAGCATGAGTGACGGTTCTCTGATTTCCACCAAGACAAAAGGGGAAGGGGATGCCGGATCCATCCACTTGGATGTCGCGGACATGGCCATGACGGGCGGAGCCAAGGTCGAAACCGGCGCCTCCTGGAGCGGGAACGGTGGGGCGATCGTCATCCGGGCCACGGGCGCGGTTCGGATTTCCGGCCGGGATGAAGAGGGCAATAACACCAGTCTGTTTGCCAATACGGACGGCACAGGCCGGGGCGGGAGTATCATAATCAGTGCTGCGGATCTGCGGGTGGCGGATTCAGCCCTGATCCGGGCGGAAACCAGAGGAGGGGGCCAGGGCGGAGAGATCGACATTGCCGTGGATCGGATGACCCTTACGGACGGGGCGCAGGTTTCGGGCAGCACCTGGGGATCGGGCAGCGGCGGGGGCATCACGGTTCAGGCGACCGACAGCCTTTTGATCGCCGGACTGGACGAGGCCGGATACAGCGCGGGATTTTTTGCCGCCACATACGAGGGCGGGGGTCGGGGCGGGGTCATCCGTCTCAGTTCGCCGGAACTCCTGATCCGGGACGATGGGGTGGTCGTTGTCCGAAGCACGGCATCCGGCCAGGCCGGAGAAATACGGATGGAGGGAGACACCATTTGTCTGGACGAGGGGGCGTTTGTGTCAGCCATTGCCGAAAGTTCGGGTGGGGGGGGTGAGATTCGGCTGACCGGCGCGTCCTTGTGGATTTCAGATGGGGCCGTTATTCTGGCCGACACCTGGGGTTCGGGCAGCGGCGGCGACATTTTCCTGTCGGTTTCGGATTTGACCATGAGCGGCCGGGCACGAATTTCCGCCATGAGCAGCGGCAGCGGCACCGGCGGAAGGATCACCTTCAACGGGGATGCGATTCGCATGACGGACAGTGATATCACCACTGAGACCGATCAATCGGATGGCGGTAATATGGCGTTTCAGATCAGCGAATTCATCTGTCTTGCCGACAGCGGCATCACCACTTCGGTTCAAGGCGGCGCCGGCAACGGCGGCAATATAACCGTCGCCCATCCGGTTTTCGTGGTCCTCGACAACGGCTGGATCATCGCCAACGCATACGGCGGCAACGGCGGCAATATTGCCATTGCCACAGATTATTTTATTCCAGGCAATTCCGGGAAAGTGGAGGCATCTTCAGCACTGGGCGTTGCCGGACAGATCAACATTCAGGCTCCGGACACCGATATCAGCGGGGCCGTCACGGCTCTTCCCGATTCTTTTTTCGATGGGTCCATGGTCTTGATGGACCCGTGTGAAACCAGAACCGCCGAGGAAAAAAGCAGTCTCATCGCCGGAGGGCTCTGGGGAACACACACGGCATCCGATGATATTTTTACGGGATTTTCAGGAATGATGGAATGATCCGGACCGTAAAACCTTATGCCGCCCATTCCCGGCACAAGGCTTCGGCCTGTTCCAGCACCAGTTCCGTCGCTTTTTTTTCCATGTCCGGTGGGTAACCGAACTGGCGCAGGA
>CAZQIX010000004.1:47998-97460 GCA_964593855.1 uncultured Desulfobacula sp. | reverse complement strand
GGCGGCTTCCGGATTTGAACCGGAGAATAACGGCTTTGCAGGCCGTCGCCTTACCACTTGGCCAAGCCGCCGTGCTGGGTGGAGCGGGAAACGGGATTTGAACCCGCGACTTCGACCTTGGCAAGGTCGCACTCTACCACTGAGTTATTCCCGCCCAGCAAACAAAGGTGATTTATATACCTGGAACCCTGATTTGTCAACGATAAATTTATAAGGACAGAAATTTCCTGGCCTTGATGATGTAATCCAGGCCGGACCATATTGTGAAAATCAACGCGCCATAGAGGAAAAATTGGCCGATCACGTCCAGATCAATCCCGAAATACCTGTAATGAAAGGTCAATGGAATGATGGCGGCAATCTGGAACCCGGTCTTGTATTTGCCGAGCCAGGAAGCGGCCACATCCTGCCCGTTTTCGATAAGCACGCATCGAAGGCCGGTGACGGCCAGCTCACGGCCGATAATGACACAGGCGATCCATGCCGGTATATACCCCAGATCCACCAGCATCACCAGAGTGGACGAAACCAGCAGCTTATCCGCCACCGGGTCCAGGATTTTGCCCAGATTGGTTACCAGTCCCTTTGTCCTGGCGATATACCCGTCCAGATAATCGGTGATGGACGCGGCCGAAAACAGTATGGCCGCCGTGAATGTGGTGACTCGGTTTTCGTACATCAGCAGGATCACGATCACGGGAATGGACACAATCCTGGATATGGTCATGAAATTGGGGGTCAGAAAGGTTTTTCCAGCGTTTTCGACAAATCCCATTGCCCGATTACCCCTTTTTTTTGTTCCAGTCGGCCATAAACGCTTCAATCCCTTTGTCGGTCATGTGATGGGACGCCAGTTTCTTTAAAACCCCATAGGGAATGGTGGCGATATCCGCGCCGATCAGGGCGGATTCCAGAACATGGAGCGGGTTTCTCACGCTGGCCACGATGATTTCGGTATCAAAGTCATAATTGGCATAAATCTGTGCTATCTCTTCCACCAGGGCCATGCCTTGCTGGGACAGATCGTCCAGGCGCCCGACAAACGGGCTGACAAAGCTCGCCCCGGCCTTGGCGGCCATCAGGGCCTGAAGAGCCGAAAAAACAAGGGTTACATTGGTTTTAACGCCCTCTTCGGTAAGGGTTTTCACCGCTTTGAGCCCTTCGACGGTCATGGGTATTTTCACGGCTATGTTGTCGGCTATATCGGCCAAATCGCGGGCCTCTGTGACCATGCCGGCATAATCCAGGCTGATGACCTCCGCGCTCACCGGCCCGTGAACGATTTGACAGATATCGGCGATGATCTGTTTGAATTCACCGGGTTCTCTGGCAATCAGGGAAGGGTTGGTGGTCACGCCGTCCACCATGCCCATGTCGTTGGCATCTTTGATTTGATCGATATTGGCCGTGTCGATAAAAAATTTCACCTCATACCTCCTTATCCAGAAGAAAGACCTTCTGGGTTTCAAGTGTGTCAATCCGTTTCAGCAGTTCATCGGTCCTGAGTCCCAGGACCGGATGAATTTCATGCGCTCCTATATCACAGACCGGGACCAGAACAAAACACCTTTCCTGCATTCTGGGATGGGGAATCTCAAGTCTCTCGGTTTTCAGGACCCAGTCGTCAAAATAGATGATGTCCAGATCGATGACCCGGGGACCGAAGCGGAACGGCTTGCCTTCCGGGGCCATGGTGGTTTCCACCTGCTTCAGCGCGTCAAGAAGCGATTCAGGCAAAAGATCGGTTCGAATCTTCAGGGCGGCGTTCACAAACCAATCCTGGCACCTGAAATTCTGGGGCTCGGTGGCGTAAAAACCGGAAACCGCCTCGATCCGGATATGGTCATGGCCGTCCAGCAAGGCAATGGCCCGTTCGAGGTTTCCACGCTTGTCCCCCATGTTGGACCCGACGCTCAGATAGGCCCGATGAAAGCGGCCGGCGTCAGGGACTGTCAATTTGCACCATCCGGGAAAATTCACCGACCATGCCGTTTCGGGCGACGGCCCGGACTTTGAAGGTGTACCGACGCCCCGGCGCTGCGGGCTGAGTCAGACGCATGGAGGGCATGGGAGCGGTCCCTGTTTTTCCGAAAACCAAAGGACAGCCCTCACACCCGTCCAGAGGAATTTCGGCCGTGAACAGCTCAAAGGTTTCAGGCTTCAGGACGGAGTGATCGTCGCTTCCCCCATATTGCCAGGTCAAATGGATGATTCCGTCCCGCAGCTCGCCCTTCAGCTCCCGGGGGGCCATCAGGGTTTGCCCCGGGATTGCCGGCGGAACGGGTGGGCCTTTTTTACCGCATCCCTGGAGTGCCGAAACCATTATCACCCATCCGCACAAAAAGAGGGCCGCCCCTATCCGGCTGTTTTTTTCAAATCTCATAGCCCAAGCTCTCCGGCGGCCCGTTCCACGGCCCGGGCCACGTTCTCGAATCCGGTGCCCCCCTGGGACATGCGCCTGGAAACGGTTGTTTCAACGGCAATGAATTCGTACACATCCGAATCGATTTTATCGCTCAGGGATCTGAACTCATCCAGACTCAGATCCGTCAGCTCTTTGCCCCCGGCCAGGGCCAGGGCCACGGCTTTTCCGGCAACGGCATGGGCCTGTCGGAAGGGAATACCCTTGAGAACCAGGTAATCGGCCAGGTCCGTGGCGTTTAAAAATCCTTTCCGGCAGGCCGCCATCATTCGCTGCCGGTGAACGGTGATGTTTCCGAACATCCGGGCGTACACCTCCAGGCAGACGGCGAGGGTGTCCACGGTATCGAAAAGGGGCTCCTTGTCTTCCTGCATGTCCTTGTTGTAGGCCATGGGCAGGGATTTCATCACGGTGAGAATGGCCACCAGATTGCCCACCACCCTTCCGGTCTTGCCCCGGACCAGTTCGGCCACGTCCGGGTTTTTCTTCTGGGGCATGATGCTGGAACCGGTGGTGAACGCATCTGAAATCGTGATAAAAGCAAATTCCGAGGAGGACCAGAGGATCAGCTCTTCGGAAAGCCGGGACAGATGAATCATGCATATCGAGGCGTCGGAAATGAATTCCATGATGAAATCCCGGTCCGAAACGGCATCCATGCTGTTCTCCGAAAGCTTTGCAAACCCCAGGATCTCCCGGGTGTACTCCCGGTCCAGGGGGAAAGGAGTGCCGGCCAGGGCCGCAGCCCCCAGGGGCATGGCGTCGGTTCTTTTGAAACAGTCTTCGAACCGTTCCCTGTCCCGTTTGAACATTTCATAGTAAGCCATGAGATGATGGGCGAACAGAACGGGCTGGGCCCGCTGGAGATGGGTGTATCCCGGCATGATCACGTCCAGGTGGTTCCGGGCCATGCGGACCAGGGCTTTTTGAAACACAGCGATCCGCTCGATGATGGAGCGTATCTCTTTTTTAAGGTAAATCCGGACATCCAGGGCGATCTGGTCGTTCCTGGACCGGCCGGTGTGCAGTTTGCGGGCCGTATCTCCGGTCAGTTTGCCCAGCTCGTGCTCGATGTGCATGTGAATGTCTTCCAGGGCGGCGGAAAAAGCCATTTCCCGGTTTTCAATGCGGGCCCGGACCTGTTCCAGACCCTGAACGAGCTTGTCGGCCTCCTCCGGTGTGATGATGGATTGTCTGGCCATCATCTTCAGATGGGCCACACTGCCCTCGATATCGCTTTCATAAAGCCGCCGGTCCACATCGATGGAAGCGTTGAAAGCTTCCACCAGTGCATCGGTGTCCTGGGAAAATCGTCCTCCCCACAGTTTGTCGCTCATGGCTTGACGCGCCCCCTAGATCCGTTAGTGTTTCAGTATGAGTTTTTCCAGAATGGCCTTGTGCATGTGCCGCTTGTTTTCGGCCTGATCCCAGAACGCGGCCCTCGGGTCTTCCAGCACGTCTTCGGCGATTTCCTCTCCCCTGTGGGCCGGCAGGCAGTGCATGACCAGGACGTCTTTCCGGGCTCCGGACAGAAGTTTTCGGTTCACCTGAAATCCCTGGAAAGCCTTGATGCGGTCGGCCGATTCGTGCTCTTCCCCCATGCTGGCCCAGACATCCGTGTACACCACGTCGGCCTGGTCGACAGCCTCCGCCGGGTTGTCGGTGAATTGAATATGGGCGGTTTTGTCGGCGGACGTCATCGCCAGAATACGGGAATCGATGCCGTATCCTTCCGGGCAGGCCACAAACAGTTTCAGACCCAACACGACGGCCGCGTTGATCCAGGAATTGGCCACGTTGTTGCCGGCCCCCACCCAGGCGATCTTGATGCCTTCATAGCCGCCCTTGTGCTCGACGATGGTCATGAGATCGCTCAGAATCTGGCAGGGATGAAAGGAATCGGTCAGGGCGTTGATCACCGGGATGGTGGAACTTCGGGCAAATTCTTCCACCAATGAATGATCGAATGTCCGCATGGCCAGACAGTCGATGTACCGGGACAGAACCCGGGCCGTGTCTTTGGCCGGCTCGTTTCTGGAAATCTGGGTATCCTGGGTGCTCATGTAGATGGGATGGCCCCCCATCTGAATCATGGCGGTTTCGAAAGCCACCCGGGTCCGGGTGGATTTCTTGTCGAAAATGAGCCCCAGGGTCCGGCCGGTCAGCAGCCGATCCATGATCCCTCCGGCGTAACGTTCCTTTAATTGGAGCGCCCTTTTGAAAAGTGTTTCAAAATCCTCTTTTTCCAGATCCAGTAAAGTCAGTAAATCTTTTTTCAAAATCGTCTCCCAGTTTAAAAAAGGCTGTCCAGCGCGGCAATCAGCCGGTCGATATCGGTTGTTTCAACGATCAGCGGCGGCGCGAACCGAAGCACCCGATCCTGAATGCCGTTAATGATAAAGCCTTTGTCCATGAGTTTTCCGACAAAATATCCCGCGTCTTTGTCCACCTCCAGCCCCAGAAGCAGGCCCTCGCCCCTGACGGCGACGATTCTCGGATGTTTTTCCTTGAGCGCGAGCAATTGATCCTTGAAGTAGCGACCTTTTTGCCGTACCTGATCCAGAAAATCCGGATCGCTGATCAGTCCGAACACTTCCAGGCCCGCGGCCGCGGCCAGGGGCGTCCCGCCGAAAGTGGTGGCATGGCTGCCGAAATCAAATCCCGCGGCGGCTTTTTGCGTGGCCAGCATGGCCCCGATGGGAAACCCGTTGCCCAATGCCTTGGCAAGGGTCATGATGTCCGGGGTGACACCGGAGAGCTCATGGGCGAAGAGTCTGCCGCACCGTCCCATACCGCACTGGATTTCATCGAAAATCAGAAGCGCGCCTTTTCGGTCGCAAAGCTCGCGGACCCCGGAGAGGTAATCGGGATCGGCCGGAACAATCCCACCCTCCCCCTGAACCGGCTCCAGCATGACCGCGCAGACGCTTTCATCCATAACCGCTTCCAGGGCTTTCAGATCGTTGAACGGGACATGGGCGAATCCGTCCAGAAGCGGATAAAACCCGTCCTTGACCTTGTCCTGCCCGGTGGCGGTAAGCGTGGCCATGGTCCTTCCGTGAAAGGACTGTCGCATGGTGATGATCTTGAAACGGTCGTTGATTCCCTGTTTCTGAAAATAGCGCCGGGCCAGCTTGATGGCCGCCTCGTTGGCTTCCGCGCCGGAATTGGCGAAAAACACCCGGTCGGCAAAGCTGTTTTCGCACAGGGCCAGGGCCAGATCCGCCTGTGGCCGCGTATAAAACAGATTGGACACATGGACCAGGGTCCCTGCCTGACGGTGGATGGCCTCGGTTACCCTCGGATGGCAATGGCCCAGGCTGCATACGGCGATGCCGGCCAGAAAATCCGTGTACTGCTTGCCGTCTTCGTCCCAGAGATACATTCCTTCCCCCCGGACAAAGGCTTTCCCCTGCCTCTGATACGTCTGAAACACATATTGATCGGTCTTGGTGACTGAATCCACGGTAAACCTCATTAAAAATTTAGTCGATAAACACCTGGGTGCCGATGCCCGAATCGGTGAACAGTTCGAGCAATACCGCGTGGGGCACGGTTCCATTGATGATATGGGCTTTTTGAACCCCGGCCCGGACGGTGGAAAGGGCGCATTCCACCTTGGGGATCATCCCGCCCTTGATCTCGCCGGTTTGAATCATTTCCTTGACGGCCGCGGCGCTCAGGGAGGACACCAGCCGCTGCCGCCCGTCCAGGACCCCGTCCACGTCCGTCAGCAGGATCAGCCGTTCGGCGTTCAGGGCCGAAGCCATTCTGGACGCCACCACATCGGCGTTGATATTGTAGGTTTCCCCTTTTTCACCGACCCCGACCGGAGCGATCACGGGGATGAACCCCCGGGCGGTCAGGGTATGGATGATGTCCGGATCGATGGTTTCCACATCCCCCACCATGCCGGGATCGATGATTTCCGGGGGTTTGTTCTCGTCTTCCCGGTGATAGATGGTCATTTTCCGGGCCATGACCAGCATGCCGTCCTTTCCGGTCAGACCCACGGCCTTGCCTCCCTGACGGTTGATCCGGGACACGATATCCTTGTTGACCTTGCCGCCCAGCACCATTTCCACCACATCCATGGTTTCGTCGTCGGTGTAGCGCATGCCCCGGATGAATTTGCTCGTGATGCCCATGGCGCTCAGGACCTTGTTGATCTGCGGGCCTCCGCCGTGCACCACCACCGGGTTCAGCCCGATGTATTTGAGCAGGATGATATCGTTGGCGAAATCCTTTTTCAGGTCTTCGTCCACCATGGCATGGCCCCCGTACTTGACCACCACGGTCTTGCCGGAAAAATGCCGGATGTAAGGCAGGGCTTCGATCAGAATGTCCGCCACATTGGTTGTCATAAAATATACCTCGTCAGATCTTCGTTGCCGACAATGTCCATCAGTTGTTTTTCCACAAATACCCCATCGATGACAATCTTTTTTTCTTCGATATCCGGGGCCTGAAACAAAATGTCTTCCAGCAGTTTTTCCATGAGGGTGTGAAGACGGCGGGCCCCGATGTTTTCCGTGGCGGCGTTCACGGCCACCGCAATGGAAGAAATTTTTTCGACCGCGTCTTCGGTGAATTCGACAGCCACCCCTTCGGTCCGCAGCAGGGCCATGTACTGAAGCACCAGCGCGTTTCTGGGTTCGGTCAGGATTCTGGCGAATTCGGCCGCGCCCAGGGAGCTCAGCTCCACCCGGATGGGAAAACGGCCCTGGAGCTCGGGGATCAGGTCCGACGGCCTGGCCACATGAAAGGCTCCGGACGCGATGAACAGGATATGGTCGGTCCGGACCATCCCGTATTTGGTGGGCACCGCGCTGCCTTCCACAATGGGCAGAAGATCCCGCTGCACCCCTTCCTTGGACACTTCCGGCCCGTGGGTCTTGTCCTTGCTGGCGATTTTGTCGATTTCATCGATGAAAATGATGCCGGACTGCTCCACCATGGCGATTGCGTCGGTCTTGACCTTTTCCATGTCCACCAGATGAGCCGCCTCTTCCTGGGTCACCAGTTTGAGGGCGTCCTTGATTTTCACCTTGCGCCGCCGTTTGTTCCTGGGCATGAGATTGCCCAGCATGTCCCGGATATTGATCCCCATCTCCTCGATGCCGGCGTTGGAAAAAATTTCCACCATGGGAAAAGACTTGTCCGCCACTTCCAGGTCCACCTGCCGGTCGTCCAGCTTGCCGGACCGGAGCATTTTCCTGAGTTTCTCCCGGGTGGACGAAGGCGACCCGTCATCCGGATTGTCCGTTCGAACGGCCACGATATCCATGTCATTGGACACCTGGGTCCCGGTCTGGGACACGGGGGGCAGAAGAAGGTCCAGGATCCTTTCTTCCGCGACCAAAGAGGCTTTTTCCTGAACCGTTTCCTGCTGTCTGGCCTTCAGGTGATTGACGGTCAGCTCCACCAGATCCCTGATCATGGATTCCACATCCCGACCCACATAGCCGACTTCCGTGAATTTGGAGGCCTCCACCTTGTAAAAAGGGGAATCGGTGAGGTTGGCCAGCCGTCTGGCGATTTCCGTCTTGCCCACACCCGTGGGCCCGATGAGAATGATGTTTTTGGGCGCGATCTCGTCCTGCAGATCCTTGTCCACCTGCTGCCGCCGCCACCGGTTTCTCAGGGCGATGGCCACTGATTTTTTGGCCTGTTTCTGACCGATGATATATTTATCCAGTTCTCGGACGATTTCGCCCGGTTTCAGATCGTTCATGTCGATTTTTTGCTCCTGATTTCTTCCACCGTGATGTGATGGTTGGTATAGACGCACAGATCGGCTGCGATGGCCATGGCTTTTTCCACAATGGCCCGGGGGTCCAGGTCGGTGTTTTCCAGCAGGGCCACGGCCGCCGACTGAGCCGCCGTGCTGCCCGAACCGATGCTGATCACCCCGCCGTCCGGCTCGATCACATCCCCGTTGCCGGACAGAAGATACATATTGTCCTGATCCACGGCAATCATCATGGCTTCCAGCCGCCTCAGGTATTTATCGGTCCGCCATTCCCTGGCCAGCTCCACGCAGGCCCGGGTCAGGCTGCCGTTATAACGTTCGAGTTTTTCTTCCAGCTTTTCGGACAGGGTCAGGGCATCGGCCGTTGCGCCGGCAAACCCGGTGATGATCTTGTCGTTGTAAATTCTGCGGACTTTTCTGGCTTTGTGTTTGGTCACGATGCTGCCCAGGGTGACCTGCCCGTCTCCGGCCACGACCACCGCGTTCCGGTGCCTGAGCGCCAGAATCGTGGTGCCGTGGAATATCTCATGATTCATGTAGCATTCCTTTTCCTGTCATCAGCCTTTTGCTTTATCCGGCCGGTTGCCGTCATCGTCTGGGGTGGGCCTTGTCATAGACCTGCATCAGCCGGTCCATGCTCACGTGGGTGTAAATCTGGGTGGTGGACAGACTGGCATGGCCCAGGATTTCCTGGATGCCTCGCAGATCCGCCCCGGAATCCAGCATGTGGGTGGCAAAGGAATGCCGGAGGGTGTGCGGAGAAACCGGCACCTTCAATCGGCAGGCGTCCACCACTTCGTCCAGGATCCGCCGGATGGACCGGGCTTTCAGTCCGGACATCCGCTTGTTCACAAAAACCGGTTCAATGTCCGGATCAACGGTCATTCTGTATTCCTTTACCGCGTTCAAGGCTCTTTCCCCCACCGGGACCACCCGCTCCTTGGAACCTTTGCCAAGCACTCTAATCATTTGACGGCTGAAGTCAATGTCACCCATGTTCAAGCCTTCGATTTCCGAGACCCGCATGCCCGTGGAATAAAAGGTCTCGAACAGGGCCAGATTGCGGCGGCCCTCCCAGGTGTCCCAGGGAATGGAATCCAGGAGCCGGAACAGGTCATCGATGCTCAGAAACCGGGGAATGCTTCTTTCCAGCTTGGGAAAGGGAATGGTGTCGGCCGGGCTCACGGCAAGGTGTCCGGATTTGATCAGATAATTGAAAAAAGCCTTCAGCGACGACAGTTTCCTGGCAATGGTCCGTTTGGCCTTACCGGATTGCACCAGCCGGGCCAAATAATTTCGGACACAGTGCTTGCCAAGGGACGGCAGGTCTTCCATGAAAATTGATTCCGCATCTTCGGGGTTCAAGGCCCGGGCGCCCGCCGTAAAGCGCATAAATTCATCGATATCGGCGCGATAGGCCCGGCAGGTGTGGCTGGAATACCCTTTTTCCGCCTTGAGGGTATCGATGAAGGCCTCAAGAATCATTGGACAGCCCCGGCAGCCCCATCACCTGCTTCATGTCGTCCCAGACCATGCGTTTCAGTTCCGGTTCCGTGAGCAGGCGTTCGGGATGAAAGGTCACCATGGTCGGGACGCCGTGGAAATCGTGGAACCGGCCTCTCAGATCCTCGACGGCCGGATCCCGGCCGGTCACGGCCCGGGCCGCAGGTTCCCCCAGGGCGATGATCACCCTGGGCGACACACTTCTGATTTTGTCCGCCAGGGCCGTCTTGTCACCCGGGGTGCAGATGAAGACGCTGTCCGCGGAAAGCGACATGGCGGACAGGATTCTGGTCAGAAGCCGGCCGGCCTCGTCTTTGAAAAAATTGCCGAAAGAGTCCACAATGAGAACGGAAGCGGTTTCAGGGCCCTGGAAATCAAAATCCGAAGGCTCGCCGGAACATGGCCCCCACCCCCGGATCAGTTCCCGGGATGCGTCGGAGACGGCCGGGTCCGTATTCCCCCATTGCTTCTGCACGAGAAGGTATCGGCTGAAATTTTCGATGATCCGGACCAATTCGGTCCGAAGGCTGTTCGGGTCGGTGGGAAGGGACATGAAATCAGCTCATTTCGTCCCGGGATGTGATCCTGTCCCGGAATTTTACCTTCTCAAGGATATGATCGATCAGGACATGGGCCACCTTTTGCTTTTCCATCAGGGGAATGTCTTTGGACGACCCGTCTTTGAAAAGTAGCTGGACCTTGTTGGTGTCCGCCTTGAAACCGGAATCAGGCCCGCCCACCAGGTTGGCCGCGATCATGTCCAGGTTTTTCTTTTTGATTTTCAGGGCCGCGTTGCGCTCCAGGTCGTGGGTTTCGGCGGCAAACCCGACAAGAAACTGATCCTCTCGTTTCCGCTCCCCGATGGCCTTGAGAATGTCCGGGTTTTCGGCAAGCTCCAGGACCAGGCCTTGGGAACCATCGGTTTTCTTGATTTTGCCGGTTTTCGGATCCACCGGCTTGTAGTCGGCCACGGCCGCCACCTTGATGATTATGTCGGCCTGATCCAGACGGCCGATCATCTCGGCCGCCATTTCCTCGCAGGATGTCACCATGATCCGGGTCACGCCCACGGGCGGGTCCAGATGAACCGGCCCGGACACCAGGACGACCTCGGCCCCGCGTCTCTCGGCGGCTTGGGCCACCGCATACCCCATCTTGCCCGAGGAATGGTTGCTCACGTAGCGAACCGGATCGATGGCTTCCACGGTGGGTCCGGCCGACACCAGCACCCGCTTCCCGGCCAGGTCTTTGGGGGTCAGCATGGCCTGGATCCGATCCAGGATGAACCAGGGTTCGGGCAACCTTCCGGCCCCGGCGGTCTTGCAGGCCAGAACCCCGCTGTCCGGGTCCAGAATGTGCCAGCCGTCTTTTTCAAGGCTGTCTAAATTGCGCTGGACCCGGATGTTCTGGTACATGTCCGTGTTCATGGACGGGCAGACCATGACCGGGCAGGTCACGGCCAGGAGGGTGGTGGTCAGGGCGTTGTCCGCCAGGCCCTGGGCCAACTTGGCGACGGTGTTGGCCGTGGCCGGGGCGATCACGGCCGCTTCGGCCTTCCGGGCCAGATCTATATGGGTCACGGACGCTTGGGTGTCAAAATACAGGTCGGTCAGGACCGGATTTTCAGACAGGACGGAAAACGTGACCTGTCCCACGAATTGCTGGGCGCTCCGGGTCATCAGCACGGTCACGTCGGCTCCCGCTTTTTTGAGGAGCCGGAGCAGCTCGACGGACTTATAGGCCGCGATACCCCCGGTCACCCCCAGCAGAACATGCCTGCCCTGAAGCGTCATTGTGCCTCCCGGGCCGCGTTGAAGTCCCGGGCTTTCCGGACATACTCGGCCTGTTTTTGCTGATAGTCCCGGGTTCTCCGGTTCAATCGGTCGACCTGCTCGTTGTAGCGGGCCACGCTGTCCCCGTCGGTCAGGGTGCCGTTCAGTTCGTTCAGGCGACGGCCTTCGGCCGCGATGGCCTCATATTCTTTGTCCAGCTCGTCTTTCTCGGCGTTCAGGGCCGCGGCCGCTTCCGCCTCCTTTGACAACGCCCCATCCCGGTTTCCGGACGCATCCTGATCCTCGGCCGCGTTTTCGGATCCGGAAACCTTCCCGGGCGGGTCCGCCACCCCCGGACTGACCTGAACGGCCCCACGCAGATGGGGCGGAATCTGGGACAGATCATCCGTGAACACAACGACCCCGTTTTCATCCACGAATCGATAATACCGGCCCGCCTCGCTAAACGAAGCCCCCAGTATCAAAACCAAGACAATAATGAGTGATTGCATCCGCATGGCCCGACTCCCTGATATCCATATCAATGATCCGTATAATTTTCCTTATATTCGGCTTTCTGTCAATACTCATTTGAAAATCTTCGGAATTCAAAAAACCGGAACCTTACAAAAATTGTCTCATGACAAACAAATTTCGTTACGATTTTTTGTATCCGGGCGACGATTTTTCCAAATCCCGGGCGCAAACCCTGCCGATTAAATTCCAACCATTCGAAATAACAGCATAAAAATTTATACCTGATTTCGTGGCACACCCTTTGCTATACTTCATTGCAAATCACGCGGACTTGATACCAAGTCACCGACAACCCCAAACAAGGAGGACACCATGTTTAAAAAAGTCAACAACACCAAAGGTTTTACCTTGATCGAACTGATGATCGTCGTGGCCATCATCGGCATCCTGGCAGCCATTGCCGTGCCCCAGTTCCAGGCGTACAGGCTCCGATCCTTCAACGCCGGCGCCAAGGCCGTCGTGCACAACCTCAAGGCCGACAACGGCAACCTCATGTCCGAGCTGGGCGTTTACGGACACACCGAAGCTGCGGCAGCCCTTCTGACGGCAGGGGTCGTTGCTTCAGCCGAAGCAGATTCCACTGTTGATACCAATCTGTCCGTTGCCGCCAGCGCTGCCAACCCCGGAGCCCGGCTGGCTGGAATTACCAGTGACGGTAGCAACCGCTCTCTGGCCATTCCCATCGCCATAGGTCCCCAGATGATCGCCCATGTCATCGATATCAACGACGCAACCAATAATTCCACCTACCACGCCTTTGCCCGTCATTTCAAGGGCGACACCGCCTACGCCATCGATGAAGAGGTGGAAAACGTGCTCATGAGCGTTTCCAACGCGAACTGGCCCAACGTTGTCAATGCCGGTCTGAGCGCAACAACCGTAGCCCCTGTACTTGGCGGCGGTGATGATATCGTCAATGTTGCCGGCGGCGGTGCTCCGACAGCCAACTGGACCCGAACCAACTAATCCCGATTTGACCTGATCGTCTTCCCCTTTTCCCGCGGAAAAGGGGAAGACTTCATTTCTTCCATGAACGGCATATCCTTCCAAAACATACACAAAACCTTTCAGTACGGGTTCAGGTCCTATCCCGTACTCCACGATATCACCTTCGATGTGGCCAAAGGAGAGATCTTCGGGTTTCTGGGCCCCAACGGGGCCGGCAAAAGCACCTCCATCAAACTGGTCCTCGATTTCATCCGCCCCAGTTCGGGCCGGATCTACATCGACGGTCTCCAAGTGGGCGCCGACCCTTTCCAGCACCTCATCGGCTACCTGCCGGAAACCCCTTGTTTCTACGAAAACCTGACCGGATTCGAAACCCTTGTCTTTGCCGGAAAGGCCTCCCGAATGGACCATTCCCGGGCGATCCGGGCCGCCGAAGCGGTTCTTTTCCGCCTCAACCTCCATCAGGCCGGCCGAAAGCCGATCCGGGCCTATTCCAAAGGCATGAAACAGCGCCTCGGCATCGCCATGGCCCTGATCCACGACCCGGATATTTTCATTCTGGACGAGCCCATGAGCGGACTGGATCCCATGGGCCGGAAACTGATCACGGACGTAATCCTGGAGCTCAAACAAAAAGGAAAGACCGTTTTTTTCAGCTCCCACATCCTCAGTGACATCGAAAAACTCTGCGACCGCATCGGCATCCTCAACAAAGGCAGGCTGTTGTACACCGGTTCCACCCGGGAAGTGAAACAGCACCACGCCGATGTCGAAAGCGCCTTTATCAACCTGATCGAGACGGATGAACGATCCCATGCGTAAAATCGGACTGGTCGCCCACATCACCTTCAAAGACTGCCTTCGGAGCCGGGTTTTGTACGGAATTCCGGCCATGGGCCTGGTTCTTTTCGGGGTCAACCTCATTTTTACCGGGCTGTTTTCCTGGGACCTCGGCAAAGTGGCCGTGGATATCGGGCTTTCCACGGTATCGTTTTCCGGCCTGATCCTGATCTTTTTCTTCAGCATCACCATGATGGCCAATGACATGGAAAAAAAGACCCTGTACCTGATTCTGTCCCGACCCATCAGCCGAACCCAGTATGTGCTGGGCAAATATGCGGGGCTGGGTGTCATCCTGGTTTTTTCCAGCCTGGTTCTCGGGCTTTGCGGGGCCTTGTCCGTATGGGTCGCGACATCGTCCCTGGGCGTTCCCCTGGCCGAGGGATTTTCCTGGTTCGGTTTTTTCCTCTCCATTGTCCTGCAAACCCTTTCCCTGCTGGTTCTGCTCTGCCTTTCCCTGCTGTGGGTGACCATCGCCTCCCACCCGTTCACGGCCCTTCTGCTGACCCTGATGACCTATTTTGTGGGTCAGAACATGGAAAACGTCAAAAACATCATTCTGTCCACCCGGCTCATGGATCCGAACGCCCTGTCCATCAAGGCCATCAATCTGGCCTCCTGGATCCTGCCCAATCTGGCCGTTTTCAACATCAAGACCACCATCGCCCACGGCCTGCCCGTCGACCCGTCCTTTACCGGTCTGACCTGTCTGTACGGCCTGTCCTACATCGGCATCTGCCTGTGTCTGAGTATCTGGATTTTCAGGAAAAAAGAGATCTGATGGCCTTGGTTCAAAAAACGCTTCTGCCTGTCTGCCTGCTCTTGTTCCTGATCACTTTCGCCTATTCCAATCTGTCGATCAAAGCCCACCGGAACCGGATGGGGGCTTCCTATTCCCTTGACATTTCCTCCATCCCACCCAAGGTGGTCAAACTTCTGGCAGGGGAATTCTCCGGCCTGTCGGCGGATTTTCTGCTGCTGCAGATAGGCTCTTTCATCGGGAGCAACACCACGATATCCGATGATCAGTGGAAAATCATCCAAAGGGGATATGAGCAGGCCTTTGAACTGGACCCCTATTTTCAGCAGACCTATATTCAGGCCCAGGCTTTCCTGGCCTGGGACGCCAAAATGCCGGAAGCCGCCATCGACATTCTGGACAGGTTTGCCGAAAAACGGCCCTGGGACTGGAGACCGGGGTATTACGCCGGTTTTGACCATTATTATTTCCTGGACGATTACCAGACCGCTTCGGACGTTTTTTTAAAAACCTCTCAAATCAAACACGCCCCGCTGATTATCGCTCTGCTGGGCAGTCGTTTCGCGGCCCGGGAAAAAAGGGCGCAGGCATCCATCCAGATCCTCGAACTCATGCTCGAAGACATGGAATTAAACGACACCGACCGCAAAGAGATCAACAACCGCATCCAGGCCCTGAAAGGCGTGGAAATATTGCAGGCGGCCGTTGAAAAATACAAACTGGTGTTTTTTACCTTCCCGTCCGCCCTGGATGATCTGGTTACCCATCACATCCTGGAACGGTTGCCGGAAAACCCCTACTCAAAAGAATTTTCATATCATCCGGAAAACGGGGACGTCTTTTTTGACCGTCCCTGATCGCCGGGGACGATATATCGCCACCCGCGGCCTGTTCCCGGTCACCGAACAGCGATATTTCACCGGAACGCCGATCGAGGGTTGACGACCGGGCCTCCGGCATCGGCCGTTCAATGCAGGAGAAGGTCGTTTCCATGGCTGGAACAAATAGCAAAGGGAATGGCACTTTTTTTGCTTATTTCTTGGATACAGTTTGCTTTGTATGATTATCAATAACGGTCGTGTTGACTTTTTTATCTTCCGGATCGATAATGCAAAAACCATCATCCAACCCGATCGCTGAAGGAACAAACAATGCAAAAATCAACAGGAAACGCGGATGGTTTTTCCATAATCGAGCTGATGATTGTGGTGGGGATTTTATCAATTATTGTCTTTTTTGTGCCGAATTTTGTCCAGATCCTCGAATTTCAACGATTGAAAGGCTGTGCCCGGGATCTGTATTCACGGTTGCAGAAAGCCAAAGTGGAGGCTGTGAGACAAAACGCGAACGTGGTCGTCGATTTTACCACGGCCGTTTTCACGCCCGCGGGAAGAGCCGGAAGCTATCGTGTCTTCATCGATAACGGGGCCGGCGGGGGAACGGCCAACAATTTTGTCCGGGACGGAAACGAGCCCACCCTGACCACGGTCACCATGCCCAGAAACGTAACCCTGGTCAGCACCGCTTTCACCGGCGGGGCTTCAGCCGTCGGGTTCAACAACAGGGGTCTTCCGGCAAATTCAAGAATCGGCAACGTCCAGGTCCGCACTGAAAGCCGCTGGTACCGGATCACCCTATCCATCGCCGGCAATATGCGCATGGACATCAGCCGGGACGGCGTCAATTGGTAGCAGGAGTCGAAATGAACGCGAATCATGCAGACAAGACGGACCGGAAAGGCTTTACCCTGGTCGAGACAATGATCGTCCTGTTCATTGCTTCAATCGTTATGGCAGGCATTTTCACCGTCTATACCGGGCAGCAGAAAACCTATGTCGATTCCGACCGGGTTGCTGAGATGCAGCAGAATATCCGGGCGGCCATGCTCATCATGGCCTCCGAGATTCGGGAAGCCGGTTGCGACCCGACCGGAAATGCCGGCGCCGGCATTGTTTCAGCCGCCCGTTCCCGGATCCGCCTGACCAGGGACATCGCCGGCCACGCCTTGAACCCCAACCAGTACGACGGCGATGTGGACGACGCCAACGAAGACATTGAGTTCGGTTTTTCACCGGCGGTCGACGCGAACGCCGACGGGATTGCAGACGCGGGTGCGGCCAATCTGGGAAGGAATACCGGCGGCGGATTCCAGCCCATAGCCGAAAACATCCATGCCGTCGAATTTAATTACGTGCTTGCGGACGGCACGACCACCCCGACCCCCAACCCATCCCGACTCAATGACATCCGAGCCGTCCAGATATCGATATTGGCCAGGGAATCCGCCGTTGACAATAAATTTCTGGACACCGCCACCTACACCACGGGATCCGGAAATGTATGGGGGCCCTTCAATGACAATTTCAAGAGACGGTTTATGTGTACAACCATCCAATGCCGGAATTTAGGAATCTAACATGAGACGAATCGCGAACCATAGCGGGTTTACTCTGATCGAGGTCATGATCGCCATTCTGATTTTAGGCATCGGCATTTCCGCCATGGTGGCCATGCAGGTTCAGGCCATCAAAGGCAATCAGACGGCCTTTTACCGCACGGATGCCAATGCCGTGGCCCTGAGTGTTCTGGAAGAACTCAAACGGCTGCCCTTTGATGACCCCAATCTGGATCCGGGCGCCGACCTGGATGCGGGGCGGGCTCCTTCCGGAGGGGCTCCGAACCCGGCGGCGGCCGATCATCTGTACACTCCGGCCAATTTTCCCGCTCTGTCCGGCATTTTTCAGGTCAGCGGGACGGACCTGATCACCCCGACCGGAAAAAGGTATCAACTGTTCTGGAACGTGCTCAAACCGTCCATCGTCATAGGCGGTGACACTTTCACGCCTTATTGCACCATAAGGCTGTTTGTTTACTGGGACGCCATGATGGGGACCAACTCCATCTGCATGACCACGATTAAATTCAACAATCTGGAGACGTGATAGCATCGTGAAAGCCTTCATCCGAAACGAAAAAGGGTCCATCCTGGCCATTGTCATGTTCTGTCTGCTGATTTTGAGCATTCTGGGGATATTTGCCATTACGACATCCGATTACGAGCTCAGCATCGCAGGCAACCAGCAGCGGTTTGAAGAAAATTTCAACACCGCCGAAGGCGGATCCGGAAAAGAAGGTGCCGGGGTGGGATACGCGGGCATTAACGGGCAATACACCTGGTATATGATCGCCGATCCGGAAAATCACAATGTTCCGCTCTTCCCGTCCTCATCCGCGAATTATGACCCTTCGGGCAACGACATGCCCATTGCCGGAAATTTTCCAAATGATTTCAATATGTTAAATATCAACACCTGGCCCCGCGAGAATCTTTTATCCGATATTGCGGACAATGTTCACGATTATGCCTATCTGGTCACCTATCTGTTTCCGGATGCGGCCCCCAAAGGAACGGATGCGACCAAATTTTCCTCGTACAAATTCCGGATCAACGGGCAGCGTCAGGTGGTAATCGAGATGGGAGGCATCAAGGTCGGTGTGAAAAACCCGTTATAAGGCTTCTTTTTTTAAGATTTACATAAGGCAACTTTATTTTTGCGAGGAGACAAATCCATGATACGCCCTGACGCATGCAAAACAGACCGAATCCTTATGGTTCTGGTGCTGATCCTTCTGGCCGGAACCACCACCCTTCTGTTTGCGAAAGATACAGATGTCTATCAGATCAACACCAAGCAGAACTGTTACATTCTCCTGGACAATTCAGGGTCCATGGATTTCGGCGTCTATGAGCAGAGCATCGATTACGGCGCCATGTTCGACTATCTGTTCACCCTGAACGATTCCGGCAGTTATCAGAATTATATTTATGACACCATCAACAACAGCAGCTATTTCTATCAGAATCACAAGGAAAGGCGAAAAATTTATCTGTGGAAAGGAAAAATCGGCGTCAGCATCGCCACCATAGACGGCGTCAGCACCGCTTTTACCGGGGACGCGGCCGATCCCGATTATCTATGGTATTCCGCGAATATCGTCGACACCCACACCTTGATCGACTCCAACGGCAATCTGACGGACGACGGGACCGGCACCCGGAGACTCACCGTGGATGCCGACGGCAAAGTGCTTCTGGATGGGCAGCAACTGCCGCTGGGCCGGGATATCAAACTGCACGACATTCAGACCATGTATGACGGAAGTCAGGTGGATAACGGATTCGGAGGGCTGTTGAACGCGCCCGGTTATTATTTTTCAGGTTATGAGGGAGTCGCCGCGGGCAGCCTGGACCCGGCCGAACATGGAGACCAGAACATCTATTTTTTCGTCACGGGCAACTGGGTCAACATGCAGGCCATGTACAACCTTCATTACACCACCAACAACCCGGCTCCTTCCGGCGCCAAACTGGGTGACCCGGCATGGAAATTCGAATATGTGCCCCAGGTCGCCTCCAGCTGGTCCGAACTGGCTCATTCATTGAAGTATCCGGCCAGCGGTCAGTACAACAACAAGCTGAAAGAAAGCCAGAGCATGCAGACCATCACCCATCCCGGAGCGACCCAGATCCAGGTTCATTTTTCGGCGTTTGACGTTCAAGGCAACGGTAGTGCAGGGTCATGGACCAAGGATTACGTGGTGATTTACGACGGCAAAGGGATACAGGTGGGTAAATACGACAACGACAACCCCCCGACCTCCGGGGACGGGTGGACCGCCACCATCAACGACGATACCGTCAAGATCGCCTTGTACTCCGACACGAGCGTCAAAGGAGACGGCTACACCATCGATAAAATAAGGGTTTCCTACGCAGCGGGCGCCTATCTGATGCAAAACCGCATGGATGTCGCCAAGGACGCCATCCTTTATGTGATCGACGAGTTCCACGGCAAAATGAACTGGGGCTACGCCAGTTTCAAATACAACGGTACATCCGGAGACGGGGCCTCCATCAATTCCGACCTGAACCCGAACCTCACCGACGACCAGAACCGGGCCGCCATTATCAACCATGTTCAGAACGAATCCCCTAAATACGGCACTCCGTTGGGAGAGGCATTGCAGGACGTTTTTGAAAAAGGATATTGGACCGGCAGACAAGCGCTCAACAACCTGCTGTGCCGGAAAAATTATATCATTTCGGTCACTGACGGGTTCCCTTCCGATGATAACGACTGGAACAGAATTTCCAACCCGCTTTCAGATCCCCATCTGCCGTTCCAGGACTGGGATGGTGACGGCTGGACATCGGATCCCTACCAGCCTCCCACATATCCCAATTATTATGATGACGTGGGGCACTGGATGTACACCCACTCCTGGGACGACAAAACCGAAGTCACGGACCCCGCCAATTCCTATGTCAACGTCACGACCCACCATATCGCCTTCGGGGCCGATCACCCGCTCCTGAAAGACGCCGCGGGAGAATCCGGCGGCGAATACGTCGTGGCATACAACAAGGAACAACTCGTAGCCGCTTTTTATTCGCTCGCCCTTCAGATGACGGAAGCCGTTTCCTTTACCTCGCCGGTTGTTTCCATCGACGCGGCCAATAAAATCCAGAACGGGGACGACATTTACCTGGGTTTGTTCCTGCCCCAGGACAACCAGTCCTGGGTCGGCAATGTGAAAAAATTCAAACTGGGGGACGGCAGTGCGGACAGGCCCGATGTATGGATGATCTATGACGGAGACAACAACCCGGCGATCAACAATGATGGAGAATTCCTGGACAATACCGCTGCTTTCTGGGCCGATGACAACGACAGCAACGACTCAGACAACTATGGAAGCGCCGACGTCCGGGAAGACGGGGTGGGAGAAGTGATAAAAGAACGACTGCAGCAGGATTTCTCGAGTCATAACTACTGGAATCGGCCGATCTATACGTATAGTTCGTCACTGGGGTCTTTGCTGGAAATCCGGCACGACACCATCACCGCGGCCGATCTCGGTGTTGCGGACGATCTGACCAAAGACAAGGTCATCAACTATCTTTACGGCTATACCTACGACGCCGATCCGGCCACCCATGCCCCTCTTTATGTGAGGGACTGGCCCCTTGGAAGCATCGTCCATTCCAGACCCGTTGTCATCGACTACTACGACCCCATCAATACCCTGTTGAAGCGCTATGTGGTAGTCGGCGCCAATGACGGAATGCTTCACGTTTTCGACGATACCGATCCCAATGACTCCGATTACGGCAGGGAATTGTTCGCCTTTGTTCCCGAAGACCTGCTGACCCGGCTCGCGCTCATTCCCCTGGAACCGTTCGTGGACATGCTGGATGGCCCCACCATCCTGTATCGATCCGACAAAGCTCCCAAATACCTGATCTTCGGTGAACGAAGAGGGGGCAGCCATTACTGGTGTCTTGACATTTCCGACACCAATCCCCTGAACTGGGCGGTTGCCTGGAACTACACCCACAGCGAAATCGTTCAATCCTGGTCGGAACCGATGACCGCCACCCTGCCCGTTTCAATCGATACTTCCACCGGCGAGCCTGTGTTCAAAGATGTCATTGTCTTTACGGGCGGATATGATCCGGAAGAAGACAATTATCCAGAGCCCTTCAACGATGCCGACAACAGCGGATCTCCGTTCAAACCCAACGGAACCCTGGATGGATCCGAATGGGATAAAAACAATACCGGACATGACGTCAATACAAACAAAACCTATGACCTGTACAACCCGGATCAAAATGAATACGGCCGGGCCATATTCGTGGTGGATATCGATGACCCCGCGGCTGTCACCAGCGACGCTTCCGGCAATCAGATCCTTCCGTTTTCCGCGACATTCGGTGCGTCCACGACCAGTGACACAAACGGTGCGGTCCAGACCCTGTCTTCCATGAAATTCTGTTTTCCCGCCTCACCGGCCGTGGTCACGACCACCTACCCCTACATTTATATGAACGGCGGCAAAAAGGTCGAGGGCCGCAAGTCAAATGTTTTGTCCACCATCTACGCCATCGATATCTATTCCAACGTGTACAAGGTCGATTATTCTTTTGTCGCCAACACGGATACGGACAATAACACGTCGACCTTCGGTCCGTTTTCAGCCGACCGGAACCAATGGACCGTCTCCCGTATCTTTTCCGGAAACCCGGGCAGCCTCAGCGGCAGTGGACAATTCAGAAAAGGGGACGACACCGGCGACCAGGGCCGCAAAACCTTTTATCCGCCTGCCGTTTCCTGGGGCGGATCCTGCTCGTATTTTGACTCAGGCAATTATCGGTTCTCCAATACGAGTTTTTCAGGAACGAGCCGGATCGCCTCCCTGTTTTTCGGTACCGGCGACCGGGAACATCCCAATTACACCATGATCCGGAACCGGTTCTACGCAGTTTATGATGATTCATCCGTGACCGCCGTCCTAGATCCCGAAGGAACGAAAACCAATATCAGTGTTTCGTCCATTCCTTACAAGGAAGATCATCTGCTGAACCTGTCCTGTGACGAAATGGACACCGGGACGACGCTTTCAGGGATAACCAAAGCCGACCTTCAGGAAATACTGAGAGACGATCCCGCCTACAACAATTACACCGCTCTTGAAAACGGCGCGGCAAATGAAAACGATGCCAAGGGATGGTACATCATATTGGAGGATCAGGGAGACTCCACCGCCTGCAGTCATTGCACCTACTCAGGAAGTGTTTCCGATACCACGACCCTGTCCAGAGACAATCATGACGGAGAAAAAATATTGAGTAAAGTCAATCTGTACGCGGGCAAACTGTATTTCACGTCCTATCAACCCTCCATTGCAGATCCCTGCAATCCCCAGGGAAACGGACTGGCCTATTCTCTGAATTACTGTGACGGTACCGCGGCCTACAATCTCAACTCCCTCAACGACTCGGGAAGCGATTACAACCTGGATGTGACGGACCGGTATCACAAGGTGACCAATCTGTTTGGTATCCCATCGGATTTCGCCATCGTAACCCGGCAGGGACAGGCGGGCGCCATGTCCATGATGGGCGGTGATATCATAGGGCCTAAAGGCGGCTCCGATTTTACCATCGACAGTCCTCCCTATGGGCTCGATATCTATTACTGGCGAGAGGGTTACAGCCTGCAACAATAACACATAAATGAAAGACCGGGGACATTTTATGAAAACGATCAGATCCATAGCCATTCACCGTGGTATCGTGTGCGGCATCGTGTTTGTTCTGTCGCTTGCCGCCCTGATTGCCGCGTCGACGGCGGCAATGATGATTCAAACGGAAACAGCGTCCGGGAAAGTGGTGGCCGTCACGCCGGACAATGTCATCGAACTGGATGACGGTTTTTCGTATTACCCGGACAGGACGGATTCATCTGGGTCGTCGCCGGATATTAAATCCAATGGTTATTGGACCATTCGATATTATCTGAATGAAGACAATAAAAGGATCTATCTGGAATATGCGCCGGGGAAAAACAGTCTGAAAAATCCATCGCCCCAGGATAAAACCAGGCCCAGGCACTTGTTGTAGGATATCAGTCGGGCGATCCTGTTTTATCCAGCCGGTATCGCATGGACCGGAGACTCAAATTGAGATAGTCGGCGGCCTTGCTCTTGTTGCCGCCGGCCAGCTCCATGGCTTTTTTCAGATAGGCCTGCTCGATGGCGGACAGGATTTCTTCCAGGTCCACACCCTGCTCGACTTCGTTCAAGTCGAACCTTCGGCCCTCTATGCCCTCTATCCATCGACGTTTTTTGTGCATGGAGATGGTCAGGCTTTCGGGCAGAATGATATTGGTGGAGGACAGGGCCACACTTCGTTCGATCAGATTTTCCAGCTCTCGGACATTGCCGGGAAAACTGTACTTGTTCAGAAAATCAATGGCATAGGAAGACAGTTTGACGATGTCTTTGCCCATTTTCCGGGAATATTTTTCCGCAAAATGCTTGGCCAGAAGCTCCACATCCCCTTTCCGGTCCCTGAGCGGCGGGACCTTGATGGGGATCACATTGAGCCGGAAAAACAGGTCTTCTCTGAAATTACCGTCAATGACCTCCTGTTCCAGTTTTTTATTGGTCGCGGAAATGATCCGGACATCCACTTCGATCTCCTTGGTGCCGCCCACGGGTTTGAACGATGTTTCCTGAACGGCCCGAAGCAGCTTGACCTGGAGGATGGGCGACAGTTCGCCGATCTCGTCCAGAAAAATGGTACCCTGGCTGGCGGCCTCGAACAGACCTTTTTTATCGCTGACCGCACCGGTAAACGACCCTTTGACATGCCCGAAGAATTCGCTTTCGATGAGTGTGTCCGCAATGCCGCCGCAGTTGACCACCACAAACGGTTGGTCCCTGCGATCCGAATTCTCGTGGATGGCCCTGGCGATCAGTTCCTTTCCGGTCCCGCTTTCCCCTGTGATCAATACGTTGGTCTTGGTTCCGGCGATCTGCTCGATTCTTTTGTAAATGGAATGCATGCCGGGGCTGTTGCCGATGATGCGGTTGAAATGGATATTGTCTTTGAGTTCCGTTGAGGTGAGGGCTTTTTCCTGGTCGAGGGTTTTAAGTTCCAGGGCTCGTTTGATGGTGTGTTTGAGTTCGACGTTGTCAAAGGGTTTGGGGACAAAGTCATAGGCTCCCCGGTTCATGGCCTCCACGGCGATTTCGGTGGTCGAGTAAGCCGAAATCATGATCAGAACCGTATGGGGATTCTTTTTCTTGGCCTCTTTCAAAACATCCAGTCCGGTGACATCCCCCAGCCGGATATCCGACAGCACCAGGTCGTAATCGTTTTTCTGGATCAGGGTCAAGGCCTGCCTGCCGTTTCTGGCCACGGTCACCCGATACCCTTCTCTGGAGAGCAGAACCTCCAGAAATTCCCGCATGCTGAGTTCGTCATCCACCACCAGGATATTGTCGGGTCTGCTTTCCATAAGCTCATCCTTTGTCGACAGCGTCGTTTTATCCAGGGCCCCGGCGATAGACCACCTTTCCGTTCACCAGGGTCATGAAGGCGCTTCCCCTCAGGCGCATGCCGGCGAACGGGGTGTTCCGGCTTGCGGACCGGAACGTGTTCGGATCCACCACCCATTCATCGTCCACGTCGATCAGGGTCAGATCCGCCGTTCGGCCGATTTGAATGTCGTTGGTCATGCCGATGATCCGGGCCGGATTTTTGGCCATTTTTTCGATAAGAGCCGTGAGAGTCAGCATGCCGCCGAAAACCAGCCTCAGGCTGAGCGAAAGAGAAGTTTCCAACCCGATGATCCCGAACGCTGCCCGGTCGAATTCCACATCTTTTTCGATCAGGCTGTGAGGGGCGTGATCGGACGCAATGACATCGATGGTCCCGTCACAAAGGCCTTCAATAACCGCCTGCCGGTCTTTGTCCGAACGAAGGGGCGGGTTCATCTTGAAACGGGTGTCATACTCTTTGACATCTTCATCGATCAGAGTGAAATAATGGGGCGCGGTTTCACAGGTGACGGCAACTCCCCTTTTTTTGGCCTGCCGGATGGCTTCCACCGATTCCCGGGTGCTGATATGGCAGAAATGAACCGGAACACCGGTCAGTTCGGACAAGGCGATATCCCGGACGACCATGACGGTTTCCGCGGCGTTGGGGATTCCCCGAAGACCCAGGAAGGTGGCGGTCGGGCCTTCGTTCATGGACCCGCCGTCAGCCAGGCTCAGGTCTTCGGCATGCACGAAAACCGGGACGTTCAAACCCTTGCAGTATTCCAGGGCCCGTCGCATCAGGTTGGGGTCTTCCACCGGCCGACCGTCGTCGCTGACGGCCACGATACCGGCCTGTTTCATGTCGTGAATTTCCGCCAGGGTCTTGCCTTCCAGCCCCCGGGTGATGGCGCCCACGGGATAGACACGGGCAAGCCCCAGGTCCCGTGCGCGCTGAAGGATGAAAGTTGTAACCTGTTGGTTGTCGTTCACGGGTTTTGTGTTGGGCATGGCGCATACGGCCGTGAATCCGCCGCGAACCGCCGCGGTAAGGCCTGTCTCGATGGTTTCCTTGTATTCATGTCCCGGTTCGCGCAGGTGAACGTGGATGTCCATCAGGCCGGGCGCCAGGATTTTGCCTCCGGCGTCGATGACCTCTATCGGCCCGGTCGGATCAGGATCGGCCGGATCCAGGATCCCGTGAACCAGAGGGCCTTTGATGAGGATATCTTTCCGGGCGTCCAGATGGGGCGGGTCAATGACCCGGGCGCCTTTAATGCGAATCAGCATATCTGCTGCCTCCTGCTACCAGATAAAACAGGGCCATGCGCAGGGCCACCCCGTTGGTGACCTGCTCCAGAATGATGGAACGGTCCGAATCGGCCACGTCACTGGAAATTTCCACGCCCCGGTTCATGGGACCGGGGTGCATGACCAGTGCGTCCTCTCGCGCCAGTCCCAGACGTTTGGTATTGAGCCCGTACAGAGCGGCGTATTCCCTTTCCGTGGGGAAAAGAATGCTGCCCTGGCGTTCTTTCTGGATCCTGAGCATCATGATCACATCCGCTCCCCGGATACAGGTTTCCATATCCGGCGCCTGAACGCAGCCTAGTTTTTCAATCCCCCTGGGGATCATGGTCGGCGGGGCGCAAACGGATACGATTGCCCCCATTTTGGAAAACCCGATGATGTTGGACCGGGCCACCCTGGAATGGGCGATATCCCCGATGATGGCGATTTTCAGCCCCTGGATCCGGCCTTTTTTCTCCCGCACGCTCATCATGTCCAGCAGGGCCTGGGAAGGATGGGCATGAATCCCGTCCCCGGCGTTGATGACCGAGGCCCTGACCCGTCGGGCAATGAGATGGGGGGCTCCGGACGAGGAATGGCGCAGAACGATCACATCCGGCTTCATGGCTTCGAGGTTCTTGGCCGTGTCGATGAGGGTTTCTCCCTTGACGATGCTGGACGTGCCGGCGGAAATGGAAAGGCTGTCCGCGGAAAGACGCTTGGCGGCCGTATCAAAGGACAGGCGGGTGCGGGTGGACGGTTCCTGAAAAAAAAGCACGATGGTTTTCCCTCTCAGGGTGGGCACTTTTTTCACCGGACGCTCGGAAATTTCCTTCATTCCCTGGGCCGTATCCAGAATCATGGTGATTTCCCAGGGTTCCAGGGATTCTATATCCAGGATGTCTTTTTTTTCAAACCGCATGGCCGCCCCTTATCTCAACAGATCTCCGATCCGATCCCAGCGAACCCGGAAGGCTGATTTGTCCCATGACCAGTATATAATCAAAGCCTTGCCCCGAACGGCCCTGAGGTCCACAAACCCCCAGAACCGGCTGTCATGGCTGTTGTCCCGATTGTCCCCCATGACGAAAAGCTGGTTTTCCGGAACGGTGAAAAGGTCCACATTATCCCTTCCGGCCCTGGCTCGGTCGGGGAAATCCGGCGGATAGGCCATGGGGTCCTTGTATACGGCATAGGGTTCGTTTTCAACCAACCGGCCGTTCACATACAGTTTTTTCCGCTCGATTTTCACGGTATCGCCGGCCGTGGCAACAACCCGTTTGATAAAATCCTTGGACGGGTCTTCCGGGTATTTGAATACAACAATGTCCCCTTTTTCAGGATTTCCCACGGGAATCAGGGTTTTGCCGTCGGTAAACGGGACCTTGACCCCGTAAACGAACTTGTTGACCAGGATCTGATCACCGATCTGCAGGGTTTCGAGCATGGAGCCCGACGGGATCTTGAACGCCTGGATGATGAACGTGCGGATGAACATGGCAATGATGACCGCTATAATCACGGCCTCTATGTTTTCCCGCAGGGAACCTTTCTTTTTCTGAGCCATTGGGAGGATCCTTTTTCCTTAAGAATGGAACATGTGCTGGGGCTGGGTCAAAAAGAATCTGGCCTTGATGATGGATTTTTTCAGGATCTCAGCAATTTTCCGGGCTTTGACCATGCTGGACAAAGGCACTGTATGAATGGTCCGGCCTTTGAGGGTGATGGATCCACTCTTGAGTTCGGCATAGCTTACCTGGCCGTAGGATCTGGATACGCCTTCGGGGTAGTCGAACCCGTAGTCCACGATCTGGGTGAACACTTCATCGTCGGAAACCGAGGTGAATTTCAAAATTTCTTCGTTCAGGATCGGAATGGGTATACCCAGCCCGACTGCCAGGGAAACCCCGTATCCCCGGATGCTCTGCCCCACCAGCCATTCCGGCGACATTTCCTTCAAATCCCCCATGACCGCCAAGGTGCCGGCCGGCTTGAGGGGAACCCCGTTGAGCCCCCGTTCCACGTCCGTCTTGTGCTGGGTCCCGGTCCATGTGACATAGCCCTGGGCTCCGCCGAGAAAGATGCGGGTACCCACCCCGATGGTCTTGAGATAGGGGTCGTTGATCAGCGGGCTGAGGGCTCCGGAAGTGGAATAATTGGCATTGCCCATGTCCGGCTTCAGGGTGCCCATATAGGTGTATTTGATTTTGTCGGACCGGTTGATGGCGCAATTGTAATTCTGGTAGGCATTCCGCGGGTTGCACAAAATGGCGTTGGGAAGGTCCTTCAGGGTCACGATCTTTTCGATTTTCCGGTTGGGGTAGCAATCCGTGCCGTAGCTTTCCGCCCGGACGTACACCTGTTTGCCGGCCACCAGGTCTTGGATGACATGGCCGCCGCCATAGTTGAATTCTCCGGGATGCCGCTTGTTGAGAGGATCGTCCTCGCATGTCTGGGTGGCTCCCAGATAACAGTCCACCGCGGCTATGCCCGAATAGGCCGGCACATTGTTGAACCAGGTCTGGGTGGTCCGGATCAGGGGTCGGGACTGTCCGATGTTGATAAACGCCCCGGAGGAACACATGGGGGCGAAGGTCCCGGTGGTCACCACGTCCACCGTCCGGGCCGCTTCCACGATCCCTTCGCGTCGGGCGATATCGATGATTTCCTCGGCCGTGACCACCACGGCCTCACCGGCGGCGATTTTTCTGTTGATCTGCTCAACGGTTTTGTTGACTTTGTGATCGTTCATCATTGCCCTTTGCCGTCCGAACCCGGCATCTGTTTGACGGCTTGTATTTTTGAAGTAATATTGTTGGTGATCCAGGCACTGTCCCACCATTCCACGGGATTGACAAACACGTCATGCACCATCATGGAAAAATGAAGGTGATCGCCGGCCGCCATCCCGGTCAATCCGGTATATCCGATGACATCCCCTTTTCCGACCCGATCCCCCTCATTGACGGAGATCGCGCTGAGATGCGAATAAAGGCTGCACAGTCCGAATCCGTGATCGATGATCACGGCATTGCCGTAAATCCCGACGAACTGGGTCAGTATGACCCGGCCGGCATTGGCGGCCGGAATGGGGGAATTGGCCAGGGAGGCCAGGTCTATGCCCAGGTGAACGGAGGTATCCAGGGGCGCTCCCTGGTAGGTATAGTTCCGATGATCGGCGAACCCGGCCATCCTGGCGGACCCCGGAAGCCTGAGAAAAATCCCTTCCCAGTTCATCACGTTTTCTGAAACCGTGCAGGCCGTCAATATGTGGGTTTCGTTTTCCTTCCGGAGGTCGCCGTTGACATAGAGAAATTTTTTCAGCAAGGGATTGTCGACGCTCTGGAACCTTGATTCCCCGGCTCCCAGGTCGAACTCGGGCATCTTTCGGGCCAGAAAATCATCGGAGATGGGCAGGGTATCCGTTTTAAACCGCTTCTCCCGGATATAATGATTGAAATTTCTCTTTGTCCGGTTGCCGGCCCTGTCTTCCGCCACCACAAATAGCCTGGTCCCAGGCCCCTGCAAATGGCTCAGTGCAAAAAAACAGGCGTGGATGCGGGGATTTTCAAAGAGCCCGGCATGTCCCGGGAAAAAATGATCCTCGACCATCACCCCGGTTGTGACCTGATCCTCAAACACTTTATAAATGATAAGTCCCGAGCCGCCCCGTTCCACATTGTGCTGGTCGGTCAGCACAGCCACTTCAGGCGGCTTTGAATCCAGGATCACGGTTTTCTCGATTCGGGTCACGTTGCCCTTGCCCCATCCCCTGAAAGAATGGTCCGAAGCCGTGACCAGGATTTGCGCCTCACCGTCGGCCATGCCGTGTCGGGAGATATCCAAAGGGACCACCAGATCATCAGTGATCCGTTCAGCACCTGAAAACATTGCGGACAATCCCGGCGACGGGTAAGACCTGTCCAGAAGAACAATTTCTTTCCCCTGTTGACCGATGGCCACCCTTACCTGCCGGAGACCTGTTTTTGCGTCGGTAACATGGATGCTTATTTCATGGCCCTGTTTCAGATATTCGGAGGGCAGACGGGCATCCACCACCGGAGCCTTGCCTTCAAACAGATAGATCAATCCCCATGCGGGCAAACCGACAGCGAAAAGCACCAGGAGAAACAGCACCGTTTTTTTCATGTAAGAGACCTATTTTTTCGGCAGGTTCCCGCCGTTCATCACAAAACACGGGTAAAATATCAGCTCTGCCCCAACATATCAAGCAATTTTCCATTCTTGACTTTTCAGGGCCGTAAATATACTTTGGCCTCAAACCCTTTAATCCGGACAGCGTTTATGACCAATTATTTTTTTTCACTGACCGACCGACCCGAACCGGTTTTCTTTCTCATCGCCGGGCCTTGCGTCATCGAAGACCGGGACACCTGTTTCAGGACCGCGTCCTGCCTGAAAGACCTGACGGCCCGCCTGGACATCCCCTTCATTTTCAAGGCATCCTTTGACAAGGCCAACCGAACGGCCCTCCACTCCTTCAGGGGACCGGGATTCGACGGGGGCCTGGATATTCTGGCCGATATCCGGAAAAACCTGAACATTCCCGTGCTTTCGGACATCCACTGGCCGGATCAGGCGGCCAGAGCGGCCCATGTCCTGGACGTCCTCCAGATCCCGGCGTTTCTGTGCCGGCAGACCGACCTGATCCTCGCCGCCTGCGAAACCGGCAGGCCGGTCAACATCAAAAAAGGACAGTTCCTTGCCCCGCAGGACTGCCGCAACATCCTGAACAAAACAAAAGAAACCGGCAACCCTCACATTGCGATCACCGAACGGGGATCCACTTTCGGATATCACAACCTGGTCGTGGATTTCAGATCCATTCCCATCATCGGTCGGATGGGCGTACCCGTGATCTTTGACGCCACCCACAGCGTCCAACTTCCGGGCGGGGCCGCAGACGCCTCGGGCGGCGAGCGTCAGTATGTGCCGGTTCTGGCACGGGCCGCCATTGCCGCGGGAGCGGACGGAATCTTCATGGAAACCCATCCCGATCCGGACAAGGCCCTCTGCGACGGACCCAATTCCATACCGCTTCAAGACATGGAAAGACTTTTACGATCGCTTCTGGCCATCAAACAAACAGTTGGACAACCCAATGAAAACTGAATTCGCACGCATTCGATTATTGCTCCTGGACGTCGACGGGGTGCTGACCGACGGCAGCATCACCTATTCAGATTCCGGCGAAGAGATCAAGACCTTCAACTCCCGTGACGGTTTAGGGCTTCGGCTGCTGATGAAAGCCGGCATCAAAGTCGGAATCATCACGGGACGAAAATCCAGAGCCCTGACCCTTCGCTGTGAAAACCTGGGCATCACGATGGTTCTGGACGGAATCCGGGACAAGGCCCAGGCCCTGGAACAGGTCATCGGGTCCACCGGCCTGCTCCCTGATGAAATGGCCTTCGTGGGGGACGACCTTCCGGATCTGCCGGTCATGAAACGAGTCGGATTTTCCTTCTGTGTGTCGGATGCGCCCGAAGAAGTGCGCCGCCACGCCCATACCGTAACCGTCCGGAAAGGCGGCAGAGGTGCGGTTCGAGAGGTTTGTGAAAGCATACTCAAGGCCAGAGGCCTCTGGGACGCCATCATGGACGAATATCTGAGATGAGGGTTGCGACCCGGAAAAAAACGGTCATCTCCCTTACAGGAATTCTGATCGCCCTGCTCCTGGTCCTTGGCGGATATCTGGCCTTTCAACACCTGATGTCCGAACCCATAACCCTCCAGGACATCGAAATCGATTCCAGGGCCGCCTTGAAACTGGATCAGCTGAAACAGGTGTCCAAGAAAAACGGAATCCGTGAATGGGAGCTCACCGCTGTCTCAGCCCGCCTCTTGAAAGGTGAAAACAAGGCCGAACTCGACGAGGTGAGCGTTTACTTTTTTACGGACGATCACCAGATGATCGATCTTACCTCCGACAAAGGCGTCCTGGACACCCAATCCCATGACATGACCTTTTCCGGAAACGTTGTCATCATATACGCCATGGCCATCCTGAGAACTGACAAGTTGCATTATGACAAAAAAGAACATATAATATCCAGCCAAAGCCCGGTTCGCCTTGAAAAAGATGGATCGTTCATTGAAGCGAACACCATGACCATCCGTTTGAATGAGAACCGGATCGTTTTGGACGGACAGGTAAAAGGACTGTTTCATGAGAATTTCAGCCTTGAATTTGAGTAACGCCATTCGCCTCGGGAAGATTCTGTTCGTCTGTCTCCTTTTTTCGATCCCACGGGCCGATACGCCGTCATTCGCCCAGACGGACGGGACCCTGAACCGATCACCCGTTCAGATCACATCGGACAGGATGGTGGCCGAAAAAGGAGCCTCCATGGTGGAATTCATCGGCAACGTGACCGCCGTTCAGGAAGACTCGACCATCCTGGCGGATTCCATTAAAATCTATTTTGAAACCGGGGCCCCCTCCTCTCGGAAAGATTCCGGCAATGGGCAAAACCGGATCAAGAAAATCGTATCTTCCGGCAATGTCCGGTATACGGCCGGTGATCGCAAGGCGTTTGCCGACCAGGCCGTTTACACGACCGAAGATGACGTTCTGGTCCTGACCGGGAAAGCCCCCAGACTCGAGACGGGCGACAGCTTCATCACCGGCAGAAAAATCACCCTGTTCCGGAAAGACGATCGAATCTCCGTTGAAAGCGACGGATCGAAACGGGTGGAAGCCCTGTTTCACCCCGAGGACAACCCCCAAGGCGGCAAAGCAGACAAACCCTGATGGCCAGACTGTCAATGCAAAATCTTGTCAAGACCTACAACGGAAAAACCGTGGTCGATCAGGTTCAACTGGCCGTTCAGCAGGGACAGGTGACCGGTTTGCTCGGGCCCAACGGGGCGGGCAAGACCACCACCTTTTACATGACCGTGGGGCTGATAACGCCGGACAGCGGAACCGTACTCCTGGACGATGAAGACATCACCCATGACCCCATGTATATCCGGGCCCGCAAGGGCATCGGCTATCTGCCCCAGGAATCCAGTATTTTCCGAAAACTGACGGTTGAACAGAACATTACGGCCGTCCTGGAAATCCTGCCGAAAACCGAGGTGGACATCCAACGGAAAGCCATGGATCTCATGAAGGAACTGGGCATCGACAAACTGGCCCATCAGAAAGCCCTTTCCCTTTCAGGGGGTGAACGACGCCGCCTGGAAATATCAAGGGTTCTGTCCACCGACCCATTGTTTGTACTTCTGGACGAGCCCTTTGCCGGAATCGACCCTCTGGCCGTCCTGGATATCCAGCAGATTATTTATCAGTTGACTAAAAAAGGGATTGGCGTTTTAATATCCGATCATAATGTCCGGGAGACCCTGGGTGTCTGTGACAATGCCTATATCATGAGCCAGGGAAGGGTGATCGAATCAGGCACCCCTGATCAGATCACCTCCAGCGCCGTAGCCAAAAAAATCTATCTGGGAGAAAATTTTAAACTTTAATATGGAACTTGGATTACAACAGAGTCTGATACTGACCCAGCAGCTTGTCATGACCCCGCAGCTTCAGCAGGCGATCAAGCTGCTCCAGTTGTCCCGTCTTGAACTGGCGGAGATGATCCAGCAGGAAATGGAACAGAATCCCGCGCTGGAAGACGCCGGACTTGACGACATGACGGACCGGAGACTGTCGGAACTGGAAACCGACCCTGTTGAGCCGGAAAAAGAGACCCCCCTCAAGGAAGTGACCGTTGAAGAAAAGGTCCGGTCCGACATGGACTGGGAAAACTACATCAACGAGTACAATTCCACGGGGCGGTTGCACATTGAAGCCGAAAACACCCAGGCACCCAACTACGAAGCTTTTACAACGGACAAAAAAACCCTGGAAGACCATCTTCAGTGGCAGCTCCGGCTCTACGGCCTTTCCGAAAAGGAAGAAGCCGTCGGCCATATGATTATCGGCAACCTGAACGCGGACGGCTATCTGTGCATGGATCTGGAAGAAATCGCCCAGGCCCTGGAGACGGACCTCGGTCTGGTCGAAAAAGTCCTGGCTGTTCTGCAGACCTTTGATCCTCCAGGCGTCTGCGGCAGGGATCTGTGCGAAACCCTGCTCATTCAGGTCAGGCTGCTGGGGATGGAAAATCCGATCATCACGGAAATCATCACCCATCATCTGAAAAACCTGGAAAACAAAAACAGCAAAAAAATTGCCAAGGCCCTCAAAATATCCGTTGAAGACGTCCGGGCCGCCGTCCGTATCATTCAATACCTCGAACCCAAACCGGGGAGGGCGTTTTCAACGGAAGAACCCGCCTACATCACCCCGGATATCTATGTATACAAGCATGGGGATGATTTCAAGATCGTCATGAACGACGACGGTCTGCCCAAGCTGAGAATCAACCGTTTTTACAAGAATGCCATTGCCGACGGCCGGAAACTGTCCAAGGACGCCAAGAACTATCTGAATGAAAAAATGCAGTCCGCCTCCTGGCTGATCAAAAGCATTCATCAGCGCCAGAAAACCATCTACCTGGTCATGGAAAGCATCTTGAAATTCCAGAAAGAATTTTTCGACAAAGGGATCGCTTACCTCAAGCCCCTGATCCTCAAAGATATTGCCGAAGATATCAGTATGCACGAATCCACCATCAGCCGGGTCACCACCAACAAATACGCCTATACCCCCCAGGGACTTTTCGAATTGAAGTATTTTTTCAATTCGTCCATTGAGAGGACCGGCGGAGAATCCCTGGCGTCGGCCAGCGTAAAGGAAAAAATCAGGCAGCTCATTGAAAATGAAGACCCTGAGAATCCTTTAAGCGATGACAAAATAGCATTGATTCTCCAGGAATCCGATCTTCAGATCGCCCGGAGAACGGTTGCCAAGTACAGGAAGGTATTGAACATACTTCCGTCGAACAAACGCAAACAACTTTAGGGAGGTGTTTATGCAGACAACCGTGACCTTCAAACAGATCGACCCCTCCAGTTCATTAAAAGACTATGTTCAGAAAAAACTGGAAAAATTCGATAAAATGCTGGAAAGTCCAGCCGACGCCTATGTGGTGCTGTCAGTTGAAAAAATCAGACATATTGCGGAAATCACCCTGACCTGCGACAAAGTGAAAATTCACGCCACTGAAGAATCAGAGAGCATGTATTCTTCCATAGATGCGCTGATGGACAAGGTCCGGATTCAGATCAAGAAAAACAAAGAAAAAGTTCGACGTCACATGTCGGGAAAAAAGCAGAGTATCAAAACCGAGCCCCAGGATGAAATCGCTGCGGCTCAAGTCCCTGTGGACGACTCGGCCGAAAGCCGAATCATCATGGAAACCATTGATTACAAACCCATGGACGTTGAAGACGCGGTTGTGGAACTGAATTCAGGCAATCAAGCCTTTTTCGTGTTCAACAACGCACGAACCGAGAGAGTGAACGTTCTTTACAAACACAGCAATGGAAAGCTGGGACTCATCCAGCCCAAAGGATAACCGGCCAATGAAAATCAGCCAGCTTCTCAATAAAACCGCCATTTTGGCGGATCTTAAAGCTTCAGACAAAAAAGGGGTCATCGATGAACTGTCCGAGGCCATCGCCCAGAGTACTTCCGCACCCGCGAGGGATATCGCCACTGTTCTCATGGAGCGGGAACA
The DNA here is from genome assembly GCA_964593855.1 of uncultured Desulfobacula sp. Classification (GTDB taxonomy): domain Bacteria; phylum Desulfobacterota; class Desulfobacteria; order Desulfobacterales; family Desulfobacteraceae; genus Desulfobacula. The sequence continues at coordinate 62,086 of CAZQIX010000004.1, read as the reverse complement.
ACTGGGCAGCACCGGCATCGGGGGGGGGATCGCCATCCCCCACGGCAAACTGGATGCCGTCAAATCCATCCGCATCGGTTTCGGTCTCAGCCGGAAAGGCGTATCCTACGATTCCCTGGACAACAAACCCGTCCACCTGTTCTTTCTTTTGCTCACCCCTGAAAATTCAGCCGGCGGACATCTCAAGGTTCTGGCCCAGATATCCAAACTCCTGAAAATGGACTCGTTCAAAAAAAATCTGCTGGCTGCCGAATCGGCCGATGCCGTCTTTGATATCATCCAGGAGCAGGACGAAGATTTTTAATCTTTATGCAGACGATCTATATCATAACCGGTCTTTCCGGATCGGGAAAAACAACCGCCGTCCAGGCCTTTGAAGATGCTTCCTTTTACTGTGTGGACAATATGCCCATGGAACTTCTGCCCAAATTCCTGGACCTTCCCCTCAAAGAAAGTCCTGATATCAAAGGGCTGGCCTTTGTCATGGACATGAGAAGCAAAAATTTCATCGCCGACTACGGACCGGGTATCTGTGCCCTCGAAGACCGGGGAATCTCTCCCCAGATCCTCTTTCTCGAAGCGGACGAAAACACCCTGCTCAAACGCTATACCCAGACCCGCCGCCAGCACCCGGTTTCAAGCGAAAAAAGTCTTCAGGAATCCATCCGGAGGGAAAAAGAAATGATGCGACCCGTCCAACAGACCGCCCATCATGTGATCGATACCAGCGGATACAATGTGCATCAGCTGAAAACCCGGATCCTAGAGCTGATCCGTCAGGGCGGCGACGCTGCCTGTCTGACCCGCATCACCGTGGTTTCCTTCGGCTTCAAATACGGCATTCCCACCGATGCGGATCTGATCATGGATCTGCGCTTTCTGGCCAACCCCTATTTTGTCCCGGATCTAAAACCACTGGACGGCGAGTCCGAAGCCGTAAGGCAATTCGTTCTGTCCATCGGCGAAACCCGCATTTTTCTGGATAAATACCTGGACCTGCTGGATTATCTCATCCCTTTATACAAACGGGAAAACAAAGCGTATCTGACCCTTGCCATTGGCTGCACGGGAGGCCGACACAGAAGCGTGGTCATAGCAAGAACCATTTTTGAACACTTAAATCAAAAAGGACTGAATCCGGGTTTGATTCACAGGGACATCGACCGGGATCTGAAAGAGACATGATTGGTATCTTACTGGTTACACACGCGAATCTGGGAAACACGTTGATTGAAACCGTTGAATTCATTTCAGGAAAAAAAGAAGCCCATATCGCTTCGGTTTCCATCAATATCCAGGAAGACCCGGAAGCGCTGAGAAAAAAAATCAAAAAAGCCATCCAGTCGGTCAAAACCGAAAACGGAGTGATCATCCTTACGGACATGTTCGGAGGGACTCCCTCCAACCTGAGTTATTCCTTTCTGGAAGAAGGTCAGGTGGAAGTGATTTCCGGCGTGAACCTGCCCATCCTTTTCAAAGCCATGAACGCGAGGTCCAAAATGAATATGGAGTCTTTGACCCAGGTTCTGGTGGAACACGGTAAAAAAAGCATTTCTCTTGCCAGTGATATTCTGAAAGGCGCCAAAAGAGCATAAATTCATCATCATCTCAAGCGAAAGGAGGTCGGAAATGACAATCAAAATAGGAATCAACGGCTTCGGCAGAATCGGAAGAATGGTCTTCCGGGCCGCAATGGCCAATCCCGATGTGGAAGTGACGGCCATCAACGATCTGACCGACACAAAAACCATTGCCCATCTGCTTCAATATGATTCAGTCCATGGACGTCTGAACAAATCCGTGGACGTCGGCAGCGACGCCATCACCGTGGATGGTAAAACCACCAAAGTCACCGCGTTCAGAGACCCGTCCCAGATCCCATGGAAAGATGAACAGGCGGACATCATCTGCGAATGCACCGGTATTTTCCGGGACCGGGAAGGGGCATCCAAGCACTTTGAAGGCGGCGCCCGCAAAGTATTGATTTCAGCACCCGCGACCAATCCGGACATCACCATCGTCATGGGCGTAAACCAGGACATGTACGATCCGACGGCCCATCATATCATTTCCAATGCCTCCTGCACCACCAACTGTCTGGCGCCCGTGGCCAAGGTGCTGCTGGAAAACTTCGGCATCGTCTCCGGAACGATGACCACCATCCATTCCTACACAGGCGACCAGAGAATTCTGGATTTCCCCCACAAAGATCTGAGACGGGCAAGAGCCGCCGGCCTGTCCATGATTCCCACGACCACCGGAGCCGCCAAGGCCGTATCGTTGGTTCTGCCCGAACTCAAAGGCAGACTCAACGGCCTGTCCGTCCGAGTCCCCACCCCCAACGTGTCTCTGGTGGATTTTGTGGCCTTGACCGAAAAAAACGGCGTGACCAAGGAAAACGTCAACCAGGCCCTGGAAAAAGCGTCCAGGGAAAACCTGCGCGGCATTCTGGGATATTGCGACCTCCCGCTGGTTTCCAGCGATTTCAATTCCAACCCGTTATCCTCCATCGTAGACGCCGGATGTACCGATGTGATCAACGGAAACATGGTCAAGGTCTTTTCCTGGTATGACAACGAGGCCGGATATGCCGCCAGAATGGCGGATCTGGCCGTCATGGTCGGAAAGGCCATGTAATTTATCCGGAGGCTTTTTTATGAAAAGAACCCCTTTCATCGCCGGCAACTGGAAAATGTACAAAACCGGACCGGAAGCTGTTTCCTCAGCCAGACAACTGGCTGAACTATGCAAAGACCGTAACGGGGTGGAAGTCATGATAGCGCCCGTCTTTCCCGCCCTTCCCCTGGTTAGCGAGGCTCTGTCCGGGTCATCGATCAAAACCGGGGCACAGAATCTGCATTTTGAAAAACAGGGAGCGTTTACCGGCGAGGTATCCGCTGACATGATCCGGGCCGCCGGGGCTGAATACGTCATCATCGGACATTCGGAACGACGCCAGTATTTCGGAGAGACCGATGCGAGTGTGTGCAGAAAAATCCGGGCAGCCATCGATGCGGGTCTGAAACCGATTTTGTGCATCGGTGAAACCGAAACCCAGCGGGACCAAGAAAAAACATTTTTGATACTTGACAAACAGGTGTCGGATGGGTTAAAAGGCTTTGGTCCAGATGAGCTGAAAGACCTTGTTCTCGCTTACGAGCCCGTGTGGGCCATCGGAACGGGGAAAACAGCCCGGGTGGAGCAGGTGGAAGAAGTACATCGCTACCTGCGCGCTTTGATGAGCCGCCTCTTCTCCATGGATTTTTCGAGCCGCATAAGGATCTTGTACGGCGGATCGGTCAAACCCGAAAACGCCGGAGAACTGATGGGCATCGAGGATGTGGACGGGGCTCTGGTAGGCGGAGCCAGCCTGGATCCGGCTCAGTTCATCAGGATTATAAAATTTCAAGACGGATGATGGATTTGACATTATGACCGCATTCATTATAGCCATACACGTTATCGTTTGTGTTCTGTTAATACTGATAGTGCTTCTGCAAAGCGGAAAAGGCGCGACCATGGGTGTATCCCTGGGTGGTGGCGCCGGCCAGACGCTCTTCGGAGCTGCCGGCCCGGCAACGCTTCTGACCAAGATCACCACCGCCGTCGCCGTCATCTTCATGATCACCTCTCTGAGTCTGGCCTATATATCCGGTCATCAATCAGAGAAATCCGTGATGACAACCCCGGCGCCCCTTGAAGCGCCGGCCGAACCGAAGACGGAGTAACCTGAAACCCGAACGACAAGATCATAATTGAATGCCGAAGTGGTGGAATTGGTAGACACGCACGCTTGAGGGGCGTGTGGGGCGACCCGTGGGAGTTCAAATCTCCCCTTCGGCACCACGATATCTGAAAAAGCCACGGGCGGAATCTGCTCGTGGCTTTTTCCGTATGATCCGGACAAGAGTCGGTATGGACCCGGACAACCGAAGAAACTGTTACAAATGCGATTTTTTCTACGTCACATGGGATCCTTTGCACCCCAACGGCTGCAAAGCCCTGGGCTTTAAAACCAAATCTCTGCCCAGTGTGGTCGTTTACCGGTCATCCGGTCGTCCATGTGAATTTTTCAAGGAAAAAACGTTCAGACCACCGGAACCGCCTTGAATAATTTATCAGTCTGGTTATATTACTGAATCATGGAAAAAAAACAGACCACACGATCGCAAGATCCCCATAAAATCGAAAAAGAGCTGGGAGAGTTCCTCAACAAGAAATTCGGCGGAACGGTCAAGATCATCTCGCCTTCGGCCCTGACCCAGCCGGACCAGGTTTCCGGAACCACTATCAACCGAGGGAAAAAAGCCCTTGTTCATTTTGACATCAAGCCCGCCGATCTCATAGCCTACTTGAACCAGTACGTGGTCCGGCAGGAAACGGCCAAATCGGTCCTGGCCACCAAAATATGCACCCACTTCAACCGGATCAGGCATTCGCAAACCACTGGAGAAGGGCTATCCGGCATCACCGGCAACATCAAATCCAACATTTTGATGCTTGGCCCCACAGGCATCGGCAAGACTTACCTGATCAAGCTCATCGCCAAAAAAATCGGAGTCCCCTTCGTCAAGGCCGACGCCACAAAATTCTCCGAAACCGGATATGTGGGCGGTGATGTGGAAGATCTGATCCGGGACCTGGTCAAGGAAGCCCAGGATGATATTGAGCTTGCGGAATGCGGCATTGTCTATATCGATGAAATCGATAAAATTGCCGCCAGTCCCAATGTAATCGGAGCCCAGGTCTCAAGGACCGGTGTACAGCGGGCCTTGCTCAAACCCATGGAAGAGACGGACGTGGACCTGAAAGTGCCCCATGACCCAGTATCCATGATGCAGGAACTGGAGGCCTACCAGCGGACCGGGAAACGGGTCCGCCGGCGGGTCAACACCGCCAACATCCTTTTTATTGTGAGCGGGGCGTTCTCAGGTCTATCCGAAGTCATCAGGCGCCGGCTTTCCAGGCAGACCATCGGATTCGGATCCAGCCTGATCAAATCCCAGAAAGAGGAAGACCTCCTGAAACAGACCCGGGCCGAAGATCTGGTGGAATTCGGATTTGAATCCGAATTCATCGGACGTCTTCCTGTTCGGTGCGTCCTGGATCCCCTGAGTGAAGCAGACCTGTACAGCATCCTGAAAATGCCCAACAACCCGGTGATTCTGAGCAAACGTCTGGATTTCGCCGCTTACGGCATCCAGATCGTTTTTGCCGATGACAGCCTCCGCCGGTTTGCCCGTCTGGCTTTTCAGGAGAACACCGGGGCACGCGGGCTGGTCAGTGTGGTGGAAAGAGAACTCCTTGATTTTGAAGAAAAACTTCCCTCTCTTGGAATTCGACGACTGCCGGTTACGGAAAACCTTCTGAGCGCTCCCGGGGATCATATCCAAGATATGGTATCCGGCCGGAATGCGGAAAAATGGGATAAGATCTTTGAAAAAACCACCCAGGAACACCTGGAATTTATTCTCGGCTATCTGAAAGACAATTGGAAGACATTTTCCCTCAAACACGGCCTGACGCTTTCGGAAATCCGGTGCAGGATGGTGGCCGAATATTTCTGCGACCATGTCATGGAAATCGAAGATGCGGTCAAAAAAATCAAGACCTTCCATGATTCCGTCAAGGAGATTGAAGTTGAAATCGCTAAAAGTTACGACTTGAACGTCCTGTTCGAGGAAGACGCCGTTGATTTTCTCATCCAGCAGTTTGTCAGGCATCAGGCCACCAGCGATGAAATCCTGTCCAGAATTTATTCCTGTTATTATGACGGGTTCAATCTGATTCGGGAAAAAACAGGAAAAAACCGATTCTTTTTATCCAAACAGGCCCTGATCGATCATCAGGCCTATCTTGACGAGCTTGTCAGAAAAGAGATCACATGATTGGAATTTCAAAACTGTATTGCGCGACTGTGGAGCCGTCCGACGCCCTGCGCTATTCCCGTCAGTCCGGACAGCTTCCTTCCCATCTGCTCCAGTTCTCTCTGGACAAAAAACCCGTGGTGGTCTGGAACATGACCCAGCGATGCAACCTAAAATGCGTTCATTGTTATGCCCGGTCCGAAGACATTTCCTATGAAAATGAACTCACCGACGAACAATGTATGGCCATGATCGACGATCTGGCCGGGTTCGGCGTGCCCGTGCTGCTGTTTTCAGGCGGTGAACCCCTTGCCCACCCGCGATTGGTGGAATACGCCCGGTACGCGGTGAGCAAAGGCATGCGGGCCGTGATTTCCACCAACGGCACCCTGATCACCCCGGAAAAGGCTCGGACCCTCAAGGAGATCGGACTGTCCTATGTGGGCATCAGCCTGGACGGCATGGAAGATACCCACGACCGGTTCCGGGGCGTCAAAGGGGCGTTCAAAAAAGCCATGGCCGGCATCGAAAACTGTCAGCGGGCCGGCATCAAGGTGGGGCTCCGGTTCACCATCAACAAACGGAATGTCAAGGATATCCCCGGGATTTTCGATCTGCTTGAAGAAAAGAACATCCCGAGAGCCTGTTTCTATCATCTGGTCTATTCCGGAAGAGGCTCGGAAATCGCCCGGGACGACCTCTCCCACGAAGAAACCCGGAAGGTTCTGGACCTGATCATGGAACGGACCCGGGACCTGCATGAACGAAACCGGCCCAAGGAAATTCTGACCGTCGACAATCACGCGGACGGACCTTACGTGTATCAGCGTCTGCTCAAAGAGGACCCGGACCGGGCCGCCGAGGTCCTGGAACTGCTACAGATGAACGAAGGAAACAATTCGGGGCGTGGGATCGGATGCATTTCCTGGGACGGCGAAGTTTATCCCGATCAGTTCTGGCGGGAAAAAAGCCTGGGCAACATCAAGGACAAACCCTTTTCCCGAATCTGGACCGACCCGGACAATGAATTTCTGATGAAGCTCAAGGACAAGAAAAACCATATAAAAGGCCGCTGCGCCGACTGCCGGTGGCTGGACATCTGTGCCGGCAACTTCAGGGCCAGGGCCGAATCCGTTGCCGGAGATCCCTGGGACAGTGACCCGGCCTGTTATCTTACGGATGAAGAAATCAAAAAGGAGAATGCCTGATGCTTTTCCCCGATTACCGTGGACGGCGGCTGAGAGCCAACCCCAATTTCAGACGGATGATACGCGAAACCCGGCTTTCCCGGGACGACCTGATTCTGCCGCTGTTCGCAGTTGAAGGCAAATCCGTCAAAAAACCCATCGAATCCATGCCCGGGCATTTTCAACTGTCCGTGGACCATATCGTCACCCTTGCCAAAGAAGCCTGCGGGGCCGGTGTCCCGGCCGTCATCCTGTTCGGCATCCCGGATAAAAAAGACCCCCTGGCCACACGGGCCTATGCGGCCGACGGAATTGTCCAGAAAGCCGTTCAGGCGGTCAAGCAAAAAGTACCGGACATCACCGTGATCACGGATGTGTGTCTGTGCGCCTACACGGACCACGGCCACTGCGGGATCGTGGAGAAAGGCATCATCGACAACGACGCCTCTCTGGATCTTCTGGCCCGCACCGCCCTGTCCCACGTTCGGGCCGGGGCCGACATGGTGGCGCCCTCGGACATGATGGACGGCCGGGTGGCCGAAATTCGGGAGATGCTGGATGAGGAAGGGTATTCCCATGTCCCCATCATGTCCTATGCCGTCAAATACAGTTCGGCTTTTTACGGACCCTTCCGCCAGGCCGCGGAATCCGCCCCTCAATTCGGGGATCGGAAAACCTATCAGATGGACCCGGCCAACAGCAACGAAGCGGTCCGGGAAGCCGTCATGGACATAGAGGAAGGGGCCGATATCATCATGGTCAAACCGGCCCTGTCCTACCTGGACATCATTTACCGCCTCAGGGAAGAAATCGATCTGCCCATCGCCGCTTACAACGTGAGCGGAGAATATTCCATCATGAAAGCCGGGGAGATCATGGGCTGGGTCAACGCAAGGGAGTTGATCATGGAAACCCTTTTGTCCATCAAACGGGCCGGAGCGGATCTGATTCTGACCTATTCGGCCCTGGATGTGGCCAGGGAGCTGAAAGACTGATGAACCATCCCCATCACCCCCATGCAGCAAAGGGCGGAAACCCTCCGGGATCGTCCACCCTCCGGCTGGTGGCCTGGGAAACCACACGGCGCTGCAATCTGGCCTGCAAACACTGCCGTGCCGTTGCCGAAGACCACCCATACGACAACGAACTGGATACATCCGCCGCTTTCCGGCTTCTGGAACAGATCCGGGAAGTGGGCGAGCCCATCATCATCCTGACAGGCGGAGAACCTTTGCTGCGCGAGGATATTTTCGACATTGCCGCCCATGGGACAAAACTTGGGCTGCGCATGGTCATGGCCCCCAACGGCACCCTGATCACTCCGGAAAACGCCCGGAAAATGAAGGATTCCGGCATCAAACGGATCAGCATCAGCCTGGACGGGTCCACTCCGGACACCCACGACCGGTTCCGGGGCGTTCCCCGGGCATTTGAAAAAGCCATCCAAGGCATCCAGACCGCCAAGGAAGCCGGCATCGAGTTCCAGATCAACACCACCATCACCAAAACCAATCTGGACCAGATTCCCGCCATCCTGAAACTGGCGGAAAGTCTGGGCGCCGCGGCTCACCATATTTTTTTGCTGGTGCCCACGGGCCGGGGCAAATACATCGTGGACAGTGAAATCAACGCCCGGGAATACGAAGAGACCCTGAACTGGTTCTATGACCAGCGGGACAAGGTCAAACTCCAGCTCAAAGCCACCTGCGCCCCCCATTACTACCGGATTCTGCGCCAGCGCTCCAAAGAGGACGGCCGGAAAGTGACCTTTGAGACCCACGGCCTGGATGCCGTGACCCGGGGCTGTCTGGCGGGAACGGGATTCTGTTTTATTTCCCACGTGGGTCGGGTCCAGACCTGCGGATTTTTGGATGTGGAATGCGGGGACATCACCCGCCGGACCTTCAGAGATGTATGGGAAAATTCACCGGTATTCAACCGGCTCCGGAATTTCGACAACCTGGAAGGCAAATGCGGCCTCTGTGAATACAAGCGTGTCTGCGGCGGATGCCGGGCCCGGGCCTATGAGGCCACGGGAAATTACCTGGCCGAAGAGCCTTTGTGCGCCTATCAGCCCGCTCAAAGCCGGGGTTAGCCGGTCGTCGATCCCCCGCCCGATCCGATGGCATTGAGCAGAAGGATGATGGGACGGTCTTCCTGGGTCTCTTCTGAAAACCGGACCGGGCCGGGCCGCCTGTACCGGTCCGGTAAGGTGTCGGCCGCCAGCCAGTTCTCCCGCAAGGCCTCGAATACCCTGAAGGCATTGGAACTCACGTCCACAATGGTTTTTTCGATGACCAGCGCCATTTTCCCGGTTCTCTCCTCAAAGTGCATCAACTGCGCAATGGGAATTCCGATGGGTTCCCATTCGTCGAATTTCTTTTCAAGATTTCTCACGGCCGCCATCTGGCCGGTGGCGCCGCCTGCTATGAGATGAAAGGCGACAACGCCCAGGTTATAGGCGTAATTGCAGTCAAAATGCGTGGGATCGGCCCCCCTGCCGTCATATCCGTAAAAATGAGTCTGGGTGCGGAACCTGGGTTCGGATTTCCGATAGATCCGTACAATGGCCGGCGGCACCGGATCATCGCCTGAAATCAGGCCGTTGGAAACCAGGGCCTGCTTCAGGGTTTTCAGGGAAATGATGGATTCTTTCACCAGCAGACAAGCCTGATTCGAATCCTTGAAGACGGCTTTGGCCACCTGTTCGGGGTTCAGGCCGGCCCCTTCCATGACAGACCTGAAATAATCGGGGTCGATGCCTATTTTGTAGCGGCCCTGCTCTTTCAATACATGCAGGTATTCCTTGACCATATCCAGAATAATGGTTTCCGTATTGACCTGGGAAAACTGGAAGTTGCCGTGGGTATCCCGTTCCACCAGAAGCCCTTCCTGAAAAAAAGCGGGCAACTGATTGAACAGATCATCATCCCGCAGGTTCCAGATGGGAACCCGGCCCTTGTCGGCCATGCCGCGGGCCAGACGCCTCAGATATTCCAGCTTGTCCGACAGGACGGGAAAAGAAGAGTGAAAACTCAGGTCATGGATATAATTGTAATCCGCAATAATTTTATTGAGTTTGATGATGAACACCTGGATTTCATTGATGAATTCAAGAATGCCCTCGGGGATGATCATGACCCCGTAATTTTTACCCGAAGCCGCCCGCCTTACAATGGCTTCACAGATGATCCGGGACAGGTGTCGGAGGGTCATGCCGTAGGCAGTGTAATCGACAGACCCTTTTTCTTCGGCCCTGAGAATCCGATTCATATCCATGTAATCGGCCAGTTCCTCACCGATCAGGGTGAGATTGGCATGGGTCTGGAACGCGCATTCCAGGGCCAGATGACTGGCCACCCGGCCCATGACCTTGCAGACATGCCAGTATTTGACGGTGGACCCGGAATCGACGGTGAGATGGCTGATGTTCTGTGCAAAAGCCCTGGCCGCGGTGTGGAATCCGAATGAAATGGCGCATAGAATTTCCCCGCCTTCGGTACGTACCTGAATGTCCCCGTCAATGGTTTTGGGAACCCCGACGACCTGGATGCCATGAATTTTGAAATGCTGGGCCAGAAAAGCGGCATTGGTGTTGGAGTCATCCCCGCCGATCACGACCAGCGCCTCCAGCTTCAGGTCGAGGCAGGTTTTCAGGGCCGCGTCCATTTTCTGTCGGGAGTCGATTTTGGTGCGTCCGGTTTTGATCATGGAAAACCCGCCAAGGTTCCGGTACGTGTCCACCAGGCTGGGGGTGATCTCCAGGTATCGGGATTCGATAATGCCGTCCGGGCCGTCCAGAAATCCATACAGCCTGGATTCCGGGTGATATCGCCTCATCTCGTCGTAGAGTCCGGCAATCACATTGTGGCCGCCCGGAGCGGGTCCGCCGGAAAAGACCACCCCGATATTGCGCCGCAAGGCAAAAGACGCGCTCACGTTTTTTTCCGGATGATCCTCCGGGACAATCCGCTGAACCGGATTGTCCACAAGATCCGGCAAAACCCGTCGGGCTTCCCGGTTCACACTGAAACGATATTCCGGGGCCGGGTGCAGACAGGTGTAAGGACGCGCAAACACCTTTATTCTCCTGGGAGAAAACGATCTTCGTTCAATGGTTTCCCGGTTTACGTCCGAGGTGACGCGCCGGGCGTCCGGGTGGTTCAGCACAGTTTCCAGAGGTGTCGCGTTCAAAGAGGTCATATCCACTCCTGTTGGTTCGGCATCAATTTACAGCTACCTGGTTTCTTCCCCTTTCCTTGGCCTGATAGACGGCGATATCAGCCCGCTCAAATATCTGCTGCTGGTGGGAATCACCTGATCCGGCCTGGGATACCCCGATACTGACCGTGACCCTCACCTTGTCCTTCTTATAGATGAATTCAATATTTTCAATGGTCTGCCGGATTTTTTCAGCCACCTCCCGCCCTCCGGCCAGATCGGTTTCCGGCATGATCACGACGAATTCTTCGCCTCCGTATCGGGCCAGCATATCGTTTTTCCGCAACAAAGGCATGGTCCGCTTGATGATTTCCTGAAGGCACCGATCTCCGATGGCATGCCCGTAGTTGTCATTGATCTGTTTGAAATGATCGGCATCGATGAGAAGCAGGGAAAAAACCGATCCGTACCTCAGAAACCGGGCCATTTCTTCCTCGATTTTTCTGTCGTAGGCCCGCCGGTTAAAGGCACCGGTCAACTGGTCCTGATTCAGTTTTTTTTCAAGCTCTTCGGAATACCGGGTGGCCTCGTTGAGTTCCTGTTTCAACCTGGCAAAGCCTGTCTTGAAAGACTGCCGGTTTTTTTCCGCCAGTTCACGGATGGCCCGGTCTTTTGCCTGTTTCTGCTGAAGGGCGTTTTCAATGGAGGCCAGTCTTTCGGAAATCTGAATTTTCAAAAGATCCAGGCTGGCGGCAACGTCTGAATGATGTTTCATTTTTTTCATTTCATCATCCAGAACCCTTTCAAACCGGTCTCCGGCCAGGAACACGGCATCGGTCTGCTGATAGCTGGCCGTTAGCCGGGATTCGATATCGAAAATCTTGTCCACAACGTCCTGGACAAAGGCGTTGATTTTTTCCCGGTCTTTCTGGGTGTCGGCAATGAAAACAAAAACCAGTCCAAAGACGGTCTCCCTGATCTGGACGATTTCATCGATGGTTCCCGCATTTTTGACCCGTACGGCGATCTGGTCCAGTTTCCCGAAATAGTTTTCGTCCAGATGGGACCGAAGCTGATGGATAATTTCCTGATAGCCTTGTTTATAATCGTCGATAAAAGAAGGGGGGTCTTCTTTTTTCAGAATCGAGAAAAACCCTTTTTTGGCTCTGGGCGGCGATGACACGGGATCTTCTTTAAGCAGGGCGGTTTTAACCTGCTCCAGAATATAAGTGATCCTTGCCTCGGATTCCCCTTTTTTCAGGGCGGCGCCGAGATTGCCGCAGGCCCTGGAAAACTCGTTTTCCTCCGACGACATGGTGTCGACGATCATAGCGAAGCCTTTCCGGTAGAGTTGATTCGTTTTTTCATACCGGTCCTCAAGGTCGTTGAGTTCTTTTAACAGGGTGTCCTTCTGGGTCTGAAGTTTTTTGACCTGATTCTGAAGCTGGATGTTTTTTTCTTCCAAAACAGAACTCATGTGTGGCGTCCTCTTATCGTCCTCGTTCATTGATGGCTTGTATTCCTATTTTTAGCCGCACACGGCCGGAAAGTAAAGTCCGGATTTCATTGGAGCGTCAATCAGACCGGGTCGACCCCATTCGTGAACTCAGATAACCATCCATGATCAGATGCAGAATATGGTGAAGAACACAGACCAGAAGGGCTGTCCCGAATTCATAGAAATAAGTGACCTGGATCATCACCGACAGAGGCAGGGTTTTCTGTGTTCCCATAAACACGATGCTTTCAAATCGGCCCCTGGGGATGCGCATCACCCTGACCAGCAGAAACGCCCAGGCCAGAAGGATCGCATGAAAGACCGTCACAAGGAATACAGGGATTAAAAGCGGCATGCCCGGTTTTTCCAGAACGGGTTTGGCCCCGGAAAGCGAAATGAACACGATGGCGAGGATCATGAATTGACTGACCATCTGTAACCGCCAGCGCTCCAGCCGGCCGGATTTACAAACAGAGATTTTCAGACCCATTCCCAAAAGCAGCGGGATCAGCACCAGAACGATCAGTTTGCATATGATGTCCCCTTTTTCGATCTGGATTCGTTGTTCCAGGTCCAGACCGGCCAGAAGAAGTGGAAGCACAAAAGGAATGGAGAAGATGGCGATCAGATTGGAGACGATGGTGACAAACAGGGCGTGGGCCATGTTGCCGCCGGCGGTCTGCGTCATGACCACTCCGGAGGACAGAGTGGTGGGCATTGCCGCCACAATGAAAAGACCGACCATCAGGCCGGGGTCCAGCGGCAGAAAAAAAGCGACCGCCGCCATGAGCGGGCTGATGACCACAATCAAACCAAGCGCCGTAAGGGTTGCCCGGATGTCCCGGACTCCGGCTTCCAGCTTACGGATATCCATGACCAGGCCTGAAATCAGAAAAATCAAAAAAACCATGATGTCCGTACCGTGACGGCGCTTCACCCAGGTACCCATATCAGCCAGGACATTGGAGCCGTCCAGAATAACGGCCATGAAGACAACCATCAGGCCCAGTAAAAACCAATGTTTTTTTATGAATCCCCTCATGCCGATCCTCTTAGTTTCTTTAAATCGGGAAAATTATGACACATTTTCAACAGAGTCAATGCCCGGCCGACGATTTGTCCGACATTTTGTCCATCGGTCCTTGATTCCAATTCCGGAAAAAGGTAAAAGATCAGTCATAAACCGTCAGAACCTGAAAAAAGAGGATCCAATTGATATTCAACCTGTTCAGAAAAAAGAAATCCCCTGAAAAACAACCTGAACCCGCCCAAACCGTTCAGGTGGAACCGGAAATAACGGAACCGGAAGCAGCCGGGCCTGAGCCAGAACCCATCGAGCCAGAACCCATCGAGCCAGAACCAATGGTGCAGGAGC
>CAZQIX010000004.1:0-47898 GCA_964593855.1 uncultured Desulfobacula sp. | reverse complement strand
GAGCCAGAACCCATCGAGCCAGAACCCATCGAGCCAGAACCAATGGTGCAGGAGCCTTCCCCCCCTCCGGAAAAAAGCGCCGGTCTCTTCCAGCGATTGAAAAAAGGTCTGTCCAAAACCCGGCAGATCCTGACGACGGATGTCAACAGGCTGTTTGTCTCCTCCAAGCCCATCGATGACGTTCTGTTCGATGAATTGGAAGAAATTCTGGTTACCTCGGACTTGGGCATGGACATTACCCTGGACATGATGGGGCGGATCCGCAAAAAAGCCGGCAAACTATCCTCCGCCCACGAACTCAAGCAAGTCCTTCGAGATGAACTGATCGATTTGTTTCCCGAACCTTCGGACAAAACGGGTGACCGTCCCTTGACCCGGCCCCACGTGATCATGGTGGTCGGGGTCAACGGCACCGGAAAGACCACGACCCTGGGCAAACTCGCCATGAAATACACCACCGGCGGTAAAAAAGTTCTGGTGGGCGCGGCAGACACCTTCCGGGCCGCCGCCATCGAGCAGGTGGAGATCTGGGCCGGCCGGGCCGGGGCCGGGGTGGTCAAGCACAAGGAAGGCGCCGATCCTGCGGCAGTGGCCTATGACTGCATGGAAGCCGCTATGGCCAGGGGAGTGGACGTGGTTCTCATCGACACGGCCGGCCGTTTGCACACCCAGAAGAATTTGATGGAAGAACTCAGAAAAATCAAACGCTCGGTCCAGAAAAAAATGCCCGGGGCCCCCCATGAGGTATTGATGATCCTGGACGCCACGACCGGACAGAATGCCGTTTCCCAGGCCCGCTTGTTCCATGAGGCCGTGGGCATCACCCAGATTGCCCTGACCAAGCTGGACGGAACCGCAAAGGGCGGAGTGGTGGCCGCCATTGCCGGTTCCCTGAAACTGCCGGTCCGGTATATCGGAGTGGGCGAACAGATCGATGACCTTCAGGATTTCGATCCGAAACTGTTTGTCCAGGCCCTGCTGGACTGATCACCATTCGCACAAGGGATAAAAGCCCGTGTCCATGTTCGGTATCGACAATTATCCAGGGTTCGTTCTGGCCGCCATTGTGCTGAACCTCACGCCGGGTCTGGATACCATCTACATCCTCACCCGGAGCGTTTCCCAGGGGAAAGCCGCCGGACTGGCTTCAGTGGCCGGTATCATGTCCGGCTGCCTTTTTCACGTTTTGTTCGCCGCATTCGGCCTGTCTTTGATTCTTTCCACGTCGGCCCGGGTGTTTGCCGCCGTCAAATGGGCGGGTGCGATTTACCTGGTTTTTCTGGGTATCCGGATGATCGCCACACGGCCGTCCTTTCTGGAAAACCTCAAGGGAAACGGCGCCACACGGGGAGACATCGCCAGAATTTACCGGCAGGGAGTTCTGACCAATGTGCTCAATCCAAAAGTGGCCCTTTTTTTCATGTCTTTCCTGCCCCAGTTCATACAACCGGCTCAGCCATACGGCCCCTTGCCGTTTTTGATTCTGGGAGCGAGTTTTCTTGTCACCGGGACCCTTTGGTGCCTGGCTCTGACCTTTTTTGCCGCACGCATGACCCATGCATTGCGCCATCATCCGGCAACCGGTCACTGGCTCCACAAATGTTCGGGCATGATTTTCATCGGATTCGGACTCAAAATAGCCCTCACCCGATCCGCCTGACCCATATCAAATCGGATACTTGGGCTTTCAAGTTTTTCCGGAACATGGTACATGATGATCATGACTGATGCATCAACCCAAACCACAGGGAGAGACCATGAGACTTTCGCGGAAAGAAATCCAGGATCTGTTGAAGGACTGGTATCTTGCTTGGGAAAAACATGATCTGGACCGGGTCATGACGTTATTCCATGAAGATGTGTTTTTTGAAGACTGGACCGGGGCATACGTCAAAGGGCGTGAAGCCCTCAGGGAAGCATGGACGCCGTGGTTCAGCAATCATGGCGGATTCAGGTTCCTGGAATCGGAAACCTTTATCGATGAAAACCTACAGAAAGTTCTTTACCGATGGGTTCTTGAATGGCCGTCCAGGGAGCCGGGATTCGAAGAAAAATCTGAAATCCGAAAAGGCGCGGATGTTCTTCATTTCAAAAACGGCCGAATCATCAACATGCTGATCTATAGCAAAACCACTGTTGAAATCGACAACCACCGCTATCCTCTCCAATTGCCCCCCGCATCTGAAAAATCGGAAAATCCCTATTCAAAACAGATGGACGAATAAGGGGTCAAGGTTTTCGAAACATCCCCGTCATACGGTCCAGCAATTCCTCCGGCAGAAGATTCATACGTCTGAAGGCCTCCGGTGTGAAAAGCACGAATTCACCTGTACATGTCGAACACAAATCGTCTTTTTCGTCGTAGATCTCTCCGGCCATTAAAGCGTTTCGGTCATCCAGGCGTTCTTTGACGAATCCAAAGGCCTGAAGACGCGAGCCGATAAACACCGGTTTCAAAAAAGTGGTGGTGATGCTCCGGGTCAGAATGAACCTCCGGGTCATATAAATGGCGGCCCAGGCCATGATCTCGTCACAGATGGTGGACAGAACGCCGCCATGCACGATCTGGTTCCATCCTCGGAGGTGATCGGGCACGGTTATACGGGATCTGAGTTTTTGTCCGTCGGTTTCAAAGGTCATCTGAAGCCCGTGCGAATTGTCGGGACCGCACGCAAAACAGTTTTTATCAATGTTGGGAAGTTTTTTCCAAGGAGTCTGATTCATTGTTCCACCTGGCGTATCCGGGAAAGGAATGTGGGTTCATCTAAAACAGTGACACCGGCGGCTCTGGCTTTTTCCAGCTTGCCGCCGGCATCCGCTCCGGCGATCAGAAAATCGGTCCTGGCGCTGACGCTCGAGGTCACGACGGCCCCTGCCTGTTCGAGAAGCCGCTTGGCTTCGTCCCGGGTCATCGAGGACAGGGTGCCGGTAAGGACGATTTTTTTCCCGCTGAATGGATGGGAAGACGGTTTTTCGGCCACAGCCGCCTGATCGCGGATCACCACGCCGGCATCCAAAAGTCTTTGGATCAAGACCTGGTTCTCCGCATTGCCGAAAAACCGACAGACCGCTGAAGCGGTCTCCGGACCGATGCCGTGGATGGTTTCCAGATCCGCTTCGGAAACCGCCATGACCGCCTCGAGCGAAGGATAGCGTCCGGCAATCAACCGGGCGGCATTCTCTCCGGTATGATCGATCCCCAGAGCGTAGAGGAATCGTCTCAGAGACTGGACCTTGGATTTTTCAATGGCCCCGATCAGATTGGAGGCGGATTTGTCCGCCAGTCGATCCAGGTCTGCCAAGGTTTCCCGGGTCAGGTGGAAAATATCGGCGAAGGATCGAACCAGACCGGTTTCCACCAGCTGATCCACGATCTTTTTACCCAGACCGTCGATGTCAAAGGCTTTTCTGGAAACAAAATGCCGGATTTTTTCCTTGAGCTGGGCCGGACAGGACGAGTTCACGCATTTGTTGATAAAAGACCGGTCCTGCCGGAGCTTTTCGATATGACTTCCGCAGACCGGGCAATGTGCCGGCATGGAAAACGGCACCTCGCTCCCTTTTCGTTCACCGGGAAAAACCTTGACGATTTTCGGAATCACATCCCCTGCCCGGGTGACCAGGGCTTTGTCGTTTATGCGGACATCTTTTCGGCGGATTTCATCCTCATTGTGCAGGGTGGCCCGTGAAACCACAACCCCGCCGATGTTCACCGGTTCGAGTACGGCTACCGGTGTCAGGGCGCCGGTTCGACCGACCTGAACGAGGATGTCCCGGATAAAGGTGGTTTTCTCCATGGCCGGGAACTTACAGGCAACCGCCCAGCGGGGACTCTTGATTTTTTCTCCCAGGCGCTGCTGGAGCATGGTGTCATCCACTTTGACCACCATGCCGTCGATATCGTAGGAAAGGGTTTCCCTCAAAGCCTGAAAATCCCGGTACGCCTGCAAAACCGATTCAAAGGCCAATCCATGACGGATCAGGGGGTTGACCGGGAACCCGAACTGTTCGAGGGTTTCCAGAAGAGCGGTCTGGGTCGGGAAACCAATGCCCTCGACTTGACCGATTCCGTATACGAATATGTCCAGGGGCCTTCCGGCCGTGATTCTGGAATCGAGTTGGCGCAGCGATCCGGCGGCTGCGTTCCTCGGGTTGGCAAACAGAGTCTCCCCTTGATCCATACGGATGTTGTTCAGGGCCTGGAAATCGGATTTTCGGATGATGACCTCCCCCCTGACTTCCAGCAGCGGCGGGATATCTTGACGGCCGGAACGAAGTTTCAGGGGAACGGACGCGATCGTGCGGACATTGGGGGTGATGACCTCTCCCGTGACCCCGTCTCCGCGGGTCGATGCCCGGACCAGCACCCCCTTGTCATATCTGAGTTCCACTGCCACCCCGTCCAGTTTGGGCTCGGCCACATACCGGACATCCATCTGCCCGGTCAGTTTGACCACCCGCTGGTGAAATTCCAGAATGTCCTGTTCGGTAAAAGCGTTATCCAGACTGAGCATGGGGATGGTGTGCACGGCTTTTTCAAAATGAGCCGGCGGCGGGGCTCCCACCCTTTGGGTCGGTGAGTCGGGTCTGGACAGCTCCGGATGAGCGGTTTCGATTTCGATCAGCCGCCGGAGCAACTGATCGTATTCCGCGTCGGAAATTACGGGATCGTCCAGGACATGGTATCGATAATTGTGCTCCGTCAGTTCTTTTTGGAGCCTTCGGGCTTCTTCGCCCAGAGCATTATCCATGGGCCTCCCGTTGTTTCATGAAATCGAGCAGAACATCACAGGCAGCCTGACGGGCGTTCTTGAAAACGTCCCGTCTGAAGCCGGGTTCCCAGTCCGAAGCGGCCACACTGTCCGATACCACCAGAAGCCCGGCCACGGAGACCTTCCGGAATGCGGCAGCGGAAAAAAGGGCGGAACATTCCATTTCAACGGCAATGGCCCCTCGCTCCCTGAAATGGTCCACCTTTGCCCTGGTTTCCCGATAAATGGCGTCCGTGGTCCATATAGATCCCCGGTGGTGAGGAGCCAGACCCGAGGAAACGAGGAAACGGGACAGTTCTTCGGAAAAGCCTTCGTCCGGCATGGAATACGGGATCTCATGGTCCAGGCACCTGTAATGCCGGGAAGTGCCTTCATCCACAAAGGCCCTGCCGGGCACGATCAGGTCCCCTACCCTCACTTCTTCGCTCAGGGACCCGCACCAGCCCAGAACCAGAACCCGATCGGCCCCCCGGGCAACCAGTGATTCAAGGAGCATGACCGCATAGGGCGCGCCGATAAAGGGACCGGTCACGGAAAAGCCTTGTCCGCGCTCTCCGCGTTGAGGCGGTCGGGTCAGGGAACTGTTGAAAAAACCGACGGTTTCGGCACCCTCGATTTTCCGGGTGATGTACCGCATATCGGTCCCGCTGCTGACCATCAGGGCAAAAGGCCCCACGTCCGGCGACCTCCGGGCTCCCAATGGCGGAATGATGGATGGATTACAGAGGTCCGACCCGGTCGGATAATTCATCCTTGACCTCGTCGATGATCTCGTAGAGCCATTGCACATCTTCAATGGAAAGCCGCCCGGCCTTGGCCGGGGCCCGGTCCGTTCCATCTTTTTTTTTCAGCATCCGGGGGCCGATCTGGAGTTTGGGCTCCCCGTCGCCATATTGATGAATGGAAACCACCAGACCGGTTTCTTCATTTCGCCATTCCTTGAGTTTTTTATCCTTGTCGGGATCATATCCAGCCATTTTCAACATCCTTATTTTTGATCAACACTACAGAATCGAAAAATCCCCAATGCCCTTGAACAGACCGGAGACAGAGGTCAGCAGGGCAATTCGGTTGCGACGGAGCCCTTCCTCTTCGGCCATGACCATGACATCTTCAAAAAACGCATCCACCCTGACCTTCAAGGTGGCGATCACGGAAAGGGCCTGGGTGTAATCCCCTTCCCGGACAAGGGTGGCCACTTGCCGGCTGACTTCGTCGACCGCCGAATGCAAAAGGTTTTCGGACGCATCCTGGAACAGGTTTTCATCAACCACTGCTTCCATGGGCAGATCTGATTTCTTGATGATGTTTTCCACCCGTTTGAAGGTAATGGAAAGCGGCTCGAAATCCGGCTCTTTTCTCAAGGCATCCAGGGCTTTCACCCTGGCCGCCACGTCCGGGACATTGTCAAAACAGGCCCACAGCGCTGAATGGACCGCTTCCCTGGCGAATCCCATATCCGTAAGGATATTGATCATTCGGTTCTGCAGGAATTCCCTGATTTTCAACGCTGTTTCCCGTTGGGCGGCCGAATCGCTTCCGTATGGCGCCAGACCTTTTTCAATCATGTCCGCAAGAGAAAAGGTCATGTTTTCCTGCATCATGATCTGAAGGATACCGATGCCCTGACGCCTCAATGCATAAGGGTCGGCGCCGCCCGTGGGAATCAGGTCCACGCTGAAACACCCGCACAGGGTGTCGAGTTTGTCGGCGATGGCCAGAATGGCTGCGCACGGATTTTCCGGCAGGCTGCCCCCCGAGTAGACGGGCCTGTAATGCTGCTCGATCGCAGCGGCCACATCTTCATGCTCCCCTGCCTTCAAGGCGTATATCCGCCCGATGACCCCCTGCAGCTTGGTGAATTCAATCACCACCTGGCTGACCAGATCGGCCTTACAGATCTGCGCGGCCCGAACCACCTGCCTGAGCAGGGCGTCCTTGTTATCGTATCCGGACTGCTCGACCAGATACTCGGCCAACTGCCCGATTCGCAGGGTCTTGTCATAGACGGATCCCAGTTTTTCCTGAAACGTGACGGCCTTCAATTTTTCGGCAAAAGCGTCCAGGGAAGTCTGAAGATCGGTTTCATAGAAAAATTTGGCGTCGGACAGTCTGGCCCTGAGCACTTTCTCATGACCTCTGGCCACCAGACGCAAATCCTTGGCCCGGGTATTGTTCACGGCAATGAACCGGGACATGAGCCGACCGGATTCATCGAGGAGAGCGAAATATTTCTGATGTTCCCTCATGGCCGTTATGAGAACCTCGTCCGGAACGGCCAGAAACACGGGATCAAAGCTGCCGACCACCGGAAATGGTGATTCCACCAGATGGGTCACGATATCCACCAGTTCCCCGTCTTCCAGAATGGTGGCGTTGTGTTCCCTGGCGCAGGCAGTAACGGCCTGGAGCAGTTCTTCCTTCCTCTTGTCGATATCCGGAATCACGCCGGCGGCTTCCGCCACCTCGATATACCGGTCCGCCGAGGCGACCTTGTATTTTCCGGGCGACATAAAGGGATGACCCAGGATATGGGTGGAGGATTTGATATTGCCCACCCTGAATTCCAGAATCTTGTCACCCAGCAGACCGACCAGGGAAATGATGGGTCTGGCAAATGCGATGGAAAGATCCCCCCAACGCATGGATTTGGGAAAGGGTATGGACAGGATTTCTCTGGGCAGAATGGTTTCCAGAATCGAAACCGCCGATTCGCATTTTTCTTCCACAACGGCCATGAGATACCTTCCCCTGGGCGTGTCTTCCACCTTGAGGTCCTGGACATCCACACCGGCCTTGGCCGCGAATTTTTCCGCCGCAAGGGTGAACTTTCCGTTTTCATCCAGTCCCATTTTTTCCGGCGGGCCTGTCAGGGTAGCGGTCCGCGTCTGCTGCATGTCCCCCACCTGTTCCACCATCAGGGCCAGACGGCGCGGTGTTCCCAAAATCCTGGCCGATCCGTGGTCGATCCGGGATCTGTCCAGGGCCGCCAGGATATTGTCCCTGAACGCGTTCAAAGCCGGCACGATATATCCGGCCGGGATTTCCTCGCAGCCGATTTCAATCAAAAGCGTATTCATCTAATTCTTGCCTCCCGTTTTCAGCAGGGGATAACCCATGGCCTCTCTCTGAGCGATATAGGCCGTGGAGCAGGACCTGGCTATCTCCCGGATCCGTTTGATGTATCCGGTTCGTTCCGTCACGCTGATGGCGCCCCGGGCATCCAGGAGATTAAAGGTATGGGAACATTTCAGACCGAATTCATAGGCCGGGATGACCAATCCGGCGGCAATGACCCGATGGGCTTCGGCCTCATATTTTCTGAACAGGTCAAACAGCAGATCCACATCCGCCACCTCGAAATTATAGGTGGACTGCTCGACCTCCTGCTGATGGTACACATCCCGATAGGTGATCTCATGGTTCCATTTCAGATCGAACACATTGTCCACGCCCTGAAGATACATGCAGATTCGCTCCAGCCCATAGGTGAGTTCCACGGAAACCGGTTTGACCTCCACGCTGCCGGTCATCTGGAAATAGGTGAACTGGGTCACTTCCATCCCGTCCAGCCAGACCTCCCAGCCCAGACCCGACGCCCCCAGAGTCGGAGATTCCCAGTCATCTTCCACAAACCGGATATCATGCTCCAGGGGGTCCACACCCAGGGTTTTCATGGATTCCAGGTATAGCTGCTGGACATCCGGAGGCGACGGTTTCAGGATGACCTGATATTGATAATAGTGCTGAAGCCGGTTGGGATTTTCACCGTAACGACCGTCCGTAGGGCGCCTGGACGGTTGTACATAGGCCACTTTCCAGGGCTCGGGTCCCAGCGCCCGCAACAGTGTGGTCGGATGAAACGTACCGGCCCCCACCTCCATGTCATAGGACTGGATCAACACGCAGCCCTTTTGTGCCCAGTATTGGTTCAGGTTTAAAATTACATCTTGGAAATTCATGTCACTCCGTTTTCTTTATAAAATTGTTGGTCAATACAGAAGAATGCCTTTTTTATCAACCCTTGTCTCCAGGATTTCGGCCCCATGGACGGGCGCCAGGATCTTCCGCCATTGATCTTGCAAATCCTTCACGGCCCCGGGTTCACCAATGGCCCATACACAGCCGCCGCCGCCCGCGCCGGTGAAACGAGCGCCGCAATGATGTTCCGTTGCCTTTTCAAACAACTTTTTCCCGGTATTGTCAAGCACCTCCGGGGTCATTTCCAATCTCAGCAGGGTTTCCTGATTCATCAAATCGGCGGCCCGGCTGAACCGCTTCTGTTTAACGGCTCTGGAAAATCGACGGGTCAGGTCGGCGACGCATGCGAACGCGGAACGGGTCTCGCCTCGCAGAAAGGATTGAACCCATTGTCCGTTGATGTCCCGGGACACATGGGGAACGCCGCAGTAGGCCACCAGAACGCAATCATCGAGCATCTCCACATCCGCATCCTTTTGCAGAACAGGGTTCCGTCTGAAGCCGGGTCCGTTTTTCCCCATTTTCCAGACCCATTGGTTAGCCCCTCCGAAGGCGGCCGCAAGCTGATCCTGCATGCCGCAGGGGACGCCGGCCACCCCGGCCTCCAGGTAATGGGCCAGCCAGGCGGCCTGTCCGGGCTGGACCGGCCGGTCCAGCAGATCCAGGAACGCCGCCACCATGGCCACGGCCGCGGCTGAAGAACCGCCCAATGCGCTTCTGGGCGGAGAAGCGGATTCGATATGGACATGGATCCCATCCGCCCCGAAATAATGGGCCACGGCAAACATCAGCCCCATGGAGTGATGAAACGGGGCCCGGCCCGCGGGAAAAACCGCATCTTCGAACCCCCTGGATGAAACCTTGACCCAGCCCGGGTCAAAGGGGCGCAAGAAAACCGTGGTCCGGAGATCCAGGGCGATGTTGAACGTGCTGGGCGCATGGGACATCATGGCCAGGTAAAACGTGCTGATGTCCAGGGTCCCCCCCAGGTCCACCCGGCAGGGGACGGACGCGGTAATGGTTTTTTCTTTCAGTCGGTTTTGAACACTCATGTTTCCTGCCTTAAACGTTTCAGAAATTGCAGACTCTTGAATTCTTTTCCGATGTGATAAGGGATAAAGGATTCCAGAAGGCGTTCGCCCTCCCGGATGGCGAAATTTGAAAATCTGATCCGGTCCACCCGGCTCACATGGTTATGGTTGATCCAGAACAACTGTTTCAAAGTTCCCTTGGAAACCTGCATCCCGAATCTGGACGTGACCGGGGCGCATCGGCTGCAGAAAATTCGACCGTCCTTGAAATCAAAAGTCACTTTGCTGTCCAAAATCCGATCCAGAGGGGTCCGGCAACGGCCGCAGGTGTCGATGGCCGGGTCAAACCCCGAGATTTTCATGAACCGGATCAGGAAAAGCAGACTGGTCACCTCTCCGGAAACGACTCCGGCATTGAGAGTGTAAAGGGAAAACAGAAGCAGTTCATACAGTTCGGGCTGGGGCTTGTCTTCTTCCAGGAAAGAATGGACCAGCTCCACCCACAGACAGGCGTAGGCGGTCTTGAAAACATTATGCCGGATATTGCCGAATCCGTTATCCAGATCCGCCTGGGCCAGAATGGTCAAGGCGTCTTTTTTCTTTTTGGGAAGGGTGCATTGAATGTGATTGGCCGAAAAAAGATCCAGGGCGCCGTTGAAGCGACGGACGCTTTTTTTGGCGTTTTTGGCGATCACCGACACTTTTCCCCTGGTTTGTGTGAGAAAACTGATGATGAAATCATGATCCCCGTATTCTGTTTTCCTGAGCAGAATGGCATCTGTGCTGAAACCGGGCATACGTTCAGAAACCTAAAAACCGGCTGGCAATGGTAAAATAGCAATAAACACTGACCATATCGATGGATGTGGTGACAAACGGGCCCGTGGCCACTGCCGGATCAATATTGAGCCGCTCCAGGATCAGGGGCACCATGGAGCCGACCAGAGCGGCAATGCTCATGGAAGAAATGATGGCCAGTCCGACGGCAAAGGCCAGCGGAAGGGCAAACACTTCGGATGCAAAGGAAATACGGGCGATGATGCCGATGAACAAACCGTAAATCACGCCCAGAATCAATCCCACGGACAATTCCTTGAGTACCACCCTGGAAAAATCCTGAAGATCAATCCGACCGGTGGCGATACCCCTTACGACAATGGTGGAGCTCTGGGTGCCGATATTGCCGCCCATACCCATGATCACCGGGATAAAGGCCGCAAGACCGGTGAATCGTGCCAGATCTTCTTCAAACCCGCCGATGATCCAGAAAGCCGCCACCCCACCGATAAAACTGGCGAAAAGCCAGGGCAGTCTGATCCTTGTCCCCCTTAAAATGGTCTGGGTTTCAATGTATTCTTCCCCTACGCCGGCCATTTTGAGCATGTCTTCGGTGGCGGCCTCGTGCAGGATATCGATGACATCGTCCACCGTGACGATTCCAACGATGCGGTTGTCGTCATCCACCACCGGAACGGCCAGGTAATCATACCGGGAAACGATTCGGGCCACTTCTTCCCTGTCCGTGTACGGCGTGACCGAAACCAGATCCCGGGCCATGAAATCCTTCAAGGGTTTTTCAGGATGAACCACCACCAGCTGTCGCAGTGAACTGACCCCCACCAGTTTGCCGTAAGCATCCACAACGTATATGTAGAAAGGCATTTCCACATCCTGGTATTTACTTTGCAGGGCCGCGATCACCTCTTTGGCCGTCAAGTGTTCTTCCAGCGCGATGAAATCGGTTACCATCAGGCTGCCGGCCGTGTCTTCCCCGTAGCTCATGAGCTGTTCGACATTGTCCGACTCTTCCTTCTGCATTTTGGCCAGAATCTGATCCGAGATTTCGTCATCCATGAGGTTGAGCAGGCAGGCTGCGTCATCCGACGGCATGTGATCAAAAATCTCCACCAGTTTCTCGAATTCCACGTTCTTGACAAATTCCAGAAACAGGCTTTCATCCAGGGTGGAAAACAAGAGTCCGATATCTTCCGGGGCTTTGATGAGTTTGAACAGTTTTTCCCGGTTATCCGGGGAGAGTTCCTTGAATGCTATGGACAGATCAGCCATATGGGTTTTCTTGATGATGTTGGTGACCTGTTTGATGGCGCCGCGACGCAGCAGTCTTTTCAGGCTTGCGGTCAGGACTTTTATCTGGTCATTGTGCATGGCGTTACCCATCCGGCTTGGGTTGGTCGATTAAAGCAGAATTTTGATATAGGCTCTTTGTTTCAGGGCGTTGAGCCAGGTGTCGAACTTTTCCTCCACCCGCTCCCGGTAAAGCCGTTCATGGATTGCATCCCGAACCTGCTCGAAGGACTGATGGCTTTCGGCCAGAATGTCTTCCACGTAGAAAATCTGGAAACCCTGGGCTGTTGGAATGACTTCCGTATAGTCTCTCTTGTCAAGGCCGGCGACAGCGTCCCGGATTGTATCGGACAGGCTGTGGCTGTCGAAAATCCCCAGATCCCCGGCGTCCGATGCGTTGCCGGCAACGGAATAGGTTCGGGCCAGGGTTGAAAAATCTTCCCCCTGATCCAGCCGGGTCTTTATTTCCCGGGCCTGCCGCTCATCGTGTACGAGTATGTTTCTCAGATGAAATTTCTGGCTGGTCTGGTAGGTGTCGGCGTGGGTATCATAATACTGCCGGATATCGGCTTCCGTAACCACCACCCTGGCGTTGACGGTCTGGTTGATCAGACGGGACTGGAGAATCTGCTTTCTAATGGTTTCGCGATATTCCTCCAGCGTCAGGCCCTCCTGCTGTACGATCCGTTCAAGGGCTTCACGGCTCAGGGTTTTCATTTTTCTGATATTGTCAATGGCCCCGTCCACATCTGTTTCCGAAACCTCGATGCGGTATTTGACCGCTTCCTGACGGGCAAGGGATTCATCGATCATCCGTTCCAGAATTTTTTGATCCAGTGTTTTCAAGAGTTCTTGCTTGGCTTCCGGCGGTTGATTGGCGGTTTCAATCCCTTTTCGATACAGGTCGGATTCTTTTTTCAACTGGCTCAGGGTAATGATTTCACTGTCCACAATGGCCACAATGCGATCGATGACCTCCGCAGCCGCAGGTCCGACGATGCCGAGCCCCGCAATGACCAGAAAACAGATCATTTTGTTTGAAAGTCTTCTCATGTCGATTCCCTCCGCTGTTATTCCATGTTGATCAATAAGGATTTCAATTTTTCATGATCGATATCCACCGGGTATTTCCGTTCCAGCTCCTTGACCCACTCATCATAGCAGGCCTGGGTCTTCTGCATGCGGAGAACGGAAACCAGTTCGTTCTCGTCAAAGGGTTTACGGGACTCGCCGGTTTTGTCTCCGGACTTTCGGGCATCTTTTTTCCCATAATGGGCATTGTAAAAAGCCACGATCTCCTCCGGCCGGATCTCAATGGCCGAAATGAGTTCCCTGTCGATGAATTTTTCGATCACCATACTGTTTTTGAGCCGCTTTTTCCACAGGGAATAAGAAATGACATTCTCCAGCAGCATTTTCTCGAAACCGTCGTCCGGGTATTCCTTCCTGAATTCAGTTTCAGCCGCTTGCACTTCCTCTTCGGTAACGGTCACCCCAAGGTCTGCCGCGGCACTGAGCAGGACCATTTCGTCGGACAGCATGGCCGTCAGGTGGATCACCATGTCATTGTAAGCATCCGGTTCTTCTTTGATATTATAAGGATAGGCCGATTTTTTGAGATCCAGTTCTTCCAGGAAATCCTGGACGGACAGGCTGAGCAACGGGGTTCGGATCAGAAAAGCGGTTTCTTTTTCTGTTTTCCCATCCCCGGATCCACTGCCGCAACCCGGCCAGATGATCAAAAAGCTCATCCAGACAAACCATATCCCGTTTTTTTCAAACCATGTCATCAACTTCCATTGCCCCAGCTTTTCTTCTCCGCCGGCCTCGGCCTGTTATAAAATTGATTAATTTAGCACCAGTCGGCTGTTTGCGCAAGTCAATTCAAATCCGATTTTCAGACGATCTTTCCTGCTCTTGTACCTGGATCGAGAAACAATGACGCCCACCGAGATTCTTTGAAATTGAAAAAAATGCCATTACCGATTACTGTATCCAATGGATATTAACCCCTGATCAGAAAGGATCGTTCCATGGAACCCAAACCCGACGCCATTGTGGTGGGCGGAGGCATCATCGGCCTGGCCTGCGCCCATTATCTGCTCAAAAACAAACTCTCCGTCCGGATGATTGAAAAAGATCTGATCGGTTCCGGCGCGTCCCACGGCAACTGCGGCCTGCTCCATTTTTCAGGTGTTCTTCCCCTTTGCGCTCCAGGAGTGGTGGGCCATGAAATCTTCCGTGCCCTCCGCGGCACATCACCGCTCTATATAAAACCAGAGCTGAATGTGAACCGACTGCTCTGGCTCTTGCAATTCGCGGCCCATTGCAGCCGGACCCATTTCCATGCCGCGGCCGGGGCCAGACAGGAAATCCTCGAATATTCGGAAGATCTTTATCGGGAATTATTTTCAACCGGCGCTTTGCCCTGTGATCTTGAAAAAAAAGGATTGCTGCTTCTTTTCAAAAACAAAACGGCCTTCGAGAACTACCGAATCACCAACCGCCTGCTCAAAACTTACGGATGCGAAGGCCGGCCGCTCCCCGCGCAAGAGGCCCGGGAACTGGAACCCGCCATTTCAGGCGATGTGATCGGAGCCTATCACAATGAGCACGACTATCACCTGCGCCCTGAATTGCTGACCCGGGCATGGAAAAAACAACTGGTTCAAAACGGGCTCATCATTGAAGAGAAATGCAGGGTGCTGGATATCGAGGCCGACAATGGCATAATCCGGTCTGTGAAAACAGTCAGGGGTCGATACCGGGCCGACGTGTTCGTCTGGTCCACAGGGGCATGGAGCGCCGAGCTCAGGAAAAAACTCCGGCTCAACATTCCGGTCCAGCCGGGAAAAGGATACAGCATCACCATGGAAAAACCCCGGCATGCCTGCCGCACGCCCTGCCTCCTGTACGAACGCAGCATGGTGGTGACCCCCTGGCAGTCCGGGTACCGTCTGGGCGGCACCATGGAATTGTCGGGTTTTGACGGGTTTCTCAACCCCGGACGCCTGTCCCGCTTGATCAAGGGTGCCGGAGAATACCTGACGACTTCCGTGGACAACCCGATCGTGGAACAGTGGACCGGGTTCCGTCCCATGACCTGGGACGATCTACCCATCATCGGCCGATCCCACCGCCACAAAAACCTTTACATGGCCACCGGCCACGGCATGCTGGGCCTGACCCTGGCAACGGGAACGGGAAAAGCGATCTGCGACTTGGTATTTGGAAAACGATCCGACATCAATCTGGCCCCGTTTTCACCTCAACGGTTCAGAAAAATGACGTTCCGGATTTGAACAATAAAGGCGGGAAGGCAATGACGATAAAAACGGGGTTTATCCGGAAACGACGGGGGGGGAACCACGAAGTGTCCCCCCTCTTTACGATAAAAGCTGAAATGTTACTGAACGGTTACATTAACGGCCGCCGGCCCTTTCTGCCCCTGTTCGATATCAAAGGTCACCTTGTCGCCTTCGTTCAGAGACCGGAAACCTGTTGAATTGATGCCGGAATGATGCACAAATACGTCCGGTCCGTTTTCCTGCTCGATAAACCCAAAACCCTTTGAATCATTGAACCATTTGACTACCCCAGTTGCCATCGTGACTTTCTCCTTACTTACTTTTAATAAAAAATTTGCAGTTTCAAACTTCAGGTCCAGCCACTCTCACAAATGGGTCTTGCCTTTAGAACGAAACGCAAAAGCCTTCACACTTAAAGCTTTTGTTGATATTTAGAGAGTTTGCCCCAAAAAAGCAAGATTTATTTTCAATCGCCCGTTTTTTTAGATTACAATAGGAATTGCCCATATCCGGACGCACTCAAGCCGATCGATCAAGGTCGGGTAAAATCCTTTCCGAAACGGCTACAGCCCTTTCATGGAAGGAAGCACCACCTTGTCCGCCACAAAATTAATGGTGATATTTTTTGTCTGATTCCCCCAGATACAGGTTTTGACACCCACGGCCGCATCACACCGGTCAGGCTCTCCGATCAGTTCGGTCACCTGCCGGTATTCCATGCCGATCCGTATCCGGTCGTAATTATCCCGGGTCACCTTACTGCAACCGGTCAAACACACACACAGCATCAGCATGAGCATAGCCGGAACAGCCACAACCCATATTTTTTTAAATCGCTTCATATTCATTCCTTTCATTCACAATTCAGGGTTGAAATGAATCATAAATAAGCGGAAGACCTTTAAAAGTCAAGCGAGATGAGCCGGCCGGGGAGCTGAAAACTTAATCTTGACCGTCCAAAATTTATACGATAGCATGGACCGTCAACCTCACTTCACAATACCAGGAGAAGATCATTTGGTATGGATATCGCATCTTTTATCGGCATCGTTTCCGGACTTTCCCTGATCTTCAGCGCCATCTATCTGGGAGGGGACCTCCACAACTTCATCAATGTCCAGGGGCTTATGATCGTGTTCGGCGGCACCATTGCCACCACTCTGATCACTTTTCAGTTCAGGGATGTGGCGGCGGCGTTCAAAGCAGCTTATTTCGTTTTTTCCAAAGACAAGGAAGATCCCAACGAAGCCGTAGCCACCATGATCCGCCTCAGCCAGATCAGCCGGCGCCAGGGTCTGCTCGAACTCAGCAAGATCAAGACCGACAACCTTTTTTTGAAAAAAGCATGTGGTCTGCTGTCCGACGGATCGTCGGAGGAAGTGATCCGGGCCGCGCTGACCACGGAAATCCAATCCCTTCAGATGCGCCATTTCATCGTCCAGGACATTTTCAGAAAAATGGGCATTTACGCGCCCGCCTTCGGAATGCTGGGCACCCTCATCGGTCTGGTCCAGATGCTCAGCCGCCTCCAGGATCCGGCCAATATCGGGCCTGCCATGGCCGTGGCCCTGCTCACCACCTTTTACGGCTCCCTTCTGTCCACCCTGTTTTTTCTGCCCATTGCCGGCAAACTGCGCTCACGGACGGTCATCGAAATCATCAACCTGGAGATCCAGCGGGAAGGCGCCATTTCCATCATCAAAAACAACAACCCCGTTATCATCTATGAAAAACTGTCCAGTTTCATCTCGTCACGTTTGCGAAAACCCATGAACCAGATGAACGGAAAGCTCGAAAAATGAGAGACAACACCTACAACTCAGGATTCATCACCTATGATGATGATGCCCCGTG
Organism: uncultured Desulfobacula sp.; assembly: GCA_964593855.1. Classification (GTDB taxonomy): domain Bacteria; phylum Desulfobacterota; class Desulfobacteria; order Desulfobacterales; family Desulfobacteraceae; genus Desulfobacula. The sequence continues at coordinate 30,867 of CAZQIX010000004.1, read as the reverse complement.
GCTGGTCACCTATGCGGATCTCATGACCATTCTGCTGGTGTTTTTCGTGCTTTTGTACACCCTGGCTTTTTTCGAAAAAAACAAATACCAGCATGCGGTGGAAGCCGTCAAAATCAAGATCAAAGACAGTGAACAGCCCATCGGTCTGATGGAGCTCATGGAAATCCCGGAACGGCCGGATACACGGATCACCCTCGAGGATGTCACCGGGCTCAACTCCCGGGACACAACCCTGTATCAGCACATGATCCGGTTTGCCCGTTCCAGCGACCAGCAAGAAAATCTGTCCACCCGGATTCTGGACGGCAAAATCATCGTCTCCGTCAACGGCAAAGCCCTGTTCAACTCCGGGTCAGCCGACCTGAACCCATCGGCCGGATCCGTGTTTGACGAAATCATCCTCATCCTTGCCGATTATCCCGATTACAATATCAACATCAAGGGGCATACCGACAATATTCCCATATCGACACCCGTTTTTCCATCCAACTGGGAACTGTCGGCGGTCCGGGCCACCACGGTGCTGAAATACCTGATCGCCAAAGGCATACAACCCGAGCGGCTCACCGCCACCGGCTACGGGGATGTCATGCCCCTTGTGCCCAACACTTCGGAGGAAAACAGGACGTTGAACAGACGGGTTGAATTCGTTCTGGAAAAAACCGATAAAGGCCGGTAATCACAGCCTGCTGCCATCAAGGAAGAATCTATGATCCTGCACATTGACATGGATGCTTTTTTCGCCGCCATCGAACAGCGGGACAACCCGGGACTTCAAGGCCGACCCGTGATCGTGGCGGGCGGCACCGGCAGGAGCGTGGTAGCCGCCGCCAGCTACGAGGCCAGGCGCTTCGGCATCCATTCCGCCATGCCGGTCTTTCAGGCACACCGACGATGCAGAGACCTGATCCGTGTTCCCGTGAACATGTCCAGATATCGATCGGATTCCGCGATTCTCATGGATATTCTGTCCGGATTTTCCCCTTTGGTGGAACCGGTGTCCATTGACGAAGCCTATATGGATATCACCGGCTGCGGTAAATTGTTCGGATCTCCCGATCAGATCGCTCTGGCCATCAAACGCAAAATAAAAGAACGCCTTTTTCTGAGCGCTTCCGTCGGGATTGCGCCCCTCAAATTCCTGGCCAAGATCGCCTCGGACATGAACAAACCCGACGGCCTGACCTGGATCCGCGAGGCGGAAGTGCCTGAATTTCTGGCCTCCCTGCCCATCGTCAAAGTTCCCGGTGTCGGCCCAAAGATCCTCAAAGAGCTGGAATCCCTTCAGATCCGATACCTGGGTGACATCCGGCGATATCCATCCTCCATCCTCATCCGGAAACTCGGGAAACCGGGGCACCATCTTATGGCACTGGCCGACGGGATCGATCCGTCCCGGGTCGATCCCCATGCCGAACGCAAATCCATTTCCAGCGAAACGACATTTGAAACGGATCTTGACGACCCCGGGGCCCTTCAGCGGGCTCTTCTGGACCGATCCGAGGCGGTCGGGAAAATGCTGCGTGCCAGGCGGCTTTTTTGTGAAACGGTTTTCATCAAAGTTAAATTTTCGGATTTTTCCTTGAAAACCCGAAGCCATAAGCTCGATACCCCCATCTGCTCTTCATCGGCCATTTACCGGCACGCTCTGACCCTGATGGAAAAAATCAACGGAGCCCTGAAGATAAGGCTTATCGGCGTCGGTGTCACCCATCTCAGATCTGCCGGACTACCTGTTCAGATGACCTTGCAACCGGGGGAGCGGCGACAGGATGAAAAATCCTGGGAATGCGTTGACCGGGCCGTTGATTCCATCCAGACCAGGTTCGGAAACGCCGTCATCGGCAAGGCGTCCCTGAAAAACCCTTAAAAATAAGGAGACAAGATGACATCCCGTATTCAAGTCCAGGTATGTATCCAAGGCAAGGTGCAAGGTGTTTTTTACAGGGTCCATACCCAGCAGGAAGCCCTTCGGCTGGGGCTCCGGGGCTGGGTGAGAAACATGGCCGACGGTTCCGTGGAAGCTCTTCTGGAGGGAGAACCGGATCCGATTGGAAAAATGATCGAATGGTTCAAAAAAGGCCCTCCTCTGGCCCGGGTGGATCAGGTCACGACAAAAAACCTGCCCGGCCTGTCCGATTTCAAATCCTTCGAGATCACCCGATAAACGCCCGATAAAAACAACGCGCTTGATGCAGATCAAGGAAGCCAGCCCAAAGGCGTGGCACAATCCATGCCACGATCAACGCGACACGACGCCGATACCCCACAGGAGGTGCCATGACGACCATTCAATTCAACGATACCACCAGCACATTTCTCGACAAGGTGGAAGCCTTGAGCCATGCGAACCTGAACCGATGCTGGCACTGCATGACCTGCAGCAATGGCTGTCCCCTGGCCCGGGACATGGACATCCTGCCCCATGCCGTGATCCGAATGATCCAGTTCGGCTTGAAGGAACAAGTCTTGAAAAGCGCCACCATCTGGCTGTGCGTGGGATGCCATACCTGTTCCATGGAATGCCCCAATGCCGTGGACATGGCCGCCATTATGGACGCTCTGAGAGAAACGGCGCTTGCCGAAAACATCCCTGTGGCGGAACAGGGTATTCTGTCCTTTCACCGGTCCGTCATGGATTCCATCCGGAAATATGGTCGGACCCACAAGCTTGAAATCATGATGAGATACAAATTCTCTGAAAAAGACCTGTTTTCCGACATTCAACTGGGGTTGAAAATGCTGGCCAAAAGAAAACTGGACCTTCTGCCGTCGAAAATAAAGGATAAAAAAAGCCTGAACGACCTGTTCAAAGTCTCTGGAGGTGATCATGCGGCCCATTGAAAAAGAACTGAGTTATTTCCCGGGATGTTCCCTGGCCACTACGGCCAAAGAAAACAGTGAAACCCTCATCTCATTTCTGGCCCGTTTCGACATCGATCTGACGGAAATTCCCGACTGGAACTGCTGCGGTTCTTCATCGGCCCACAGCGTCAACCCGGACCTGGCGCTTTCACTGGCTGCCCGCAATCTGTTTCTGGCCCCCGAATCCCGCCCCCTGCTCATCGCCTGCCCCGGATGCTATCTTCGTCTGAGTCAGGCCCGGATGACACTTCAAGAAGATGAAGAAAAACGAAAAATCCATGAAACGATGATGGATACGCCCTTTCCCGAAGACCTTCAACTGATGGCCTTTTTCGAGCTTTTGTCTGAAATGGGCCGGGCCGGGTGGTTCAAAGGTTTCGGCAACCGGCTCAAGGGACTGAAAATAGCCGCCTATTATGGCTGCATGCTGGCACGGCCGCCCCGTATGAGGTCTCGGAAAACTGAATATGGACTCATGGAAAGCACTTTGTCCGCTTTGGGAGCGGGACCGGTTCGGTGGCCGTTTGCCACGACCTGCTGCGGCACTTTTTTATCGGTCAGCAAGCCGGCGGTATCCGGCAAACTGGTCCATCGCATCATGGAAGGCGCCATTCGTTCCGATGCGGAATGCATTGTAACGGCCTGCGCCATGTGCCATCTGAACCTGGAAATCCGAAGCCTGAAAGGCCATCGACTGCCTGTATTTCATTTTTCAGAACTCCTGGCCCTGGCTCTGGGAATGCCCATTTCCCGGCAGGGATTCAAACGTCACCTGATCGATCCCGTTCCCGTAATAAAGCAACGTGAACTCTTTCCGGTTGCCGGAGACCTGGAAAATGGGGCTCCGTGAGAATTAGACAGGTTTCACCCTTTTTTTTTCAAGGCTGTCTTCAAAGCGGCCGTGTGAACATCCGCGGCAATATGAACCGGGCTTTTGCCCCACAGGGGATCCCAGGCCGCCGGATCGGCCGAGCACACGAACTGTACCTCCAGACCGAACCGGGTCAACGCCTCCCGGACGGGCATGTTTATGACCTTTTCAGCCGCGAGCCAAGTGGCTCCGCAGGGAGCCCCCCGGATCACCCGGATCTCCTGAATGATGTCCTGATCCGTTTTCACCTCTATGTCCGGCGCGCCGAAACATTCCCCATAGTCCTCAAGACAGACCTGTCTTGACAGCGTACATCAAGTGGGAGTGCATACGGCTTTGCCCCGGGTGATTTTTTTCCCCGAAGCCACCATGGGGATATTCTGTTTCTCACACAACAGGCTCAGGTCTTCGGAAAGATCCTGATGTTTGAGAAAATCCAGAACCAGGTCCCCGTCCAGTTTGTCCGGTAGAAGAAAAGAGGTGTCATCCATCACCGGCGGCAGTGGAACATCGATGTCCCGGACGTCGATGTCGAACCGCCCTTTCCCGAATTCTTTGATTCCTTCGATTTTTGTTTTGCCGGACCCTTTCTGCTGAAACACGATAATTTTCTGCATTCTTTAAAACCCCAATTCTTCATTCACCAGAATAATTCTGATCCGGTCTTTGACAAAGCTTTTTTCAATAATCGTCCAGTAATTGCAGATCCTGTCCGGACTGTTGCAGTCCTGACAGACACCGGTTTCCCGACAGGGGGTTTTTTTGTCCAGGTTCATGACATTGACCGGGGCAGCAAAGGTCTTGATGCGCATCATGGCCTCTTCCAGGTCCGCGCAAATTTTGTTGCGTCCGATGATCAGCAGAACGTTTTTAGGCCCCCACATCATGGCCGCCACACGGTTTCCGATCATGTCCAGGTTCACGAGCCGTCCGTCTTCGGTCACGGCATTGGTCCCGGTAATGAACAGATCAACGGTCAGAGACTGTTTTCTCAGATCCATCATGGCTTCGGGCGTCAGGCTTTTGTCAAAAGTATTGAGCACCTGGAGGTCTTTGCGGTCCTTGAGGTCGTGGAACAGGCCGGTGGCCACAAAGGACATGGACCCTCCCCAGGACACGCTTCTGGGGTTCAGTTCCGGTATGATCTGATTCATGGCGATGTCTTTGGCTTCCCGAGCCGTCCGGGCGATGGATACGTTGAAACGGTTATGTTCAAGGCTTTCTTTGACGGCGGAAAGCCTCAGGTTCCAGTAATGATCGATGGGTTGTTTCATAATGAACTTCCTTTTCCATGGTAAACAAAAGGGCTTGCCGGTTCGACTATAACCGCAAACAAGCGGATCATGCAATGACATTTTTTTGAAACAACCGCCATGAACTGAAACCTCTCTAAAAAAAAATTTAAAATTTTTATTGACATCGGTCTCTATTCCGAATATTTCTTGAAACCGTGAAATAAATCGAATTCATTAAATGACTACGATTTTCCACCCTCCTGCAGCACGTTTCCGGCCTTCCCCATTCGCCGCTCCAATTGGATAGATGTATTTTCAATACGGTTATTTGTGTGTTTACATCACCAACCCCATATAGCGTTAAAGGAGATGAATCATGAGCTCAAAAGAAATCGTCGAAACCACCGAAGCCCAAATCGCCGTCCATTGGAAGGAAGAGGGTTATTATCACCCATCCCCCCGGTTCGTGGGCCAGGCCAACCTGACGGATCCGGACATTTTCAAGAGATTCAGCCTGGACCGCTTCCCCGATTATTTCACCGAATACGCCGAACTTCTGACCTGGTACAAATACTGGGACCAGGTTCTGGACACCAGTGACGCGCCCTGCTACAAATGGTTCAAGGGGGGATTGATCAATGCCAGCTACAACTGCATCGACCGCCACCTCCAAACCGCAAAAAACAAAACCGCCATCCATTTTGTGCCCGAACTGGAAGAAGAGCGGATCCAGCACATCACCTACCAGGAACTGTATGTCCGGGTCAATGAATTCGCGGCCCTGCTTCGGGACTTTGCCGGACTGAAACGGGGCGATCGGGTCACCGTCCATCTGCCCATGTCGGCCGAGCTGCCCATCACCATGCTCGCCTGTGCCAGGCTGGGGGTCATCCATTCCGTGGTGTTCGGCGGGTTTTCCGCTTCGGCCTGCGCCGACCGCATCGTGGATTCCAATTCAAGGGTTTTGATCACCATGGACGCCTATTATCGGGCCGGGAAACTTCTGAACCACAAAATCAACGCCGACGAAGCCGTCCGGCTATCCGCAAAAGACGGGCAGGAAGTGAACAAAGTCCTTGTCTGGCAGCGCTATCCGGGTCGATACAGCTCAGACACCCCCATGGCCAAAGGCCGTGATTTCTTTGTCAACGATGAACTGAAAAACTATTCCGGCCAACGGGTTGAACCGGAAAAAATGCTGTCCGAAGAACCCCTGTTTCTCATGTACACATCGGGCACCACCGGCAAACCCAAAGGGGCCCAGCACGGCACCGGCGGATACCTGGCCTATGTCACGGCCATGTCCAAGTACATTCAGGACATCCATCCGGAAGACGTTTACTGGTGCATGGCCGACATCGGATGGATCACGGGCCATTCCTTCATCGTGTACGGCCCCCTGGCCCTTTGTGCCTCCAGCGTTATTTACGAAGGTGTGCCCACCTACCCGGACCCCGGCCGATCCTGGCGGATCGCCCAGGAGCTGGACGTCAATATTTTCCACACCGCACCCACGGCCATCCGGGCCCTGCGAAAACTGGGTCCGGAAGAACCAAGCAAGTACCGGTACCATTTCAAACACATGACCACGGTGGGCGAACCCATCGAACCCGAAGTCTGGAAATGGTATCAGTCGGTTGTGGGAAAAGGCGAGGCCGTGATTGTGGACACCTGGTGGCAGACGGAGACCGGCGGGTTTCTGTGCAGCACCGTCCCCGCCTTGAACCCCATGAAACCGGGCAGCGCCGGACCGGGTGTGCCGGGCATCCATCCCATCATCCTGGACGAAGACGGCAAGGAGATCAAAGAACCCGGCATCGCCGGCAACATCTGCATTCAGAATCCATGGCCGGGCATGCTTCAGACCGTCTGGGGAGACCGGGACCGGTTTGTCAAAACCTATTTTTCCCGATACTGCAAAAACCCGGACAGCAAAGACTGGCGGGACTGGCCCTATCTGACCGGTGACGCCGCCACCCGCTCGGCGGACGGCTACTATCGGATTCTGGGCCGGATCGACGACGTCATCAACGTGTCCGGCCATCGCCTGGGGACCAAAGAGATCGAATCCGCGGCCCTGGTGGTCGATGAAGTGGCCGAGGCGGCCGTGGTGCCGGTGGCCCACGAGATCAAGGGCAAAGAGCCGGACCTCTATATTTCCCTGAAGCCCGGAATCGCTCCCAGCGACGCCATCGCACGAAAAGTATCCGACGCCGTGTGCGATCAGATCGGCAAAATCGCCAAACCCAGAAAAGTCTGGTTGGTTCCGGACATGCCCAAAACCCGGTCCGGTAAAATCATGCGAAGAGTCCTGGGCGCCATTTCCAACCGTGGAGATGTCGGCAATGTCATGACCCTGGCCAACCCTGAAGTGGTGGAAGAAATCATGATGATGGTTCAAAAATAACTGAAATTCAACCCGTTCAGGAGGAGGTGTTATGTTCAATCTGTACACGGAAGCCTATGAACAATCCATCCGGGATCCCAACCGGTTCTGGGGGAATCAGGCGGAAGACTGTCACTGGTATCGCAAATGGAGCAAGGTACTGGATGATGCCGATCCACCGTTTTACCGGTGGTTCACCGGAGGGGAAACCAACTCCTGCTACAACGCGGTGGACCTCCATGTGGACCAGGGCAGAGGCTCTCAACCGGCCGTCATTTACGACAGTCCGGTCACAGGGGTCATACAGACCTACACCTATGACCGGCTCAAAAACGAAACGGCCCGTTTTGCGGGAGTGCTGAGCGATCGAGGGGTGGTCAAGGGCGACCGGGTCATCATCTACATGCCCATGATTCCGGAAGCCGTGATCGCCATGCTGGCCTGCGCCCGGATCGGAGCGGTCCATTCCGTTGTGTTCGGAGGATTCGCGGCCCACGAGCTGGCCACCCGCATCAACGATGCCAAACCCAGAGTCATCGTATCGGCCTCCTGCGGCATCGAAATCAAACGGGTCGTCGAGTACAAGCCCCTTCTGGACAAGGCCATCGATCTGTCGGAAGCCAAACCCGAATCCTGCATCATTTTTCAGCGACCCCAGGCCAAGGCTGAAATGACCGCCGGCCGGGATTTCGACTGGGAAACACAAATGGCCGGGGCAAAGCCCAGGGATTGCGTACCGGTCAAGGCCACCGACCCTCTGTACATCCTGTATACCTCGGGCACCACGGGCCAGCCCAAAGGGGTGGTCAGAGACAACGGCGGACACATGGTCGCCCTGAAATACACCATGGGCGCCGTTTACGGGGTAGACACGGGGGATGTCTACTGGGCCGCGTCGGATATCGGATGGGTAGTGGGACATTCCTATATCGTGTACGGGCCTTTGTTCAAAGGCTGCACAACGGTGCTGTACGAGGGCAAGCCCGTTGGGACACCCGATGCCTCGGCCTTCTGGCGGGTGATCGCCCAGCACCGGGTCCGGACCCTGTTCACGGCGCCCACGGCGTTCCGGGCCATCAAACGGGAAGACCCCAAAGCCCTTTTGATGAAACAGTTTGACCTGACCTGTCTGAACTACCTGTTTCTGGCCGGGGAACGGCTGGATCCGGATACGCTGACCTGGGCGGAAAAGGCGCTTCAGATTCCGGTCATCGACCACTGGTGGCAGACGGAAACCGGATGGGCCATCGCCGCCAATTGCGTGGGCCTTCACCGGTTTCCCGTCAAACCCGGCTCCCCGACCAAACCCGCTCCGGGATGGCAGCTGGATGTTCTGGGAAACGACGGCCGCCCGGTCGGATCGGGCGACATCGGCGCCCTGGTCGTTCGCCTGCCGCTGCCGCCGGGAGCCCTGCCCACCCTGTGGCAGAACGACCAGCGTTTCCAGGATGCCTACCTGAGCCAGTTCCCCGGGTATTATCAGACAGCGGACGCGGGATTCATCGATGAGGACGGGTATGTCTTTGTCATGTCCCGGACGGACGACATCATCAATGTGGCCGGACACCGATTGTCCACCGGGGCCATGGAAGAAGTCATCGCCTCCCATCCGGACGTGGCCGAGTGCGCGGTCATGGGAGTGGCCGACGACCTCAAGGGACAGGTGCCGCTGGGAATGATGGTACTCAACGCCGGCGCCGACCGGAATCCGGACGAGGTCATCCGGGAAGTCATCGACCTGGTCCGGGAAAAAATCGGTCCGGTGGCGGCCTTTAAAACCGCCACCGTGGTCAAACGCCTGCCCAAGACGCGCTCGGGCAAAATCCTGAGAGGCACCATGCGGTCCATCGCCGACGGGAAGGAATACCGGGTCCCGGCCACCATCGATGACCACGCCATTCTCGGGGAAATCGAGGCTTCACTCAGGGAAATCGGATACGGGGGTGCAAAATCCGATCAACAAAAAAACCAATGACGTCAACGTAAGGAGATGAATTATGGGTGATCCAAAAATCATGTGGGTATGGGGACTGCTGATTCTGTATATTATTTACTGTTTCTGGTGGGGCCTCAAAGGATTTTTCAGTGAAAAAACCACCTCAGGATATGGGATTGCAGGCCGCTCCATTCCTTTTATCGCGTTTTTGATGGCGGCCACGGCAGCCTCTTTTTCGGGCTGGACCTTTATCGGCCATCCGGGTCTGATCTGGAAAGCCGGTCTGGTATATGCGTTCGCTTCCTTTTATGTCCTGACCATCCCCATTACCGGGGCCTTTTTCGCCAAACGGAACTGGCTCATGGGCAAACGCTACGGATTCATCACGCCCGGGGACATGTTCGCCTATTATTACAACAATGAAGCCATCCGATGGCTCACGGTGCTGTCGGCCTTTCTGTATTCCATTTTTTACTCCGGCCTTCAGCTCATCGCTGCGGCCAAACTGTTTTACTGGGTGGCCGGGGTGCCGGAAACCATCGGCCTGGTTTTCATGGCCTTTATCGTCTGGTTTTACGTGGTCACCGGAGGGCTCAAGGCCAGCACCTGGGTGGGCGTCCTTCAATTCCTGCTGCTCGTGGGCGGGATCACCCTGCTGGGATTTTTCGTGATCACGGCCGATGTGATCGGCGGATGGACCGGGTTCGTCAAATCCATGCAGGGCATTGAATCCAAATACATGGAAGTCCCGAAAGTCATTCATTTCGGTCTCGGCGGCGGATGGACGGCCATGATGATTCTCACCTACATGTTCGCCCTCATGGGGATTCAGTCCTCCCCGGCCTTCACCCTCTGGAACTTCGGCATTAAATCCCCCAAACCCCTGGCCTGGCAACAGGTGTTCATGTCCACCTTTGTCGTGGGTCTGGCCCTTTTCTTTTTCACCGCCTTCCAGGGCATCGGAGCGCGCATCCTCATGACGGCCGGTGAACTGGCGCCCAAGGTGGACGGCGACGTGGTACCCATGCTCATGAGCAAATTCCTGCCCGGCCCGGTCCTGGGTCTGGTGTTCCTGGGAGCCATCGCGGCCATCCATTCGACGGCGGCGCCCTATATCGGCACCGGCGGCACCATCATTCAGCGGGATGTGTGGTGGCGGTACGTCAAAAAACAGGGCGGCTCCCACTCCGAACAGATCTGGACCAACCGGATTTTCGCCACCATCCTGACCGTGGCCGCCGTGGTCGTGTCCCTGACCAGCACCGACGCCATCGTCATGATCGGCGGGTTCGCCACCGCCTTCGGCACCATCATGTATCTGGTCCTTTTAGGTGTTCACTGGGGATTCCGTTTCCCGAGCATCGGCGCCACCCTGGGCCTGGTCACGGCCATCGTGGTCTGCTTCCTGACGTATTACATCTGGCAGTATCCGCTGTCCATGCACACCGCCTTCTGGGGTATTTTTGCCGGGCTGGCGGTGGCCTACCTGTGCAGGGGATTGGGAATCAAGGATGACGAAGAAACCGTAGCCCGCCAGAAAGAGGTTCGGGAATGGCTCAATTCCGTGGATGGACCCAGCGAAAACGGGAAAAAATGGCGCTTCCGGATGAAAATCCTGGTGCCGATCTGGTTTTTCTTCGCCCTTGGACCCGGTGTCATGCTGGGCAACAAGGCGTTTTCCTTTTCCGGATTTCCGCCCCTCTGGTCCTGGCAGATCGCCTGGTGGATCATCGGTATCGTGATGATGTGGGCCCTGTGTTTCAAGGCTGAAATGTCGACCACGTCCGAAGAACAGATCCGGCGGGCCGACATTGAAACCATGGACGTGACCAAGGAAGCGGATTGATTTTAGTCATTCTCGATAACAAGGAGGATTGGATATGGCCCTAGAAGATAAATACCTGATCGCGGTAGTTCTTTTCTGCATTCTGTTTGTCGGCAGTTTCGGCTGGGGATTGTGGGGATAACCCGAATCCCTCATCACGAACCTTTCATAAAAACCCTTCCGGCGGGAAAAATCCGCCGGAAGGGTTGCCTTCCATGAATATCATGCCCCAGACGGACCGATTCTGGAAATATGTCATGTATACCCTGGCGGCCACTTTTCTGGTCATGTCCGCCATCGTGATGATTCTCTGGCATCAGCTCACGGCGGCGGAAATCCGGTTTCTAGGAATACTGGCCGGAAAAGACGGGGTGTATCTGATCGTCGCGATCCTGATTCTGGGTCTGATCGTTTTTTTCGGACTTGAAACCATTTATCACCGCTATATCCGACCCGTGAAAAAAATCTGCGCCGAAGCCGACCTGATTTACACCGTCAATCCTTCCCATCGCATCGACATCCGGGGGAACCGGGATATCATGCGCCTGGCAAAGGTCATCAACGATTTTGCCGACCTGTTCGAAAATCTGAACAAAACCATCACCGAACAGATCCTTCAGGCCCGGACGGAAACGGAAAAGGAAAGAAACCTGCTGGCCGCCATCATGGCCGAACTGCCCCAGGGCGTGATCATCTGCAACAAAAACGGTCGTATTCTGCTTTACAATTCCCTTGCCAAAAGCATTTTCAGCCCGGAGAACGGGGCGGGGCGGTCGGAAATCTTCCTCAGCCTGGGAAGATCCGTGTTTCACCTTATTGAAAGGGAAAAAATCGCCCTGGCCATGGAAGAGATCGAGCTGAAAATTCGAACCCGGCAACAGAGCATCGCCGCGTACCTGATCACCCGGATTCAGACGGGCCGTCTCATCAGTCTGGAAATCATTCCCGTGCTCACGCCGGAAAAACAAATGACCGGGTTTATACTGGCGTTTCAGGACGTCACCGACGAGCTCAACCTGTATGACGCCACCCATGAAAAACTCAGCGGCCTGAAGCAAGAGCTGTCCATCCGTTCCCACGAACTCAGAATCTGTCTGACCCCCGCACCCGTGAACGGCAGGGACCCTATGTCGGTTTCCAGAGAGCTGTCCCGGCTGCTGGAACTCTGGCCCCGGCACTATGAGGAAATTTCCAGGATCCTGGAAAATATTTTGTCCGTCCGCGTTCCCCAGACCAAAAAACACCAGTCGCCGGTCATTGCCGGCAGCCGGCCGGAATTTTATGATTTCAACCTGTTCGGGCCGGACCAGGAAAACAGCAGTCTGATGGACACCCCTTTACAACAGCTCGGCTACACTGTGTTCGATACGGAAACAACCGGTCTGGATCCAGAGGGTGGAGACGAAATTCTCTCTCTGGCCGGGATTCGGATCGTCCACGGCCGAATCGTGTACCAGGATATTTTCGAAGAGCTGGTGGATCCCAAAAGGGATATTCCCATGGAATCCTACAAAATCCACGGCATCCGTTATGAAATGGTGGCCGGCAAACAGGATATCCGCACCATTCTGCCCCGGTTCAGGGATTTTGCGGCCGACACGGTCCTGGTCGGACACAACATCGCCTTTGACATGAAAATGTTCAAGGTCAAAGAAAAAGATACGGGCGTGCGAATCCTGAATCCGATTCTGGACACACTTCTTCTGTCGGCCGTTCTCCACCCCGTCCATGAAAGACATGACATGGAAAGCATTGCCAAACGGCTGGGCGTGTCCATCATCGGCCGTCACACCGCCCTGGGAGACGCAATCGCCACAGCGGAAATTTTTTTAAAACTGCTTCCCATTTTGCACAGCAATGGTATCCTCACTCTCAGGGACGCCATCCAGGCCTCCCGCAAAACCTATTACGCACGGTTGAGCTACTGATGCCGCACCTTCAATCGTAACACCTATCGGCCATTCAAAGGGAGGCTACGTGAACAACCATCCCCTGCCAAATCTGTTTTCCGTTTTAAGCGAGACCGAACAAGCGCGGGTGTCCAAGGCCCTGTCCCATGAAACCGTCCCTGAAAACACCATTTTGTTCGAGCAGGAAATCTCCCGTGCGGACAAATTTTACATTCTTTTGACCGGTCGGGGTGAATACGGGTTTAAAACCCTCTCCACCGTCCTGTTAAAAGGCGATCTCCTGCCCGGAGACGATTTCGGCGCCCTGGCCATTATGTTCAACGGCGGAGTTGCCATCCGGACCCTCGAAATCGTGGAAGATGCCTCTCTGGCAGTACTGGACCCGGATTTTTTCCTGGGCCTGTGCAAAAACAACCCCGCTTTCCAGGATCATTTCTGCCGGGAATTCGGCCGAAACATGCAAAGCCCCTCATTTGCCGCCATCATTGCCCGGCGGATCAGGGATCGGGAATTTAACCTGCCGTTTTTCAACCGGCCCATCGGATCGGTGTTCAAGCCGAATCTGTCCACCTGCGACCGTTCCACCCCCATTCTGGAGGCGGCGGAAAAAATGAGCCGGAACAATGCCGGTGCCATTTTAATCAAAGGCGAAGGCCGAACCGTCGAAGGAATCGTAACGGACGCGGACCTGAAAAACAAGGTGGTGGCCGCCCGTCGAAATCTTTCCGATCCGGTGTCCGAAATCATGTCGGTTCCCCTGATATCCATCGGGGCCGACCGCCAGGTGTTCGAAGCCTTTCTGGCCATGGCCCGTCACGACAAGCGGCATCTGGCCGTACTCGGGCAGTCCGGGGACGTAACGGGCGTCATCAGCCGCAAAGATTTAATCTCCGCCCAGACCGAATCCACCTATCTTCTGATCAAAACCATTCTTTCAGCCCGGTCCCCGGCGGAATTCGAAAATATTCACGACCGGCTGGTCCACATGCTGCTGGATCCCATTCGCAACGGAGCCCATCCCGAATACCTCACCCGCCTCATTTCCGCCTGCTCCGATGCGGTGATCGAACGGATCATCCACCTGTCACTGGAAACGGCCGGACCTCCCCCCTGCCGGTTTGTTTTTTTGACCATGGGATCGGAAGGCAGGGAAGAGCAGACGCTGATATCGGACCAGGACAATGCCCTGGTGTATGAAGACACCCCTTCCCCTGAAACGGACCGGGACTATTTCAACCATCTGGCCGACCTGATCTGCGACCGGCTCCATACCGCCGGATATCAATACTGCAATGGCGGCAACATGGCCAAAAATCCGGCCTGGTGCAGGCCCTTGTCACAGTGGAAAAAGTATTTCGACACCTGGATCCGGGCTTCCAGCCCCGAAGATCTCCTTCATTCCAGCATTTTCTTCGATTTCAGGGGAACCTGGGGCCACATGGCCCTGGCCGAAGACCTGAAGCGGCACCTTCAGCAGGCCATCCGTCGCTGGCCCGGGTTTCTGAGGCATCTCACGGAAAACGCGCTGTATTACAAACCACCCATCAATCTGTTCGGCCGATTTGTGGTGGAAACCAGGGGCGAAAGAAAAGACGTTCTGGATCTCAAAGCCGCCATGCTGCCCATTGTCGATTTTGCGCGGATTTACGCACTCAGAAACGACATTTCCCAGACCAACACCCAGGCCAGACTGTTCCGGCTTTACACCCGACACGCGCTGACCGCCAAGGAGCACATGGATATTTCCCGGGCCTACGATTATCTGATGCAACTGCGATTTCTGAGGCAAATCACAACGCTCATGGATGAAAAAACAGAACCGGACAATTATATCAATCCAAAAAATTTTTCATCCATCGACCGGATGCTTCTGAAAGAAATCTTCCGGCTTACGGCCAGGCTTCAGAACAAATTGGGTCTGGATTTCACAGGCGGGATGTAATCCTCAATCAATGGCGCAGACACTCCGGTTGCGGCCCCCGCCCTTGGCCTCATAAAGGGCGTGATCGGCCTTTGCCACAAGAGATTCCGGGGAATTGTCCGATCCGGGGACCATGGCGGCGATACCCAGACTCAGGGACACATTTTCACTCACCCTGGATCGGGCATGGGGAATCATCAGTTCCCCCACCCGGGCCCGGACCTTTTCCGCCACCACCATGGCGCCGCCGGCATCGGTATTGGGCAGAACGATGACAAATTCCTCCCCGCCGTAGCGGGCGGCCAGGTCGGCCGGCCGCATCACGCATCCATGGATGGCCCGGGCCACTTTCTGAAGACATTCGTCCCCGGCCTGGTGACCGTAATGGTCGTTGAACAGCTTGAAAAAATCGATGTCGCACAGGATTACGGATAAATAATCCTTATTCCGATAAAGACGCTTCCATTCCAGTGCCAGGTATTCATCAAACTTCCGTCGGTTGGGGATCCGGGTCAGCCCGTCCATGACGGACAGCATCTGAAGCTTTTCATTGAGTTGTTTCAATTCCTGTTCGGCCCGGATGGTTTCACTTATGTCCATGGTAAACCCGTTGAATCCGTTCATCCGGCCGAATTCGTCATGGGTGGCTTTGGCATAGCACAGTGCCCAGACAGAAGAATTGTCTTTTCGTCTGAGGCGGCATCGGAAACGAACCACTTTTTCCGATTCATACAAACCGAACATGAAATCCTCTCCCCGATCTTCGTCATAAAAAATCTGGACCGCGAAATCGGTTATCTGGTCTACCAAGGCCTCTGCGGATTCATACCCCAGCATCCAGGCATATTCCGGATTGGCCGAAAGCATTTTGCCTTCCATATTCACATGATAAATGCCGATGGGGGCGAATCCGAATATATTGCTGAGATGTTCCGCCTGGATTCTGAGGCAGGCCTGATCTTTGACCTGACCGGAAATGTCCTTGATAAGGACGGCCACGCCCAGCTTGTCTCCCCTGGTGTTCATGATGGGGGCAAAATGGATGTCGTATTGAATGGTTTCTCCCTTGTGATTCTCATGGGAACAGGAGACGGAATGGGTTTTTTTGCATTTCTGAAGATCTCTTTTGTTCAACGGAATCAGCTCGTCCAGGAAACGGCCCATGCTTTCATCCTCACTCAGCCCGAACAATTGCACGGCCCCCTGGTTCCAGGACGATACCCGCAGATCTCTGTCCGCTTCGATATAACCCAGACGAGCATGGCCGATCAGGTTCCCCAGAGCCAGTATTCTGTCCATCAGGGTATAATTCATAGGGTAAAATTCATCTGAAATGCGTTCTTTTTTATTGAATTGCGCCTGAATACTATGAAATTTTATTTTTTTTAACAAGAAAAAATTGATCGGGCCCATGGGAGTATCATCTTCCCACAGAAGACACCCTGGAAACCGGAGTGACGGGACCGACCGCTTCGACCCGCGCATCGCCGGAACGTATCCCGGACGCGGTCCGTATCCGCCGGCGCTGGGCCGCATATGTCCGGTAGTCCACTCTCCTTCGCAGTCGTCCGCCCACGTTCGACCGCCCTTGTCCGGCCTTTTTTGAACTGATATGACTTTTTAAAACCGAACGAAACGATGTGCCCTCGAATTTTTGCGGTTCAGTATGCCGGCCTGCGGTCCGAAGCGGGGGCCGATCCGTATCGGATGTACGGCCCGGGCGGCTGTGTTGGGCCGGGTCGGGCCTGAAAAAGGGTTTCAGGATCCGAATCAACCCTGTCCAAACCGAATTCCTGCCTTTGTCGACGTCCGGCTCAAAATCAGAGACGCCGGGTCGGGAAGGGACAGGTTCAGAAGATGAACGCCGGGACATCCGGTCTTCGAGCAGGGGAACCAGAAACCGATAAGCCAGGTTGATCTGCACCATCCGGTCCCCCGCGTCCGCCGACAAACGGGGATGACAGCGCATCCGGTCCGGGTGATAAAGCCTGGCCAGGGTCCGATAGGCCCTGCGGGCTTCGGCCGGGGAAGCGTCGTCATCCAGATTCAGGATATGAAGGGCGGTCATCAGGTCCATGAATCTTTCCTATGCCCCACAGACGCCGCTGTCAAGTGGATTTGCGTCCAATTCAATTGCCAAACACCGGTTGAAATGCTACCATGCCCCAAAATCGGATCCAAAAGGAGGCTGGATGAACACCCCCAAAAAATCCCCTGACCATGACGCCTGGGTTACGTCTTTTTTCCTCAAAAACCACATCGACCCATTTGCCAACGCCGACCACCAGGTGGGATCCAGGGAACAGGTGGAATTCATGGTCTACCCGGAAAACGAAGAACGGTATTATCCCTGCTCGGATCAGATGTTTTCGGCCATCATGTCCAGAAAAAACCCCCCTCTGCAGAAACGCCAGTACAAAGAAGCCTACGGCAAGGTCATGGCCATGATCGACGATTTCATCGACGACGATTACGACCGACGGTTTTTAAAAACCCTCATCGACATCAAGTATGAAGAAGAGCTTCGTTCCGGCCTGCTCATTCCATCCCGTCTGGAAAAGCGTCTGCTTACCATTTTTTTCAGCCGGACCCACATCGAAAATCCCTACTCCCAGGAAAAAAAGGCGGTCAACAAAGCGGCCCGGAAACTGCTGGGATCTGAAACCTTCAAAAAAGCCCTCAACCGGATGGATGAGGCCCTTCAGGTGTCCGAGACCACCACCTTGAGCGAACTCAGGGAAAAAATCAAGGAAATCGAATTCGGCCGTCGGCTCGCGCTGCTGGCCCAGGACTCCCTGTGGACCCGTGGAAACCGGGAAATCCCCAGCCTCAGCCGGTTTGAAAAAATACTGGCCGCTCCCATCCTGGGCGAAGGCCTGCCCTATCTGATGTCCATCATCCAATCCAGAAAACAGAAAATCCTGTGGCTGGCCGACGAATGCAGTGATGCCGTGGTGGATCTGTCCATCGCCAAATTCCTGGCCGAGCTGGGCCACATGGTCATTTTTTCGGTAAAAGAAGCCCCTTTTTTCAGAAAACTCTGCCTCATGGACACCCGAACCGACCCAACCCTGATCAAGGAACTGGAAAACGCCCATTTCATCTATGACAAAACCATCAGCAAAAACAAACTGCTCAACCTCATGAAATACGACAAAAACCTGTACGTGATTTCCGACGGGACCCGGGAAACCCTGAACCTGCTGCTGGTGTCCACGACGTTCTCGAGGATATTCAAAGAAGTGGACTGGGTGGTCTCCCGGGGGCTGTCCCAGAAGAAGCGGCTCATCGACACCCATTTTCAGTTCACCCAGAACATTATCAACATCAGCGTGGTCAAAAAATCCCTGGTCGTCTCTTATAAGCCCAGGCACAGGGATGTGATCAAATTTTCCCACCAGACCCTGGAAGAAAAAGCCAACCGGATCATCGATGAAATGAAGGCGGCCAAGAAAAAAGGCATGACCGTCATGTTCTACAGCGGAATCATCGGCTCCATCCCGGGCAAAATAGACGTGGCCAAAAAAATCATGTCCATCTTCATCGACCATCTTCGGAACAAATCGGCCAACCTGTTCATCATCAATCCCTCCCTGTATTACGAGCAGGGTATGGATGCGGACGACCTCATGTATATGTGGGAAATCGTGCAGCGCAGTTCCTATATCGACATCTGGCGGTTCCAGACCACCGATGACATTACCGAGGCCTTTTCCATCCTCAAGAAAAAAGTGCCGCCCGAATGGATCGGCAAGGATGCGACCTACAGCACCGGCTGCACCAAGGAAATCCGCATCGCCCAGGAAGTACTCAAGGAGAATCCGGAAATGCAGCTCATCGCGCCGTCCATCGACAAATTCATGCGCCGGGATGAATACGGGGTCGGCTCCATGTATGACCGGCGTCTGGCCGACGCCTGATGCCGCCCACGGGTCCGGGGAAAACATGATGGCCAGGGGAAACCGACAGCCCGCGAACCACCCCCCCGGTGAGCCCGCGCCTTCAGGTGTGATCCGGGAAAGTCTTGAAGGGATTGTGGACCGGGTGACCTTTCACAATCCCGACAACGGCTGGTCCATTCTCCGGGTCACCCCGTTCGGCCGTCCCTCGGAGCAGGAGACCGTGATCGTCCACCAAACCCGGGTGTTTGCCGGCGCCACCATGGTTTTCGAAGGGGCATGGACCCATCATCCCAGGCACGGTCGACAGTTTCAGGCCGTTCAGGCCCAGGAGATCAAGCCGGCCACCACTGCGGCCCTGGAAAAATACCTGGGCTCCGGCCTGATCAAAGGGGTGGGGCCCAAAACCGCCCAAAAAATCGTCCGTCATTTCGATCAGGACACTCTTGCCGTATTTGAAGAACACATTCAGCGACTCACCGAGGTGCCGGGGATTGCCCAGAAAAAACTCACCGTGATCCGGGAAGCCTGGGCCGAACACCGGGCCATCCGGGATGTGATGATGTTTCTTCAGTCCCACGGCATCAGCACCCTGTTTGCCGTCCGTATATATAAGGAATACGGGGACGAAGCCATTTCCCTGGTGTCTGAAAACCCGTACCGCCTGGCCGACGATTTTTACGGCATCGGTTTTTTTTCCGCGGACAAGGTAGCCCTGAGCATCGGTCTCACTCCGGACAGCCCGCAGCGCATCATGGCCGGAATCCGGCATGTGCTGTCGGCCGGACGGGAATTCGGCCACTGCTATCTCACGAACTCCCAGATCCGCGACCAGGTGCAAGATCTGCTGAATCTTGACCTGGCCGACAGCCTTCCCGGGTTTTTAAAACGTATGGAAGACGAAAAACGGCTCATGGTAAGGAGCCTGATTCAACCCGACGGTCGGGAGGAACTCTGTTATTACTCTAAATCCCTGTATTTTGACGAGCTGTATGTGGCCCGACGACTGGGGGATGCCGATCCCCGACCCGGAGTGGACACGGACCGGGTGAAACGATGGATTTTTCTTTACTGCCAAGCCAAGAACATTTCCCTGAGCGACGAGCAGGCACAAGCGGTCCAGGGTATTGCGGGCCGGTCGTTTTCCATTCTAACGGGCGGCCCGGGTTGCGGAAAGACCACGACCACCCGGGTGCTGGTCCGGCTGATCGAGGCCATGGGACTGAAGGTTCTTCTGACGGCCCCGACGGGTCGAGCGGCCCAGCGCATGACCGAGGTGATCGGCAAACCATCCAAAACCATCCACCGGCTTCTGGGATGGCAGGCGGGCCGTTTTACGAAAAACGAAGAGGCCCCCCTGAAAACGGATTTTCTCATTGTGGACGAATCGTCCATGCTGGATATCACCCTGACCGCCGCCCTTCTCAAAGCCGTTCCCCTGAAAGCCCGGATTCTTTTCATCGGTGACGCCGACCAGCTGCCGGCCGTGGGACCGGGCAACGTGCTCAAAGACCTCATCGCCTCGGGAAAGATCCCCTGCTTCACCCTGACCAGAATTTTCCGCCAGGCCCGGGCGTCTTTGATCATCCGCTACGCCCACCAGATCAACCAGGGTGAAATGCCCTGGATCGCGTCACCTTTCAAGAATCCCGAGATCTGGCAGGATCGGACGGATTGCCTGTTCATGGACGCGGACGAGGCCAGCCGGGAACAGATCCGGTTTATCTCACAGGTCAAACAGTTTTACAAACTGTCCATGCCCGATCTGGAGCGGAATGTGACCGGTGGGCAGAACGATACGGATTTCTTTGAATTCCGGGTAGATGAAACCGTCAGGCCTTACGAAACCGAGATTACCATTCCGAAAAAATTCGCCCATGTGGACCTTCAACAGCTCTGCCGGGCCGAAACCCGGACCGAAGAGCTGATGGCCGTTCTGAAAAAAGTCCATCCCTGGTCATCCCTGCACTACGGACTGTCCGCACTGGATGTGGTCCGTCAGCTTTACCGGGAATGGATCCCCAAATACCGGGGCGGATGTGAAATCCAAATTCTGTCGCCCATGACCCGGGGAACCCTGGGCACCGTCAACCTGAACCGGGTGATCCAGGAGGCCGTCAACCCCCATGCCGAAGGGCGCAAACAATTGAAGATGGGGGAACGGATCTTCCGGGTCGGGGACCGGGTGATCCACCGCCGCAACAATTACGAACTGGGTGTGTTCAACGGAGACATCGGCGTGATCCACGACATCGACAACATGGATTTCACCTGTGCCGTATCTTTTTTTCCCGACAACCGGATCATTCAGTACCGCCAGACCGATATCATGGAACTGGACCTGGCTTACGCCATCACCATTCACAAATCCCAGGGCAGTGAATTCGAGGCCGTGATCATTCCCGTGCTCACCCAGCATTTCAAAATGCTGTTCCGAAACCTCATCTACACCGGCCTTACCCGGGCGAAACGGCTGGCCGTGCTGGTGGGCACCCGCAAGGCCCTGGCCCTGGCCGTGAAAAACCAGGACATCAGCCTGCGGCAGACCGCTCTGAAACAATTGCTGACCCAATGACGGGAAACACTTTCTGACTTTTCCATGGTCCGCCCGGGATCCCGTTCTCACCCGGACGGACCCATGATCGGTTACGACCTCAATACAGCAGATTGGGCAGAAACAGAACGATCTGCGGGAAAGCGATCAGAATCACGACCCCCACGATCAATGCGATCAGAAAAGGCAGCACCCCCTTGAAAATTTTTTCCAGGGAAATGGGGTTGGGAAATACCATCTGGGCCACCCCGTAAACCACATAGACATTGATCCCTATGGGCGGGGTGATGACACCCATCTGCGTGATCATGACGATCATGACCCCGAACCAGACTGGGTCATATCCCAGGTGCCGGACAACGGGATAAAAAATGGGCACTGTCAGGGTGACAAAGGCCAGGGCATCGATAAAACATCCCCCGATCAGATAGATCAGAAGGATCACGGCCATAATCAAAACGGCCGGAATGTCCAGTCCGGCGACCCATCCGGCGATTTCAAAGGGGATCCGGGTGACGGCCAGAAATTTACTCAGAATCACGGCGCCCACGATCAGCATCATGACCATGCAGGAGGTTCGCAGGGTTTCCTGAATGGAATCGACAAATCCCTTCCAGGTTATCTGCCGCCGCACAAGAGCGATCACCAGAACACCGAATGCGCCGATGGCCGCCGCCTCTGTCGGCGTGAACCATCCGACGAAGATGCCGATGATGACCAGACCGAATACTACCAGGGTTTCACCCAGTCCCAGCAAGGCTTTCAATTTTTCCATCCACGAAAAAGATTCGCCCGGCGGGCCTTGTTTCGGAGAAATACGGCACCGGATATATATGGAGATAATGAACAAAAACGTCACCAGCAGGGCCGGGAAAATACCGGCCACAAAAAGAGCGCCGATGGATTGCTGGGTCAGGATTCCGTAGATGATGAGCACCACGGACGGCGGCATGATCATGCCGATACTGCCGCCCGAAGCAACGGATCCGGTTGCCAGTTCGTCATCGTAATCATAGCGTTTCATCTCCGGAAGGCCGATGGTGGCCATGGTGGCGGCAGTGGCCGGGCTGGACCCGCAGACCGCCCCGAACGCGGTACAGGCGGAAACGGTCGCCATGGCCAGGCCCCCTCGGATATTTCCCAGGAATTTGTATCCGGCGTCATACAGGCGCTTACTGATGCCGGAATTGAACCCCAACTGTCCCATAAAAATGAACAGGGGGATGGTGGACAGGTCGTAGGAAGCCAGGGTTTCATATACTTCCAGGGACAAAAGGGCCAGGCCCGCATTGAGGTCGATCACGTACGAAAACCCGACAAACCCCACAAAAGCCATTACAAAGGCCACCGGCATCTGTGTCAGAAACATGAGAATCATGACGACCATACCGATGACACCGATCAATGTTGGACTCATTTCGTGTTCCCCTTTCGTAACTCATTGATATCGTGACAGATGGTTTCCACGATGGTGAAGGAAAAGAGTAGCAGGCCGACGGCAAGGATATAGGCAATGTAATACGTGGGGAATTTCAGACTCATGGAGACTTCCCCGATTTGTTTGAGTTCATTGGCATGCAGAAACATCTGCCAGGTAATCAAACTGAAAAGAAACAGCGTCAGGGACCGGGTGATAATCCGGATCACGGCCTGGGTTTTTCGGGATGTGGTCTGCATCAGGATTTCGACCCCAACATGCCCGCCCATTTTATACGTGTACGGCAGGACGCCCGCCACGATGATCGTTGCCAGAAATCCGACGATTTCAACGGAGCCGAAAATCGGGTGCTGGAAAAATCGCCCGATGACGTCTACAACCGTCAGCAACATCATGCCGACAAGGGATATGCCGCCGATGGTCTTCATAATATTGGAAAGCCTGCTCAAGGCTTGTACAATCCGTTTCAAATTCATTTCCGCTTCCTTTGACTACATGTTTGCCCGGATAAAATCGACCACTTCCCGGCCGTCCACCCCTCTGACGGACACGGCCTGAATGTAGTTGTCGACAATTACGGCGGCTTTTTCGGCCCACCGTTTTGATTCCTCTTCCGTCTGGGAAATGATTTTCCCACCTTTGGACAGAAAGAAGTCCACTCCTATTTTATCGGCCTCGTCCCATGCCAGCCCGTGCTTCAAGGCATATTCCTCATTGACTGCCAGGATGACGGCCTGCTGTTCGGGAGTGAGCCGGTTCCATTTTTTCTGGTTCATGAAAACCGCAAAGGTCGTGGTATAGCCGGTGGAAAAATTCCGGATCATGTATCCGGCCACCTCGCCCAGCTTCCAGCCGTTGTTGGCTTCGGCCGGATGCGCGGAACCGTCGACCACTCCTCTCTGCAGCATCTGATAGGTTTCTGCCATGGATTGGCCGACCGGTGTTCCGCCCAGAGCCGATATCACCTCTCCGCTGGTTCCGGTCCCCCGGATCTTCAATCCCTTGAGATCCTCGAGTCGATTGACCTCCCTGTTGCGGGTGTGGATGATACCGGGACCGTGGGCGTGAAGATACATCACCCGCGTATTGTGCAGTTCGACCGGGTCAAACTTTTCCAGAACCCTGTTGGCAACGGCCGTAGCCTGCACGCCCGAGGCATACCCCATGGGCAGATCGATGGCCTCCAGCACCGGGAAACGGCCCCGGGTATAGGACAGGGCCGTCATCCCGATATCCGCGACACCTTTTGCCACGGCGCTGTAGGTCTGCTGGGGCCGGGTCAGGGTCGAGGCGGGGAAATAATTGAACAGGATCTGTCCGTTGGTTCGTTTTTCCACTTCCCGGCACCAGCTTTCGGCCAACTGGCTGTGAACGTGGGTCGGCGGGAAAAAATTGGAATAGGTCAGCCGCACCTGGGCGGACGCCGGAACGGTACAGGCGGCCACCAGGCAGAAAAACAGAAAAACCGGTATGGATGGTTTTCTCATTGGATCACCTCTTGAATGATATTTTTTGGATGTGTCATACCATGGGTTTAGTTTCAATATGCAACTATCATTTCTTCCGGAACCAAGCTATACTTAAAGAAACCTCGTTCTGTCAATCATATTATAAATTTATTTGGATCAAAATTAAAATTCGGTTGATTAATCAACATTATTATACCGGGGCGGCCGAACAATAAAATCCATTGTCAACCCACAGGGTTTCCTGTAGTCTGGATAAACCCGCCAAAAGGCGGGAAACCTTTAACAAATGGACTGCATCATGGACTCCTCTCCAGGACTTCCGGCATCATGATCCTCCGCAGAACCCTCAAAGGGATTCTCGCTGTGATCGTCCTCGTTCTCGCGGCCCATGTGTCCGACCGGTTGCCCGCCCTTTTTTCCGGTTCAGGGCCGCCCGCTTTTTCAATCCCCGGCGCCCACGCCTCGGAAGACCCGCTTTCCCCTGAAGAACGGGAATGGCTGACCCGCCATGACGGCCGAATCACCCTTGCCGTTGAAACCGGATACGCCCCCTTTGCCTTTGTTGATGACCATGGCCTGGCAACGGGCCTGGCAACGGAATATGTCCGGCTCATCCAGAAAAAACTCGGCTTCAGAGTAAAGGAAATCCGATTTGAGACCCTGAACGACATTCTGGCGGCGGCCCGTAAAAAACAGGTGGATATTGTCAACGCCGTCACACAAACACCCGGCCGATCTGAATTCCTGCTGTTTTCAAATCCTTTTATCGAAATCCCCAACGTACTGGTGATGCGAAAAGATCCGC
Organism: uncultured Desulfobacula sp.; assembly: GCA_964593855.1. Classification (GTDB taxonomy): domain Bacteria; phylum Desulfobacterota; class Desulfobacteria; order Desulfobacterales; family Desulfobacteraceae; genus Desulfobacula. Next base: position 5,753 of record CAZQIX010000004.1, on the reverse strand, counting down.
CCGGCACACCGACCTTTCCCGACATCAAAAGCATGAAAATCTCCCTGGTCGACCATTACGCTGTAACCGAACATCTCCTGTCTCAATACCCGGGACTGGATATCGACCGCGTTCCCGACGATCTGACAGCCCTGCTCAGCGTCTCTTTCCGCCGAACGGACGCCGCCGTGATCGATCTGGCCACCGCCTCCTTTCTCGCCGAGCAGAAAGGCATGACCAATCTGCGCATTGCCGGTGAAGTCGGATATGACATCAAACTGGCCATTGCCTGCCGAAATGACTGGCCCATGCTGAACCGGATCCTGTCAAAGGGGCTGGAGGCCGTCAGTCAGGCCGAGAAAACCGCCATTCGGGAGAAATGGATCAACTTCGGCCGCATCAATCCCTGGGAAACGCGGGAATTCTGGATGATCATCGGAATCGGCGGCTCTGTTTTCCTCATGATCTTGGCCGGGGTCGCAGTCTGGAACCGTTCCCTGACGGGTCAGGTAGCCCAGCGCACCCGTCAGTTGGAACAGGAACTCAAAGACCGGTCCGAGGCTGAAAAAGAAAGGGGAAAACTCAGGCTTCAACTGTCCAGCGCACTGGAAATGGCCCATCTGGGCCACTGGGAATATGATGTCAAAAAGGATGAATTTCTATTCAACGACTACTTTTACAAGGTTTTCCGCACATCGGTCCGGGAAATCGGAAGCTATATCCTGACGGCTTCGGAATATGCCCGCCGGTTCGTCCATCCGGAAGACGCCCACATGGTCGAAGAAGAGACCCGAAAAGCCGTTGAAACGACCGACCCCCATTTCAGCAGGCAGCTGGAACACCGGATTGTTTTCCCGGACGGGGCCATCGGTCACATCAGCGTCCGGTTTTTCATCCTCAAGGACGACAATGGCCGTACGGTCAAAACCTATGGGGTCAACCAGGACATCACCGACCGGAAACAGGCGGAATTCAGACTCCAGCAGGCCCAAAAAATGGAATCCATAGGCAATCTGGCAGGGGGCATCGCCCATGACTTCAACAATATTCTGTTCCCCATCGTGGGCATGGCTGAACTGCTGATGGATGATCTGCCCCCGGGAACGCCGGAGCATGAAAATGCCCGGGAAATACTGAAAGCCGGTCTTCGAGGCAGCGAACTGGTCAAACAGATTCTGGCTTTCAGCCGTCAGAGCGATCACAAACTCATTCCCGTCCCGATTCAAAAAATATTGAAGGAAGCGATCGGGTTGACCCGGGCCACCATACCGGCCAACATCGAAATCATTCAGGATATCCAGGATGACTGCCCCCGGGTCCTGGCTGACCCGACACAGGTCCATCAGATCGCCATGAACCTTATCACCAACGCCTTTCACGCCATTGAACCCCGTGCGGGGCGGATTCATGTCGAATTGAAAGAAGACCGGTTCCCGGCGGACGGCCTGATTCAAGACAAAAAAGGGTCCCACCCGGCCGTCCGGCTGTCGGTCGCCGATACCGGCCACGGTATCGGCCCGGAGATACTGGGCCGGATTTTCGACCCCTATTTCACGACCAAGGAACAGGGCAAGGGAACCGGCCTGGGATTATCCGTGGTCCAAGGCATCGTCAAGGCCCACAAAGGCGAAATCAAAGTGGACAGCTCCCCAGGCAGTGGGAGCGTGTTCCATGTGTTTCTGCCGCTCATGGAAAGCCTTACCCGGCAAACCCCTTCCGCCGCAATAGCCGGTCGCCACCCCACCGGAAACGAGCGAATCCTGCTGGTGGACGACGAAGCGGTGATCGCACGCCTGGAAACACAGATGCTGGAAAGACTCGGTTATCGGGTCACGTCGTGTACCGACAGCATCGAAGCCGCGACATTGTTCAAAAATTCGCCCCGGACATTTGATCTGGTCCTTTCCGACATGACCATGCCCCACATGACCGGTGATGAGCTCGCCGGCGAATTGACCGCCGTCCGGCCCGAGATACCCGTCATCATCTGTACCGGGTTCAGCGAACGGATCCATCCGGACACCATCAAAACCAAAGGAATCAAGGCCCTGCTGATGAAACCGGTGATGCTCTCCGATCTGGCCGACACGGTCCGCCGGGTCCTGGATGAATCCCGATGATCGAAGGATTTCTCCTTTGATGAAAACACCATCGTTACTCTCATCGGCGCCAACGGAGCCGGAAAGAGTACTATTCTCAAGGCCGTCTCCGGCCTTCTGCAACCGTCTGAAGGGGAAATCCAGTTCAACGGGAAGCGGATTGATGGGTTAGAAACCCATGAAATCGTTCGGGCCCTCATGGCCATGCCTCGGCTCCTTCTCTTGGGCGAAAAAAGGGTATGTTCTGGAAACAGGGGCCGTGGTCCTGGAAGCCAGCGCCGAAGCGCTGCTTCACAATGATCTGGTAAAAAGCGCCTATTTAGGGGTCTGAAACAATCCGGCAAGTCAAAAGAAAAATCATTTCAGAAATCCGCCCTTGAAAGTCGATAAAATCCATCCCGTCGAGTTGGAGACTTCTTCCCCTAGAAACCAAGTGCAAGCTGAAAGGTCAAGGTATCGACATCTTCTCCCGTTCCGCCGTCCGCAACGGAATAGTCTTCTGCCGTCCGATATTCCGCCGCGATAGAAAGGTTGTCCGTTATTTTAACCCTGACGGAGCCCAGCAAAACAGTTTCCGGCAGAAGGCCGCAGGCATCGTCACTGGACTGGTAACCGACCGCCAGAATGGTTTCATACCCGGAAACGTCAAATATATAACCGGCTTCAAACGCATAGGCGGACGGCGAATCAAAGGTGCCGGCCGTGATCATTTCAATATCATCGGCCACATGGACCCATTCTCCGATCAGGCGTACCGGACCGATATGGGCCATGGCATGGACGGAATAACCGGGAACATATTCCCTGAGATCCCCGCCCCCGTCGGCCACCGCTTCGCTCAGGGCGCCGGATTCCAGGATGTTGTTGATCCAGTCAACGCCCATTTCAACCGAATAGGTATCGGTTTCCACGGCGTATCCCAGAGAGAATCCGAAGCATCCGATGGTGTCATCATCGCCGGCTTCATCCACCTCCCCGTTAAAAAGGTACGCCGCACCATGGAACCCATTCATTTCAATGCCCGCCTGGACGGCATTGTCCTTGATCTCTCCGATATCAAGGGTTATGGGATCGGATATCATCATGGTTTCAAATGATCCGAACGGTACATAGATCTTCCCGGCGGCCAGATAATAAGGATTGTTGTCGGTACGCCCCAGCGTGATATGAGCTTCGTCAATGAACAGGTCATGGGCCTCGTCATCCCAGGAAATCAGCATGAAACCGGTGAGCCATTCCAGGGGGGCGGATTCGATACCCACTTCGGCCGTGGTCAGGCTGATATCACTGGTGTCATAGGTATCACCGGATTCAAATCCCACTTCAACTTCCATGGCACCCGAAACCGTGACCCATTCCGGGATCCGCCCAGAAGGGGTGTTTTCTTCGGCTGCTCCCAGTTGTTTTTCAAGATCCGCGACCCTTTCCTCCAGCTCCATATTGGAAGCGGACATGGCCGGAACGGCGGCGATCATCAGTGCGGTTAGAATACCGATTAGAAGAGCGATACGCATTTTCATCTTTTTTCCCTTTCATGAAAAAAAATATTGTGTGTAATGATTATTTCCGGAACACCCGACTTAAATTCGGATACCGTTTCACTATCCGGCTACATATCTGTGGCTTTAATCCAGATCACCGCGTCCAGAGAGCATTCTTTTCCTTCATAGGCGTAGCCCGGATCCAGACCCAGCGCGGCAAATCCCCACCATCCGGCCTTGGGGATCCCGAAGGTGAATATACCGTTGTCATCGGCGAAAATCGTCTGAAGCACAAAGGCATCCTGGGGCGCTTCAGCTTTGGCTTCTCTGGCAAAGGCTTTTTTGTCCGACATAGGTTCATGGTTCAGGTACTCGATTTCGATTTCAGCACCGGAAACCGGCTTGCCGTTGAACAGGACCTTTCCCTGGAAAACATTGCCGGTCCAGCGGTCATACGGCTTGCACAAAGGAACGATTTCTACCGGAAGGCCCACCGGTTCCATCCAAGCACCGGGCTCTCCGCCGACATTGACGATGACCTTGGTCAACTGCTTTATGTATGCGCCCTCTTCAGCCTCAAAATAAGGTTCCGGAACCAGGCAGAAAATATGATCCCCGCCTCGCGCAGCGCACTCGGTTTCAAAAGCCGCGCCGGAGTTGGTGAGACTGGCCCAGACAATCGGTTTGAGCGTTGACAGAAGATCGGTCTTCCTGGATTCGTTTTCCCCTCTGGATTGAAGCACGAAAAACTGTTCCGGCCTTCCCATATCCATGGTATGGCCGGTTTCAAACGGATGGGTGAATATCAGGGTCAGAGGAATTTTCCCCCCTTTCGTCAGTGCTGCTTCCGGCGTGTAGATCATCTGAAAATGGGCGAAAGAAGGGGCTGCCAACGCAAGAACAGCCGGCATCGCCAAGATGAATATCAGTCGTTTCCTTTTACTGTTGTCTCCTTTTCGGGGTTAAGAGTCAAATTACCTCCGGCAAAGCCGGAGGCTTGAAATTGTGAACCGCTCAAAGCGGTTATTTTATTGGCCACCTCAAAGGTGGCATACCTTATTTGAACAGGCTCAGTCGCTCTACACGTTGATCCTCTTGTTCCTGAGACCGTATGTATTCCCGGACAGTATCTTCGTCTCGGCCAACGGTTGAAACATGATAGCCTCTGGCCCAAAACTGTTGACCAGTGAAATTCCTTCGATGTCCCAGATAATTCCGTGCAATGTGTATCGCACTTTTGCCCTTGATGAAACCAATAACCTGGGCCACCGAGTATTTCGGAGGTATTGAGATGAGCATATGCACATGGTCCGGCATCATGTATCCTTCTATAAGCTCGCTTTCTCTGTATGCCAACTCTTTGAATACGTGCCCAAGGTATTTTCTGAACTGGCCATATAACGTTTTTCAGCGGTATTTGGGAATCCAAACCACATGGTATTTGCATTCCCAACGGCTGTGGGCTAAACTTAAATCGTTGTTCATGAAAGTCTCTCCTTGTGAATTTGAGCGGTTCACTATTGGAGGGACTTTCATTTATTCCCTTAAATGTCAAACTCTGGTGAGTCCCCCGGCAAAGCCGGGGGTTTACCTAATGGCAATTAGATCCCCGCTGCCACTTTGAGGCAGTCCGGATCACTCATGCACCTTGACGTTCCAAAAGAGGCCAATCCTGCCAATAGCGCCTGCATCTGATCATTGATCATCTCATTTTCACTCTCGACAAGGATCGGGACCGGATCGACCTCGGCATCCATCTGTGTGGCCCGGCTTTTCAAGGTTTGATTTTCCTGTGTGATTCGCTCTATTCTGAGAGTGTCTTCTTTCTTTTCGATGGCAAACGCTCTTATTTTATCCGCCTTTTCTCTGTTTTTGGATTTTTCTTTTTCAAGGTCTTCGCAGGATTTGGTCAGCCGCTTCCGGATTTCAATGATTCCAGTCAGATTGGCATGGGTCAGCATGTGAAAGTCCCCATGGACATCGGTCAGAAGATCGACCGGGGTATGTTCATACGAAATGATGGCATACATCATGGGGCCGACATTGCCGGTCTCGAGATGGGCCTTCCACAGAGTGCGAAGTTTTAAAAGATCTGTGTTTTTAACCTGTTTCATGGTGCCGGCGGCGTTGCTTCGAATGTAATTATTGACTTTGATGGAAACCGGATTTTTATCATGAGGCCTGAGCATGATTG
>CAZQIX010000003.1:15072-103879 GCA_964593855.1 uncultured Desulfobacula sp. | reverse complement strand
GACATCATACTCCGGGGTGAGGGGCTGAGGAAGATGGGGTTTAAATACCGCTTACTTTCAATTCATCATTCATCATTTATTCCTCAGCTCTGCATTAAGCCGTTTGAAAAAGTTTGAAGGGTGAAGTGTGAAGTATGAAGAGGGAAGTTTGAGGTTTGAAAACTTTCACACTTCACATTTCTAACTTCACAATTCATTTATCGTTCTCCTCAAAAGTTTTAACCACATCAGGCTTGATTCTCCACTCACCTGTTAAAAGACGCTGCATCAGTCCTCGCTTCTGGGTTTTGTATTTGTCTGCGAGCTGTTTCAGCAGGTCAATTTCGTGCTGGGCAGATGAGAGTGTTTCGGCTATCTGTTTTTGAATTTCAGGCGGAGGAAATGGGATTTTAGATTTTAAGAACTCAGACGGATTAACTCTTCTAGCTTTTCTTTGCCCCTTAGCCAATCCAAGTTGTCTTGTGTAGTATTCAGGGCGGATCAGATAATACAGAAACCACTCTTTCGAAACAGAATCTGAAATATCAAAGGCTGGCAAATCGAGAGTTGATTCAAAACCGTCAAGCTCATCAGGAATAATGCCAAATGCACCATTCAAGAAATCAAGTTTACTGTAAATAAATTGACCAGCTTTTCTCACATAGTATTGGGTTGTCTCACTTCCAATACGTTTTTCACCTTTAGCGATCACACCTTTCCCGTATAGTTTCACCGTAATTTTTTGCGCATCACGTCCATTAGTTCCTGAAATCCTGCTCTCGGTCAGAAATGAACCAATTTTCACCTTTTTCCATTCCGCTTTTTCATTGTTCATTGAACATTGATCAATGATCAATGAGCGAAGTAGCCAGCGAAAGCGTCGCTCCTTCGCCTGAATCAGCCGCTCGGTTTTCTCGATGGCCTCATCCCAGCTGGACAGCAGATCTGCAATGGCTTTTTGCTCGGGAAGTGGAGGGAGGAGAATGTCTAAAGATTTCAACTCATCTAAATCAAATTTTCCTGCACCAATTCCAGTCCCAACAACTTTGTTCAGCAGAAACCGTTGATGGGCTAAGAACCAGTAAAGCAGATAAGTTGGTGTGACCTTCCCGTTAATTCTTAAAGCTTTTACATCTTGATTAAAGGCAACGTCACGCTTGCAAATACAAATGGGAACCTTCTTCCAAAGCATGCTACCTCTAACAAGCAAAAGAAGATCATTTTCTTTTGCCAGTTTCGACCCAGCCTTCAGTCCGTCTTCCGAAATATGCAATTCGGATGTTACTATTTCTTGCTGATGCATTGTTGCGGCGCTAATCCATGGAATATCGCCCAGCCAATACTCAGGTTTTGCTTTTGAAGGCGTTCCCCCAGAACTGAATTGCACCAGTTTTTCAAGGCGCTTCATTTGCCACGATACAGGTAACTTCATCGCTGAATCTCCTTGAGCTTCTCGGCCATTTTCACCCGCACCGCTGCCAGCTCTTCTGCATCGATTTTCAAATATTGTTCACTGGTCATCGGTATTCTCTCCCAATTTTTTTTGAGTCTTCGCTCGTTTTTCCAGCTTCTTCAAATCCTCATCTGGCGTTGGAAGGTCTTCCGGCATGGTACCGCCAAGCTCTTCAATGGTTTGACGCACTTTTTTGCCGACCTCAAAATGGGTTTTATTGGCTTTGGTTTTGCCCTGAATATTTTCCCGGCGGAGTTTTTCTTCGGTTTGCGTGGCGCGGAAAAGATTGGCGGCCAGCTCAGTGCTGCCCATGTTATCCAGAATCTGCTGACTCTTTTTCAGCCCTTTATGCTGATGAATGCCTTTGGCGTCCAGTCCGCCGTAAAGCCCCTTATAACCGTGGTTCTGGAAGATGGCAAAATCAAGATTGGATTGCACACCCGCCTGCTGCGCCGCTTCCACCAGCATTTTGTTGTGCTCCTTCATCTCATTGCGAAGAAACAGCCGCTTTTCATCCTCTTTCAGGCGCTGAAAGGCTTCATCGTCGGATAGTTCCTGACGTCGGGTCTGGATGGCAAAGTAGGTCTGTCCGTTGGCAATCACCGGCTTGGAGGGATCAGCATTCTGGACAATCAGGTAACAGGCGTAGCGGGAGAGTTTAACATCTTCCAGTTTACGTTTTGCTCCTGATCCGATCTCGACCATTCCGAGGAAGTCCTCGAAATGGTCTGCAATGTTATGCCCACTGTTTTTGCAGGCCTCTTTGGCCCGGTCGATTACAGGTAAAAAGTGACGATATTCCGAATAGTCCAGAACCTTTGATAGCTTACGTGCTGTCCAGAATTCTTTACCTTCACCTGCCTGTTCTTTGATTTGTTCGAATGTCTGATGGTGCCGTTTTTCAATATCTTTATTACTCATCGTTGAATCTCCGTAAGCTTCTCGGCCATCTTCACCCGCACCGCTGCCAGCTCTTTTTCCAGATCGTCAATTTCCTTCTGCACCGCATCGATGTCGATCTCCTCTTCCTCCTCAAAGGTGTCCACATAGCGGGGGATATTGAGGTTGAAGTCGTTTTCCTTGATCTCGGAGAACTCGGCCACATGGGCGTACTTTTCCTCTTCAGCCCGGGCGGCGCAGGTTTCCATGATCTTGTCGATATGCGCTTCCGAGAGGGTGTTCATGTTTTTCCCGGAGACAAACTCCCGGCTGGCATCCACAAAGAAGACGTTTTTGCAATCTTCACGGGCCCCGCCTTTTTCCCGGGAGCGGTCAAAGACCAGAATCGCCACCGGAATGTTGGTGGTCGGGAACAGGTTTCCCGGAAGCCCGATCACGGCATCCAGCAGGTTTTCCTCGATCATTTTCCGGCGGATACGGCCTTCGGCTGCGCCCCGGAACAGCACGCCATGGGGAACCACCACGGCAACCCGGCCCTGCTTTTCAAGGGCAATTTCCACCATGTGGCTGATAAAGGCCCAGTCGCCTTTGCTCTTGGGTGGGACCCCGCGCCAGAAGCGGTTGTACTGGTCGCTCTCAGCGTTTTCAGCCCCCCATTTGTCCAGTGAGAACGGCGGATTGGCCACCACGCAGTTGAATTTCATGAGCCGGTCATTTTCCACCAGCAGGGGACTGTTCAGGGTATCGCACCATTCCACCCGGGCGCTGTCAAAGCTGTGCAGGAACATGTTCATGCGGCAGAGCGCCCATGTGCTGCCGTTGGATTCCTGCCCGAAGAGGGCGAAGTTGCGCTTTTCCTGAGCGATGCCCGCGCTGCGGGCCACCTCTTTGGCCGCCTGAATCAAAAGTCCGCCCGATCCGCAGGCCGGGTCGCAGATGCGGTCGCCTGGTTTGGGGCCGGCCAGCCTGGCCACCAGTTCGGTCACCCTCAGCGGAGTAAAGAACTCTCCGGCCTTCTTTCCGGAGTCGGAGGCAAAGCGCTCAATCAAATAGATGTAGGTATTGCCGATCACATCCTCGGACACGAGGCTGGGCTTCATGCTGAGCTGCGGCTTGTTAAAGTCTTCCAGCAGGGTTTTAAGGCGCTTATTCCGATCCTTGGTCCGCCCGAGGTTGGCCTCGCTGTTGAAGTCGATATTGCGGAAGACCCCTTCGAGTTTGCTCTTGTTGCTCTCTTCAATATGGTCGAGCACGATATTGATCAGCTCACCGATGTTGGCGGCGGACCTTCGTTCATACAGGCTGTAATAGGTGGCGGGAAATTCATCCAGAACCGTTTCTTCGCCGGTTTTGTCATTCTTTTCGGTGAGTAACACTTGCGGGAGGACAAACCGTTCCCGCTCGAGCTTGCGGCGGATACGGGCATCGTCATCGCCATACTGCTTCTGATACGCCTCGTAGTGGTCCTGCCATACATCGGAGATATATTTCACAAACAGCATCACGAGGATGTAGTCTTTGTACTGCGCCGGGTCGACAACGCCCCGGAAGGTATCACACGCCGCCCATGCCGCGTTGTTGATGTCTTTCTGGTCAATCTTGCCGCTCATTCTTTATTCTCCTTTTGCAAGCTGCATCAGTATGGTTGAAATGTATTGTTCCCGCTTGTCGGCAAGCTGTTGAAGCAGGGTTTGTTCACGAGCAGACAACGTGGCCAGCTCAACGATATTTTTCTGTTTTTCCAGATTTGGCAGCGCCACCTCCAGATCTTCAATGGCCTGCTTGCTGATCATCTTCTGAACCGTTCCCTTGGCCCGGCTGGTCAGAAAAATCTGCGCATCCCGCCGGCTGATATACCAGTTCAGATACTCGGGCAAAACCTTGTCCGGCCTGGTCACTCTTATCCTCAATAAAGGAGCGGCGACAACGGCCTTGCCCGGATCTTCGAGAAGAACCGCTGCCGTGGTCAGAGACCCGCGAGACCTGAATACCAGATCGCCTCTTTGCGCAAGGTGGTGCTCTTTCATGGCATCCATATTGATTCTGACCAGACCACCACAGCCGACCGTGTTGTCATCCAGAAGATCCTTCATTTGAATAACTGCAACGCCGCCATCTTCAGAGGCTTCGAGACGGGACCGGAACGAGTATCCCATCTGCACGGTTGCCAGCTTTTTTATTTTCATATTCATTTATTCGCCTTGCAATATGCTGTATTGTTATTTCTGTACAATATGCGAATATGCGAGATGTTTGTCAACACCATTTCGCAAAAATATCGTTTCTGCGATTTTATCTTCGAAGGGTGGATGCTATCCGGTCAGCACAGATCCATCACGTGGAAATCCGCCTGGTCGTCATTGTCGCCGGGCAGGGGGCCGAACAGGATCCGGCCCGGCAAGTCCGAGAACCGGACGTAATAGGAGAGATCATCATCAATGGCGTTTTTCACGGCCCAGGCCGTGTAGGCGTCTTCGCCCAAGGTCAGTTTCAGGCCCTGCATGGGGTATTCGAGAGTGGTTTTCAGGGGGAGCCGGCCTTTGGGCCCCACGCCGTGGGCGTTCACCTCGGACAACCGCCCCCCGGCCAGCACGCCGTTCCATACCATGCCGCCCGCGGGGCCCAGCTCGTACCAGACGCCGATGCCCGGGCCGGTGTGAATATCGATCCGGTAGGGCATGGCCGGGTTTTTGATCGGGGTGTTGGCCAGGGCCGTCATTTTGGGGCCCAGAGACGGGCTGTCCGGCTTGAGGACATCGCAGCCCCGGAACGGTGTGGCAAGCCGGTCCGCGTCCAGCGTGCCGTCCGGGCAGACCAGGAGGATGGGAAACCCGACGCCCCTGTCATGCTGGAGGGACAGGGCCAGCAGGGAAAGCCCGTACCGGACCGATGCCGCCTCCAGGTCAATCCCGCTTCCCGCGATGACCCAGAGGGCGGTATCCGTTGCCAGAAGCGGTTCGAGGGGTGCCTGCCAGGCGGCTTTGGGCAGGTCGTCCACCCAGAAATGGCCGTCCGCGGCCAGACCGTAGCGCCTGGCCGTCTGAAGCAGCTTCGTGATCGATGACTTGTTCGGGTCTTTGTTCGGGTTTTTGTCCCGGGAAAGGGCCGTGATCCAGACCTTTTTTTTCATGCAAACCTCCTTTGGACAGGGACGGATGCCCGGTGTCAGTCTTTGAACGCGATGGTAAACGCCTCATTTTCGTCCACGTCCAGGACAATGCCTGCGGGCATTTCGCCCGTGCTCATCTGGGTGAGCAGTTCCCTGGAAATGCGGGGGAAAATATTGGCGTTCAGGATATAGTCGATGTTTCTGGCCCCGGTTTCCACTTCCGTGCACCGGGCCGTGATCTGGTCCACGACTTTTTCCGACCAGGTCAAAACGATTTTGTTGTTGCTCATCAACGTCTTTTTCACCTTGTTCAGTTTGAGCCGGACAATGAGGGCCATGGCTTCGGGTCTGAGGCTCACGTAAGGCAGCAGGGTCATGCGGGCGAGCAGGGCCGGTTTGAAATATTCGGACAAAATGGGTCTAACGGCTGCGGTCACGGCGTCCTGGGGAACGTCCCCGTCATTTTGGGTCATCTCCTGGATCACGTCGGTGCCCAGGTTGGAGGTCAGGATGATGACCGTGTTCTTGAAATTGATTTCCTTGCCTTCGCCGTCGGTCAGGACCCCTTTGTCGAAAACCTGGTAAAACAGATTGGAAACATCGGGGTGGGCTTTTTCGACCTCGTCCAGAAGCACCACGGAATAGGGTTTCTGACGGACGGCCTCGGTGAGCATCCCGCCCTCGCCGTATCCCACATACCCCGGGGGCGATCCGATGAGGCGGCTGACCGTATGGCTTTCCTGGAATTCACTCATGTTGATGGTCACGCTGTTTTTCTCGCTGCCGAACAGGATATCGGCGATGGCCAGCCCGGTTTCGGTCTTGCCCACACCGGAGGGACCGGCCAGGATGAACACGCCCATGGGCTGGTTGGGATTTTTGATTCCGGCCTTGGAGGCCCGGATGACTTCTGCGATGGCGGAAAGCGCGTGGTCCTGGCCCTTGACCCGCTCGGCCAGCCGCTTTTCCAGGTTGAGAATGGTGTCGGCCTCGTCCTGAACCATTTTGCCCAGAGGAATGCCGGTCCAGTCGGACACCACCCGGGCGATGACCTCTTCGTTGACCTCCAGTTGGATCAGCCCTTCATCTTTCCGGATTTCCGCCAGACGGGCGTCGGCCCGGGCCAGAGCTTCTTTCAGGGCCTGGACGGCCTGGGCGTCGGTTCTGTCCGCGGTGCGGAGCGAGTCCCGTGCCGCCAGCACGGCCTGGGCCGCCTGCTGTTCGGTTTCCCAGTCTTTTCGGATGTCATCGGCCTCGGTCCGGGCAAGGGTGATGGCGTCCAGAACGGCCTGATAGGCGTCTTCATCCATGGCCATGTTGTTGTCCCGATCCCGCTCCATGGCGGTCCGGGTGCGCTCCAGGGCCTGGATGGAGCGTTCCTTGTCTTCCAGCCGGGGCGGTTGGGTGGTCAGGTTGATCTTGACCCGGGCGCACCCGGTGTCCAGCAGGTCGATGGCCTTGTCCGGCAGGAAGCGGCCGGTGATGTACCGGTCTGAGAATTCGGCGGCCGCATGGACCGCGCCTTCGGTGATGATGACCTGGTGGTTTTTTTCATATCCGGGGGCCAGCCCCCGGAGGATCAGTTTGGTGTTTTCAACGCTGGGTTCATCCAGTTTGATGGGTTGGAACCGCCGGGCCAGGGCCGGGTCTTTTTCAAAATATTTTTTGTATTCCCCCCAGGTGGTGGCGGCAATGGTGCGCAACTCTCCCCGGGCCAGGGCCGGTTTGAGAAGGTTGGCCGCGTCTCCGCCGCCCGGGCTGCCCCCGGCGCCGATCAGGGTATGGGCCTCGTCGATGAACAGAATCACCGGGGACTCGAAGGCCTTGATTTCACTGATAACGCCCTTGAGCCGGTTTTCAAATTCCCCTTTCATGCCGGCCCCGGCCTCGAGCAGCCCCATGTCCAGTTCCAGCAGGGTGACGTTTTTCAGCACGTCCGGCACGTCGTTCTGGATGATTCTGAGGGCCAGACCCTCGACTACCGCGGTTTTGCCCACGCCCGGCTCGCCCACGCAGATGGGGTTGTTTTTCCTTCGACGGGCCAGGACATCGATCATCCGACGGATTTCCTCGTCTCTTCCAAAAACCGGGTCGATTTTGCCCTGGGCCGCTTTTTCCGTGAAATTGTTGCAGAACCGGGCGATGAACCCTTCACCGCCGGACCGGGCGCCTGCCGGGGCCGCGGATGCATCGGCGGCCGCCGGAGCTTCCACGGATCCCTTGATGAGGTTCCAGAACTGATCCAGGAGCGCGTCCCGGCTGATTTTCCGCAGAAGGTCGGCGTAATTGCCGGTGATGTAAAAACCGGGGCGGGCCAGAATCGCCAGAAGCACGGCGCCGGACCGTATCCTGCGTTCGTCCAGGTCGATGGAGGAGATCACCCAGGCGTCCTGAAACAGATCCAGGAGCCGGGGAGAGAAAACCGGTTTGCCGGAGTTGCCGGCTTTCATTTCTTCCAGCGCGGCTTCGATTTTTTTCTGCACGGATCCGGTTTCAATGTCGAACTGCCGGAGGATCAGGCTCAGGTCCGAACGGGAATCTTCCAGCAGTTTGAGAATGAAATGCTCCACCGACACTTCGTAATGGGTTCGGGACACGCAGAGCCCGGCCCCGGCCTGCAGGGTATGGGTGCAGAAATCGTTCAGGTGCAGAATCAAGGATTTGGTGTCAACATTGATCATGGTCAGCCTCCCTAATTATTGTATGATCGGGTTTCAATGCGTTGAAAATACGGCTCTTACCCTTTCCGGGCGTTGGTGGTCGGATACCAGCCAGGTGTTCCAGCCCAGTCTGGACCAGCGGTCATGGCCGGGCCGGGTGGTTTCGATGTCTCGGCCGTCCAATTCCAGGGCCAGGTCCCATTCAAAGGGCTGGTTCACATAAAAGGCCGTCATTTGCCGAAGCTCCCTGAAAGACTGCCGGTCCGGAAGAAAGGCGTGCAGGGTGTCGGGATCGACCCGGGTCACCCGCATCCGGAATTTGCCGGAGATGTCGCCGATTTCATGGCCGACGACGGCATCCAGTCCCAGGGTGCAGCCAAAAACGCCCAGCCGGCATCTCTGGTCTTCGGGAACGGCTATTTTCCGCGGCACGCACTGGTCGATGATCACCCGGCGGGTCAGGTTGAAGCAGTCTTCCACAATGGCCGTCAAGCCTTCGGCTGATCGCGGGAACTGAAGGGCGAGCCCTGAATAGCGGAAATATTTTTCCGTGTTGGCGAGCCGGTCCCGCAGGTGTTTGTTTTCCAGCCCCAGCAAACAGTAGATCATCTGGATGGCGGATTCGTCGCGTTCCTCACAAATCCGGTAAAAAAGCCGGTATTTGCTCCAGAGCCGGAAAAAAACCGGGTAAATGGAATAATTGATGATGTCTATGAAGTCGCGCCTGATGGAACCGCCGTCGTTCCGTTCCTCGATCAGATCTTCGGTGTAGAAAGCCGGCAGCGGGGAAGAGGCTCCGTAAAGCCCGAGAAAGGTGGCCGTGATCCGATACATGTCCGGATCGTCCCGAATTGGTTCGATGCGGGTGATATCGGTTCCCGGAAATCTCAAAGACAGCTCCGGCCGGATCCGGATGTGGTTTTTCAGCAGATCCGCAGGCAGCGTCTCGTTGTTTTCCCGGCCCGCCAGATGCCGCAGCAGGAGCCGGACGGCCTGGACAAAAGAAAAGGAAGAGCTTGCGGTCAGCAGTTTTTCGATTATTTCAGGTGCTGGTTTCCGATTCTCGGCGGCCATGAAAAGGTTTCTCCTGAAATGGTTTCATTGATGATCAGCTGGGTGAAATGGTTGATCCCGGCGTATCGGCTGAAAAATTCATCCAGGACCGCTCCGAACACCACCACGTCGCCGGGGGAGGCAAAGGCGTCATGACCCAGGGAGATCAGGATTTTCCACCCCCGGACCACCATGCCCCGGATCAATCGGTCGTGGTTCATGATCTTGAAATCCCGGATGCCCTGAATCCGCTTCAGGTTCGCCGCCACCATGCCTTTGTCCCGGCTGTTCTGCGGGATATAGAGTTGCAGGGTTTTGCGGAAGCTGTCCGCGTCCTGCAGGGACATCAGGTTCAGTCCCATGTGCGACAGCAGCCGCCATAGGGTGTCGCCTTCCAGAGGCGGGTCGACATGGACCGTGGGTGCGGTGATGTCGGCAAAGGTCAGCAGTTCCGGAGAACTGGCGGTGTGCTCGCAGATGTCGCCGGGCATGAGCTGTTCCGGTTCGGATCCGTTGGTGCAGGTCAGGTCGATGGTCAATGTCTGGGTCCCGGTTTCCATGGCTTCACCGGCTCCGGTCAGACTCAGGGACACCTCGTAGGTATGGGTGATGGGGGACAGCTGCCGGATGACTTTGTAAAAGGGCTGGTCCCGGGTGGTCAGGGAAAAATGGTCCATGGGCCGGTAATCGATGGGCCGGGTGCTGCCCTGGACAAATCCCCTGACTTTCTCCACGCTGTAGATCCGGAATCCGGACCCGGTTCGGGAAGAGGGCCGGACCCGGACTTTTTCCCGGGTGTGGTCCAGAACCACGGGCTCGGCTTCGAATGGGAAAATATTGATCACGGGAACGGAAAACAATTGAAAATTGTCCCGGGAAACTTCGGGCACATCAAAGGGGGTCTCTTCCAGTTCGAAGACCAGGTCGAACCGGCTGGTTTCCGGCCGGTTCCGCCAGTTTTCCAGGCCCGACAGCTCGAAGAACAGAAATTTCTGGGGAAACAGAAAATATTCCTGAAGCAGGCCGAACCCTGAAAACGACTGGGACGGATAGGCGAACAGAGATCGGGACTTGTCAAATCCCAGGGGTCTGAATTCGTCTTTGGACAGGATGTGGGTCTGGGAATGATCCGGGATCATGATTTGTGCTCTGGACAGAAACCGGGTCAGGCACGCGAACAGGTCGGCGGTTCGGGTGTAGGGTCCGGAAAGAAAAAAGGACAGGGTTTCCGGGGTCCATTGGGACAGGGACAGACCCGTCAGTTGAAAGGACAGAGTGATGCGGCAGTCCTTTTCCCGGGACTGGGTTCCGGCCGAGATCAGT
The DNA here is from genome assembly GCA_964593855.1 of uncultured Desulfobacula sp. Classification (GTDB taxonomy): domain Bacteria; phylum Desulfobacterota; class Desulfobacteria; order Desulfobacterales; family Desulfobacteraceae; genus Desulfobacula. The sequence continues at coordinate 93,402 of CAZQIX010000003.1, read as the reverse complement.
TTCAGGGGGTGCACATCCAGATCAAAGCAGGTCTGAAACATGCATTTGACCCCGTTTTTTTCTCTGGAGGACAGGAATGTGCCGGTCGGAACCCTAACGGTTTCCAGCAGAAACGGTTTGGGGCTGAAAGACACGATGGAAACACAGGGCAGGGGCCTGAGATAGTGGGGATAGACAATGTCCATCAGTCCGTGGATGATTTCCGGGAAATCGTCATCCATTTTGTGGTGGAGATGACCGGTCAGAAAGGCCGTGCCTTCCAGAAGCCGCTCCACGTCCGGGTCGATGGATTCACCGGTCAGCATGGGGGCCGCCGCCGGGTGGGCCGCGGCAAATTCCCGGGCCAGGATTCTCAATTTGTCCAGCTCGTTCTGATAATATCGGTTAAACAATGGTGTTTTCCTGTCGAGTGATGGTGATCCGGCCTCCCGGCCGCAGGGCGGTTTCCAGAAACACCGGGATATCGTTTCGACGGGTCAGGACCCCTTCCACCCGGAAGTGGACATTCAGGACATCCTCTGGATTGGATTCAATCCGGACCTTGATTCCGGACAGCCGTTTTTCATATTTTTTCACCACTTCCAGAATGGTTTTTTCGATTTTTTCGGCCGTTTCGGAAATGCCGCCGCCTTCGAACACCACCATGTCCGGCATGCCCAGGTCATCGGAGATCTGGACGCTTCCTTTATTGGTGTTGAGCAGTTTCTTCAAGTGGGTGATGATGGATCGGATTTCCTTTTCCGAAGGGTTGTCGTCTTCTTCCGGCCTGTCGGATTCAAGGGCCTGGATCCGTTCCAGCAGGGTCTGCTCACGCATGTCTATCTCCCGGCAGGGTCAACGGCAGACCGGTTCCTTCAAGCGGTCTGGGCGGTCTGCCGTTGAATGAGAGCCGTCGCCGGCTATTCGTTGGGTGTTTTCCAGGAATCTTCGGCCTCGATGCCGTCCGGTTCATAGGTCCAGACGATTTTTTCATAAGTGAACAGGACCGATTCCATATCTTTGTAGGGCTTGTTTTCCGGCAGAAAGGTCAGGGGGTTGTATTCCCGCATCTGGACAATGATGGCGTTTTCCAGCTTGACGGTGAAATAATGCTCTTCCTGGCCTTTTTCATTGATCCGGTAGAATTTGTGTTCCGTACTGACCTGTTCGCCGGTGCAGCAGGCCTGGAACAGCTTGGGAGAACTTTTGTCCTTGTGCTTGATGATTTCCAGGGGTTGATGGATGCGCTGGCCGGTGGGCAGGCCGGTGTGGGTGTCTCGGGGGATTTCGACCGCATGATCGAATCCGTAGACCAGGATCAGGTTTTCCCTTCCCTGCTGGGCACAGTCCCCTTGAATGTCGCCCTGTTCTTTACCCGTCACTTTTAAATACGATGTCATTGCCATGGTGGTATCCTCCTGTTGTTAAATTATGCCTTGTCCAGCTTTCCAACCAGAGACAGTGTAAATGAAGCGCCCATGTATTTGAAATGGGGCTGAAGTCTCAGAGAACACCGATACCAGCCGGGTTCGCCCTCGACTTCGGATACTTCGATCTGGGCCTTTCTCAGAGGCCGCCGGCTCCGGACCCCCGGCCCCGGCTTTTCCTGGTCGGACACATACTGGCGGATCCAGTTGTTGAGCTCGCTTTCCAGTTCCGACCGCTCTTTCCAGGTCCCGATGTTCTCTCTTTGAATCACCTTCATGTAGTGGGCCAGGCGGCTGACCACGAAATTGTAGGGAAGCTGGGTGCCCAGTTTGTAATTGAGTTCCGCCTCTTTCCCTTCTTTGGTGTTGCCGAAATTCTTGGGTTTCTGGACGGAGTTGGCCGAGAAAAAGGCGGCATTGTCGCTGCCCTTTCTCATGGTCAGGCCGATGAATCCCTCTTCGGCCAGCTCGAATTCCCGCCGTTCGGACAGCATGACCTCCGTGGGAATCTTGGTCTCTATCCCGCCCATGGATTCATACTGATACAGGGGCAGATCTTCCACGGCGCCTCCGCCCTGGGGGCCTATGATATTGGCACACCAGCGGTATTTGGCAAAGCTCTCGGTCATTCGCGAGGCAAAGGTGAAGGCCGCGTTTCCCCACAAAAAGTCATGGTTGCCGCCGGTCACGTCTTCTCTGAAATCAAAGCTTTTGGCCGGTACCGTGTCCGGTCCGTAGGGAAGCCTGAGCAGAAAATGGGGAAGGGTCAGGCCGATGTTCCGTGCATCTTCGGATTCTCTGAACGACTGCCATTTGGCGTATTGCGGGCCTTCGAAAATGGATCTCAGGTCTTTGAGATTGGGAAGGCCTTCAAAGCTGTCCAGCCCGAAAAACTGGGCCCCGGCCGAAGCGATGAACGGGGCGTGGGACATGGTGGACACGCCGGCCAGGCTCTGCAGCAGGGTGATGTCCTGGGGCCCGGGTCCGAATTCGAAATTGCCGACCATCAGGCCGTAGGGCTGGCCGCCGAACTGGCCGTATTCAGCCGTATAGGCGAGTTTGTAAAGGCCTGATTTGGTGATTTCGGGAGCGTCTTCAAAATCATCGATCAGATCCTGCTTGGATACGTTGAGGATTTCGATCTTGGTGTTTTCCCGGAAATCCGTATGATCCACCAGGTATTTGAGAGCACGCCACGAGGATTCCAGTTTCTTGAATTCTTCGTTGTGCAGGATGGCATTCATCTGAAGGCTCAGTTTGGCATCCAGATCACCGATCATCTCGTCGATGAGCTCCTTGCTGACTTTGGCGCCTTCGCGCCCGGGTTTGAGAAGCTCGTCGATAAAGGCCTGAACCCCCTGCCGGGTGGTGGTGTACCCCTCATCCCCGGGTTTGATCCGGGTGGCCTGGACAATTTCATCCAGAAGGGACAAGCCTTCCGTTTTAGACACCTCTTGGGCGGCAACCGTTTTTTTCTCTTCTGCCATTACGCGTCTCCTCTTTATTCGTCTACACCCAGTTCTTTCAATATTCTTTCCCTTGCACCCGGATCCTGGACAATTTCATTGAGTTTTTTCTTGAATTCAGGAATGTTGCCCAGAGGGCCTTTGACGGCCTTGAGGGCGTTTCGGAGCTCTACGAGCCGCTTCAATTCAGGGATTTTTTCCACAATGGCGTCCGGATTGAAATCCTTGAGGTTGTTGAAATTCAGCTTGACCGTCATCTGTTCGTCCGGTGTTCCGGAGAGCCGGTTGTCCACAACGGTTTCCAGCTTGACCCCATAGGACGAGAGCACCTCGTTGAAATTGTCCTTGTCGATGTTGATGGCTTTTCGCTCTTCGATGGCCGTATCATCCTGTGCCAGGGTGAAATCTCCCATTACCAGCACTTTCAGGGGAAGTTCGACTTCTTCCTTGGCATCTCCGGTTGCGGGTTTATAAACGATATTCACCCTTTCCTTGGGCGCGACCGAGGCTTCTTTTGCCATACATTTTCCTCCTTTACGGGTTGATGTTATATCATTTGCAAGGCCTTGACCGGATCCAGCATGGCGATGCGCTTCAAAACGTCGGCAATCTGCTGTTCATGGGTTTCCCGATCCTTGATTCTCAGGCCTTTCAATACCAGTTCCAGTGCGTTGACGGCTGTTTCAGGGTCCCACCGATCCAAGCGGAACCGGGTGATGCAGTCGAGTATATCATCCATGTAGGGCGATGCAATCTCTATTTTTTGGGCATCGATGAGGGTTTGGCACAATCCCAGTTTCCAGAGAAACCGCTCTTTTTCCGGAACGGTCCCGGACAGATGGTCCTGAAAAAGAGTCAGGGCCGCGTCCAGTTTTTTTTCCCGGACCAGCCGGGCGGCCTGGTCGCTTGTTTCGGCCAGTTGCTGCTCAATGTCTCCGTCTGAATCCGCGCCCAACGATTTGGCTTCGTTTGTGGATGAAAAAAGCCGGATTTCCTGAAGCCAGGTCCGGGTCTCACTGTCGGCAAAGGGGGTGCCGTCTGAAAAGGCGAGGGTTTCGACGCCTTTGAGTTTCCGGACAAACAGGGTGGTTTCCATTTCGATGACCCGGCTGACCTCGGGGTGCCCCATCTGTTCCATTCCCCGGGCGGAATAACGGCTCAGGTCCAGCCAGAACAGAAACTGGCGCACCCGGCTTTCGCTGGAATCCACCAGGGCCTTCCAGTCGCCTGACTGGTGAAGGCCGGCCAGGGCCGTGACGATGTCTTCATCGGGCGGCGGGAGCATGGTTTTTCCGCCCGTGGCCGGCGGCAGTTCGTCCAGGGTGGACCAGGCCGCGATGCGGTTCAACCGGTAGGGCAGAGAAAGGGCAGGGTTGTCGTTTCTAAGGCTGGAGGCGGCTTTGGCGGCCATGAGCAGCCCTTGTTCCAGCAAGGCGGAAGGGTCGAGGTCTGCGTTGGGGACAGAGGTCGGAGCGGGTTTCCGGTCCGGGGCCGGTGATTCGGCCCGCTGGATCGTCCGGGGTTCCGGCGCAGCCGTCAAGACCGGCTCCGGGGGGGGGGCGGGAGTGGGTGCCTCGACAGGGGCCTCTTCCATCAGGACATCCCCGGTTTTGCGGATCAGGGGAAGCAGCAGCGGTGGGTCGTCCATGTGTGCCCCCAGAAATTCGTCGATAAAACCCAGGTGGTCCATCAGGGTGTCTCGGGTGTCTTTTTTCAGAGTCTGGGGGGACAGGTCGGACATGAAATCGGAGAGCTTTCCCTCCCACCATTCCAGGGTGGCTTTCCGGCCTTTCATCCGCTTGACGGGCGGGAACAGGGTTTCCCAGAAATGTTCCAGAAGGTCCCGGACAATGGCCATGCCGAGACAGAAGCCTTGGACTTCTCCGGTTTTCAAAAGGCCGTAGTGCAGGTAACAGGCCGCCTGCAGATGTTTGGAGCGTTTTTCAAGGATTCCGGACGATAATTGGACCACTTTGTTCCAGTCAATGGCGGATGCGGCCGACGGGGATTCCAGTTTGGCGATTTCCTGGGTCAGGGCCTCGAATTCCGGCTCGTACCGGACATCCGCTCCCTCGGGCCGGTCTCCGGGTATGGGTGTCCGGCCGATTTGATCCATGGGTGAGCCGCTCATATCATCTCCTTGTGGATGGAAACGAACCGCCTCACCCAGGGCGAATGTTTTCCGGCGGCTTCAGGAAGACCGTTCAAGACCTCTTGCGCTTCCCGGAGGGTGGGCCAGGATCCCATTATGAGGTTGTAGCGGGTTCCCGATCCGGACCGGCTTTCATAAACGGCCGTGGTTTCCCGGATGCCGTGGGTTCGAACAAAATCGGCCATGGCTTCCGGGGTCACCCCCATCATGAGGTGAATGGTGAAATGGTTTTCATTCCGGGACCGGATCCAGTCCCGGCCCATGGGAAGGGCCTCATCGGCCGGCCGGTCTTTCAGGGTCCGGACGACGGGTTCTCCGGCCGAAGGAGCGGGTGTGTTTCCAGACCGGGCGGCTGCCGGAGGGAGATCTCCCTTGAACAGATAGGACAGAGTGATGGACGAGATGCCTTTTTTCAGGAGCGCGACTTTTTGTTCCGGGAAATCATCCGGGAAAAAGGTTTTGGCCTGAAAATTGAAATCCTCCAGAAATTCTGAGAAATCCGTGTATTCCCGGACCAGGGTCATGTCCGGGAACTGGATGGTCAGAACCACTTTGCCGCAGTGTTCGGGTTCCCAGTCAAAGGCGATGGATTTGGGGTAATTGTTGTTTTCGAACCGGATGACGCTGTCCCGGCATTTCATCCAGAAAATGCCGGCCACGGGTTTGACCGATCCGGTGGTGTCGGCGTCCATGGGCAGGGCGTCCATGACCACGGCGTATCGATCCTTGAATCCGGCGTAAGGTTTTGCTGGAACATCGGGCTGGGGAGGCTCGGTGTCAAAGCGTTTCTGGGCGATGGGGAACCGGCCGGTGGGCGGTTTGTAATGGTTGAAAATGATCTCGGGAACGGCCGGCCGCCGGGACGTCAGATTCAGGATGGGCTCGATGCCGTCCATGTCATAGGCCAGGGTGATGTCGGTGATGTCGTTTTTGCTCAGATAGCCTGCATACTCAGGGAAATCATCAACCCTGAATTGTCGGGTGCCGTCCCTGAATTCGGTGAGGAATTGGACGAATCCCCTGGGACCCGTGTATTTTTTTGTCAGGACCGCGTCTTCGAAACGGATTTCCAGCAGGACCTGGCCGCAGGTGGCCGGTCGCCAGATGAAATTTCTGGTTTCCGGGAAATTGCTGTTGAAGAGCTGGGTTTTTTCATCGGCGCAGGACAGAGACAGAGTGGTGGAATGCGGACTGATGCGGGCTCCGCGGTTGACGCTGACCGGCAGGGTGGTGATGGACACCGGATATTCGGTCTGCTGCTGCAAAGGAAAGTATCGCCCCTCGGTCAGCAGTTTCAGAAAGGCTTTGTTGAACGGAAGCTGCAGATCGAACACGGTTCTGGCGGTAAACCCGGAGCGGTTCTGATCGATGAAGGCCGAGGCCTCTTCGTTGGCGAATTTCCAGATCAGCCCGCTGTCTTTGTCGAACAGGACGGCGTTCTGCCGATCCATGTCGATGCTGAAGGCCGCGTTCAGGACAACGGCTTCCCACCTTGACTGCAGATGGGCCACTGTTTGATGCATGGCGTAGGCGATCATGTAATCAAAAGGCCCCCGGATGAGATTCCGGAGTACCGGAGAGGAGTTTTTCTGCTTGACCAGAGCGTCTATTCTCAGGATCTGCTCATGGGCCAGATAAAAGGGTTCCTGCTGTTTGGAGGGATCGGACAAGGCTTTGAAATAATCCGAAAACATGAGAAAACACCGGTCGTTGTAATACGTGGCCGACGACAGGGCCCCGAGGGTATCCACATATTCGTTCCAGATCCGGGCCAGGCTCAGCCGATAAGCCAAATCTTCGGCCTTTGCGTCATCTTCCGTGGGGTGATCGAGTGAATCCGCGGATTTTTCGAGGGAATCGGTTATCTCTTCTTTTTTCAGAGCCAGTTTGGCCAGAAACGATCCTTTTTCTTTTTTGACTTCTGTTTCAGCCAGTTGCCGGATCCGACTGATGGTGATGATCAGGCCGGCCCATTCCGGTTCCGTCTCCGCTCCCGGCTGGAACGTCTGGAATTCGTCGCCCATTTTTTTCAGAAGTGAGAAATAAGGGTTCTGGGGAAGGGTCATGACGGTTCTCAGATCCGTCCATTGATCAAAGAGGCCCGCCCAGGATCCGCCGGCCGGAAAGGCCGCGGCAAAATCAAACCAGGCCCGGTAAAATTCCCGGGTATAATAATCCCAGAACCGGGTTTCCAGTTTCCGGAAAACTTCCGGATCGGCGAAGGATTCCTGGATCTTTTGGATAAACCGCTGGATTTCTTCCCGGCCCGCCCGGGTGAATCCGCCTTTGACCCGAATGTCCGGCAGATGGGCCGACTGGATCGGAGCCGAGGTAAAAAAGGCGTTCATCCCGACATCCGGCGTGGCGCAGACCCACTGGCTCAGAAGCCAGTTGAAATGGTCCCGGTTGACGGCGATATCGGCCAGGGCTTTACGGAATTGCTCCAGGCGGAGCTCATGGTCCCGGGGGGTATCGCACCAGGATAGGTAGGCCGGATAAACCCTTGTAAATCCTGAAACCGTTTCCCCGGACAGACCGGGATCCAGAGAGGCCGCCACCTGGGCGAGGCTTTTTTGATACAGGTCCGTCTGGGAGAAGGGTGTGCGGGTCAAGGCTTTCTGGAGAATCTGAATGGCCTGAACGGCATAGGCCGCCCTTTGCACGATATCGGCGTCCGGGGTCGATGCATCCATGGTTTGGATCGCCTGAAAGAATTTTTCATCCAGAGGATCGATGAGATGCTGTCGGACATCGTTCACGAAGTCTGTTTTCAGCCGGTTCTCCAGCCGGCGGCTGTGGTTCAGGCCCAGGCGGGGAAGAACCCACCCGGAATTGTCCACCTGGAGCCGGTCGATTTCCGATTTTTGTCGGTCCATCGCAGAAATGCGCTCGGATAGCCCGGTAGACGCCGGCAAAGCGGCAAAGGGGGATGGATCGACATTCCGGATGGCCCTGGCATTGTTGAAATAGGAAAATGAGAGTGTGCCGATCAGGGCCAGAGCGATGAGGACAAAGGAAAAAAGCCCGAGACCGAGGGTGGTTTTCCGCCACATGATGAATTCCGATAAAGGGGAAAACACATTTCTGTCCTTGGGCAGAACCGCGTTGAAAAAGCTTTTGAGGAAATACCCGCTGTTCGGGTCCGGATGGCTGTCGTGGGTCAGGGAAATGCCCGCGGTCTGCAGAAATTCGGACTCCGGCGCCCCTTTGCGGCAGGCGCTGGAAAAATAGATACCCCGGAAAAACGGGGTGGCCTGGTAAATGTCTTTTCCGAACAAGGATTGGATATAGGCGCCCAATCCCGGTTTCAGGGCCATGAACTCATTCAGGAAGGATACCGCGAAATGGTTGATCCGTTTATGGATAAACACGGACCTCAGGCGTCGGATCCGTCCGGAAAGGGTTTCCATGCATTGGTCCAGAACCGTCAGGCCGTCGGCCTGGTCGTCGGTGTTGGCATATCCCATGACCTGCTCTTTTCGCTCATTGGGAATATGGTCGCAGAAGTCCGTAAAACCGGCCACCAGATCCATTTTGGTCACCAGCAGGTAAACGGGAAACCGGGCGCCGAGTATCCGCATCATCTGATTGATGCGCTGCCGGATGCTTTTGGCCTTTCCCGCCAGGCTCACGGGGTCTTCGGTCATGAGGGCGTCGCCGGCCACTGTGATGATGACTCCGTTGATGGGCTCTTTTTTCCGGTATCGGGCCAGCAGGGACAAAAAGAGCTGCCATTCCTTTTTGTCCTTGTCCTCTTCAATGGGTATGGTGTACCGGCCGGCCGTGTCCAGGACGATGGCCTGCTCCAGAAACCACCAGTCACAGTTTCGGGTGCCCGAGACGATGGTGGCCCCGCTCACGTCCGTCAGGGCGGAACTGAGGTCGGCGTTTTTGATGGCCGATGTCTTGCCGGATCGTGATTCGCCCATGATGATGTACCACGGCAGGACATACAGGGGGTTGCCGTATCGCCTCAGATGGGATTTTTTGAGCCGGGCGACGGATTCTTTCCATTGACGTTCCGCTTCTTTTTCCTGAAGGTCCGCCGGGGTTCCGGCCTGGTCCGATAACCGATCCTCTTCCTGGTGAATGATCCTCTGGACGAATTTTTTTTCGTTCTTCCTGATCATCAGCTTTTTCAGGAAAAAAACCATGAACCCGATACCGGCCAGGAAAAAAACCGGAATGGCCGTAAACCAAAGGGGCCATTCTTTGATTCGCCATCCCCAGTATCCGTAACCGAGCAGAAGAAGCAAAACGAGCAGAAAAATGAAACCGTATGCCAGGAATTTGAAAAATTTTTTCATGTCAAGCCGATTGTCCGGTTAGCCGTTCATTGATGTTCATTTGAAAAAACGACCCGCGTCAAGCAGATGGGTCAGCCGCATGTCCATAAGGTAATAAAGCGCCAGAAACGCCAGGATCGGGACCAGTACGAAAAGGGAGGACGCCCCGGACAACCCTTTCCATTTTTTCCGTTTCAACCGATGGGTCGGGGAAACATCCCCGGCTTCCGGAAACAGAACATCCGGCGGGTCGTCGTCGGTCTGCCCGTCGGACAGTTTTTTGCGGGTATCGCTTTGGATGGACTTACGTTTTTCCTGATGATAGGGTTCGAACAGGCTGCCTTTGAATCCCGAGGCCAGGCAGTAGTCGAATACTTCCAGCAGGTCTTTGTCTTCAGGTGTGAGCGTTGCCAGCCGGGCGTAAAATTCCTCTCCGGCGCTGGTGGTGTTGAAATACTGTTTCTGAAGGGAATGCCGGACCCAATCTTCTCGCTGAGCCCATGGGGTTTCCAGGATGGTTTCATCGATCCAGGCAAAAATGGCGAACAGGGCTTGGTCAAAACGGCTGACCGGAATCCCGGCGGCTCCGGCCCTGGCCCTGGCTCTCTGGATCAGTCGCTGATAATTGGCGGACACTTGTTCATAGGCGGCGTCCTCGATCCGGAGATGTTCGGTCAGATGATAGGTGTAGGCCAGCAGTTCGGTGATGCAGTCGACGGGGGATGGGTTCATGGAGCCGCCTTTTTCATAATTGGGAAATGACGATTTCGAGGACGGTGTCTTCCGGGGCATTGTCCCAGAACAGGGAAATGTCTCCGGATCGCCTGATTTCATCCCACAGAGGATGCTTTGAATCAATTCTGAAATAATAGGCCCCCGGATGTTTGGGCATGCCCGGCGGCGGCACCAGGCGATGTTTGAGCGGAACTCCGGGAAGGGCCCTGGCGATCATGTTCCGGATGTTTCTGGAATCCCCGATTTTAACTAATTTCTGCATGTCATTGACGATCCGATCCGAATCGGCCAGACTTTTGAGCACAATATAGTATATGGCGCTATCCCTGAATTCCTCCGCAGGCAGTTGAGCCTTGAAATACGCCCCTTGACGGGTCATGCTGAAGATGCTTTCCCCGCCGATGGAAATGCCTTTCAGCAGTTCGCTGATCAGGATCTGGGTTTCGTTGAAGCAGTGATAGAGCTGTTCGTGGTCGTAATCCGGCACCAGGGGTGTCCCGTCTTTCATCCGGCCCAGGGCGTTGATCCGGTCCGTGAAGGTGCTGAACTCGCCGACCATCTGACGCAGCAGTCCGTAAGCGGCCTGGGGATGGACGGTTTCCATTTCGATCATGTGGTTGAGAATGGGCAGGGATCGGTTGAAGGCGTTCAGAACCAGCAGGTGGGGAAGAAAATGGGCGTCGAAATCAGAGGACAGGCCCTGGGAGAATTTAAAGGATTCAAATATCCGGCTCCTGGAAATCAGGGTTTCCCGCAGGTTTTTCAAAATCTTCATCAGCGCGTCGGAGCCGGAGATGACATAGGTGGGCGGGATGAAGGTCCGGCATAGCCCGACTTTCTCCTCCTTGAGTTCCAGCCGGCAGACGGGAATCAGCAGGTGGTCCTTGAATTTGTCCGTTTCATGGCCCCAGACGATTTTGATGACCGCCTCCAGTTCGCGGATAGGCACCGGGTTGCCTCCTTCATGCAGATCCCTGACCTCTTCGGGTTCCAGAAACGAGATATAGCGTGTGTTGATCTCGTCGGGATTGAAATGGGATTGAACCGAGGTGACATTTCGTTCGAAATGGTTCCATTTTTTGATCGCAAGATACGTGGTGACCGGGTCCGAGCCCTCTGTGTCAAAGGACAGGTCTTCAAAGGAGCGGGGATGGATCAGGGCGTTGCCGGGATATTGGATCCAGGTGCCGTCCTGAAACAGCAGGGTGCAGGCTTCGATCTCCATGGAACGCTGGGCCAGTGCGGTTTCCTGGACGCTGCACCGGCCGCATCCCCAGAAAAAGGGGGTATGATACTGATGATGGGGGAAAAAAAGGGACGTGAGGTGGGCATCGCTGTGCTGAAGGTGATTGGGCTGCAGAAAAAGGCCCTGATGCCAGAGGATGGGTTTGGAGGCTTTAGTCATTCGCCATGATTCCTTTGATCTCTCTTTCTTTCAATGTCAGTTGAAGCTTTAAATCGGAGATGACCGCGATTTCTTTTTTGACGAACACGCCCTGTTTTTCGATGTGATAGGGAATTTCGAACAAACAGGTGACCCTTCCCGGGAGCAGATCGAAATACCCGGCCGCGATTCCCACCCATCGGCTTTTTTCCGCCCGGTCAAAAACCAGTTTGCTGGACTCCCCCGGATTGACAAAGATTTTTTTGATGGCCTGGACGCTCGGATCGAAATTGTCGGCGGCCAGCAGTTTTTTGATGCCGTCTCGATACTCGGCCAGCTCCATGAATTTATTGGCGCTGTCCATCTGATAGATCACGAGCTGAAGGGCGTGAGACCGTCCATTGTATTCATTGAGCATGGGATCGGCCGTATACTGGATATAGACCCCGTCGGGTTTGCGGACCCATTCGGGTTCCGGACGGGGTGCTTTGCTTCCGCAGGCTGCAAGGAAAAACAGCAGGATAATGGGGATGATGGACGCGGTGGGAAAAGAAAAGTACTTACGCAGGCTCATTTTTTCTTCCTTTTCATCCTTAAAGATTATATGAATTACGTTCATATAATAATAATTTTAAGGTGTCAATGCCATAAGGGGTGTTATGGATATCGCCATAGCGGTTGAAAAGCGGGCCGACTGTTCCGTTGTCCGGGTGTCCGGCCGGATCGACGCCCTGACGTCCGACGAGCTGGAGGGCGCGCTGGTTGAATTGATCGAGAATGGAGAAAGGAATATCGTTCTGAACTTGAAAGACGCGGTTTACATCAGCAGCGCCGGTCTCAGGGTGCTGGTGGTGGTGGCCAAGCGGCTTTACAACGAAGGGCATTTCTGCCTGTGCAACGTCAGCGACAATGTGATGGAAATCATCGAGACCGCGGGGTTCATGGTTTTCATGACCATTTATGACGACCTCTCCAAGGCCGTTTCCGACATCCGGACAAGATAGATGAAAGAATCGTTCCCTCCTTTTCCGGAATCGATTCACGCGATCCAGACTTTCATAAAGGACCGGATCCGGTCACGGGAAAAGCCGGTCGGGGATCTGTTCAGGATCGACCTGATTGTCGAGGAAATCGTGGTGAACATTATCCGGTATGGACAGAAAGAGGGTTCGGACGGCCGTATCGACGTGATGGTGGATACCTCCGGGGACGAGGTGATCATGGAGATATCCGACAATGGGCCGGCCTTCAACCCTTTGGAGCAGGGGGACCCTGACACGTCCGCCCCTCTGGATCAGCGCCGTCCGGGCGGCCTGGGCATTTTCCTCGTCCGACGGATGACCCGGGACATGCGCTACGAGCGCCGCGGCGATCGAAACGTGCTGCGCCTGGTGCTGGATATATGAAACCGTTGAATTCAGCCCTCATTGATTGTTTTGACGGATCAAGGAGATTGACATGACCCTGCCCGGCAGGCTGCTGACGACCGCCATGGCCGTCATGCCCCATACCGATGTGGAGCAGGCCCTTGAAGCGGCCCTGTCTCTGGATATCCCTTTCTGGCCTCAGTTGCCGAACCTCAGTTATTACGAAGATATGTACGTTCAGGCCGCGGAGCATTTCCCGGGGATCGTGCTGAGCCTGGAGGACCGGACCCTGAGGTTTTCCATCGATGGTTTCATCGCGGAGTTCGAAGACACCATGGCCCGGTTCGACGATCCGGACTATTTTGACGTCAGTCCGAACTATTCCGCCGTGTATCACCGGTTTCTGGACCTGGATCTGTCGGATCGAGCGGCCATCCGGGGCCAGCTCGAAGGCCCGGTGAGCTTCGGCTTCAACATTCTGGACCAGGACGACCGACCCATTCTGTTTGACGATACGGTTCGTCCGTTCATGTTCGAATTCATGGCCCGGCGGATCAATGTCCAGTCGGCCAGACTGAAACAAAAGAATCCCAATGCCTTCATGTTCATTGACGAGCCCGGCATGCAGTTTGTCTTTTCAGCCCTGTCCGGTTACGGCGAGCAAAAGGCCAGGCAGGATCTGGACGCGTTTTTCGCCATGATCGAAAAACCCCGGGGGATTCATCTGTGCGGCAACCCGGACTGGGATTTCATGCTCGGCCTGGACATGGACATCCTTTCCATGGACATTCATTCCAACGCGGAGGTGTTTGCCGCCTGCACCCGTTCCATCAAGGGATTTCTGGATCGGGGAGGGGTGCTGGTTTGGGGCATTGTGCCGACGGGGATCGAGGCTTTTGAAAAAGAGAACCTGGATCTTCTGGCCTTCAGGCTCGACCGGATCTGGAAAACCCTGGACGGAAAGGGAATTCCCCTGGATCGGATCCTGGAGCAAAGCCTGATTTCGCCCGCCACCTGTTGCCTGGTGAACGCCGACAGGGAAAAAACCGTTGAAAAAGCGTTCCGTCTGACCCGTATTCTTTCCGAGACCTTGAGAGAAAAGTACGGCCTGATCTGAAAGGGTTCGGATTCGGCTACAGCCCGAACAGCTTCCGGGCATTTTCCCCGAGAACCATCCGCTTTTGCCCGTCCGTCATGGGGACGGCTTCCAGATCCCTGTAATAGCGGTCCGCCGTCAGAAGCGGGAAATCCGTGCCGAACAGCACCTTGTCCATGACGCCCGTCAGTGCGGCTATCTCATAGATGATTGGATCAAAGAGGAACGGGGAGGCGGCCGTGTCGTACCAGATATTTTTCAGTACTTCCTTAACCTGTTTTTTCAGGATGCGGTAAAAGAGAATCCCCCCTCCCCAGTGGGCCAGGATGATCCGGTTGTCTGGAAACGCCCCTGCCAGTGCGTAAATCTGTTCCAGGGTGATGGGGGTTTTCCCGGGATAGGCATGGCCGACGGGCTCGTTGGTGTGAATGTTGCAAGGCGGATTTCCGTATTCCCTCAATACAGCCATGATGGGCTCCAGTCGTTTCAAGGCCGTTTCATCGATTCCCGACAGATAAAAAGCCAGTTCTCCGGCTCCGCTGAGTCCGGCCGCCAGACATCGTCGGGTTTCGTCCGCCGCCCCGTCCCAGGAGGCGTCAAAGCAGGCCAGACCCTTGATACGACCCGGATAGCGGTGAACGGCTTCAATGACCGTGTCGTTGTTCCGGCGGATCAGATCCGGGGTTCGCCACGGAAACCCGCAGACCACGGACAGGTCTACGCCATGCGAGTCCATGGCGGACAAGAGTTCGTCCATGGATGCAATGGCGGCTTTGGGAGAATTGTACAGGAGTTTGAATTCCGGCTCGGCGTCAAAATATGCGGACCGGTTCAGACGGACGTTTTCAGGGAAAATATGGGTGTGGGCATCTATGATCATGGTTTTTTGTCTCTGAATCATCGGGTTAGTTATTGAAAAAAGCACAGGGGCAATATATATTAAACAGCTTATGCAGACAAGGGGGTAATCAAAGGGGGCGTATGCGGTACTACCCTGTTTTTCTGGATGTGAAAGGAAAAGACTGCCTGGTGGTGGGCGGTGGGCCGGTGGGGGTGCGCAAGGCCATGACCCTTGCCGGGTGCGGTGCGTCCGTCACCGTCGTGAGTGAGCGGTTTTCCCGGATCCAGTGCCTCCACGCGGCAGGTATCCGGACGGAGCAGCGCCGATTTGATCCGGCCGATATTCAGGGCCGGTTTCTGGTGTTCGCCGCCACCGATGACTCCCGGCTGAACCGGCTCATCAAAGCCCGGGCCTCGGCCTGCAATATCCTGTGCAATGTGGCGGACGGACCGTCGGACAGTGATTTCATCGTGCCGTCGACGGTTCAACGGGGCGAACTGACGGTGGCTGTTTCCACCTCGGGCGCCAGTCCGGCCATGGCCAGGAAAGTACGGCGGGACCTGGAGACCCTGTTCGGCCCCGAATACGAACAGACCCTGATATTGATGGGGAATATCCGGAAGAAACTGTTAGCCGCCGGTCATGCCCCGGAGGATCACCGCAGGGACTTGAACCGGCTCATCGACCGGGGTATTCTGGACCTGATCCGGAAAAAAGACCGGGCCGCCGTGGACGCCGTTCTCCGGGAAATTTTCGGAATGGGATACCGGTATCAGGACCTTGTTGCCGTAAAGGAGTGACCCATGAGTGTTCAGACCGCCAACGGGCTGTTGCAGGCAGCCACCGTTCTTTATCTGGCCAGTACGGCCGGATACATCTGGTTTCTGATCGAACAGAAAAAGAGATTTCAGAAAACGGCCCTGACCTTGGTGGCCTCGGGTGTTCTGCTGCATCTGGCCAGTCTTACGGTTTACACCCTGTCCCTCGGGTATGCCCCCGTCCAAAGCCTTCCCCAGAGCCTTTCCATGGCCGCCTTGGTCCTGGGCGGCATGTTTCTGTGGATCCAGTACAAATCCGATTTTAAAATCCTGGGGGTGTTCGCCTCCCTTCTTTTGTCCGTCATCATGGGAATTGTGTGGCTGCTGCCCCATGCCGCGGTGGAGCACAATGAAATTCTCAAGGGGTTCTGGCTCTACACCCATGTCATCCTGGTGTTCGCCGGCGAAGCGGCTCTGGCTCTGGCCTGCGGAACCGGCATTCTTTATCTGCTCCAGGAAAAAGGAATAAAAACCAAGACTCCCGGTTTTTTCTTCCGGCGGCTGCCGTCTCTGGATTTTCTGGATCAGGTCGGGTACACCTGTTTGACCACGGGTTTCGCCTTGATCACCATCGGCCTGATCACCGGATTCATTTACGCCAAAGCCGTCTGGGGGCGCTTCTGGAGCTGGGATCCCAAAGAGGTGTTTTCCGTCGGCACCTGGCTGATCTATGCGGCCCTGTTTCATCTGCGACTTTATTGTGGATGGCGGGGCCGAAAGTTCGCCGTCATGACCATGGTCTGTTTTTTAATCATCGTTTTGACCTTCATCGGGGTAAAGATATTCATCGGTGGGCATCATTACTCGTTTGCAAAATAAAGAAATCACCATGCCAACCCTTACCATAGTCGGATTGAATCATAAAACCGCGCCCGTCGAGCTCAGGGAAAAACTCTCTTTTTCCGGTGAAGACATACCGCAAGCCCTTGAACAGCTGAAAAAAGATCGGGAAATTCGAGAATGCCTTGTCTTTTCCACCTGCAACCGGACTGAACTCATCTGCGTTCCGGCCTTCACCGATCCGACCGGGCGACTCATCCGTTTCCTCGCTGAACAGAAGCGCATGGATCCCTCCGAATTCACACAGGCCTTGTATGTCCATCAAGATGAGGATGCCGTTCGTCATCTGTTCCGGGTCGCGGCCAGCCTGGATTCCATGATGATCGGCGAGCCTCAGATTCTGGGGCAGGTCAAGCAGGCCTACCGTATGGCCGTTGGCGGCCGTTCGTCCGGCGTCCTTCTCAACCGGCTCATGCACAAGGCCTTCAGTGTGGCCAAGAAGATCCGGCGGGAGACCGGCATCGGAGATCATGCGGTGTCCATCAGTTATGCCGCCATCGAACTGGCCGGCAAGATTTTTTCCGATCTGTCCGAGAAGTCGGTTCTGCTTCTGGGAGCCGGAGAAATGGCCGAGCTGGCCGTGGAGCATCTTTTGTCCCATCATGTGCGGCAGATCGTGGTGGCCAACCGGACCTTCAAGCATGCCGTGGCCCTGGCCGACAAGTTCAAGGGCCGTGCCGTCCGGTTTGAAGAGCGGGAGGACGCTCTAAAGGATGCGGATATCATTATCTCTTCCACCGGTGCCACAGAATACGTCCTGACTCATGATCAGGTCCGGCGCGCCATGAAAAAGCGGCATCACCGCACCCTTTTTTTTATCGACATCGCCGTTCCAAGGGACATTGATCCGAAAATCAACGCCGTATCCAACGCCTATGTCTATGATATCGATGATTTGAAAAACATCGTGGCCTCCAATATCGAACAGCGGGAAAAAGAGACGGTCAAGGCCGAGCGTTTCATCGATGAAGCCGTGCTCAAGTTTCAGAACTGGCTGGAGAGCCTTGCCGTCGTACCCACCATAAAGGCTTTGAACGACAAGATCACGGCCATCGCGGACATGGAATGCAGAAAAACCCTGGCCGGATTGAAGAATCTGTCCGAAGCCGATGCGGAAGCGGTTCGTCGCATGACCCAGGCCATTGTCAGCCGGACCCTTCACGATCCCATCCGGTTTTTGCGCAATACCGGCGAGCACAGGGATGATTCCCTGTATCTCAATCTTACCCGACAGCTGTTCAATCTGGGAGATCCGGAGGAGGAATGAAAAAAGAACGGCGGCCCGGGGGAATCTGGGGACCCCTATCACTTAAGGGTTTACATTGGATTGATTTTTTGTATAATATGGACGCTCAAGATATCCGTTTCCACCACAGACAGGGAGCACAACCATGCAAAACGAAGATATGGAATTTTTCAGGCAGCTTTTGACCGATCGGCTAGGCGAACTGCTTTCCCATGCCGACAATACCGTGACCGGCATGACAAAACCCAAGGAAAATTTCGCCGATCCCACGGACCGCGCCTCCCACGAGGCCGACCGGAGTTTCGAACTCAGGATCCGTGACCGTGAACACAAACTCATCAAAAAAATCCGGGGTGCCCTGGAGCGGATCGAAAATCAGACCTTCGGAATCTGCGAAACATGCGGGGAAGACATCTCCATCCAGCGTCTCAAGGCCCGACCCGTGACCACTCAGTGCATTGACTGCAAAACCCGCGAAGAAGATATGGAGAAAGCTCTGGGCATTTAACCGGCGCCGAATGTTGCCTTGATCGATCTGCATATTCATTCGACCGCTTCGGACGGCTCCCTGTCTCCGTCCGAAATCTTTGATCTTGCCCGGGAATCCGGTCTCAAAGCCATTTCCATAACCGACCACGACACCATCGACGGTGTGCTGGAAATATACAGAAATCCCCCCTGCGCCTGCCTGGAATTCATTACCGGCGTTGAAATCAGTTGCGAACCCCCTCCGGAATTCAGTTCCCTGGGCAGCATCCATCTTCTGGGATATGGTTTCAGCGTTTATGACCGGGGGCTCAAGGCCATGCTCAACGCGGCCCGAAACGCCAGACGGCAGAGAAACCCACGAATCATTGAATGTCTGAACCGGCTGGGCATTCGGATTTCCATGGACCAAATCCGACAACGATTCGGTGCCGTCCAGGCGGGCCGTCCTCACATCGCGGAACTGCTGAGGGAGCTTGGCTACGTGGAAACCTTCGACCAGGCGTTTGATCTTTATCTGGGCCGGGGCCGACCCGCTTATGTGGAAAAGTTCAAGGTGCCTTGTCAAAAGGCCGTCCAGGTCCTTCTCCAGGCCGGAGGGATTCCGGTTCTGGCGCATCCGGGGCTGATTCCATTTACGGCCAGCGATCAGATGGAAGCTTTCATCGACACCCTGGTCGGGTATGGCCTGGGCGGTATGGAAGTCTACTATACCGATCACGATGAGGCCCTCACGGTTTTTTACGAGAATCTGGCCGCTTCAAAAAAACTTGTCGCGACAGGCGGATCGGACTTCCACGGGTCTTTCAATCAGGGGGTCTGCCTGGGAACGGGCAAAAATAACCTCCATGTCCGTTTTTCTTTGTTCAAGTCCCTGATCGAGTGGCTGGAAACCCGGAAAGGAAGCGTGGGAATAAATTTGTCCATTCTCGAAACCAACCTCGGGTATGGATTCAACAATCGCGGCCTTCTGGAAACAGCTCTCTGCCATCGGTCCTATGTCAATGAAAATCAGGCATCCTGTGAATCCGACAATGAGCGGTTGGAGTTCCTGGGAGATGCTGTTCTCGGGCTGTGCATCGCCCGGCTGCTCATGGAAAAAAGCCCTTTGAAAAAAGAAGGGGAGCTTTCCAAGCTGCGGTCCAAACTGGTGAGTGAACCCGCTCTGGCCGAAATGGCAAGATTTATTGATCTGGGCAGATTTGTCCGGCTGGGCAAGGGTGAGGCCCTTTCCCGGGGATGCGATAAAAATTCCATTCTGTCCGACGCTTTTGAGGCCTTGATGGCGGCTGTTTTTCTCGACAGCGGGTTCGATCGGGTATTCAGCCTCATTGGCGATCTGTTCGACGAAAGCCTGGAAGAACTGCTGTCGTCCGGGAAAACAGTGGATTACAAGAGCGCGCTTCAGGAACTGGTCCAGGAAAAAGGGGGCCTCCCGCCTCAGTATGTCGTGGTCGACGAAACGGGTCCGGATCATGACAAGACATTTGAGATCAGTTTGTGTATATTCGGAGTGGAAGCCCGGGGATTCGGAAAAACCAAAAAAGCGGCCGAACAGGATGCAGCCAGAAAAACCTTGAAGCAGCTGCGGACCATTTCTCTTGAATCCGGGTCATGAGTGTTCAGGCAAAGCCCCTGGTCATCCCGGTATTCATTCCTCATTCCGGTTGCCCCCATCAATGCGCCTTCTGCAACCAGACCCTCATCACCGGGGAAACCGGACCGCTGCCGGGATCCGGAGATATCGACGATCGAATACATGACTACCTGAAATACAAAGGCCGACGAAAGAGAGTGGAGCTTGCCTTTTTCGGCGGCAATTTCCTCGGTCTGGCGCCGGAGATCATCCGGGAACTGCTGGACACGGCCGCCACCCATGTCCGTGCCGGGCGAATCAATGGAATCCGTTTTTCAACGCGGCCGGATACCATTACCGTTGAAACCCTTTCGCTGGTCCGGGCCTACCCGGTATCCACCGTTGAAATCGGGGTCCAATCCATGAACGACGAAGTGCTTCGGGAATGCGGCCGAGGTCATCGGGCCATGGATACGGTTGACGCACTGGCCCTGCTGCGGGATTCTCCGGTCAGAATCGGGGTTCAGGTCATGGTGGGGCTGCCCGAAGACCGGGAAGCCACACTCATGGACAGTACCCGGGTGATTGGGAGTTTGAAACCCGATTTTGCCAGAATCTATCCGCTGATGGTCCTGAGGGGCAGCCGGATGGCCCAATGGTTCCGCCAGGGACGTTACCGGCCGTTGAGTCTGGCCGAGGCCGTGGAACTGGTCAAAAAAATGGTTCGAATTTTCAGGGCCCATGATGTGGAAGTCATCCGAATGGGGCTTCAGGCATCGGACGGCATGGGAGATCCGTCCATAGTTCTGGCAGGCCCCTGGCATCCGGCTTTCGGACACCTGGTGCTGTCCGGCCTGCTCTTTGACCGGGTCTGCGAACAGATCGAGTCCGGTTTTTCAAGGCCGGAGAAACTGGTTCTCCGGGTCCATCCCCGTTCCGTTTCCAGGCTTCGCGGGAACCGGAACGAGAACATGGCAAAACTGGCTCTCCAATATCCGAGTCATCAATTTCGGATTCAGACCGATGAGGCCTTTCCCGTGGACGATGTCGCGGTTATCGGTGGACTTTGATTCAGATGCCTTCCTTGAAGAAATCATCGGCACCCGCCGCCTGACCGGGAACGGGTGTGTATTCCGTGGGTACGGTGCCTTCTTTGAAACATTCAAAAATGGTTTCCCGCGATGCTTCGCTTGGAAGAAGCCCGGTCCGGGCATCGATCCGGGCAAAAACGATACCTTCCGGTACCGTGAAGGGGCGAACCGGTTTCCCGTCCAGGGCTTTTTTCATGTATTCGAGCCAGATGGGGGCCGCCGCCCTGGAACCGGTTTCACCCTTTCCCAGAGAGGCTTCCTGATCCAGGCCCACCCAGACGCCGGTGGTGTATCGAGGGGTATAGCCCAGGAACCAGGCATCGAACAGATTGTTGGTGGTCCCTGTTTTCCCGGCCACGGGCCGGTTGAGGGCCTGAATCCGGGTGGCGGTTCCATACTTGACCACGCTTTCCATGAGGCTGGTCATGATATAGGCCGTGGTCATGTCGATGACTTTTTTCCGGACCAGTCTGGCTGTTTCCAGCTCGTTTCCATCCCGATCCAGAATTTTGGTGATGAACACGGGTTCGATGTAGTAACCCAGGTTTGAAAAAACCGAATAGGCGTTGACAAGTTCCAGCACGGACACTCCGGATGATCCCAGGGCGATGGACAGATTGCGACCGATTTCCGATGTGATGCCCAGTTTCCGTGCATAATCGATCACATAACCAATCCCGATGTCCTGAAGGATTTTGATGGTCACGATATTTCGGGATTTGGCCAGGGCTTCCCGGAACAGGGTGGGACCGTAGAATTTTTCACCGTAATTGCGGGGTTTCCAGACTGAATCGCTGCCGGTGTCTTCGTAAACAATAGGTGCATCAATGATCATGCTGGCTGCGGTGTAGCCCTTGTCCAGGGCCGCGGCGTAAATGACGGGTTTAAACGCGCTTCCCGGTTGGCGCCTGGACTGGTATGCCCTGTTGAACTGGCTGTCCTTGAAGTCCCTTCCCCCGATCATGACTTTGACGTGTCCGGTTTCAGCTTCAATGCTCAAGAGGGCCGCTTCGGCGACGGGTTCCTGGTAAAGACTGAATTCCGGATCCGTGTTGTCCCCGGTATCGCCGATGAGCCGTACCTGTATCACGTCTCCGGTCCGGAACACCTGGGACGGGTTTCGCACCCTGGCCTCATTGCTTGTTTTCTCTGGGTCCGGTTTCCGGGCCCAGACAATGTCGGCCAGTCGGATGATGCCCTGGAAGTCCCCGACCCGGATCCGGGTGAGGCCTTTGGCATCATCCACACCCACAACCACGGCCTGATAGGGGATGCCCTTTTCCAGGACCGCGTTGCCGATGGCGTCCGCCGTTTCCCTGCAGACACTTTCCACCTGGAGAGCCGGTATGTTCTTCAAGGGGCCTCGAAAGCCGGTGCGGCGATCCAGCTCCATCAATCCCTGGGTGACCGCTTCGTTCCCGAATTTCTGGAGTTCGATGTTGACGGCGGTGTGGATCTGGAGTCCTTGCCTGTAAAGGGCATCCTTTCCATAGGTTTTCTCGGCATACCGCCTGACATGCTCGGTATAATGGGGGACACTTTCAATAAACCAGTTTTTTCTGGGTTTGATATCCAGTTTTAGATTCATCGCCTCCGTTGCCTGGAGGTTGGTGATCAGGCCGTCTTCCTTCATTCGGTTGAGGACGTAGATCTGGCGCTGCTTGGCCCTTTCCGGGAAGCTGAAGGGCGAGTACCGGCTGGGAGCCTGGGGAAGGCCAGCCAGCATGGAGCATTCCGCAAGATTCAGATCCTTGGCGTGCTTGCCGAAATAATTTTCCGAAGCGGCTTCGACACCATACGCACCATGGCCCAGATAGATCTGGTTGAGATAGAGAAACAGAATTTCGTCCTTGGAAAATTTTTTCTCGATTCGGTAGGCCAGGACAGCTTCTTTGAATTTTCGTTCATATGTCCTTTCCGGGGTGAGCAGAAAGGATTTGGTGACCTGCTGGGTGATGGTGGAGCCACCCTGGACAATGGTGCCGGCCTGAAGGTTTTTCACCGAGGCTCGGAGAATGGACATGACATCGATGCCCGGATGCTCCCGGAATCTTGAATCCTCGGCTGCGACAAAGGCGTTGATGAGGTTCGCCGGCATTTCCGACAAGGGGATGACGATTCTTCTTTCTTCGAAGAATTCACCGATCTTGCGGCCGTCGTCTGAAAATACGCTGGTGACGATGGGGGGGTGGTAATCCGCCAGCGAGTTGATCCTGGGCAGACTCTGACTCAGATAGTAATACAGCCCGACCAGCCCGCCGGCGCCGGCGATGATCAATAAAAGGATGAAAAGGGTCATCCATTTGAAAAGGGAAAAAAGGACATGAGCGTCTTTTTTCCTGCCCCTCTGCCTGATGACCTCTGACTTGCTTCTGGTTTTTGCCATGCGACCTGTTGTTTTTTTCCATTTTTTTGAGTTTTTTCTGGTTATTATCAAATTGCCGGATATAAGGCAATAGTTATGGCCTCTCGGCCCGAAGGCCGTCGGAGTGGAATTCATAATTTAAAAATTGACTTTTATATCCATAGCGGTTAATTAATTAAGTTTTAATTGTTCTATTGCATGAAAAGAGACGAATGGTCATGATCGAGCTTGATTTTGTCAAAAGCAGCGGGCTGATCCCTGTTATCGCCCAGGACTATCAGACCGGAGAGGTTCTGATGCTGGCCTATATGAACGCCCAGGCCTTTGAAGCCACCCTGAAAACAGGAATCGCCACTTATTACAGCCGATCCAGACAGTCACTGTGGGTGAAAGGGGAAACCTCCGGCCATGTCCAGCAAGTCAGGGAAATCCGGGTGGACTGCGACCGTGACACCCTTCTTTTAAAGGTGAACCAGGTGGGTCCGGGGGCCTGTCACGAAGGATATCGAAGCTGTTTTTTTTCAAGAATTCAGGGCGACACGCTGGAAATTGCAGAACCCAGGCAGTTCAATCCGGCGGACATATACAAGAAAAAGGATACGGATAATGGATAAAGTATTGAAACTGGGGATTCCCAAGGGAAGTCTCCAGGATGCCACCATCAATCTATTCAAACGTTCCGGCTGGAAAATCAATGTGGAGGGAAGAAGTTACTTTCCGGACATTGACGATGATTCCATCGAGTGCGCGTTGTGCCGCGCCCAGGAAATGTCCGTCAATGTGGAAAGCGGGGTGATCGATGCCGGATTGACCGGACTGGACTGGATAGCCGAGCACGAATCCGATGTGCACGTGGTCACGGATCTGGTTTATTCAAAGGTCAGCGCCCGTCAGGCCCGTTGGGTGATCGCAGTGGCCAACGACAGCCCCATCAGAACCCTGGAAGATCTTTCCGGGAAAACCATTTCCACGGAGCTGGTCCAATTCACCTCCCGCTTTTTCAAAGATCGCGGTATCGACGTCAAGGTGAAATTTTCCTGGGGGGCCACGGAAGCCAAGATCGTTTCAGGGCTGGCCGACGCCATTGTTGAAATAACCGAGACGGAGAGCACCATCAAAGCCCATAATCTGAGGGTGATCCATGAAATGATGAAGACCAACACCCAGCTTATTGCCAACAAGTCAGCCTGGCGGGAGCCCCGCAAGCGGGAAAAGATCGAGCAGATCGCCATGCTGCTGCAAGGAGCGCTCAGAGCCGAGAAACTGGTGGGCATCAAAATGAATGTGCCGGAGAAACTCATCGCCCGGGTGGTGTCGCTTCTGCCCAGTCTCAATGCCCCCACCATCGCTTCTTTGTACAATTCCGACTGGTATTCCGTTGAAAGCATCGTGGATACCGGCCAGGTAAGGGATCTGATCCCGCGTCTACTGAAAGCGGGTGCGGAAGGAATCATCGAATACCCTCTGAACAAGGTGCTTTAAATGAAACCGGCAAAGAGATGTGAGCATATCACCCCGTTCATTGTCATGGAGATTCTTGAAAAGATCCATCAGATGGAAGCCAGGGGAATCGACGTGATCCATCTGGAAATCGGAGAGCCGGATTTCAACGTCCCTGAATGTGTCAATCAGGCGGGGATACAGGCTTTTCACGACAACCAGACCCATTATACCCACAGCCTCGGTCACATCCGGCTGCGGCAGGCCATCAGCGATTATCACAAAGAGGTTTACGGGACGGTCATCGATCCGTCGCAAATTCTGGTGACCTCCGGCACATCGCCGGCCATGCTGCTCTTGTTTTCGGCCCTGGTGAATCCCGGGGACGAGATCATCATTTCCGATCCCCATTACGCCTGCTACGCCAATTTCATCACCTATGTCCAGGGGATCCCTGTTACGGTTCCGATTCATGAAGAGGAAGGGTTCGTCTTCACGCCGGATGCCATAAAGAAAAAAATCACTCCCCGGACCAGGGCGATTTTTATCAATTCTCCGGCCAACCCCACCGGTGTCGTCATACCTGAAGACCGGATGAAGGAGATTGTTGCCGTCGCGCGGGAGAATAATCTGTATGTGATTTCCGACGAGATTTATCACGGACTGGTTTATGAGGGGAAAGAGCATTCAATTTACGAGTTTACGGACCAGGCTTTTTTACTCAACGGGTTTTCCAAGTTGTTCGCCATGACCGGCCTTCGTCTGGGATATCTGATCGCCCCGCCGGAATTTGTCCGGGCCCTGCAGGTGCTTCAGCAGAATTTTTTCATCTGTGCCAGTTCCGTGGCGCAGATGGCCGGTGCCGCAGCCCTGCAAAATTCGGGGAGCGAAACCCGGATCATGCGGGAAACATACAACAAAAGGCGTCTTTACATGCTCGGTCGACTCAGGGATATGGGATTCGGAATCCGAACGGAGCCGACGGGGGCCTTTTACGTTTTCGCCAATGCCGGGCATCTTGCAACGGATTCATACGCTCTGACCCTGGATATTCTTGAAAAAGCCCATGTCGGAGTGACCCCGGGAATTGATTTCGGAGCCAACGGAGAGGGGTATTTACGATTCTCCTATGCCAACTCCATGGAAAATCTGAAAACCGGCCTGGATCGGCTGGAAGGGTATTTGCGCCGGCGATGATGATTAAATCCGTCCGTTTCATAAAAAGCGCTGTTCAGCCGGCCCACTATCCGGATTATGAATTTCCCGAGATCGCTTTTGCCGGGCGATCCAACGTGGGCAAATCGTCTCTGATCAATACGCTGATACAGCGCAGGGACATGGTGAAAACCAGCTCGAAGCCCGGGTGCACCCAGCTGATCAATTTTTTTCTGATCAATGAGGCCCTTTCCTTTGTGGACCTGCCGGGATATGGGTATGCCAAGGTGTCCCAGAAGATCCGAGCCCATTGGCAGCCAATGATTCACCGATACCTGGCCGAACGTAAAAACCTTTTGGGGCTGATCCTGCTGACGGATATCCGCAGAGGGCCTGAAAAAGAAGAAGATGAATTGACCCGGTGGATGGAAGATCATGATCTGCCCTACCTCATGGTCCTGACAAAAGCCGATAAATTGTCCAAATCCAGCCAGCAGAAGCGACTGAGTGAGGTTTGCGCCAGGATCGGCCGTGACAGAAACGAGGTCATTCTTTTTTCTTCCAAGACGAAACTGGGACGAGAGACGATCCTTGAGGAAATCAGACAGTTAGTGGACGAGCGCCATGAATGACAATGACGATAACATCACCCGGTCCGGATTCGTCGGCATCATCGGTGCCCCCAACGCGGGCAAATCCACTCTGCTCAACAAGATCCTGGGGCAGAAGATTTCCATCACCTCCAGGAAACCCCAGACCACCCGGGACAGAATTATGGGTATTGTAAACCGGCCCTTTTCGCAGGTTATTTTTCTGGACACCCCGGGTATTCACAAGAGTAAAAGCCTTTTCAACCGGCGTATGGTGGATCAGGCCGTCCAGGCCATGGAAGATGTGGACGTGGTTTTGTTTGTGGTGGATGCCTCTTCCAGGAATCATTCAGCCGAAAACCTGATTCTGGCCCGATTGAAAGAGGCGTCGAAAACAGTGGTCCTGGCCTTGAACAAACTGGATCTGGTGAGAAAGGATCAGATGTACGCCCTGGTTGAAGAATTTCAGAAACGTCATGAATTCAAGGCCATAGTGCCCATTTCGGCGGAAAACGGAACCCAGGTGGAAATTCTTTTAAACGAAATCGAGGCAACACTTCCCGAGGGGCCGCGATTGTATCCAGAAGAAACCCTGACGGATGTTTCGGAATCCTTTTTGGTTCGAGAGATCATCCGGGAAAAGGTTTTCCGGTTGACCGGGATGGAAATTCCCTATTCCATAGCGGTAACGGTGGATTCCTTTGTGGTGGAAAAAAAACTCATAGTGATTCATGCCAGCATTCATGTCGCCAAGGAATCCCAGAAAGGTATCATTATCGGCAGAAAAGGGGCCATGCTGGTCCGGATTGGAGAAAAGGCACGAAAAGATATCGAGATCATGACGGGCCGGAAGGTGCTTTTGAAATTATTTGTGAAAGTGACCCAGAACTGGGTGGATAACGAAAGGCTTCTGATCGAGTTCGGTTATTGACGGCATGGATGGTTCAATGATCTGTTTTGACGACGCTCTATTGAAAAAGGAGCGGGATCGGGCCCGGAAACTCAGAGCCACTCAGTGGTGGAAACGAAAATGCGACCAGGGAATATGTCATTATTGCGGGAAAAAGGTTGCGCCCCGGGAGTTGACCATGGACCATGTGATCCCGTTATCCAGAGGCGGTCGGACGGAAAAATTCAATGTCGTTCCCTGCTGCAAGGACTGCAATACCCGGAAAAAAACCTGCCTTCCCGTTGAATGGGAAGAATATATGGCGACCTTGAAACGGTAGCGGGAAAAAAGATTCCCGCTACACGAAGAATTGTCTACTTTCTGTTGCAGAGCCGGTGAATTGTCTGGGCATGCCATTCCCCCCTGCCTGAAAAGGTCGGCTGACCCATTTCGGTGAGTCGACCGGCCACTTCATCAAAGGTGGCACCCTGACTGCGCATGCTGTGGATAATGTCCATAACGGCATCACGGCTTAACAGACGGCTATCCTGGCTGGAAATGTCTTTTGGGGAGAAGAAGGATTCGGTTCCGGCGGGGACGATTTTTTTCCGTCTTCGGATAACGGTTTTTTCCGGTTCGGCTTGTCCGGCGACTGATTCAGAAGAAGTCGGCATGTCGGATTCAACCGGTGAAAGGGTTGCATGACGCGGATGAAAATCCTTTTCCATTTCTACCGGATCTTCGGTTTCCATTCCTTCTGAAGCGATATTCAGATGATCGACAATCCGCTCTATGGCAATGGCCTGGCGTTCCAGCATATCCGCCGTTCGTTCCTGAACGCTGATCAGGTAATCCTGGCTTTTGGCGAGATTCTCGATGTGGCTACACAGATTGTCCAGGGCGTCTGCCAGAAGCGCCGCGACGGATGGTTCTTCCATGGGCAGTTGATTGCCTCCCTGAATGGGCGGCATGGGCGGCCTTTTCAAGCCCTGATTCCGGTTGTTGGAATATCCTGAATTGTAAGAATTGAAGCGTTGTGTAGTGTAGTGATAGGCATTGTCATAATTCTTCCGCGTTTTCGGTGTCCGCTGTTTTTCAGCCTGACCGTTTCTCAAACTCTGCAGAAAGTCGTTCATTTAGATCATATCCTCCTTGGACGATTTAGAGTGTTCACCCGTTCTCTCCGGAATGTCAAAGATACCTACGTATTGCGGACCCATCGAATTAACTAAACATACTGAATTTAATAAAAATTGCGGGACGTTCTCAATAGCCGGCACCATCGTAAATTGGGTATTTATCCTTTTTTTCAAATCCTTTGTCAAGCTTTTTTTACGATATTTCCGGTGACGATAAATCACCTAACAAACACGTATTTTTGTATTTTTATTTGTTTGATCACCGGATAAAGTTATGATAAACATCAGTTTTTATTTAATCAAGGGTGAAAAATGCAAAATGAAAGCCATTGAAAACAAATCCTTCCCGATTTTTTATCCCATTCAGGATCCAGACACGATAAAAGCCGACGTCCTGGAAGCGATCCCCTATGCGTACAAGTCCGCCAGAAGCATCGATATCACCATCAGGCAGCCGGAATACACCTCGGTCTGTCCTATGACGGGGCTTCCGGACAACGGTTGCATCACCGTCGCTTACCGCCCGGGTGAAACCATTGTCGAACTGAAGTCATTGAAATATTATCTGCTCCAGTACAGGAACGTCGGCATGTTCTACGAACATGTGGTGAACAGGATTCTGGATGACCTGGTTCAAGTGCTCAAACCTCTGAAAATGTCGGTTACAGGCGAATTTACGCCCCGAGGAGGGATCAGCTCCATTGCCACAGCCGTGTACGAGCGGAATCCAGAGGCCTAAACTCCTGAAATCTCAAATTCACGGATGAGGTCCAAGGCCTGGCCTCTGGAAACGATCCCGGCCAGGTTCTTTCTGAAGGCGGCGCAACCGGGAAGCCCCTTGGCAAACCAGGCCAGGCGTCCCCGAAGCATTCGGCAGGCGTTTTCTTCGCCGAAATGGTCCATATAACCGTTGGTGAGACGGATCATGGCGTCAAATATCCGACGGCGGGAAGGCAATGACGATGTTCCGGTTTCGAGAAAGGAGTCGATCTGGGACAGTATAAAAGGATTGCTCAACGTGGCCCGACCCACCATGATCCCGTCGCAGCCGGTATGGGAAAACATGGCCAGCGCGTCCTCCAGGCATACGATATCACCGTTGCCGATGATCGGCAGAGAGATCAATTGCTTGATTTGTCGGATCAGCTCCCAGTCGGCTTTCCCCTTGAAACCCTGGGTTGCGGTCCGGGGGTGGAGGATGATGGCGTCCACACCAGCGTCTTGAGCGATCCGGGCGATCCTGAAGGCATCTTGTCCCGAGGCGTCCCAGCCGGATCTTGTCTTGATGGTCAAGGGCATGTCGACGGCCTTGCGAACGGCCGTGAGAATCGATCGGGCCAGATCCGGAGTTTTCATCAGGGCCGCGCCCGCTCCTTGTTTGATCACTTTCCGGACACTGCATCCGAAATTGATGTCCAGAATTTGAGCGATATTCATTTCCTGGATGATTTGGGCACAATCCGCCATGATTTCGGGCTCGGATCCGAAAAGCTGTACGGACAGTGGCTTCTCTTCCGTCCGGGATGCCAGGAGGGCCTGGGTCTTTCTGGAATGGTATATCATTCCTTTGGCGCTGATCATTTCCGTGCACACCACGGCGCAACCGCAGTTCTTGACCAGGAGCCGGAAAGGCAGGTTGGTGATTCCGGCCAGAGGGGCCAGAAAGGTTCGGCCCTGAATATGAAGAGTTCCAATCTGCATGGATCTCATCCCCTCTGAACGGTCCGGTCCATGGCAGGAGCCGCATAGCAGAACAGACAATCGTTTAAACAGGGATGATCTTCATAGGACCCGATGTCCACGGATCGAGTACATCGGCAGCCCGCCCCGGATCGCTGGCCCGGGTCTTTGCGGGTGTCGGGCCGGCCGCCGAACAACCTCAGGAGTTCATGACCGTCCACGCAGGCGTTCTCGATAATGCCAGGAACCGGTCCCATTAGGGTGAAGGCTTCTTTTTCGCAGCACAGGGCCAGGTCCATTCCGAGGGGCTGAAGCCGTCGCGCCATCCATCGGAGGGTCTGGATTTTCCGGTCCATTGGAGGGTCCATGAATTTCAGGGGTGGATGGCCGTTGCGGACCAGTCGGACCAGACGTCGACGGATTTTGGGGTAGTCGTCCATAAAGCTGGTCACGCATTTTCGGATGCCCATCATTGCCGCCTGTTCGGCAATGGTCTGAAAATCCGAGAGATTGTCGGTTTCCGGAAGATCATCCCGGATCTTGAAAAAGCAGATGGGGTCGAATCGCCAGGCAATGGTTCCGGGTCCGAAAGTATCGGCCAGTCGTCTCAATTGGGTCAGGCGAGCTTCCAGAGAGGGCAGGCCCGGCTCCAGAACAGGAGATCGGGAATTGATGGTGAAATTGAAATACAGGTTGAATCCAAGTCCGCGGAGGGTTCTTCCGGCACCGGATCGGATGAGCCTGTCGTAATTTTTGGACCAGAACACTATGGAGTGGACGCTTTCGCTGTTGACGGCAATGGTTCTGATCTTTCGGTTGTAAGGATTGGCGATACGAAATTCTCCCGACCGGATGCCGTCCATGAACCAGTCCAGGTAGCAGGCGGGAATATCGGTTCGTCTCGAGGCGGACAGTACCGTTTGGGGAGGAGACATCAGGTTTTTTTTCGGAAATCGGAAAAAGAAATGATCCGACCGGGTTTCTCTGTCTGATCCCCCGCCTCTTTTCGGCGGCCGGAGCCGGTGTCGTCGGATGAATCAAGGGGTGTGGCTTCTTCCGCCGGGCTTTTCACTTTTTCCAGTTTCATTTTTTTACCGTTCATGAAAAATTCATGGCCGTTGATGTAATCGGTTTTCAAGATCCAGGTCACTACCTGCAACGGCACCTGGAGCATGAGCAGGCGGATGTGGTACCAGTCTTTTTTGGCATCCGGCAGGATGCTTTCAATCCGTGCAAAAGACACGGGGCTGTCTTCCAGATAAATGAGGACCAGATCATTGACTGTCGCCATGGCACAGACCTTTGGATTAGGGGTTGTTCTTGTCAACGGGTTTGATATAACATAATCCGATGTCGACAGAAAGGATGGAATGCATTTATGGTTGAGGTTGTACCTAAAAAATGGAAAATTTTCGTTCTGGTGGCCACCTCCATTTTCATGTCCACCCTTGATTCCAGCATCGTCAATGTGGCTCTTCCCTATATGCTGCGGGATTTGCAGACATCCCTGGAAACCATTCAGTGGGTTGTGCTCATCTATCTGGTATCGGTGTCGGCCCTGCTTCTGACATTCGGGCGGCTTTCCGACATCAAGGGCCGAAGACCGGTGTATGTTATGGGGTTCACTGTGTTCACAGCCGGTTCCCTGTTGTGCGGTCTGTCCCATACCCCCTTGTTTCTCATCGGTTCGCGATGCATCCAGGCTTTCGGCGCGGCCATGCTCATGGCCTGCTCGCCCGCCCTGGTCGTCGACGCCTTTCCCGAACAGGAGCGGGGAAAGGCCCTGGGCATGATCGGAGCGGTGGTGGCGGCCGGACTGACGACCGGGCCGGTGATCGGCGGTATGATACTGGAATACGGGTCCTGGCGGCTGATTTTTTTCATCAATATTCCCATCGGCCTGGCAGCGGCTCTGGGAGGCCTGATGGTCATGGGAAACCTTCCCGGAGCGGCGGGCAGCGGGGAACCCATGGACAAAACCGGCAGTTGTCTTCTCATTCTGGTACTTTCGGGCCTGGTTCTATTCCTGACTCAATTGCCCAATTGGGGATTGGTGTCTTTGCCGTCCCTAACCGTTTCCAGCGTGGCCGTTTTGGCCGGGATCGGCTTTGTTTTCAACGAATCCCGTGCCCGATACCCGCTGTTCGATCTGTCTTTGGTGAAAATCAGGATGTTCGTGTTTCCGGTCGTCGGGGCATCTCTGATGTTTGCCGCCCTGTTCTGTCTGGTATTCATGATGCCTTTTTACCTGACCTATCCCCGGGGCATGTCGGCTTCCGGAACCGGTCTGGTCATGATCGCCCCCTTTGTGTTTCTGCTGGTGGTCAGCCCGGTGTCCGGGCTCTTGTACAACCGGTTCGGCTCCCGGCGGCTGTGTTTCGTGGGCATGGGGATTCTTACGGGTTCCCTTGTTTCGTTGTGGCGTATAGAGCCTTCCATGGACCTGATGTCTCTGTTGTGGCGAATGAGCCTGGCCGGGATCGGTACGGCTCTGTATACCTCTCCGAACAACACGGCTGTGATGAGCAGTATCCCGCTGAATAGAAGAGGCATCGCCTCCGGAGCCGTGGCCACGGCCAGAAACATCGGCATGGTGCTGGGTGTGGCCATTGCCGGGTTGGTGTTTTCCACATCCTTTGCCTCTTTGACCGGCGGAGCCCGCCTTGAAAATTATACCCCGGCCATGGAAGCGGTCTTCATGATCAGTTTCCGGAGGGCCGTCATGACCGGAGCCGTTCTGTCCGGTATCGGCATGCTGATAACACTGGTTCGGGGACGGGAAATACGCTCTTCGTTATGAACCGGTGATATGATGGAGATCGAAGAGTCGGTCCACGGCATCCCGGTATTTTGTCTCGCAATCGGATTTGAGTATGGATTTCAACGCTTTGCGGTCATTTTTGAAAGGGCCGGGAAAAGACCAGAACCCTTTCATCCGTCCGATCAGGTGGCCGGGACCTGAAAAAAGAGTCCGGTACGATGCGAAAAGGTCGTCGTGAAAGGCTTTGAGCCTTTGAATCCGATCCGCGGGCGAGCGGATGCCCTTTATGGTTTCCCCAAGCAGCGGATCTGCCAGAAGCCCTCTGCCGATCATGAACCGAGTGATATTCGGAAATTTCCGCCGAACTTCCTGAAAGGATGTTAAATCCGTAATATCCCCGTTGTAGACAAAGTCATGGCGGCTTTTTGCCGTCACCCGGCCGAAGGCCTGGTGGTCGGGGCGGCCATTGTACATCTGACGTCCGGTCCTGGGATGAAGGATGATTTCATCCAGGGGATAGCGGTCCAATACAGGCAGCAGATCGAAAATTTCATTCGC
This sequence comes from uncultured Desulfobacula sp., assembly GCA_964593855.1. Lineage (GTDB taxonomy): Bacteria > Desulfobacterota > Desulfobacteria > Desulfobacterales > Desulfobacteraceae > Desulfobacula. The sequence continues at coordinate 60,035 of CAZQIX010000003.1, read as the reverse complement.
GTCTTCCCGCCCTAACCGAATTTTGATGGAAAGAGAGTTGGGTATGGCGGGAAGGACTGCGTCCAGAAAACAATCGATGTCTTCCGGAAAGGACAGAAGGCCTGAACCTCTCTTTTTTCGGGCTACCCTGTCATGGGGGCAGCCCAGATTCCAGTTGATCCGTTCATGGCCCATGTCATGGAGCCGGCGGGCAAGGAAAATAAAGTCTTCCGCATGGTTGCCGAGAATCTGCGGAACGACGGGTATTTCCAGGTTGCTTCCCGGATTCACGTCTTTTAACCGGGATGATTTCAGTTTCCGGTTTCCCATGGTGGCGATGAAGGGGGCTACGGCTTCGTCCACCCCTTCAAAATGAGCGGCAAAGACGTTGCGGAAGGTGACGTCTGTAAATCCCTGCAAAGGGGCCAGGATAATTCGGATGTTTGTTTTTTCCATGGAAAAAAGGTGGACGGTCCGGACCTATTCCGGGTCTCGGGCTGAAAAATGCTTTGACAAACCGGAGGACGATAATCTATACACCAAGTATTTTGATCTTTGCTTATATCGGACATCAACATGGATTGCAAGGAGTGTTTTCGCGGTATGAAATTGTTTTTTGAAGAAGTGATCCGGATCAATATGATGGCGGATTCCCCTGAAAAAGAAGCGTGCGCCAGACAGTTGTTTCTGCGTTTGAATGCGGCCGAGCCGCCCGAGCGATTCAACTGGGCCTCCGATGTGTTCGAAGCGCTTCATGTCCGCCGGTCTCCGGATAAAACCGCATTGATATGGTCCGACCTGGATACCTTTGAGACCCGGACCTATTCCTATGCCGATTTGATGCAGAAGGCCAACCAGACAGTCAATTTCTTAAGAGCGGCGGGTGTGACCAAAGGGGCCAATCTCTATATTATGAGTCCGATTCTGCCTGAGATCTGGTTCGCCTGCCTGGCCTGTATCAAGGCCGGAATCATCATGGTGCCGACGCCTGCCACAATGACGCAGAGAGAACTCGAGTTCCGGTTTGAGACCTGTCCGCCGGTCGCTGTTCTGGCCGATGAGGCCGGCGCCGGACTCATTGACCAGGCCCTGGAGCGATCCAACGGGGCGCCTTTGCTGAAGCTGGTGATGGGGCACAGGGACGGATGGACCCCTTTTGACCGGATCGATGATGAATCCATGGAGGCGGAAGCGGCTGAAACCGGCAACCATGATCTCCAGTTCTGCTTTTTTACTTCCGGAACCACCGGGCTGCCTAAACGGGTGGGTCATTCCTCGGTCTCCTATCCCCTGGGCCACTTATCCACCACCGTTATGATCGGCATTCGGCCCGATGATCGTCACCATACCCTGACTTCGCCGGGATGGGCCAAATGGGCGTGGTCCGGTTTTTTCGCCCCGTTGAATGTGGGAGCCGAAACCGTGGGTTTCAAATATGGGAATCTGGACGGAGAGCAATATCTGGATGCCGTTGCCAGGCACGGCGTCACCAGCATGTGCGCACCGCCCACGGCCTGGAAAATGATGACGGGCATGAATCTGGATTCCTTCGACCTGTCTCGTATCCGGCAGTCCGTCAGTGCGGGAGAACCCTTGTCCGCGACCGTGATTGACAAGTGGCGAAAATATACGGATACCCAGATCAGAGATTTTTACGGCCAGACCGAAACCACCGCCATGATCGGAAATCCGCCCTGGATAAAAGATCGATTGAAATCAGGGTGTTTAGGTGTGCCTTCGGATATGTACGATGTGGTGCTGGTGGATAATGAAGGCAATGAAATCAAACAGCCGGGCCAGGTGGGACATATCGCCGTCCGACTGGACCGCTGGCGGGCCAAAGGATTGTTTGCCGAATACATCGGCAGTCCTGATAAAATGACGTCCGTATTTGTGGATCATTATTATTACACCGGCGACAAAGCCCAATTCGATGAAGACGGGTTCTGGCGGTTCGAGGGCCGGGCCGACGATGTCATCAAGTCATCGGACTATCGGATCGGGCCCTTTGAGGTGGAGAGCGCCCTGATGGAACACCCCGCCGTCAAGGAGACGGCGGTCGTGGGGGCTCCGGATCCGTACCGGTATCAGCTGGTCAAGGCCTATGTGATTCTGAACCCGGGATATGAGGCGTCCCGGGATATGGCGCTGGAGCTGTTCAAGCACGCCATGACCCTTGTGTCCAAGTTCAAGATCCCCAGGATCATTGAATTTGTGGCCGAGGTTCCGAAAACCGTCAGCGGAAAAATCAGGAGGGTAGAGCTCAGACACATGGAAACCGCCAGACAGGAGGGTGAATCGTCGGACTCGAAAAACAGCGAGTATTTCTACTGGGATTTTCAGGAGCTGAGTTCCAGAAAAAGCTGATCAATCTAATCCGATCGCTTCCAGATCCGATTGATGGAAAGGTTTGGTTTTAAGTCGGCCGGAATTCCATTTCCACGTCCACTTCCCCGCTACCGGTTCTCAGAAATCGGGCGGTGGGATATTTTTTCTGAAACACCTTTAGCATCTTGTGATTTTCAGCCAGAACCGTGGCTACAAATCGTTTGTAGTGGTTTTCACGGGCAATGATTTCCAGGATGTCCAGAAGAAAAGATCCGATCCCCATGCCGTGAAGGTTTTCCTTGACCAGAAAGGCCACTTCCGCCGCATCCGCATCGGTTTCGGCATAGGAACCGATGGCCACGATCTGTTTGCGCTTCCCGAGCTGCATGAGACCGATGATGGTCATGTTCCTCCGGTAATCCACCTCGGCCCATTGTTTTTGCAGCATGTCCCGGGAAAAGACTTTCCGTTTGTTGAAAAACCGGTAGTAAATGGAATCCTCCTGCAATGAATAGTAAAAATGCCTGGATTCAAATTCATCCGAGGGCAGGAGGGGCCTGAAATCGATGTTCCGGCCGTTGGCCAGTTTTTTTGAATACAGATAGCGGTTGAGAAACAACAGGTCCTGGGTGGTGGGTGGGAGCTGGTCCGGGAAAATGTAGCGTCGTTTCTTGGCCGCTTCGATGAGTTCTTTCCTGAATTTGGGATGGGCGATCCGGGCCAGTTCCATGACCCGCTGATAAATGCTTTTGCCCCGCATTTCCGCAATCCCGTATTCGGTGACGATGATGTCGATGTCACCCCGGGTCGTGGCCACTCCCGCTCCTTCGCTCAAATGAGGAACAATTCTGGACACCCGTCCGTCCTGGGCAGTGGAAGGAATGATGATGATGGAAAACCCTCCCCTGGACATGGATGATCCCCGGATGAAATCCACCTGGTCGCCGATACCGCTGTAAAACAGGTAGCCTTTTGAATCCGTGCAGACCTGACCGGTGAGATCCACTTCCAGGGCCGAACTGATGGAGATGAAATTGTCGTTTTTGGCGATGATGTTGGGATCGTTTACGAATTCCGAGGATTTGAAGTAAAAAATGGGGTTGTTGTCCACAAAATCGTATAATGCCCGCGAGCCCATGCACAAAGAGGCGATGACCCGGTCCGGAAGGTAGGATTTTCTGCTGTTGGTGATCACCTTGTTTTTGAAAAGCGGCAGAAATCCGTCGGTAATGACCTGGGTATGCAGCCCCAGGTCTTTTTTGTCGGAAAGATAGGGCAGAATGGCGTCCGGCAGATGTCCGAAACCGATCTGAAGGGTGGCGCCGTCATCCACGAGCATGTTGACGTAATGTCCGATACGTTCGATAACGGTCTGGTTTTTGATGCCGGGAAGGGATTCCAGGAGGGGTTCCCGGTGCTCGACCAGAAAATCGATCTGATCGATGTGAACCATTCCGTCTCCCCAGGTCCGCGGCATTTCGGGGTTCACCTGGGCAATGACCAGATCGGCGCTTTTCATGCCTGAAAGAGTGATGTCCACGGATATGCCGAGACTGCAAAAGCCATGGTCATCGGGCGGGCTGACCTGGATCAGGGCCACATCCAGGCCGATTTCATGATTTTCGAACAGTCTGGGGATCTGGGACAGGTAGACCGGCACATAGTCTATTTTGCCTTCAAAGGCCGATTGCCGCATGAGTACGGAAATGAAAAACAGTTTGATGGAGAAGCGTGAAAGAAAATTCTCATCGTGAACATAATGGGACAGTGTGGATGAGAGCATCTGGTAGATAACGATATCCTGAATGGCCGGGTTTTCGATCATGGCTTTGATCAGGCGCTGGGGCTCGCCGCATCCGGTGCCGATGAAAACCCTTGAGCCGTTTTTGATTTTTTTGACGCTTTCCCGGGGGGTGAGCAGTTTTTCGGGACATATCTCCCTGAGATTCATTCCATGTCTCCTGTGTCGACGGTCCGTGCCTTATCGGTGATCTGTTTTTGAGGAGTTGTTCTGAGAGCCGCTCGGGTGATTATTCAACACTTTTTCGGTAAAGTACAGAAAAAAAGGAAAGAAAGACCGTTCCTCCGTCCCATATCTTTCCACGGCAGGATGGAACTGTTTGTATCAGGTTTCCAGGGTATTTTCATCCAGCCACTTGAGATAGGCCTCGGACCCGCCCTCAATGGGAACGAGAATGATCTGGGGCACCTCATAATCGTGGCGCTCTCGGATCAGGCGCTCCACGTCCGAATAGAGACGGGTTCGGGTTTTGATGACGAGACGGATTTCCGGCTCCTGATACAGGGTCTGCTTCCAGGTGTAGAAGCTGGTGACGGCTGAAAGCTGAACGCAGGCCGCCAGCCGGGCCTTGACCAGTTCCAGGGCCAGGGCCTCGGCTTTTTCCCGGTCGGCGCAGGTAGTCAGGATCATGCAGTGGGACATGGTCATATCCTTATCAGCTCGTTCTTAACAGGACAGGTTCGAAGTTCAGGGTTGCAAAATAATCGGCCATGGTTTCTTCCCTGCGGATCAGCTCGACGCCGGCGTCTTCGCGGAGCAGGAGTTCCTTGGGCCTTAGGTGCCCGTTGTAGTTGAATCCCATGGCATGGCCGTGGGCACCGGTGTCGTGGATGATCAGGATATCCCCCTCCACCGTGGGAGGCAGGTCCCTCTGAACGGCGAATTTGTCGATGTTTTCACATAAGGCCCCCACCACGTCGACTTTTTCGAGTCCGGCGCAATCTTCTTTACCGTGGATATGGATGTGGTGATAAGCGTCGTACATGCCCGGTCGCATCAGGGCCGACATGGAGGCATCCACGCCCACGTATTTCCGGTAGATATTCTTGTGGTTGATCACTGAGGTGACCAGAACGCCGTGGGGTCCCGTAATGTAGCGCCCGCTTTCCATATAGAGCCTGGGAACCCATTGGTTGCGGGCGCCGAACTGCTCGAACAGCCGGGTGATGCCTTCGGCCATGGCATCGAGGTCGAGGGGGGCCGCCTCCGGAGTGTAGGGAATGCCTAATCCGCCGCCGATGTTGATGAATTCAAACCGGATACCCAGAATCTGATGGATCGTCTCGATGAGATCCAGGAGCATGCGGGCGGTTTCCACCATGTATTCATGGTTGAGTTCGTTGGAAGCCAGCATGGTATGAATCCCGAATCGCCGCACGCCCAGATCGATACATCGACGGTAGGCATCCACGATCTGCTCATGACTGACCCCGTATTTGGCTTCCACCGGATTTCCGATGATCCGGTTGCCCTTGCGTCGCTCTCCCGGATTGTACCGGAAACAGATGAGGTCGGGGATCCGGGTCAGTTTGTCGATCAGGGAAATATCGTCCAGATTGAGGATGCATCCGCCCTGGTCCAGTGCGAAATCGAACTGGTCCCGGCTGGTATTGTTTGAGGTGAACATGATGTCCCGGCCTGAACTGCCTATCTGACGGGCCAGTTGGATTTCCGGTACGGAGCTGCAGTCGAATCCGAACCCCACGGATTGAATGAGTTTCATGACGGCCGGATTGGGAAGGGCTTTGACGGCGAAAAATTCCTTGAATCCGTCTATGTTTCTGAAGGCTGAGATGAGACGTCGGCAGGTCTGTAGGATGCCTTCTGCGTCATAGATGTGAAAGGGGGTGTGAAAATTGTCCACAATCCGGGGAAGAATGGTGGACAGTCTTTGTCTGTATGCATCCGACATGGGCATGATGGGGCTTCCTTATTCAAAGTTTTCGGGTAATGGTATTTTGGCGCTTTCCTTATAGGTGGACAGCGCGATCCAGGTTTTGATTTCCTTGATGGTTTCCAGAGACGAGATTCCGGTTCTGAGAATATGTTCCAGTTCGGTGTTGTCCGCCACACGGAGTTTGACCATGAGGCAGTCTTCACCGGCCAGGTAGTGAACTTCCTGAACCTGTTCGATGCCCGCCAGGCGGTTGCCGGTTTCCGCGATCCTGGCAAGCGAGTTCAGTCGGATCCGGATAAAAGCCACCATGGAACAGTGGAACATATCCGGATTGAGCCGAACTTCATAGCCCTGGATCACCCCCTGATTTTCAAGTTTTTTGATACGCTCCAGAACGGCGGACGGTGCCATGCCGATGTTTCTGGCCACTTCCACGTTGGGGATCCGGGCTTTTCGCTGCAGAATCTGAAGGATCTGAAGGTCTGTTTTATCCATGGGCGGGCTCTCCGGGCCTGTGCTTTTTAATGTCTGGAAATATCAATCAATAGCAAATGATATTTTTAATCATGCTCAAAGTCAAGAATATAATTTTTAAAAATAAAGATTTTATCGAACAATATTCACTTAGCGTCAAGGAATTGGCAAGAGGCTGATTTTCTGTTGATAAATTGGGATGTTTAATATACATTCAAAAAACGGCTTGACGTTGGGGCAGCGCAGCACGGACCGATGACGCAGGTAGACACGGGGACCCATGAAAACAGATCCGATCAAAATTCTGGTGGTGGATGATGAAGAAGGTATCCTGGACGTCACCGAGGGATATTTTCAGCGTAAGGGGTACGACGTGTACACCGCCGGAAACGGAATCGAGGCGTTGGAAATATTGGATCATACCGAAATCGGATGCGTGTTTACGGATATCAATATGCCGATCATGGACGGCCTTGAACTGGCTGAGAAAATAAGGGAAAAAGAAAGTACGCTTCCGGTCGTGGTCATGACGGGATATCCGTCTCTGGAAAATTCCATCCGAACCTTGAAAAACGGTGTCGTGGATTACCTGATCAAGCCCGTCAATCTGGAACAGATGGAACTGACCCTCAAGCGGATATTGAGAGAGAGGGAACTGTTTGTTGAAAACCTCATCCTGAAAGCGGAAATAGGTCGACAGGAGCGTTTGAAACAACTGAATCAGGAACTGCTGGAAAGAATTGAAGAGGTGCACACGCTCAACCGGGTCATGGAAGATTTTTCGACCAGCGACTCAAGTTACGGGATTTTCAACAAAGTCGTGGAGTTGGGCATTGAAGAACTGCATGCCGACAAGGTGTTTTTTCATATTTACGCGGAACCGGATCAGTCTCTGATTCTAATGGCCGCATCCGACAGCGGCCTGATCCCGGATGCGGTCCGGCCTCTTTATGGGGAGGACCTGTCACCGTCGGCCGCCCGGTTCATTCGAAATGTTCTCGGCACGGATCAGAACCCCTGCCTGATTTCGGGTTCCGGCAGGAACAGACAATTGGATGCCTGTATATGGTCGCTGATGATCGTTCCTCTCAAAATCCGGGACAAGATCTTCGGGGTGGCCAGCGCTTTTTCGTTTCATGAAAATAAGATTTTCAGCGAGCAAGATGTGTACTATATGAATTTCATCACTCAGAAAGCGGCCTCGGCCATAGAAAACATCGCTCTTTACGAAAATATTTACGATAATCTGTTTTCCACCCTGTATGCATTTGTCACCGCTTTGGAAGTCAGAGATCTTTATACCCGCCGTCATTCCACCCGGGTTGCCCGGTATGCGCACATGATTGCCAAGGAAATGGGCTGTTCGGCGGAAGAACTGGACATTATCAATTTTGCCGGCAGCCTTCATGATATCGGGAAGATAGGCATCCGGGACGACATCCTGCTGAAACCGGAACCGCTGACAAGGGAAGAATACGAGAAAATCAAGGAACACCCCGTCATCGGGGCGGATATCATCGGCAAACTCGGGCTCTGGGACCGGGAAATGGAAATCATCCGGCACCACCATGAACGCTTTGACGGCAAAGGGTATCCCGATGGCTTGAGCGGCCATGATATCCCTAAACTGGCAAGGATCCTGAGCGTAGCCGATTCCTTCGACGCCATGGCCTCCGACAGGGCGTACAGAAGAAAGATGGACAAGTACAAAGTGCTTGACATCATTTCGGAGAATGCCGGCAAACAGTTCGATCCGGTGGTGGTCGCCGCCTTCTTGAGCGTGGCCGACCAGGAGCTGGGCGATGAGATCTGACTGTGTTGTGAAGCCGGGGGGGAAACATCCTGAGAAACCCGGTCCGGGTGACCCATCCATCGGGTCATTGCAGGCGTCGGAATATAACCGGAAAACAACATGGGGGGACTGACATGACCGCTACCGGCAGCCATGAAAAACGAAAACATTCTAGGGTCGGATTTGCAACGGACATAGAGATCCTGTTGCAATCCGGCGAAAAAGCGGTCACATTAAAGGGAAGCTCCAAGGATTTAAGCTTGAAAGGCATGTTCGCCGGATCCCGGGAGCGTTTCGAACCCGGCACCCGATGCAGCGTCAGTATTTTTCTGACCGGCGGCATCGAAAAAATCGAACTCCGGATGAAAGCGACGGTGGTCCGGTCCAGTGACCGAGGGATGGGGATCGAGTTCGATTCCATGGATGTGGATACCTATTCCCACTTGAGAAACATTGTCTATTACAACAGCGGTGACGGGTCGATCTGAGCCGAAAGGAAATCCTCACCAAGGAAAGACATTTATGGATGTTAAGCTCATCAATCCATTTATCAATGCAACGATCAATGTGCTGGAAACCATGGCGTTCGTGACCGTGACAGCCGGCAAACCCTATTTGAAAAAAGACAATGTGGCGGTGGGGGATGTGACCGGTGTGCTGGGGCTGACCGGGATCGCCAATGGTACGATTTCCGTCACTTTCGAAGCCGCCTGTATCCTGGCGGTGGTTTCCAATATGTTCGGAGAGCCCATGGCGGAACTTAACAATGAAATTGCGGATGCCGTCGGGGAGCTGACCAACATGATTTCCGGCCAGGCCAGAAAAGAGCTGGAAGAATCCGGCAAGGTTTTCAAGGCCGCCATCCCTTCCGTCATCACCGGCCGAAATCACAGCATAACGCACTATACGAACGGGCCGAAAATAGCCATCCCGTTCAGCACTGGAAACGGTGATTTTACCATCGAGGTGTGTTTTGAACGATAGAACGATAGAAAGGGTATCATACCAGATATAAGGAGGAAAACGTGGCAATGGACACATCCATCAAGGTTTTGATTGTTGACGACTTTGCGACCATGCGCCGCATTCTGAAAAACATTCTCAAGCAGCTGGGGTTTAAAAACCTTGTGGAAGCCGATGATGGGACATCGGCCTGGGAGGTGCTGCAAAGCCAGAGCATCGACCTGATCATTTCCGATTGGAACATGCCGAAGATGACCGGCCTTGAGCTTTTGAAAAAAGTCCGTGCCAGCGACAACTACAAAAGAACTCCGTTTTTGATGGTCACGGCCGAAGCTCAGAAGCAGAACGTCATCGAGGCGGTTCAGGCCGGGGTGTCCAATTATGTGGTCAAACCCTTCACGGCCGAGGCGATCTCCGACAAACTGGAAAAGATCTTAAAATGATCACCGCTCCGACTTCGTCCGCCACACCGGCCTCCGGAACTCGCAGGACGGGAAAAGACCAGGGGTTTGACCGTATGGCGATCGCCGGCGTCAGCATGGGTTTGATCAAGGTGCTGGAGACCAGCCGGAAAGTCTCCAGATCCGATTCCTCGGTTTTGATCACCGGTGAGAGTGGGACGGGCAAGGAGCTGATCGCCCGGGCCATTCACAGAAACAGCCCGAGGCGGAACGGCCCCATGGTCGTAATCAACTGCGGCGCCATCCCGGGCGAACTTCTGGAAAGCGAATTGTTCGGCCATGAAAAAGGTGCTTTCACAGGGGCCATTCGGTCGCGGATCGGTCGGTTCGAAATTGCGGACCAAGGGACCCTGTTTCTGGATGAAATCGGAGATATGAGCCCCGATCTTCAGGTCAAACTGTTGCGGGCGATTCAGGAAAAACGTTTTGAGCGTGTGGGCGGCACCACCACCATCGAGGTGGATATCCGGGTGATTTCCGCTACCAACAAAGACCTTCAGGCCGCCATAGCCGACGGCGCATTCAGGGAAGACCTGTATTATCGCCTGAATGTCATCCCCATCCATATCCTTCCCCTGCGGGAACGAAAAGAAGACATCTTCCCGCTGATCGACTATTTTCAGAACAGCCTGATTCAGAGAATTCCGGGATATGCGGCCAAGTCGTTTTCCGATCCGGCCCGGCAGGCCCTGATGCAATATGATTGGCCGGGCAACATCCGGGAACTCGAAAACCTCATCGAACGGCTGTCCGTTCTGGTGGAAGCCGACAGAGTGGACCTTTCCGACCTGCCGGAATACATCTCCGGAAACGATTCCCAGACCCTGCCGCCATCCGTGGCATCGGTTTTCAACAACGATATCGGATTCAATGAAGCCGTGGATCTGTATCAGCGATCCTTGATTCTCTACGCCCTTAACAAGACCGACTGGGTGAAAGCCAAGGCGGCCGAGATTCTGAAAATGAACCGGACCACCCTGGTGGAAAAAATCAAAAAAATGAACCTTGAACCCGAGGATCAGACCCCTTATTTTTGAGACCGATGCCGCGTCATTTCTTTGACTCTTCTTTGATCGGCCACATAAATCCGGCAAAGGCCCTTTTCGTTTATAACCCTTGATCACAGGGCGCGATCTGCTATAATGCAAAATACAGCCCTTGAAATGGCACGTTATTTGCTTTTGATCCGGTTGAAACAATATGAATTCAACATTCAGGGATGATAAAAGCCAACGATGAAGATCCGATCCTATTCAAAATGGTGGGCAAAGCTGTCGGGCCTGATAGCGGTCGGTCTGATGGTCGGCCTGCTTCCGGTCGAAGTCGGGGCGGCCACGGCGGTAATCCGTCGGATCGAGGTGAAAAAAGATCCTTTGTCGGTGAACATCGTGATCAGCCGGGAGGTCCCGGCCAAAGTGATTCAGGTCGGACGGACGGAACTGCTGATTGCCTTGAAAAACATTTCTCTGGACAAAGGGTTTACAATTGACGGGCAGGACCGTTCCCTGATTTCCAGGATAGCCGTCGAACGCATGCAGGGGGACGTTATGGCCGTTCTGCTGACGGGAGCCGGCCCCTTAGATCATGTACGGTCCGGCTATAATCCGGCAAAATCCAGCTTCATCGTCACCCTTGGAAAAAGCGGCTCCCAAAAAACAACCCCTTCGACAGACAAAGCATCCCTGAAAAAAAGAACGATCCAACCCGGAGACGGCCTTGAAGCCCGAACGGACCAGACACCGCGCCGAACAACAGAACCGGTTCCGGAAAAAAATGCCCGAATCCCTGATGCCGAGCTGCAAGGAACGGTCAAACCCTTTCCCGCATCGGATTCTCCAAAACCGGTTCAGGCTTCCCGGCCGAAGGTCTATGTTCCTCCTGAACGGCAGAAAGGAAAATATCAGGGAGATATCAGCGATCTGGTCATCATGATCGATGAGTCCGGATGTGATGACCCGATCATCACGGATGTCCTGTCGCTGCTAGCCCGGGATCGATTTCAGGAGGCATTCGACGTACTGAACACCCATACGCTTCAGGATGCGGCGCCTTGCCCTGAGCCGGTCGTGTTCCTGAAGGCCTATGCATACCTGAAATCAGTGACGACAGGAGATTTTGCAAGACTTGTGGCAGCGGAGCGGATGTATCAGGATGCGCTGGTCGCTTACCCCGGGTCCGGATATGTCCCCCATGCCTATGCGGCCATGGGAATCATTCAAAAGCGCATGAACAATCTGGCTGCGGCCGAAGGGTATTTCAACATCGTTCGGCAGAACTATGCAGCCTATCCGGGCAGACCGGAAATCATGTATTATCTGGGGACGATTCATGAAGAAAAAGGAGAAGTGGACACGGCCCTGACTTATTTCAAGGAAGTATTTGAAGCCGGGATCCTGAACCGTTACATCCCGGCCGCCGGGGTGGCTTATGGTCGGGGTCTGTATCGGAAACTTCAGTATCTGGACGCTTTATCGGTTCTGAATCACGTGGCGGCGGCCTATCCCGATGAACTATACGCCGGCGGGGACCTTTTGTCCATCATGGGAAACGCCGGTTTCGAGCTGGGGCAAAGCCGGTACGCCCGGGAAGCCTTCATCCGTCTGTTGAACCTGTATCCCGGAATTCAGGATCCGGATCTTGTCCTGAGCCGGATCGGTGATACTTACGGCATGGAAAACAACAGCGAAAAGGCGGTCAAAGTGTACGAACTGGTTCGGGAACGGTATCCCGACACCGAGGGATATATCGCCAGCTCCATGGGGATCGCCCGCTATCTGCCCACGGATCAGGAAAAAATCGACATCTATGAAATGATCAAGAAACGCTTCCCGGATAATTCCCATTCCCGGGTCGCCATGATGCGTCTGGCTGAAATTTATCAGGCCAAGGGCGATTACGATAAATGTATCAAGGAAATCGAGGATCTGCTGATCATCTATCCTAGAGGAATGCGGTATGAAGCGGTCAAGCTCATGCAGAAAGCTTATGAAGGCCTTTTCCAAAAACAGCTGAAATCCGATGAATACACCAGGGTGCTCAACCGTTACGAAAAAGAGCACCCCCGCATCGACCGCATGGGCAGTCGGGAAATCGCCTTGACCGTCGGGCTGTCCTATTTAAAGGCAAAGCTTTATGAAGAGGCGTTCAATCATCTGATCAGCGCCTATAAACAGTATGACCGATCGTCCAGGCCGCCGGAACTACTGTTCGGCCTGGGCGTGGCCATGGACGAATCCGGCCGGGATGAAGACGCCTTAAGGATTCTGAACGCATTCTCAGACCAGTTTCCCAAAGACGATCGCACCACGGAAAGTCTGGTTCGCGCAGCCACCCTGTATCATGAAAAAAAAGCCTTTGACCAGGCCTCCGGCAAATTTGCGCAAGCCTATCTGTCGGCCCCGGACCCGGGTGAAAAAGGCCGGATTCTCATGTCCCACGCACTGGTGCATGAAACACGGGGGAATATGAAAGCCGCGGCCGAGTTGCGTGAAAAAGCCGTGACAGAATTCGCTCTGATGGGCGGAAACACTTATGAACTGCTCACCCGGGCCCATAAAGAACTGGGTCGGTCTTACATGGATATGAAACATTATGTCAAAGCGGCGGATTCCTATCTCAAAGCCTTGAATCTTTCCGAAAGCGACCAGGAAAAAGCCAACCTGGGGTTTCTGCTGGGGGATGCCTATCAGAAAGGCAACGTCCTGCCCAAGGCCAGGGAAATCTTCAAACAGGTAGCGGATTCCTATGATTCCGTGTGGGCCAGAATGGCTGAGCAGCGCCTGAATACCCTCGACCTGGCCCAAGCACTCCGAAATTCATAGGAGGCCGGAAACATCTGACACACATGCCGGGTCATCGAATTTTCATCATACTTGAAAACCCCAAAGAACGAATGGAATACCTCCGTTTTTTCGAAAACCTTGGGTTTCTGGTGGATGTAACCCCGGACGGCTCCGACGCCCTTTCCTTTTTGATCGACCGGAAACCGGACATCGTTCTGGCCGACCTGTCCACGCCGGGGTTTTCAGCCGTTGATTTTTTACAACAGACCAACGATCCGGATTTCGTTTTTCAGACCATTCTCATGACCGCCGATCCGGTCGTGGAACATGCCGTCTCGCTCATGAAGCTGGGCGCCCTGGACTATCTGGTCAAGCCGGTGGATCTGGAGCAGTTGGACCTCATCGTCAAAAGAGCGCTTTTGTTGTCGGGAAAAAATGAGAAACCCGGGCCGGCTCGGGCGGAAGCTGAGGTGAAAACCCGGATTATCACCCGGGATAAAACTCTTGAACGGATCCTGAATCTGGCGGACCGCGTGGCGGATTCCAGCGCGTCTGTTCTGATCCAGGGTGAAAGCGGAACCGGAAAAGAATTGTTCGCCCGATACATTCATGAAAAAAGCAAGCGGAACCGCCGGCCGTTTGTGGCCGTCAACTGCGCGGCTCTGCCGGAAAATCTTTTGGAGAGCGAATTGTTCGGGCATGAAAAAGGCGCGTTTACCGGTGCGATTTCAAGAAAAATGGGCAAATTCGAACTGGCTCATAAAGGCACCTTGTTTCTCGATGAAATCACGGAGATGCAGTATCATCTCCAGGCCAAACTGCTGAGGGTCATTCAGGAAAAAGTCCTGGACCGGGTGGGTGGAACCGAAGTCGTGGAGGTGGATGTCCGCATCATTGCCACCACCAATCGAAATCCCGCCGAAGCGGTTTCGGACGGCGACTTCAGGGAGGATCTGTTTTACCGCCTGAACACCATCCCTCTGGTCATTCCACCTCTGAGGGAGCGAAAAGGGGATCTGGAATGGTTGTGTCGGTATTTTATTGAGAAATACTGTAAAATTGACGCACGGCATGTCAAGGGTTTGACAAATCAGGCGGCCGATCTGCTGAGTCGGCATTCTTTTCCCGGCAATGTCCGGGAATTGGAAAACATTATCCATCGAGCCGTTCTGCTGGCCGAAGACGAATGGATACGACCGGCGGACTTGATGATGGACGGTTCCGAGCGGCCGAAGGATTCTTCCGACACTCCCTTGCCGGAGGATTTTCCCGAGCCCGGGCATGAAGCCGGGTCTCTCAGGGAAATGGAGCAGAGAATGATATACAAGGCCCTGGATCGGACCGAAGGCAACCGCACCCATGCCGCCCGGATTCTGGGGATCAGTGTCCGGACCCTGCGAAACAAACTCAACGAATATAAAGAAAATAATTAGAACGAGGTTTGGGCATAAAATTTGCAAAAACTTATCTCCGGATGATGACCGTCGATACCCGAAGGGAGGATGCAATGGCGGATTCAAGAATTTTCGGTCGGACCTCGAAATTGATCAGCAACGCACTGGATGTATCGGCCCGGCGTCATAACCTGATCGCCGGCAACATTGCCAACATGGATACCATCGGGTTCAGACCCCAGGACCTGGATTTCAACCGGACCCTCAAGCGCCTGATGGGGGAGTCCGAGCCCGATTATCTGGATAAAACCCATGAAAGACACCTGCCGGACCCCGAGGATCTTGACCGGTCCATGAAGGGAATGGACAGCGATGCCGTGGATATCTATCACCTGGATACGGTGAACATTGACACGGAAATGATGAATCTCATGGAAAACAATATCAAATACCGGACCACAACGGAGATGCTGTTGCGGAAAATGAAAATATTGAATTACTCCATCGATGAAGGAGGAAAATAACCCATGGATCTCTTGAATGCCTCCAGAATCAGCGGTACGGCCCTGGCGGCCCACCGCACCAAACTGAACGTCATCGCGGAAAACCTGGCCAACGTGGATACCACCCGAACCGCCGAAGGCGGGCCATATCGGCGGAAAATGGTGGTTTTCAAAGGTGAGGACATTGATTCGTTCAAGAGCGTGATCGAACAAAAGCGGCTCAAAGAGGAACGGTGGGGAATCGAGTTGTCTCCCATTGAATTCGATTCCGACGAAAAAGAAGACAAGGGCACCGGCGTCAATGTGGATCAGATCATCCGATCCCAGGAAGATTTTCGTCTGGTGTACAACCCGGCTCATCCGGATGCCGATCCCGAGACCGGGTATGTGTCCAAACCCAATGTGGACCATCTTACGGAAATCGCCGATATGATGGTGGCCCGAAGAAGTTATGAAGCCAGCACCACGGTTCTTTCCGCAACCAAGGACATGATCGCCAAAGCTCTGGAGATCGGTAAATAAGAAAGGGCAAGACCATGAACGAGATCACCGGGATTCATCGGATATCGTTGAACACGGAGACGCTGCCTGAAAAAATCAGCCGCCGGAATCCGGCATTCGCCCAGCGCCTGAAGGCGGCCGTACTGGATGTCAATGACAAACAGAGGCAGGCCGATGAATCCATCGAAAGTGTCATCAAGGGTGAAATGGGCATTCATGAAGGGATGCAGGCCGTCGGCCGGGCGGAGACCTCTCTGAAAATTCTGGCGCAGGTCCGCAACAAAGTCATGAACGCATACAATGAAATCATGCGGATGTCCGTGTGACGTCCGCAGGGTGACGAGAGTGAGGCCTGATTATGAATCCTGTCATTGAAAAAACCATTGCCACATTCAAAGGTCTGCCCGTATCCAGAAAAATAGCTCTGGGCCTGGTGGCCATGACCATGGTCGCCGGATTCGTCACCTTGTTCATCTGGGCCAACAAAACCGAATTCAGGGTGGCTTTCAGCGGATTGACCAGAGAAGACGCGGCTCTGGTGGTGGAAAAACTCAAGGAAACAGCCACCCCTTACCGGTTGACCGGCGACGGAACCACCATTATGGTTCCCGAGGCCGTGGTATACGATGTCCGGCTCATCATGGCCCGGGACGGCATTCCCAAGGGCGGGCACGTCGGATTTGAAATTTTTGACAAAACCGAGTTCGGCACCACGGATTTTGTTCAGAATATCAACAAGACCCGCGCCATCCAGGGCGAACTGGCCCGGACCATATCCGCCTTCGAAGAAGTGAAAAACGCCCGCGTCATGATCGTCATGCCCAAGGATTCCGTGTTCGTGGAAGAAGTGAAACAGCCGTCGGCCTCCATTCTACTGGAATTGAATTCGGATCTGGAAAAAGAAAAGGTCACGGCCATCGCCCATCTTGTGGCCAGCGCCATTCAGGATCTGACGCCCAAACTGGTGACCATTGTGGACACGGCCGGCCGGATCCTTTTTGAAGGCAAATCCGAGGAAGAACAGGCCAAGATCAATGCAGAAAACCTGGCCGACGCCCAATATCAGCACAAAATACGGTATGAGGAAAATCTGACCCGGCGAATCCAGAGCATGCTGGAAAGAATTGTGGGAAAAGACAAGGCCATTGTCCGGGTCACCTCTGAAATGGATTTTTCCCAGGATGCCATGAACGAGGAAATCTACGATCCGTTTGAAAGGGGCGGAGAATTTATCCGGAGCCGTAAAAACCGTGCGGAAAAAGTCGTGTCCTTCGAAGATGAGGCCATGATTCCGTCCACGGTCAATCCCATTGTGGGCGATGAGACCCTTCCGGACAATCAGGGGCGGGAGCTGACCAACAAAAGTGACGACACCGTCAATTATGAAATCAGCAAGCGGGTCAGGGAAGTGAAAAAACCCATGGCCGAGCTGACCCGTCTTTCGGTGGCGGCCGTTGTGGACGGAGTTTATGAGAGTCGGACCGATGAAGGGGGTAATCGGCAGAAGGTCTATGTGCCCAGGTCCCAGGAGGAAATGAAGCAGTTTCAGGATATTGTGATCAAGGCCATGGGATACAACGAAGAGCGAAACGATCAGGTGTCCGTGGAATGTTTCCCGTTTGCCTCCATTGCCGAAATCGAGACGGAAACGCCGATCACGGGAGTCCGGAAAATTCAGGAGCAGTATGGCCGGCTCATCGCCAACCTTCTCATTGTCGTGGCCCTGTTCCTGCTGGTGATCCGGCCCATTGTGCGTACCGTCAGGGAAATCAAGACCACGGTCGAGCGCGAGGCCCTTCCAGTGCCTGACGATACGGCTCTGCTCGAAGAAGAGAAAAAGATGCCGGCTTTCATTGAAATGGATGCCGGGCAGCAGCGGGAATACCTGGAAATGATGACCCGGGAACAGAAGGAAGCCTTCATCAACCAGATGAGTCCCGCTGAACGGGCCGCCTATCTGAGCGGCCTGCCGATCCATGAAAAAGCGAAGTATTACGCTGAAAAAGACCTTCCCAAGACCGTGAATATATTAAAAGGGTGGGTCAGCGAAGCGCAGGAGGAGGATTAGATCATGGCCAATGCCCCGGATATCTCAACCCTGACCGGTCCCAAAAAGGCGGCCGTTTTTCTCATGGCCATGGGAGAGGAATACACGACCAGAGTGTTTGAGAAGATGAGTGAGAAAGAGATCGGAGAGCTGGCCTTTCACATGTCTTCCATCGATCATATCACGCCTGAAATACTCAAGGCCGTTTCCCAGGAATTTGTGGATATTTTCGAAGGGGAATCCAGAATGATCATCGAGAGCGGCACGTTTATCAAAAATGTGGTCAAAAAGACATTGAAAGACAAGCAGGCCGATGCCATTCTGGATGATCTGGAAAAGAAAAAACAGGACAAACCCTTTATCTGGAGCCGGAACGTGAACGTCGCCACCCTGGCCGGTTATGTGGTGGGAGAGCATCCCCAGACCATCGCCATGATCCTGGCCCATATGCCGGCCGAGATTTCTTCTGAAATTCTGACGGCCCTGCCGTCGGATTTAAAGGGCGACATAGCCATGAGGATCGCCCGGCTCGGACAGATTTCCGAAGAAGTGGTGCGGGACGTGGACAAAGCCTTGAAAATGGAAATGTCCGGGGCCGTAGGGCCCGGCGGCAAGGCCGGCGGTCTTCAGGTGCTGGTGGATATCATCAACGGCGTCGACAAGGCGACGGAAGACACGGTCATGGCCTATTTCGAAGAAGATGACCCGGAAATGGCCAACGACATCCGCAATCTCATGTTTGTGTTTGAAGACCTCACCGGCGTGGATGACATGGCCATGCGTGAAATCCTGAAGAAGGTCGAGGGGCAGCAGCTGACCTATGCACTCAAGACGGCCACCGATGAGATGAAGGACAAGATTTTCTCCAACCTTTCCCAGAGGGCCGGTGATATGCTCAGGGATGATCTGGAAGCCATGGGTCCGGTGCGTCTGACCGAGGTGGAGGAGGCCCAGCAGGCCATTGTCCGCGCAGCCAAAGAACTCGAAGCTGAAGGCACCATAACCCTGGGTAAAGGAAAAGACGATGTCCTTGTCTGATCAAAATGACGGGTTCAAGCCCCTGGATCTGAGCGCTCTGGAGACGTTCCCCCGGGAAGTCTCCCATCGGACCGAGGTTTCCTCCCCGGATTATGAACGGTTCAAGCTGCTGTTCGAGCCCTCTCGGTTTAAAAAAACGGATTCTTCTGCATTCGAAGCCCTTTATGAAGGCAAACAAGATGCGCAAGAGGTTGTTTTCAAATATCTGGTCGAACCCGGGGACAAGCAGGCCCCGCAGCCTGCGCCGAAAAAGGCGAAGCCCGGTCCTGCGGGTGATGCGACGCCTGTTTCCGAGGGAATGGCGGAGCCCGTGGAAAGCCCGGAAGAAAAAGGATACCGGGTCGGGTTTGAAAAAGGCATGGCTCTGGGGATGGACCAGGGCCGGACCCGGGGGTATGAAGACGGCTTGGCAAAAGGCGAGGCCCGGGGGGCGGAGCAAGGTGAGGCCCATGGTCGTGAGCAGGGATATGCCAAGGGCTATGAAGAAGGTCTGGCGAAGGGAGAGACCCTGGGCCGGGAAGAGATCCGCGAAAAGGCTTCCCAGATTCTTGAAACCCTGGAGCAGGCCCTTTCCATGGTGGACCGGACCGTGGAGCGTCTGGTGGACATTTATGAAGAACGGATCATTGCCTTGATTCGACAGATTGCTGAAAAAGCCGTGATGGCCAGGCTGGAGGTGGATGACGGCATTGTCCGGGCCATGATTCTGGAAGCCCTTAAAACCCTCACCCAGCCGGAAGATGTGGTTCTGAACGTATCCGAACAGGACTACGAATATATTGAAATGATCCGAGAGGATTTTTTTGAGACCATCAAGCCTCTGAAGTCGGTTTCCGTTCAGTCCGATCCATCCATCCGGAGAGGCGGGTGCCGGATCGAGACAAAAACGGCGGCCATTTCCTCGGATCCCCTGGAGCGGCTTCAGGCTGTCTTTGAAGCCATGAAGCAGGCGGGACACTGATCATGGTATGGAAGCACCTGAATAAAATCGATTTTGAACGGTACGGCCGGGCCATTGACCAATGTGTTCTCATACGGCCCGAGGGGCGGATATCCCAGGTTATCGGCCTCATCGCCGAAGGCGACAGCCTGGGCCTTGGCATCGGCGGGCTTTGCAGCATCCTGAACGATCACGGCCGGGAGATTCTGGCCGAAGTGGTGGGATTCAAGAAGGAAAAAGCCTTGTTCATGCCCTATGGGGACATTCGGGGCATCAGCCTGGGCAGCCGGATCATTCCGGTCAAATCCGCGCAGACGGTAGGGGTTTCGGACCGTCTGCTGGGCCGGGTGGTGGACGGGATGGGCGTTCCCATCGACGGGAAAGGTCCTGTGGCCTATACCGCAGAATACGACCTGTACGGCAGGCCCGTCGGCCCCATGCAGCGCAAACCCATCAAAGAGCCGCTGGATGTGGGCGTGGCCGCCATCAATACCATGATCACCCTTGGAAAGGGGCAGCGAGTGGCCATCATGGCCGGCTCCGGTGTGGGCAAAAGCGTGCTCATGGGCATGATGACCAAACACACGGCCGCCGATGTTGTGGTCATCGGGCTCATCGGTGAGCGGGGACGGGAAGTCAAGGATTTCATCAACGAGACCCTTGGAGAAGAGGGCCTCAAAAGGGCGGTCGTGGTCGCTGCCACATCCGACGCCCCCCCTCTGGTCAGAATCCGGGGGGCCTATCTGGCCACCACCATAGCGGAATATTTCCGGGACCAGGGCAAAAGTGTCCTGCTCATGGTAGACTCCATTACCCGGTTCGCCATGTCGGCCCGGGACGTGGGGCTGGCCGCCGGTGAACCGCCCACCACCCGGGGTTATACCCCGTCCTTTTTCGTTCAGATCCCGGTTCTTCTGGAAAGGGCCGGGAACATGGAAAACGGTGGCTCGATCACGGGTATTTACACGGTCCTGGTGGAGGGCGACGACATGAACGATCCTGTCGGGGATACGGTCCGTTCCATTGTGGACGGTCATATCGTTCTATCCAGGGATCTGGCCAACCGGGGGCATTTCCCGGCCATTGACGTTCTGTCCAGTATTTCAAGGGTCATGCGGGATGTGAGCCCCAAAGACCGTGTGGCCCTGCGGGACAAAGCCGTCGGCGTGATTTCGGCCTATCGGAGCGTTGAGGACATGATCAACATCGGGGCTTATGTGGATGGATCGGATCCGGCCGTGGACGAGGCCAAACGACTCATGCCCGGGATTCTGCGGTTTTTGAAGCAGGACATGAACCGCAAAATGGACCTCGAAGCCGGCCTGGAAGGGTTGAAAAACGCGCTGGCCGTCAAAAAGACGGAAAGGAAGCCGGCATGAAGCGGTTTGATTTCAGGCTCCGGCCTTTGCTCAATTATCGAACCTATCTGGAGCAGATCGCCCGACAGGACTCGGCCAGGGCAAAATTGGATCTGGTGCGGTGTGAAAAAGAGATCCGGGACCTCACAACCGCCCATATCCGACAGTCTCGTCAGGTCACCGCCTTTCTGGAACAGGGTATGGATGGGGCCGCCTTCCGTCAGCATCAACTGTATCTGGATGATCTGGAAAGCAGCAGGGAGCGGGCACAGTCCGACAAGGTCAAATTGTCCGGGGTCCTGAATGAAAAATTGAAGGCTCTGAAACAAAAAACCATTGACAAAAAAGTGATGGAACTCTACCAGGATCGTCTGCGGGAAGAATACCTGAGGCGGATGACGGTGGCCGAGCAGAAGTCAATGGATGAGATTTCAGCCCTCAGAACCGTGAGGAAATTGACTGATGAGCCGGTTTAGAAAAACGGGAATCGTTCCGGGCATCTGTCTGATGCTGATGGTCGGGCTGGGGTTCTGGGTGAAAGACCAGAGTTGGGTGATGTTTCAAGGTCCCTGGGCGTTTGCCGGAGATGACCCTCCTGCTTCGGGTTCCGTGCCGTTGGAAACGGAACCCGCGCCTTGCCCGGAATGCCCGGAATGCCCGGATCCGGCCAAAGTGGTCTTAAGGGGGCTGGAAGACAAAAAAGCAATGATTGAACAGCAGCAAAAATCTCTTGAAGAGGCGCGAAAAGCGCTGAAAGCCTATGAAGAACAGATCGATGAAAAAATAAAAAGCCTTGCCGGTCTGAAACAACAGATCGAAGCGGACTTGGCCCTTCTGGAACAGAAAAAATCCCAGAAAGAGATGGAAAAAGAAGCTGAATACGAAGCGAAAATCGGACGACTGGTCAAGATGTATGCCGGCATGAAACCTAAGAACGCGGCCCAGATCGTCGACCAAATGGACCTGGAAGTCGCCCAGGAAATTTTTGTCCGCATGAGAGAAACCAACGCTTCCGAAATCCTCGCGTTCGTGAACAGTGAAAAGGCCGCCAAAATCAGCGAACGCCTTGCATTTAAACGCAAACCGTAACTCCTGACGTATATTCTCCCCCGCCATCGGTAATATTTTCCCATGACCCGGATCGGATTGGGAAATAAATTCCAGAAAAAAACGTTGTTTTTTGAATCCCCTCCTCTGTTTTAAAATATAACCATTCGAATTTTAAACGTTATTTTTTGAATCCGGCGGTCGGCACGACAATTGCTATTGGGTATTGCAAACCCTATCAACAGAAAGGTGAGGCATGAATTTGAGGTTTGCAGATATCGGCAGTTCATTTTTATATCCGATTCATCGAGATGGCCCCCGGGCCGCTTCCCTCGGCAACCGCTCTTTGACGGAACAAAAAACTGGGCAGAGCCGGTTTGCCGGTTTTTTAAATCAGCAGTTGGGTTTGTCCCTGGGATTGTCGCGGGGGTTGTCCAGGGATGGCGCTCAACCGGTACTGATCGCTGAAAATAGGGTTTCTCGCTCCTCACGAAACCAAAAAACGACGATCGGTGCAACCCGTCTGGTGGAAGGACTTGAAGCCATGAAACAAATGCTCGTCAGGGCCGGCTTCAAGGAAAGCGATGTGAACGATCTGTTTGAGGATTGCCGGTCTCTTCAGTATGAAAGGCCCTCTCCATTTTTGAATAAAATTCAAAATATGCATACATTTCAAAAAACAAAGATTGATGCAAACCGACTGATGGAAAGGCTGTCGGAGCGATCGGGCAACGGTTCCGGATTCGGCTTTCTATCCGCGCTGAAAGATCTGCTCGACAGGTATTCCCAAGGAGATTTGAGCGCCGTGGCAATAGACCGGGAAGGACTTGAAGCCATGAAACAAATGCTCGTCAGGGCCGGCTTCAAGGAAAGCGATGTGAACGATCTGTTCGACGGGTTCCAGGAAGCGCTGAATACGGAAACCCTGACCTTGGCCGTCGTCATGAATTCCCTTTTCGAATTGCCGGATGCCGAAAAGAACGTGGCCCTGGAAACCGGAGACACCCTTTATCTCGAAACCTGGGTGATTCCCTTTGTCGAATCCATACTGAATTCTCTCGGGATTCCGGCGGAAGAGATTCAGCTCGTCATGAACCGGGCGGACAGGGGCCAGAAAGGAATCGATCTGGACAGCCTGATCGAATCGCTTCGCTCTCTTCAGGAAAAATCGGCTCAGGATCGGAAGGTCTTTCAGACACCGGAGAAAGATCAGAATTTCAAACCGATTTTAAGTCGGCTGGGTATCGATATGGGGGAAAACAAGACAACGCCCCTGACCCTTAAGGAATTTACGGCCGAGCTTGAAGTCCTCAGAGATAATATGGTTTCGGACGGACTGATATCGCAGCGGGAAGATGCTTCGAGCCGTGCCCGGGCTTTACAGGCCGACACTTCGCTATCTTCCATGGGAAAACAGGACAGCCTGTTGAACGATCTGTTCAAAGGCCTTTATCCGCTCAATTCATCTGAGAAGACAACGGGACTGTCCTTTTCCCGGGATCAGGCCGAGAATCAGTTTCAGGATCAGTGGCTGATGGGAAATGATGCGTCTTCCAATGAAAGCGGACTTTTTTCGTCGGATAGAGACGGACAGACGGGGAAAGAGGGCAAACAGGCCAACGGTTTCTCGGATCCTGCGGTTCCGGGGCGAGAAAAATCAGGCCTCGACGTAACCTTTGCCGGTGGCGGCAAAGAACCCAAAGAGAGCTTTTCGTCCTCTGGATCACCCGGCAAAGCCGCCGGCAACGGTGATCATTCGCCTTCGGTTTCGAGTGAGGCGGCTGGAAATCAGGCATTGTTCACTGATCGGAATGTGCCGAGATCCGAAGCCGCTTTCAGAAATCTGCCGTCCCATGTGACCCATCAGGTGGCCAGGAGCCTCGTGCGGGCCGTCAATCAAGGAGAGAGCACCCTGACCCTTCAGTTGAAGCCTCCGGAGCTGGGACGGCTGGTCATGACCATCGATCATTCCGGGGATACCCTGAAGGTGACCATCATGACCGAAAGTCAGACCGCGAAAGACATTCTGGTATCCAATACCCATGACATCAAAACAGCCCTGGCCGGTTCCGGCGTCCATCTGGAGCAGTTTGAGGTGGACATGAATACGAATTTTCAGCAGTCCATGGCGGATGCGGGACATCAGGCAGGCCAGTCGGGCAGGGATTCCAGGGGCAGGAAAAAAGCGGGCGTGAATACCGCCGGCGAAGTTTCGATCAATGATCCTGATGGTCTCCCGGACCAGGGATTATCGGATGGATCCGTACATTATATAGTATGATCAGGAGGCAGTCATGACCGTTTCATCAACAGGAAGCAGTTCGCTGGACAAGATCACAGGCTCCTACCAGCCGACCGATACGTCAAAGAAAGAGGAAAGCGACGTCCTTGGCCGGGATGCCTTTCTGACTATGCTGGTGGCCCAGCTTCAGAACCAGGACCCTTTGAATCCCATGGACGGGACGGATTTTTCCGCCCAGCTGGCCCAGTTTTCTCAGCTGGAGCAATTGATCAATCTCAACACCACCATGGAAGATATGGCTTCGGCGCTCACCCGGGGCGGAGATAAAGACGCGGTTGCTTATATCGGCAAACAGGTCACCGGCAATGTGAATACCATGAATGTTGATGACGGAACGGTTTCCGGAGGGTTCTACAATCTGTCCGGGGCCGCCGATGTCAAAATCACGGTTACGGATGAAGATGGGAAAATCGTCAAGACCCTTTATGAAGGCCAGCAGAATGCAGGCTCCCACATTGTTTCCTGGGACGGCACGGACAACAACGGTGCCGCGGTAACAGACGGTTCCTATAAATACACGGTTCTGGCCGATTCCGGTTATGGATACGCGGAGATTTCTTCCAGTGTGACCGGCAAAGTGGACGGAGTGGCCTACAGCAACGGCAGGGCCTATCTGGTGGTGCAGGGAGTGCTTCTGGACGTGGAATCCCTGACCTCGGTCAGCGGTTCATCCGGCACCACCGATACCGGCTCCGGTTCGGTGGATTCGGCCCTGGGCTATATGGGGCGGACCGTGACCTCGAATGCCCCCATTCTTCTGGTTCAGGATGGTGCCGTCTCCGGCGGCGACCTCACCTTTGCCCTTAAAACCCAGGATAGTGTCACCATCAAGGTTTACGATGTTTATGACGAGCTCGTCCGAACCATCAGCCTGTCCGCTTCGGCCACAGAGGGGGGCGACAACACGGTGCAGTGGAACGGTCTCGGTGATTCCGGCCACATGGTGGCGGACGGTCTTTATTACTATACGGTTTCCACCGGGTCCGGATATGCGGCAACCCCGGTAACGGAAGAGGTTTCAGGCATCAAGTACATGAACGGCGGTCAATATCTGGTCCTCAGGGACACCGGACGGCTGGTGTCGGTCTCCACAATAACGGACATTCAAGAATAATTATACAAACAGGAGAGGGATTATGTCTTTATCAAGTTCACTTTTTACAGGCACCAGCGGGCTCAAGAACATGGGCAACGCCCTTCAGGTGGTGGGGAACAATATTTCCAACCTGAACACCGTAGGGTTCAAAAAAGGCCGGGCCACATTCGCGGACACCCTGTATGAAAGCGTGGCCACCCAGGCCGGCACCTCCCAGATGGGCCGCGGCATGGCAGTGGGGGACGTGTCCCAGAACTTCGCCCAGGGATCTTTTGAATCCACGGGCAACACTACGGACCTCTCCATCGGCGGGGACGGATTTTTCATCGTGCGCCAGTCCAATTCCGAAAACACCTATTACACCCGGGCCGGCAATTTTTATTTTGACAAAGACGGCAAGCTGATCAACCCCCAGGGCTATATCGTCCAGGGATGGAACCTGGATGAGGACACGGGGGAAGATGTCGGCGCCATCACCGATCTGATCATGGCCCAGTTTACCAGCCCGCCCAAAAAGACGGGAATGGTCACGGCCATCACCAACCTGAATTCAAAAGCCGATTCCAAAGCCGTGGTATTGTCCAACGTATGGGATTCGGGCGACACCACCTATATCGGGTCGGGCAGCTACGAATACCAGACCGTTATCAAGGCCTATGATTCCCTTGGATCCACCCATGACATTACCATTTATTACGACAAGAAATCCGGAACGGAGTGGGAATACATCATTACCATGAACCCGGACGAGGATAACCGGAACCTGGTCCAGAACACCGATTCCAAGGGCCTCCTGGCACGGGGTACCATCAAGTTTTCCCAGAGTTCCGGCGATATCCTGGATCTGACCATGAGCAAATTCACCGGCCGGATCGGCAATTTCACCGCCAACGGGGTCAACACCGTGGATGACGTGGCGTATGAAATCATCGATTACGAGGCCATGCCCCTGGACGGATACGGCTTCAGCCTGGAATTCGACGGTTCCACCTGGTCCTTTACCGACGTGAACAACGACGGCCTGATCACGGCCATTGATTTGCCGAAAAATTACGCCAACGCCAAAATCGTGTATTCCGACAACCAGAACATTCACATTGTCTTGAACCCGGAAGACGCGGCCGACGTGGACCCGGACCTGAAAATCAAACTGGCCCAGCCGGCCGTGGCCACGGACAATATCGGGTTTGACATCAACGACAAAAACGATCTGCACATCCAGGGGATCGAGGGTCTGACCTATAAAGGCGACACGGCCAACGACAACACCACCCTGGAAATCAATGCTCCGGGTGTGATGAACAAAGATTCTTCGGACCTGAGCATCGTGTGGAACCCGGTGGCTGAAAAATGGTACTGGAGCAACCCCGAATCCGCCTACTCGGCCGGGACCCTGGTGACCGGAGCGTCAAACAACGGCGCTCCCGTTGATCTTACCACCATAGATGTGAATTATGCCAATGTGGATGATCTGACCATGGTGGCCTCGGACATCAGCCTGATCTACGATGACCGGCAGGGGGCCTGGGAATGGAACATGCCGTTGAAGGACGCGGATTTCGTCAATGAGACCTTTGATTTTTCACCCGCCAACAACCCGGTCCTGAGCATCGTGAGCGCACCCACGGGGGAGGGAAACGGCGCTATGGCGACCCTGGACGGGGCCGGGACACCCACCAGTGTAACCCTTACCTGGGATGGGACCGGCTGGGCGGCGAGCAACGGCGGAGGCACCACCGGTTTGTCCATAGACACGGCCCAGAGCTCCAATACCCAGGTCCAACTCCAGATCTGGGAGCCGACCAACACAGCCAACGCCAGCGTGATCCGGTATACCTTCGGGTCGGCCCTGACCACGGCCGGGGGGCAGAGCCTGACTTTTCAGATCGACCCGTCGCCGCCCCTGGAATACCCCAATGCCGTCGTCGCCAGCAGCGGGTCTTATGCCACGGGCTTTGCCCTGAATCTGGACGCCGACTCCACCGTGGACATTGAATTCGGAGTGCCCAATGGGGCCGGAGATACTTTCCGGTTTACCACCAACCCCAACCGGGCCCCGCTGGAATACCCGGACGCCACCCTCAAGGGAGACCAGACCGAAGCGGTCATCGACCTGGACGGGTCCGGCAATGAATCGGACAAGCGGGACATCGTTTTTTACTTTGACGATTCCTTGAAATACGGCCCCAGCACCCATCCATACAATGACCGAAGCGTGATTTCCTTTGACATCAAGGGCTCCACCGCCTGGACCGAGGTGTCCAAGGACGAGATCAAGAAAAACGGGTATTTCGCGTTTACCGCCGATTTTCTGGGCGGGGAATTCGGCACCACGGAGACGGACATTGAATTCAACATCGGCACCAAATACAACGGGATCAATTTTGTCAATGATTCCCTGTCCACCACCCAGTACGCCAAATCCTCTTCAACGGTTTATCAGGATGCGGACGGGTATTCGGCAGGCGACCTTCAGGGCGTGGACGTGGCCTCGGACGGGATCATTACCGGTATTTATTCCAACGGCCAGCTCATTCCCCTTTTCCGGGTGGGCCTGGCCAAATTCCTGAACAACTACGGCCTGTCCAATGTCGGCGGCAATCTTTTCCGGGAAACCCGGGCCAGCGGATCGGCCATCACCAACAAACCCGGAGAAAACGGCCTGGGCACCATTTCCCCCAACTCCCTGGAAATGTCCAATGTGGACATTGCCGAGGAATTCGTGGCCATGATCGTCAATCAGCGAGGATTCCAGGCCAATTCCAAAACCGTCACCACTGTGGATACCATGATGGAAACCGTTATCAACATGAAACGGTAAATTTTCAAACCCACAGGAGACCGGGACCGGGTTCCGGCCTCCTGTGTCATATTTCTGACACACCCGCCTTTCCACTGATCCCATCTTTCTCTTTTCACAAAACATTTTACAAATCCCCGTCACTGTCTTTATACTGTCATTCAAGGGTTGTACGGATCCTGAGCCGGCAGACCAAGTTCGGGATCCGGATCCCTGGCACGGGGATTGCTTTTCCTCGGCGCAGGACCGGCACAAACCCATCATACGGGGACCATTATCAGGAGGGACCGTGATTCTGAATCTGATGAACCGCTTGTCGCAATCTCGAAAAAAAGTTGCTCTGATCCTCACGGGACTGATTCTGGTCATGGCATTGGCGGCCGCGGGGGGGGTGTTTTTTTTCAAGATCGGCGGCAAGGAAGCCGCGGATCCGGTCACGGACCTCGGTCGGACACCGACCGGCGGGACGTCGCCCCCGATTTTTGAAGATTTGATCGATCTGGCCCCTTTTGAGCGCATAGGCCTGTCCCCGGAATCGGAAATGCGCTTCATCAGCCTCAACCTGTCTCTGGAACTGACCGATCCGGCCCGGCGGAATCAGGTGGAAACGTCCCAGGATCGCATCCGGGACATCGTCACTCTCTGGATGGCCCGGAAAACATGGATGGAACTCAGAACCTCCGAGGGCAAAATCATGCTGAAATATGATCTTCTGAAACAGATCAATTCTGTTTTTTCAGATCCCGTGGTCAGAAATATTTATTTTACCTACTTTATCATGCAGTGATGGCATCATGAGTGAAATCTTATCCCAGGACGAGGTTGACAGTCTATTAGACGGACTGGATTCAGGTCAGATTCAAACGGAAACGGATGGGAAGACGCCTGAAAAGATCGAAGGCGTGCAGATCTATGATTTTACCAGCCAGGACAAGGTGGTCCGGGCCAGGATGCCGACTTTTGACGTCATCAACGAGCGGCTGTCCAGAGAAGTCCGGGCAACTCTGTCCTCCATGCTCCAGACCAATGTGGACGTGAGCGCCAATCCCTTCGATACCCTGAAATTTTCGGAATTCATCCGGAGCCTGCCCGTGCCCACCAGCCTTCACGTATTCAGAATGGAACCCTTGAGGGGACATGGACTGATCGTGCTGGAAAGTCAGCTCGTGTATAACCTGATCGACACCTTTTTCGGGGGGGAAGCCCTGGGAAAGGCGAGGGTCGAAGGCCGAGAGTTCACCACCATCGAGGAAGTCATGATCAAAAAGGCAGTGGTGGCGGTGCTCAGAAACATCGAAGCCTCCTGGGCCCCCATCGAGCCCGTCAAAACCTCCCTGATCCGCTCGGAAATGAACCCCCAGTTCACGGCCATCGTGCTGCCTACGGATCTGGTGCTGGTGACCCGGTTCGAGATCGAGCTGGAACAATCGGCCGGCAACCTGGTGGTCTGTTATCCGTATTCCATGATCGAACCCATGAGAAACAAGCTTTCATCAGGGGTTCAGACGGAAACCGAGGAAATCGATCTCAACTGGCGGCGTCTGATCCGGGAAGTCATCCTGGAATCGGAGGTCGTTCTCCGGATCGAACTGGGAAAAACCGAAATCACCGGCGAACGGCTTCTTTACATGCAGAAAGGCGATATCATCCAGTTGGACAACGATGCCGCCGAACCCTTGACCTGCTATGTGGACGGATTCAGGAAACTGACCGGGTATGTGGGGGTTCAAAGAGGGTTTCAGGCCTTTAAAATCAAGGATAAACTCAAAACCGACTGTGAGAGGTAGAGATGGAAGAAGACAACAACAAAACCGAACCGGATGAGATGGATGAGATCGTTGAGCGGGGGGAACGGGAGCTGGATTTTATTCTGGATATCCCCCTGGAACTGTCCGTGGAACTGGGCAAAACCAAAATGCTGGTCAATGATCTGCTTCAGCTGGGGCAGGGGTCCATCATCGAATTGAACAAATTGGCCGGAGAACCTCTGGAGGTGTATATCAACCGGAAACTCATCGCCCGGGGAGAGGTGGTGGTGGTGAATGAAAAATTCGGGGTCCGGCTCACCGATGTGGTCACACCCATCGACCGGGTAAAATCCCTGGCGGGTAATGAATGACCACTTCTTCGGAAATATGGGTGGCTTTTGCCAGGACTTTTTCCATGCTGTTTCTGGTCCTGGCGGTCATGGTGCTGGTGTTCTACCTGATCAAACGGGTTTCGGCGGCAAAGGGCGTCAAGGGGGGGCGGGACCATATCCGGGTCGTGTCCATGTATCATCTGTCCGCCAAAGAAAAACTGGTGCTGGTGGATGTCTCGGGAGAAGTTCTGCTTCTGGGCGTGACCCCGGCGGCCATCACGACCCTGACGCACGTGGACAAACCCCTGGAAGCCGAGCCTGGGCGGAAAGACGGGGCCTCGTTCAGATTCTCCGATTTTCTGGCCCGGACAATCAAGACAATCGTCCTTGTCTTGGTTCCGACCGTCATGATCATGGCCCTGGCCGCTCCATCCGTCTGGGCGGTGACCTTTCCCATTCCTTCCCTTCAGCTCAACGTGGAAGCGGCCCAGAGCCCGGAAGAAGTGATGGTGGTCCTGGAAATCATCGCCCTGCTGACGGTTCTGGCCCTGGCCCCGGCCATTCTGATCCTCATGACCCCGTTCACCCGCCTGGTGGTGGTGTTTCATTTCCTGCGCCAGGCCATGGGCATTCAGACCAGCCCGCCCAATCAGGTGATCATCGGCCTGGCCCTGTTCATGACCTTTTTTATCATCCGGCCGGTGGCCCAGGAAATTTACGAGGTATCCCTCAATCCCTATCTGGAGCGTGAAATCAGTTATTCCAAAGCCTTTGATCAGGCCCAGGCCCCGATCCGGAAATTTCTGCTTCTCAATACCCGGGAAAGCGATATCGCCCTGTTCGTCAAAGGCGCGGACATGAAAAAGCCGGAAACCAGGGATGACGTGTCCCTGCTCGTACTCATCCCCGCCTATGTAATCAGCGAACTGAAAACCGCCTTTATCATCGGGTTTGTTTTGTATATTCCCTTTCTGGTCATCGACATGGTGGTGGCATCGGTCCTGCTGGCCATGGGTATGATGATGCTGCCGCCCATCATGATCTCCCTGCCTTTCAAGCTTATGCTCTTTGTGCTGGTGGACGGGTGGCATCTGATCTGCGGATCTTTGCTGAAAAGTTTCGGAGTGTAGTTATGACCCCTGAATTTGTGGTTGAATTCGCCAAACAGGCCATTGTGTTGACCATCTATCTGTCTCTGCCCATGCTGGGATTGGGGCTTATCGCGGGACTGGCCATCAGCGTGTTCCAGGCCGTCACCCAGATCCAGGAAATGACCCTGACCTTTGTGCCCAAAATCCTGGCCGTGTTTCTCGGGCTTTTGTTCGCCGCCCCCTGGATGCTGGAAAAGATTACCTCCTTTACAATCCGCGTATTTGAAAACATTCCCATGTATATCCGGTAGGCAAGGCGTTTCATGGATATTCTCAATGTCATCGATCCCATGGAGTTCAGGACCTATCTTCTGGTTCTGCTGAGGGTCAGCATTCTGGTGTTCATGTTCCCGGTGTTTTCGTCCACTGTGTTTCCCGACCGGCTCAAAATGGGGTTTGCCCTGGTGGTGTCCCTGCTTTTTTATTCCGTGGTGGACATCGATCTGGACCGGTTTCCCCTGACCGTCGGCGCCACCGGCCTGCTCATCCTGGCCGAAGCCATGATCGGACTCACCCTCGGGCTCTGCCTTCGGATGTTTTTCGCATCGGTCCAGCTGGCCGGTCAGATCATCGGGTTCCAGATGGGGTTTGCCATGATCAATGTGGTGGATCCCCAGACCGGGGCCAATGTGTCCATCATGGACCAGTTCGGGTACTGGGTCTGCATGGTGGTGTTCATTGTCCTGAACGGGCACCATATCATTTTCCTGGCCGTGATCGACAGTTTCCGGCTGGTGCCCATGGGATTTTTCACGATGCACGATGCCCTGCCGGTCAAGATGATCTCTCTGGGCGCCCAGATGTTTCTGCTGGCCGTCAAGATCGGCGCGCCGGTCATCGCGGCCCTTTTGTTCGTCAACGCAGCCTTCGGCCTGGTGGCCAAATTTTCCCCCCAGATGAATGTCATGATCGTTGCTTTTCCTCTGCAGATCGTGACCGGCCTGGCCCTGTTCGGACTGACGCTTCAGATCGTCGGCATGGTGACGCGGACCTATGTGTCGGAATTCAGGCGGTTGCTCTCCTGGTTTTTGTTTTACATCGGCGGTGGAGGATAGTCGGATATGGCGGAAGATCCTGAGAGCGGCGGAGAGAAAACCGAAGACGCATCGTCGCGAAAGCTGACCAAATCCCGTGAAGAAGGACAGGTGGCCAAGAGCGTGGAGGTTTCCTCCGTCCTGGTTCTGCTGGCCGGGGTCCTGTCTCTTTACGCCACGGCCCGTCATATTTACGGTCAGCTTCTGGGCGTGTTGCGGTTCAATCTCGATTTCCAGCAGGTGCCTTTCCTCACCCAACTGGAAATGGTCCGGCTTCTGGCCTTCCACACCCAGAGAATCGTCGTGGCCTGCCTGCCTTTTTTCCTGGCGGTCGTGCTGTTCGCCTTGATTGCCAACCTTGCCCAGGTGGGGTTCACCATATCCTGGAAATCCCTGGAACCCAAGCTGTCCCGTCTGGACCCCGTCAACGGGTTCAAACAGAAATTTTCTTCCCGCGCCATTGTGGAGTTTGTCAAATCCATTCTGAAAATAGCCGTGGTCTCCGTGGTCGTCTTCCAGTCCATCAAGGCCGAATGGGTCCATATCGCCGTTCTGCACGACACCGGCGTGGGCCTGATCCTTCTGTTCATTCTCCGGGTGGCGTTCTGGATTTTCATCAAGGTCTGCGTGATCATGATGGTGGTGGCCGTCCTGGATTATGCCTATCAGAAATGGAAATTTCTGGAAGACCAGAAAATGACCAAAAAGGAAGTCAAGGATGAGCTCAAGCAGACCGAAGGCGATCCCATGGTCAAGTCCAGGATTCGTCAGCTGCAGTTCCAGGCGGCCCGCAAGCGGATGATGGCCGAGGTGCCCCATGCCGATGTGGTGGTCACCAACCCGACTCATCTGGCCGTTGCTCTGAAATACGACAGCGCGGTCATGGATGCCCCGACGGTTCTGGCCAAGGGGGCCGGCCCCATTGCCGAAAACATCCGGACCATCGCCCGGGAAAACGATGTTCCACTGATCGAAGATAAACAGCTGGCTCGGAATTTGTATAGGAATGTGGACATAGGCCGGGAAGTGCCGGTGGAATTGTATCAGGCCGTGGCGGAATTGCTGGCCCATGTGTACCAATTGAAACACAACAAACCTTAGGCGGCTGACGAAAATTTGACGAAAGGCGTCAAAGTCAGACAAAAAAATCGGGAGCGTCCATGGCGACAACTGTGAACACGATTCTTTCAGGGGTGAAGCGGGAATCTTCGGACATCCTTATGGTGGTGGCCTTCATCGGCATTCTGATGGCCATGATTTTGCCCCTGCACCCCATGATCCTGGATTTTTTCCTGGCCCTGAACATTTCCTTTGCCATCGTGGTGCTCATCACCACCATGTATACCACGGCCCCCCTGGAATTTGCCATTTTTCCCTCTCTGCTGCTGGTTCTGACCCTGTTCCGCCTCTCTCTGAACGTGGCTTCCACCCGTCTGATTCTTCTCCACGGCAACGAAGGTCCGCTGGCCGCCGGAGCCATCATCAAATCCTTCGGCAGTTTTGTGGTCGGGGGCAATTATGTGGTGGGCCTGGTCATATTCGTGATCCTGGTTCTGATCAATTTTCTGGTCATCACCAAGGGCGCCGGCCGTATCGCTGAAGTGGCGGCCCGCTTCACCCTGGATGCCATGCCCGGCAAACAGATGGCCATTGACGCGGACCTGAACGCCGGGATGATCGACGAGGTGGAGGCCGGAGAAAGGCGGAAGGCCATCGCCAGGGAATCCGAATTCCACGGGGCCATGGACGGCGCCTCCAAATTCGTCCGCGGGGACGCCATTGCGGGCATTGTGATCACCCTGATCAACATCCTGGGCGGTTTCGTCATCGGTGTGGTCCAGCAGGGCATGGAAATGGGGGAGGCCCTGACCAATTACACCCTTCTGACCGTGGGTGACGGTCTGGTTTCCCAGATCCCGGCCCTTCTCATTTCAGCGGCGGCCGGCCTGCTGGTGTCCCGGTCCGGGTCGGACATGAAGATGGGCAAGGAGTTTGCCAAACATCTGTTTTCCAGCGCCACGCCGGTTTTCATCGGATCGGTCATCGTGTTCTGCATGGGACTGATCCCGGGACTGCCTTCCATTCCCTTCATGGTACTGGGGCTTTCCCTGGGTACCCTGGCCTGGTATTTTCTGAGGGGAGAAGGCGAAGGCGAAGAAGATCGCCAGGCAGCGGCCGGAGCCGGAGAAGAACCCGAGGCGGCCGGGGCGCCCGAGGATGTGGATCACCTCCTGACTCTGGACACCATCGAGCTGGAAGTGGGATACGGGCTGATTCCCCTGGTGGACAAGCAGCAGGACGGGACCCTGCTCGGCCGGATCCGGGCCATCCGCAGACAGTTTGCCACGGAAATGGGCATCATCATCCCGCCCATTCACATCCGGGACAACCTGAACCTGAGCCCTGCCCAGTACCGGCTGATGATCAAGGGGGTGGAAACCGCGTCCACCGAACTCATGGTCAATCATTACCTGGCCATGGACCCGGGCGGAACGGCCCGGGAGATCGACGGCATCGACACGGTGGAGCCGGCTTTCAACCTGCCGGCCAAATGGATTCCCCAGGATCGCGAAGAGGAGGCCCGGTTCGCCGGTTATACCGTGGTGGACAATTCAACGGTCATTGCCACCCACCTGACCGAAATCGTCCGGAGCAACGCCTATAATCTGCTGGGCCGCCAGGAAGTCCAGCATCTCATGGACAACCTGGCCAAGACCAGCCCCAAGGCCGTGGAAGAGCTGATCCCCAACCTGCTCAGCCTCGGGGTGGTGCAGAAGGTGCTTCAGAACCTGCTCAGGGAACGGATTTCCATCCGGGATCTGCTCACCATCGTGGAAACCCTGGCGGATTTCGCGCCCATGAGCAAAGATCCGGACCTGTTGACGGAATATGTCCGCCAGCGGATCGCCCGGGGCATGATCGCCTCTTATCTTCAGGAGGGCAGGGTCCTGCACGTGATCATGCTGGACCGCCAGGTGGAGGAAATCCTGTCCAAAAACGTCAAGCATACGGATCACGGGGCCTACCTGGCGCTGGATCCCAGGCTGGCCGAAGAGATCATCACCGCAACGACCAGGGAGGTGGAACGCCAGGTGGCCTCCAACGTTCAGCCGGTGGTCATGACGACCCCGAGCCTGAGAAGGCATTTCCGAAAACTGATCGAACCGTCTCTGCCCATTGTTTTCGTGGTTTCCCACGCGGAAATAGTGGAAGGCATCAACCTGCAGGCAATTGGAAAGGTGAGTCTGAAAAATGAATAAAAAAACCTATCAGGCAGAAAACATTCAGCAGGCCATTGCAACCATCAAAGAAGAACTGGGGCCGGACGCCATGATCCTGAGCACCCGCAAAATCCCCAGAAAAGCGCGTGATCCTTACGCACGGGAAATGATCGAAGTCGAGGCCGCCGCGGCCACGGCAGACCGGTCGCCGGATTCAGGACCGGTCGAACCGGTCCGGCCCGATCCGATGGCCGATATCCGTGACGATATCGCCCAGATCAAGGACATGATTTCCATTGCCGGGTTTGGAAACGGAATGCACAACATGGTATGCAATCATTTCGAATCCGTGGGGGTTCTGGCGTCGCTTTTGCGGGCCGGTGTGGGAGAGGCCCTGGCCGGGGCCATTATTCGAAAAGCCGGCAAACGGATGGACGCCACCGAAGACCCG
The DNA here is from genome assembly GCA_964593855.1 of uncultured Desulfobacula sp. Lineage (GTDB taxonomy): Bacteria > Desulfobacterota > Desulfobacteria > Desulfobacterales > Desulfobacteraceae > Desulfobacula. Next base: position 23,595 of record CAZQIX010000003.1, on the reverse strand, counting down.
CTGGAAAAGATCAAATCCCTCAAGCGGTACGCGATGCAGGAATGCCTGGATCGCATCGACACCCGGGATTTTTTCAAGCGGGACAACCGGTCCGGGGTGCCCCACGTGGCCGCTTTCGTGGGTCCCACCGGAGTGGGCAAGACCACCACCATCGCCAAGCTGGCCGCCATGCTCACCTTTCAGAGAAAGATGAAAGTCGGCCTGATTTCCATCGACAATTACCGGGTGGGGGCTTTTGAACAGCTCAAGGCGTATGCGTCCATCATGGGGCTTTTATGCGTGCCGGCCTTCAGCGCCCAGGATCTCTACTGCACCCTGGATCGGATGACCTCCATGGACATGGTGCTCATCGATACCGCCGGGCACAGCCATTTCGACAAAACCCGGATCGATGAAATCCTGCTGCTCATCAAAACCGATTTCCGGATTTCCGCTCATTTGGTCTTGAGTGTTACAGTTGAATCGATTATTATGCAGGAGGCCGCTGCCGCTTTTTCAGTGTTCAATCCGGATACGGTGATCTTCACGAAAATTGATGAGACCAGACGGTGCGGAAAAATACTGGATCAGATCAATGATTTCAAATTGCCGGTTTCCCTGATCGCCAACGGCCAGAAGGTGCCTGAGGACCTGATCGTCCCCGACCGGCAGCAGCTGTTGAAAATCATACTGGGAAAAGGATCAAAGGAGATTGAATAAGTTGAATCAGGCCAAGGGACTTCGCAAGGTGGTGCGTGATCAGGCGCTTTCCAGACGCCCCGTCCAGTCATCCCCCGGCGGGTCCGGTCTTCCGAGGGTCATCGCGGTGACCTCCGGAAAGGGCGGGGTGGGCAAAACCAATATTGTCGCCAACACAGCCGTCGCCCTGGCCCGGATGGGCAAACGGGTGGTCATCATCGACGCGGACGTGGGGCTGGCCAATATCGACATTATTTTCAATCTGAGACCCGAGTTCAATATCCGGCATGTGGTCAGCTCGGAAAAAAAACTGGATCAGGTCCTGGTCCGGACCCATCACGGGATCCTGATCCTTCCCGGCGGGTCCGGATTTTCGGACCTCACCCGGCTCGGAGAGGGGGAGAAACTGAACCTGCTCAGTGAATTCGAATCCCTCGCCGATCTGGCGGACATCGTTTTCGTGGACACCGGGGCCGGAATCTCTTCCAATGTCCTGTATTTCAATGCCTCGTGCGACGAATGCGTCATCGTCGCCACCAAAGAGCCCACCTCCATCACCGACGCTTACGCCATGATGAAGGTCATGTCCCGGGACTACGGCACCCGAAGGTTCCGACTGATCGTGAACATGGTGGATTCCGAGGCCGAGGCCAAAAAAGTGTATGCCTCTTTGAGCGGGGCCCTGGACAAATTCCTGAAAAACGTGGTGCTGTCCTATCTGGGCCATATTCCCTATGATCGGGAACTGCAGCTGGCGGTTCAGAAACGGTCTTTGGTCATGGACCTGTTTCCGGATTCTCTGTCCGCCCGGGCCATCCGGGAACTGGCCGAGTCCCTGAACCGGTCCCGGCCCGGACCCGATGCCGACGGGAACCTGACCTTTTTCGCGACCCGGATATTCCAGGCCGCAACCTGACAGGGGCATGCCGCGCTGATGAAAAAACACCATGGGAAAAACAAGGCGGATCAGGGTGCCCGGCGGGAGAAAACCATTGTCGAATACGCCTACCTGGTCAAGCGGATTGCAGCCCGGTTCGCAGCGCGGCTCCCGTCCTGCGTTTTTTTCGACGAACTGGTGTCGGCCGGATCACTGGGGCTCATCGATGCGGTGGACAAGTTCGATCCCACCAAGCATGTGAGCCTTAAAACCTATGCCCAGTACCGGATCAAGGGGGCCATTCTGGATGAACTCCGCGGCATGGATACCTATTCCCGGTCCACGCGGAAAAAAATTCAGGACATCACCCGGGCCGTCAAATCCGTGGAAGAAAAAAAGGGGGCCGCGCCCATTGACGAAGAGGTCGCCGAAGAACTCGGGGTGCCCCTTGAAACCTACCATGACATGCTGACACAGATCCACGGGGCGTCCATACTGAATTTGGATGATTTCGTCAAAACCCGGCAGAACGACGCATCTTCCAGGACACGGTTCCAGTCCGGCATCAAGGAAGAAGAAACCCCCGCCGATTGTTTTGACAGGGAAGAATTCAAGCAGGTGATGGCCCGGACCATCCGGACCCTGACCGAAAAGGAGCAGATGGTGGTGTCGCTTTATTATTTCGATGAACTCACGCTCAAGGAGATCGGAGAGGTATTGTCATTGACCGAATCACGGATTTGTCAGATTCATACGGCGATTCTGCTCAAGATGAAGCTCAGGCTTCAGGCGTATTTCACATAAGGGGGGCGAACATGGCTGATCCCATTCAGGAAGACGACGGTTTAATATCCCAGGACGACATTGATAAACTGCTGGCATCCGCGGGTCCGGATGAATCGGAAGAATTGAGTCAGGAAGACATCAACCGGCTCCTGGGCTCAGGCAAAGACAATCTCCCGGAGCCGGACGAAGACTTTGAGGACGATGACGACCTGGAGCTCATTTCCCAGGACGACATCGATCAATTGATGAATTCCAGTATGGATACGGGCGACGACTCTCTGATGGGTCCGGTGGACAGCCCGCTTTCGACCCCTGGCGCACAGAAAGAAAAAGACCCTTACCGGATCGATGCATCCGAGGCCCTGGCCGTTGCCGACTGCCTGATCACCCAGAAAACCCTGGATGATCTCCTAGGCGGAGATGAGGCACTTTCCGCGCCGGAGCCGGTGCTTCCGGACGATATGCCGTCCGACGCTCCCGATGATATTCGGAAGCCTTCATCCGACACTGTCGTCCTGGATCTCGAAGACAACCCGGAAGAGGTGTCCCAGGACGACATCGACGCCTTGCTCATGGGATCAGATGACGAGGAAACCGATGAAGACGCGGAAGAAGACGACATCCTTATTTCCCAGGAGGATATCGACACCCTGCTCATGGCGGCGGATCAGGAAGATGAGGATGTTCTCGGTGATCTGATGGACAGAGAGCCGCCGGCCGATCTGGATGAAGACCCCCTTGAAGACGCGGATATGGCCGTCATGGGGGGAGGGGACGAAGATCAGGTGGTGCTTCGGGACGATGATGAAACAGGGCTTGGACCGGCTCCGGACAGTGCCCTCAGGGGGATGCCCTGGTATCGTTCCCGGCTGGTCATGGCCGGAGCGGCTCTGCTGGTGATGCTCGGCATTACGGTGCCCGCCGTCTATTTCTTGTTTTTCACCGGCGGTCAGATTCCGCACCAGCCGGAGACGACGGTCACCATGGCGGTGGACCCCATGTCCCGGCCGGTGGAAACCCCTTTGGATGAGCCGATGGATCGGCCGGTGGATCAACCGTCGGCCCGGACCCCGTCCGACATGGGAACCGGAAGCAAGGCAAACACGGCCGGCCCTCCTGACATCAATCTGCCGAAAATCAAGCGAACCCCGGGCAACATGGTCCTGGAAGATTTTTTCATTTTGATGCCGGAATCCGTGAAAAGCATGACCTATGTCCGGGCGGACCTTTCCATTGATTACGGGGATCAGGACGTTTTTCAGGAAATTCAGGATCGACTTCCCTTTTATCGGGATCTGATTTACGAGGCCATGCGCAGCGGCCTGGTGAGCGAACCCCAGGATCAGATGAGCGAGGATCGCTTGCTGTCCATGGTCGAGAGCGCTCTGAAAAAGGCTCTCCCCGGTGACGGTATCAGCAGGGTCCGGTTTAAATCGTTTACATTCAGTTGAAAAGGAGGGGTGAGATGACCGGCATATCAGGACACAATATCGTGATCCAGCAGTCCGGGAGCGCCCAGGAGCTGGCCCATCAGGCCGCCTCGCCCAAGCCCTCGCCGGAGCAGGCGGCGGCTGCTCAGCAAGTCCTGGAACGTCAGAAAAACACCACCGTCCAGGAATTCGAGGCCTCGGAGCGGATCCGTCTGAAAAAAGAACGGGAAGCCGGGAGCCGTCGGACCCGGAAGCCGAACCAACGAAAAAACAAACCTCCGGATGATTCGGACCTGGACCCGGACGCCACCGGAAGACTGCTGGACACCACGATATGATCGGATTACTGAGCATAGAACAATGGATGGCCGTTCTGTTTTTCATCAATTTCTTCCTGATTCTGCTGGTATGGGTGATGATACGCAAAATCAGGCAGGTGCGTCTTTCGGATTTCCCGGCGCCTTCCACTCCGGATCGAGAACAGGATGAGGGGGATTTGAGCCGGGCCCGTCAGGGGGCGTTCGATATTCTTCGGATGCTGGAGCCCCTGGTGGAAGAGTCCAGGGACGCGGCCGTGAATTTCGACGCCCAGATCAAAGAGAAAAAAAAGCTGCTCAAAGACCTGAATGACGCCCTGGATTCACGAATCATCCACATCAACCTGCTTCTGTCCCGGGCCGAAACCCTCCAGAAAAAACTGGAAACCGAGCCGCCTCCGGCAAAACCCGTCCGTCCGGCCCCGCCCGTCACGCCCGATCCGGTCCCGGCAAGGGTTCCTCCGTCCCGGGCCGTCAACCTGCAGAATCAGATTGTCGATATGTACGAGCAGGGGTATGGGGTGGAAGGCATCGCCCAGGAGCTGTCCATTGCCAGGGGAGAGGTTCAGCTGGTGGTGGACCTGAAAAGAAAATTCATGGAAATGGAAAAAAACAGTAAATGATTTCCGGCATCCATGTCTCCCCGTCGGCGGTGTTCGTCAACCCCAAAGACAGCCGGAAAAGCGCCCTGCCGCCCTTGCTCCGGGATCAGGTGGTGCATGCCAGGGTTCTGGAGCGGCTGCCCCGGGGATATGCCCGGCTGCTGCTGAACGGCCGGGAGATCACGGCCCGGACGGATATGCTGCTCAGGCCCGGAGAAGAGATGAAGCTCCGGGTGGTGGACAACCGGGAGACCATTCTGCTCAAGCTGGAAGCTCCGGTGCAAAAGGCGCCTTCTCCCCTGATATCGGCCCTGGCCCGGTTTTTTCCCGGCAGTGAATCCCCCGTGGACATCGAGCGCATTCCCTTTCCCAGGGTCAGGTCCCTGATCCATGACATCGCCCTCAAGTCCGGCAAAGCCGACCCCCTGTTCCTGCCCAGATTGATCGAAAAAAGCGGGTTGACCTGGGAAAACAAACTGGCCGGACTGATGTCGGGCAAGGTGACGCCTCCGGACCTGAAGCAGGCCCTGGCCGATCTGATTCTGAACGACATCAAGGGAAGCCTTGACCAGGGATTGAGAATGGGCGCGCCGGATCATCCCGAAGGAATGAAAACCGCGGCGTCCCTTTTTGAAACCCTGGAGCATTTTCAGTTTCTGAATCACCAGAGCTCCGAATCGGGACGGTTTCTGTTGCCTTTCCCGATTTTCAGCGAGGCCGGATTCCGGTTCGGTCAGCTGCTCATCGATACCGGGACCCCGTCCGGGCCTGAAGAGACGCCCGGCGACAGGCTTGTCCATGTTTCCTTTCTGCTGGACATGACCCATCTGGGGCCGCTTCGGGCGGATTTTTCGATCCTGAGACAGGACATGACCGGCCGTTTTCTCCTGAACGATGAAGATACCTGCGCTTTTGTCCGGTCCATGATCCCCGAATTGACGGACCAGCTGGCGAAACTGGCGGTCCGGGTGCATCGCATCGATTGTTCGGTCGGCGACCGAACCGCCATGAACGGAGCCGCTTTTGCCGACACCCTGCTTCAGGCCGGGGATGACCGGGTCGTGAACATCGTGGTCTGACAGGCATGAAAAAGCGCCATATCAAAAAGGCCGTGGCCCTGACCTATGACCGTTTGAAAGACGACGCGCCGAAAGTCGCGGCCAAAGGCCAGGGTCAGGTGGCCCTCAAGATCATCGAGATCGCGGAAAAGCACGGGGTGCCCATCAAGGATGATCCGGATCTGGTGGAAGTTCTGTCCGCCCTGGAGCTCAACGAGGAAATCCCTTCGGAAATCTACGCGGCCGTGGCGGAACTGCTGGCCTTTGTCTATTCCCTCAATTCCCGGCGCAAACCCCGATAACCGTGTGCGGCTGCGCGGCCGCAGGAAAATGGTTCCCCCGCCCGTCGCCTGTTTCTATAATGGGAAAAATTTTCTCGTTGGGCGTCAAACCGGTTCAATCCTTCCGTTGATTTTTTGACGTATCCCTTTGTTCCGCCGGGTAGGAAAAGCTGAAAAAGCCCCCAATCTGAAGGATGTTCCCAATTGCCCGTCCATGGCATTCATATTGCAATGAATCTGTGCAACCATTATTTTTGTCAAGGGAGATGTCTTTGTCATGATTCTTGAAGCGACACGGCCCGTCCAGGGCGGGCTCAGGCAGGAAAGAAAGCTCGAAGCGGTTTCCAATAACCTGTCCAATGCCGAAACCGTTGGGTATAAAAAAGACACCATCAGCTTTGACGCCCGTTTCAAGGCCCGGATCAACAAGGATTTCGAGCAGGGATCCCTTCGCCCCACGGACAACCCTCTGGATCTGGCCCTGTCCGGAGAAGGGTTTTTCAAAATCGAAACCCCCGAGGGCATCCGATATACCCGCAACGGCAATTTCCTGCTGGACGCCGACGGCATCCTGGTGGATCAGAACGGCCATCCCGTCTTGGGGCAGGGCGGGGCCATCGTTCTGGAGGGCGACAATGTGGACGTGACCCTGTCCGTCAACCAGGACGGCGAAATCTTTCTGGGCGGAGAGCTGGTGGATGTCCTGGACGTCGTCACCTTTGAAGACCTTGGAAAAATGAAGCGGGAGGCTCAGAACCTGCTGTCCTACGATGGGGACACCCTGGATGAGATCCCGGCCGAAAACGCCGTGGTCCAACACCGCGCCCTGGAGCATTCCAACGTCATGGTGGTGGATGAAATGGTGCGCATGATCGATTATCACAGGATGTTCGAAACCTTTACCAAATCCATTCTGACCTTTGATGAAGTGGATTCCAAGGTGATCAACGAGGTGGGCAAACCCAGGTAACAACCATTAGATCACGACAGGAGAAAATAATATGATCCGATCCCTATGGACCGCGGCCACGGGCATGAACGCCCAGCAGATGCAGACCGATGTGGTGGCCAACAACCTGGCCAATTCCAGCACCACCGGATTCAAGAAATCCAGGGCCAATTTTGAAGATCTCATGTACCGGACCCTGCAGGTGGCCGGCCAGACCACGCCCGGCGGCGGACAGGTGCCCACCGGCATCCAGGTCGGAATGGGCGTGAAACCGGCCGGGGTTCAGAAACTGTTCACCCAGGGCGATTACATTCAGACCGACAACCAGCTGGACATGGCCATTCAGGGCGCCGGGTTTTTCCGGGTGAGGCACGGAGACGAAGACCTGTACACCCGCGCCGGCAATTTCACCCTGGACAGCGAAGGATTTCTGACCACGCCGTCCGGGGACCGGCTTCAGCCGGAAATCGCCCTGCCCCTGGAAACGGTCACGGTCACCCTTCAGGACAACGGGACCCTGACGGCCACGGGTGCGGACGAGGACATCCTGGCCACGGAAAATATCGTGCTCACCACGTTTATCAACCCGGCCGGCCTGTTTGCCGTGGGCAGCAACCTGTTCCGGCCCACGGAAGGGTCCGGCGAGGCCATCGAAGGGACCCCGGGTGAAGACGGAATCGGCACCGTGGTCAACAATTACCTGGAAGGCTCCAACGTGAACATCGTGGAAGAGATGGTGGGCATGATTTCCGGACAGCGGACCTACGAGGCCAATTCCAAATCCATCCAGACCGCCGATTCCATGCTCGGCACGGCCACGGGACTGAAACGGTAGGTGGATATGGGCCGGACGGGGATTTTCATTTTTCTGGCGGCTCTGCTTCTGTCCGGCCCCCCGGCCCTTCGGGGGGAGATGACGGGTCCGGATCACGAAGAAAAAGGCGAATCCGGCGTCGGTATATCTTCAGGTATATCCCCCGGTATATCCATTGTTCTGCGGGAAACCAGCGACATCACGGGCGAGCGGGTCAGACTGGGGGATGTGGCCGACATCCGGGTCACGGACGATGCCGGAGTGTTTGTGAAACAGGCACTGGACGCCGTCGACCTGGGATTGTCCCCCCGGCCGGACCGGATCAAATCCATCCGGAAACGCAAAATCGCGTCCGTGATCCGGGGCAGACCCCATCTGCCCAAAGACATCCGGGTCAAGGGGCCGGACCGGATCTATGTGAAGCGCATGGGCCGGGAAATAACGGTCGAGGAGGTCCGGGCTTTTGTCGAAACCCGTCTGTCCGAAATGTACGGTGATCAGACATACGAGTTGAGAGGGTTCACGGTCCGGGGCCTGGAGCCTTATCCGCCGGGTGAGATCAAATGGGTGTGCGACGACCGGGATCTGGCGGGCCGGAACGGAAAGCTGTCGGCGTCTCTGGATCTTGTCATCGACGGCCGAAGACAGGGGCGGGTCAGTGTTTCCGGGATCATCGCATCCGATCCCCTGATCCGGGAAGGCGATTTTGTCAGCCTGTCGGCGTCCGGCGA
>CAZQIX010000003.1:0-14972 GCA_964593855.1 uncultured Desulfobacula sp. | reverse complement strand
CATCCGATCCCCTGATCCGGGAAGGCGATTTTGTCAGCCTGTCGGCGTCCGGCGACGGTCTTTTGATCGTGACCACCGGGGTGGCCAGGGAAGATGGGTTTCGCAACGACGTGATCCGCATCGAAAACCTGAGCTCGGGCAAGGTCGTCCGGGGAAAGGTCAAGGAAAAATCTTTGGTGGAGGTAATGTACTGACATGAAAATCCGCAACCATCTGTTCAGCCTCCGGCTTGTCCTGTGCCTGGTCTGGATCGGACTGTCCGGGTGCATGGCCCGACAGCCGGAACCAACCGGGCCGGTCATTCCCGACGATGTGGCCGCGGCTCCGGCCCTGACGCCGTCATTCGCCGCTCCCCAGGCGCCGGAAGGCTCCCTGTGGATCAACAAACACGCCTCCATGTTCGAGGATTCCAAGGCCGCCTATGTCGGCGACACCGTTGTCGTGGACATTGTGGAGAATTCATCCTCCAGCATGGATGTGAACACGGAAAGTTCCCGGGTGTCGTCCATGGGCATCGGAATGCCCACCCTGAACCATTGGGGCGGGAAAATCATCAATCCGGGCGCGGACCTGACCCAGATGCTGAAGACCGATTTTTCCAGCAATTTCGAAGGCGAGGGCAAGAGCGACCGGTCCGGCCAGGTGACGGCCTCCATCGCGGCCCGGATCACGGAAGCCCTGCCCAACGGAAACCTGGTTCTGTATGGCCGCCGGGCCGTCAAGGTGAACAACGAGGTCCAGTACATTACAGTCTCCGGCATCGCCCGGCCCCAGGACATCTCCGCCGGCAACCGGATCAAGTCCACGGCCCTGGCCGATTCCCAGATCGAATATTACGGCAAGGGGGCCCTGGCGGACAAACAAAAGCCGGGATGGGGCACACGGCTCATTGAAAACATCTGGCCCTGGTAGATTGCCGGGCAGGCGCAAAGGAGTCTGAAATGACGGCAAAACACGGTTTCATATCCACAGCAACGATTCTGATCCTCCTGGGCTGGGTCTTTGTCTCCGGGGTCCAGGCGGCCCGAATCAAGGACCTGGCCGGGATCAAGGGCGTCCGTTCCAATCAGCTCATCGGATACGGCCTGGTGGTCGGACTCAACGGCACGGGCGACAAGGACGGGGTCAGTTTCACCCGCCAGGCCCTGGCCAACATGATGGAAAAGATGAACATCTACGTTGAAAAAAACGACCTGAAGGTCAAGAACGTGGCTGCGGTCATGGTCACGGCCAATATCCCGGCTTTCGCCCGGATCGGGGACCGGATGGACGTCACGGCCTCGTCCATCGGGGACGCCAAGAGCCTCAAGGGCGGAACCTTGCTGGTCACACCCCTCAAAGGGGTGGACGGCCGGATCTACGCCATCGCCCAGGGCCCGGTGACCCTGGCCATCCCCGACGGGGTCAACGAGCGGGCCAGCCATCTCCAGGTGGCCCAGATCACCGGCGGAGCCACAGTGGAGCAGGAGATTCCCTTTAAACTGGAGGGCAAAAAAAACCTGACCCTGTCCCTGTTCCAGCCGGATTTCACAACGGCCCGGAGAATGGCGGACACCATCAATGCCTCCATCGGCAAGGGAGTGGCCGAGCTGGTCGATGCCAGTTCCCTGACCCTGAACATCCCGGCGAACATGGAAGGGCGGAGTGTGGCTGAATTCATCGCCGACATCGAAACCCTGACCGTGATCCCGGATACGGTGGCCCGGGTGGTGGTCAACGAAAAAACCGGCACCGTGGTCTTCGGCGGCGACGTGACCATCTCCGGTGTGGCCATCGCCCACGGGGATCTGTCCGTGGCCGTCACCGACAATCCGGAGCGGACCGAAAACGTGCTGAACCTGCCCGGCACCTCCACCATTGCGGAGCTGGTCCGGGGGCTGAACGCCCTGGGGGTCAAGCCCCGGGATCTGGTCAGCATCCTTCAGAGCATCAAGGCGGCCGGAGCGCTTCAGGCCGAACTGGTGATCATTTAGTTCTTAGTCAGGAGGTGTTCCCCATGGATATCGACAATGCCCGTCAAAGCCTTTTGAATTCCCGTATGGAAAAGCTGACCGCTTCAGCCGGGGACCTTTCCGCCCGGACCCGGAAGGAAAAAGATTTGAAGGAAGCGTGCGCGGATTTTGAAGCCGTCATGCTCTCCCTTTTGATGAAGTCCATGCGGAACTCCCTGCCCGGCAACGCCCTTTTCGGTGAATCCAACGGCATGAACATCTACCAGTCCATGCATGACCAGTACCTGGCCGACCGCCTGGCCGACAGCCCCTCATCTTTCGGCATACGGGACTTTTTATTCGAGCATCTGAAAAAATCCCTCTAGCCGTTTCCGATACGCCATTCGCGTCCCGGCCGCCTTTCCTCTGAAATGCCTGTCCATGGCATGCATGTTGCAAATTCATGAAATCAAACCTGAAGGAAGCTAAAACCCGGAAAAAAATTCCCGGGTTCAGCCGAACCATCCGGTTGCCGATAAGGTTGAAAGGAGCGCATGCATGGAAAAAATTGCCGATCAGATCAAAGCATTGGTGCAGGATGAAATCCGGATTTTCAAGACGTTGAAAACCGTTCTGGAAGAGGAGCGGCAGTGCCTGGCCGACATGGATGTCAATGGGCTCTGGAAACTGACGGACCAGAAAAACCGGCTGGTTGCCGAAGTAGCGGAAAAAAGGCGGAGGCTTCTGGAACATCTTGAAGAAACGGAAGGGACGGCCCACACGAACCCCGGATCCTTCAGCCTGTCCCGTATCATCCGGGACCTGCCCGTGACCGATCGGGACAAGGCCGACCTCAAAAGCGAGGCGACGGTCCTGGACATCCTCAAACAGGAGGTGAGCCAGACGGCCTCGGACAACAAAGGCTTCGTTTATGAACATCTGTCCGTGGTCAACGATATTTTTGCCACCATCACGGGTCTTTCCCGGCGCGAACATTATACCCCAAGCGGCCGGATCATGACGGGCAAGGCCGAGCGATCCCTCATTAAGGCAAAGGTGTAACCATGTCCGGCATCACATCCACCCTAAGCATCGCCAAAACCGCCATCGCGGCCCAGCAGTACGGCCTGGCCGTCACCGGCCACAACATCGCCAACGTCAACAACCCCAATTACAGTCTGCAGAATGCCGAGCAGATCAATCGGACCCCGGCTCCCTATGCCGGTTTTCTGTTCGGAACAGGCGTGGATACGTCCCAGATCCGCCAGAGTGTGGACCAGCTCCTGGAAAACCGGCTGACGGACGAAAAATCGGCCTTGTCGGCCTTTGAAGAAGCCGAATCCTATATGAACATTCTGGAGGGATATTTCGACGAGAATTCCGACGCTTCCATCACCAGTGTCATGACCGAATTCTGGAATGCGTGGCATGATCTTTCCAACAATCCCCTGGGATCTTCGGAGCGGGTGGCCGTATATGAAAAGGGCAGGAATTTCGCCGATCGCCTGAACAAGGCCAATGCCGACATGACCGGCCTGGCTGCGGATATCAAGAACGAAATCGATGCGGCCCTGACCCGGATCAATTCCATTTCCGGTCAGATCGCCGATCTCAACCGGCAGATCACCGGGTTGGAGGCCAATCGATCCGCCAACGATCTGAGGGATATGAGAAACGGTCTGCTGGACGAACTGGGCGACCTCATCGATATCGACACCTTCGAGCAGGACAACGGTTCCATCATCGTGAACGCCGCCAACGGGCTGACCCTGGTGAACGGGGTGGACCATTACAATCTCTACAAAGACCGGGATCGGATCATGTGGCAGGGGTCTTACGGGGCGGACGTGGACATCACGGACCGCATTTCCGGCGGCAAGCTGGCGGGCTGGCTGGACATCCGGGACGAGGTCCTGCCCAAATTCGTGAGCGAGCTGGATGTGCTGGCCCGGGAAATGATATGGGCCTTGAATGATCAGCACGCCATGGGGGTGGGTCTGGACTATTTCACCGGATCCGTCACCGGACATTATCGGGCCGATCAGAGCGGGCTGTTGTCCAGTTACAGATTCGGGGACAAGATCGACTATGACCAGGATTTCGTCATGTGGATGAAGGACGGCTCGTCCACGGATCCCCGGTATGTGCGGACCCGGATGGACATGGGTCTTTCCGAGGCGACCATATCCAACTGGCAGGGCAGCACGGCCGGGTCGGTCCAGTCCCGATACCGGCTGACCGTCATGGACGGGGCCGAGCTCGGGGAAAAGACGGTCATGGAGACGGACGGGGCGGGTCTGGCCCAGGTCGCGTCGTCGGTTCTGAGCGTGACCGACGCGCTGAACACCCTGCTGGCCGAGCAGACCCTGACGGTGAACAACGGGCCTTCGGGAACCGGGGTCGTCCGGATCAGGGACGCGGGCGGCGACGCCAGGCGGTCCGCCGCTTCCATCGCCCAGGCCCTGTCGTCCATCGACGGGGTGGAGGCCCATGCGTCAAAGGTGTCGGCTACGTTTGATCTCACCGGCCTGGGTGATGCCGAGGACGGCGATGAAATCCGGTTTTCCCTGTATGTGGACGGCCTAATTCATGAAAAGCGATTCACGCTGGATTCCCAGGACGGGAGCCTGAGCCTGGACGACCAGTTTCAAGTGGCCCTGAAACAGGCGGCCGATGAAATCAACCGGATCCATGACGATCTGGACTTGTTCGCCGACGGGCTCACCCTGACCAGCGCCTCGGGCCGGACCCTGGGGGTCCAGGATTTCGAGGTTCTGGACAACGCGGGCATCCGCATGGATCAGTTCATTGGGTTCGCCGCCGGGGACGAGATCACTTTCACGGTTGAATCCAGCGGATTCGGGTCTTCCTTTCCCACCTCGACACAGGTTTCGGTCAACCTGAACGGAGTGGATGCCGGTGATCCGGCCGCCGTGGCCGCCGCTTTTTATGAGGCATTGAAGTCCGGACTTTCGGGGGAACCCTTTTCCGTATCCCATGATCCATCCACCAACGCCGTGATCCTGAGAACCACGGACGGCTCCGACCTGACCCTGAGGGACGGCGACGGGGCTTTGGCCGGTAGCCTGGCCATCACGGCCCTGTCCGGGACCACGCCGTCGGCGGGCGATCTCCAGTTGGTATTTGACGGGTCGGGTGATGTGGAAACCTTTGACGCGGACACCGTGAACACCGACACCATTGGATTTCAGGGCCAGGGCACGGTTGCCGTGATCGAGGAGGTCAGCGCGGCCGGGGTCAGAGCCGGGGTGATCATGGGCACGGTCACCATCCTGACGAATCCGGGCATGACGGTCTTCTCCAATGTCGCCGGACCCGGCGGTCTGTTCGCCGGAAACTGGGCCCCCATCGGCGGCTCCATACTGACCTTCGGGGGCGACGGCGGGTATCAGGATTTCACGACGGGCAACACCGTTTCTTTCGAGCTGGACGGGACGGCCGTCTCTTTTGTCGTTTCCGGCGCCACGGACCTGTCCCACGCCACGGATCTGGAAACGGCTCTCGGGGCTCTGAGCCCGGATTACCGGGTCATCCGCACCGGCACGTCGGTGTCGGTGCTCAAAACCGCATCCCTGGAAGAGCCCATGGAGATCACGCTTTTTGCCGAGACCGGGGACAATGACGCCCGCCTTTCCGTGACCATCGGCACCGGGATCGGCACCAGCAGCCCTCGGAACGACCTGCTCGAGGCCGGGAACGAATACAGGGATTTTGCGACCTCTTCCCTTTTTGCCGACGAGGGGATCATCAAATGGGAAAAACTGGATGAAAACGGATTTTTTACCGGCGTTTCCGGGCTGCTGACCGTCGAAAGGCCCGGAACCCTGAGCATTGTCGAATCCGGGGCCGTGACCCTGTCCTTCGATGTCTCGGCCGGATCCCTTGTGGCCGGCAATACCCTGACCGTGAACACAAACCGTTCCGGAAGTCCTGATCCATTGAATTTCACCGTATCCGGGGCCGCCAACAACAAAAACGAGATTTACCATTTCACGGTGGCCACCGGCGGCAAGATCGGCGAGTTGGTTACGGACAAGGCCGACATTATCACCATTGAATGGCAGACCGCAACGGCCTCGGGCAGTTTTCAGCTCAAGGGCGCGGATCCTGTTCAGACACCGGATACCCCCATTGAAGTGAAACTGGACGGGATGACCTTGAAGTTTTTTGACGGTACGCTTTTCAAAAACGATGTGTTCACCATCACCACGGACGAATCCGGCCTGCCTGCGTCTTTCAATGAAAGCGGACGGCGGACGGGTGAGAGCCTGTCCGACTGGCATTGGACCCAGGATTCTTTTGCCGCTCAGTTCAACCGGGAGTCAGAGGGCATGCGGGCTTCGGTCACGCTCAACAACGAGCTACGATTCGAAACCCGGGAGGATTATTACGCCGTCACCCGGGTGGATTATTCCGGTAAAAACGGTTTCAACCAGGACAACACCACCATCACCGTGCGCGACTGGAGCGCCATTCATTTCAAGGCCGACGACCTTCAGGTGGTCCGGTCCGCCGACGGCCGATGGGGACTGGTGAACGATCCCACGGGCGGGAACGCGGTTTTCATTCCCGAAGGCGGGGACGACAACGGCTTCGGCATTGATTTTTCAGGAGACGGGCTGGCCGATCTGGATATCCGGTTTGCTAAAAAAGTCTACGGTGAAGGATTCGTGCAGATGGATTTCGAAGCGGTCGGCCGGAGCAACCTGAGTTTCGCTTTTTCGGATGACTCCATGACCGGGTCTTCCGGCATTCTCGCGGTTGCGGGCATCAATACCTTTTTCAATGGATATGACGCCATGACCATGGAAATCGACGACCGGCTGGCGGATACCCGGTATGTGGCCTCGGCCCGCATCAACGCGAAGACCGGCGAGATCAGTCAGGGGGACAATACCAACGCTTTGGCCATGGCCGATATCCAGTACCGGGACATCACCATGAAGCAGTGGAACTATGATCGCGGCTCCGACGCCGTCTCCAGTCTGACCACCACCACCCTGGACGGCTACTACAGCCGGATGATCGGCTCCATGGGCATTATCAGCCGGAAAATAAAGAGTTCAAAGGAATTTGCCGATATGCTCGTAAAGAACCTGACGGAACAGAGAAATGCCATATCAGCGGTTTCTCTGGATGAGGAAATGATCAAACTGATCAAATACCAGCATGGGTTTTCAGCCGCTTCCAAGCTGCTGACGGTTTCCGATGAAATGCTGACCACATTGATCTCGGTTCGATAACAGGGTGAGGGCCATGAGGGTTCCCAACATATCCATTTACAATAACGCCCGATATCATCTTGGCGGCCTGACCGGCGACCTTCAGGACGCCAATGAGGTGATGGCCACCCAGAAGCGGATCAACCGCATCTCGGACGATCCCATCGGCCTCAGCCAGGTGCTGAACCTGAAAACCTCCATCGAGAACCTGGGTCAGATCGAAAAAAACGTCAATATGGGCATTTCCTGGCTCAAGGGGGCGGAAACCGCTCTGGACAGTGTAAACAGCCTGATCCTGGACGCCAAGACCCAGGTGAGCCGGCTGATCAATGCATCCATGGGCGCGGACGAACGCAGAAACGCCGTGGCCGGCATCAACGCCGTCATCGAACAGATCGTGTCCCTGGGCAACACCCAGGTGAACGGCAATTATATTTTCAGCGGCCTGGACAACGATATCGCTCCCCTGGTTTTGCAGGACGCTGCAAATCCGACCAGGGTTTCCTATCAGGGAAATAAAACCCCTTTTGAAATCAAAACCGACAAGCAGGTCACGGTGGCGGTGGGCCGGAGCGGGGCCGAAACTTTCTGGGACAAAGAAGTGGACATCAATTCCACCAACAACACCCTCGTGTTCAAGGAAGACAACGGCCGGGGGCAGGCCTCGGAAAAAACCATGATCGTCACCATTGAAGAGGGAATCTATACGGTTCAGAAATTGGAGCTGGCCGTCAGAAACGCCCTGAACCAGGCCTCGGCCGGGAAAGGGTACGGGGTCTCCTATGAGGTGGCGTTTGACGAGGACACCCGATCCTTCGCCATCCGGGAGGACGGCTCCTACGACGGCTACATCCGCACGGAATTCATGTGGGAAACCGGGGCCGGGGCCTATGTGGCCAATATTTCGGCCGCCTCTTCCATCGCCCGGGACGATATCCACGTGACCGTCAACCACCCGTCCGCCCTGACCCTGGACACCACGGAACCCTTCCGCCTGACCTGGCAGGGAAACGGCCAATGGGCCGTGGCCAACAACCCCGGATACATCATTTATCCATCAACCGTTTCCGGCACCAGCCGGTCCGTCGGCATCGATCTCGATGAATCCGGGACCGCCGATATCACCATCACCCTGGATACGCCGGTCACGGAGCGGGGGCAGTATATCGAATTCGACATCGTGTCCGCCAAAGGGGACCACAGCATCGGTCACGAGATCGGGTTCAACGCCGACAATGCCGTGTACGCGCCCCCCACATCCGACCGGACCGCCGTTTTCATCACGGATTTGACCATTGCCGCGGGCGTCAACGACACCATTGTGTTCGAGGAAGTGAATGCCCTTGGAGTGCCCAGCGGTCCGCTCACCGCCACTATCCCCGCCGCCGTGTACACGGACATGAAGGCGTTCACAAAGGCGATGGAGACTGCCTTGGAAGGGGTTAGCGCCAACGCGATCAACTACGCGGTGTCCTATGATTCTGAACAGGGCCGTTTCAATATCCGGGAAGACGGCAGCACCCTGGACGAACTCCGCCTGAACTGGACCGCGACGCCCGTCTCCCAGGCCACGGCCGCCACCCTGGGGTTTTATCCCCAGGATGACGTCATAACCTATCCTTTAAGTGACCGCATGGCCCAATCCTACATCACCATCGATGCGACCAACAACCGACTGGCATTCAGAGAGATCTCCGGAGCCGGTTCAAGTGACATCCTATGGGCGAGCATTAACGAAGGAACTTATAAAACCCTGGCGGACCTTGAATCGGCCGTCAAATCCGCCATGGAGTTCGCATCGGCGCAATCGGGCGTTGTGGCGACCTATACCGCGTCCTATGACCCCGTCACCCATCGGTTTTCAATCCAGGGCGCGGGCGGCGGATTGACCGGACTGGACCTTCTATGGAAAACCTCCGACGAAGAGGGCAATTCCATAGGCGAAACCTTGGGTTTCAATCCGTCCAACGACACCGGCGGGCTGGGGCCTTACACCGGTGACACCGACATGGTTCTGATGCGCTTTGATGCCGACAACAATGTCATCGAGTTTGAAGAAATCGCCGTTGACGGCACCTATTCCAAGGCCGTCCGCGTCACCATTCCGGAAGGCGATTACACGGATATGGATGATGTGGCCGCCGTGGTTCAGAAAGCGTTGCGGGACGGTTCCCCCCATCATGTGAGATATGTGGTGGAATATGATGATACGGCCGGGAAATTCACCATCAAGGGAAGCGATGCGGATATCAAGGGTTTCAATCTTCTGTGGCGGACCGGGGCAGGTTGGGAGCAGAACGCGTCCGGCCTTCTGGGTTTTGCCGGCGACGATCGGGTGTCCTATGCCGAAAGCGACCGGTCCGTCGTCAATATCACCATCGATGGGACCAACGACCGGATCGACTTCAGAGAGATCTTGGGTGATACCGGCGGCGTGACCGACGAACTTACGGCCCGGATCGCCCAAAAGACCTATACCAGCCACGCCCGTCTCGCCCTGGCGGTGGAAACGGCTCTGGAGGAAACTTCTTATAAAAACGGCAACCGGATCGACTATTCGGTGACCTGGGATGATGCGACCGGGCATTTCACCATCAAGGAAAACGGCACCCGGCTGGCCGAACTGGATCTTTTGTGGGGAACCGGGGAACACGCCCCCCTGTCCGTGGGCGGCAAAGGCGGCAGCATCGGCGGGATTCTGGGTTTCGAGGCCGAAGACGACAAGGGCATGGCAATTCAAAGCGACCGGCCCGTGGACTGGGGTATTTTCAATTCCCTCATTGACCTGAACGGATATCTGGAAGATAATGACGTGTACGGTCTGGAGCGGAGCCTGGGAAGGCTGGAGGCTCATTTTGAACGGATGACGTCCCGAATTGTGGATATCGGCATGAAATACAACCGGTTGGACGTTCGAAACAAAATCACCACGGAAGTCAGTCTGGGACTTACGGAACGTCGGTCCACCATCGAGGACGCGGACATGATCGAGGCCATCATGGATCTTCAGGCCATTGAGACGGCCTATCAGGCGTCCTTGAGTTCAACGGCCAAGATATTGAAGCTGAGTCTGGTGGATTATATTTAAAGGAAATTGTAAAAAGGTATTTACTGCCGCATGCTGGTTCTGGCGAGAAAAACCGGAGAAAAAATCAAAATCGGGGACCATGTGGTGGTCAGCATCCTGGGCGTGGAGGGCAATACCGTCAAGATCGGCATTGACGCGCCCCGGGAAGTCGCCATCCTGCGCATGGAAGTGCTGGAGCAGGTGAAAAACGAAAACATTGCGGCTGCGGCCGGTGATGTCGAAGATATCGCGGCCGCAGCCGATCTGTTCAAAAAACAGTGGTCCGGGGGGAAGCAAGAGTGAAACTGATGACCCGAAAATTCGGTGAAATTGATATCGACGAGAAAAAAATCCTGTTCATGCCCGAGGGGTTGCCCGGATTTCCCGGTTTCGAGCGGTTCGTCCTGCTGGAAGACCCGAAAACAAAGCCTTTCTGCTGGTTTCAGTCCGTGGAAACGCCCAACCTGGCCCTGGTGGTCATGAGCCCATTTGTGTTCAAGCCCGATTACACCCTAAATATAGAAGGCTTTATCCTGTCCCGTAATTGGGCCGACACCCGGCCTGAGGATATATCGATTTATGTGGTGATCAATGTCGCGGGGGAGGGAAAAACAAAGAAGATAACGGCCAACCTCATGGGGCCGATCATCATCAACACCATTAAAAAAGAAGCCGTTCAGTTCATTATGGCGGATTCAAGCTATTCCCACCGGCACAATGTCCTGGATCCGTCCTGAATCCGGATCAAACCAAACCCTTACACGCTCTGGTCGAAAAGCAAACCGGTCAATTCTTCCATTTTTTCCTTGATCGCCAGCAGCTCTTCGGCCGGAATCTGTTTGATGAGCTCGTCGGTTTCCCGGTTCTTGATTTCCACCACCACCTGGTTGTTGAGCTCCTCCCGGATGGAAAATCCCAGACTGGTCTGGAAATCATCCATGATATCGTTCATTTCTTCAGCCACCTTCTTCAATTCCCTGGCGGACAGTCCTCCCTGTGCTTTCTCATCCTTTGACGGATCCGACTGGCGATAATTGCCGAACATCCGGGTATTGGATTTTTGAGCGCCTTCCACTTTGTTCGGGGCGACTGCGGGCGCGGGTGGCTCCAGCGGGATTTTTTCCGTTGAGACCACTGTCTGGCTGATATGGTTGATGTTCATGGTATTCTCCTGTGTATGGGTTTAATTGGTGACACTGATGACACGTGGGGCATTGACGATACGGGCCGGTGAGCGGTAAGACCCGATCACTTTTTTCCCTGCTGAAATACGGTTCATGGTTTTTTTCATCTGGTCCCTGAAATCCCGGACCCTGTTTTCCAGAACCCTGTTCTCTTCCAGCAGCAGGGTGAGCTGGTCATTGATGGACATCAGCATGGTTTCGGTTCGGGGCTCGGGATTGGTTTCGGCCATCCGTATCATTCGGGTCAGGTTATGAAGCAATTCGCCCAGCTCGATATCCCTCTCCCGGGACTGACTTTCCAGGTCCGGCAGGCCTTCCACCTCAAAAGACGCCAGGTGGCGATGGTGCATTTCATGCATCCGTTTCAGGCTTTTCCAAATTTTTTCGAGAGTTTTTTCCATTTTGTGTGTCCTGTTTCAACCATCAGACGGAAATCGAACGAAAGGAACCGTCCCGGTCCGGGGTTGTGAAGGCCGATGCCCGACAGTCGTTTTTTTTCTTTTCAGGCATGACATTTTTTTGCCAGATATCTCTTAACCCGGTGATGTAGTGTTCCACACGTTCCAGGGTTGGCAGATCATCATTCAGGGTGACCTTGGGCAATTCCGTGAGAATGGCGCTGTAAAGCCCCCTTAAGAATTCCGTGGATTCGTCTTTCATTTTTGAATCCAGGGAAACGTTCAGTTCCGAGATAATGGCAATGGCTTTGGACAGGTTTTCTCCTTTTTTGGGGATGTTTTTTTCTTCAATCCCTTCTCTTGCCAGTTCCAGGCGCTTCAAGGCCCCATTGTAAAGCAGCAGGATCAATTGTTCGGGACTCATGCCTTCATAATGGTTGCTTAAGTAATGGTGGACTTGCTGGTAGGGTGACATAGGATTCTCCTGGGTATTAGAATTAGATGAATTATTTTTCCTTGGTTTTGTTGAACGCGTCAATCATGGACGTGAGTACGCCGGATTGCGCGTTGAGCTGGCTGATATAGGCATCCAGCCTCACAAATTCGGCGGCCATGGTTTCATATTTCCGGTTCAGCCGTTCGGTTCCCGTTTCAATATCCTGGTCGATGCGTCTGATTTTGCTCTCGGCCTGGTCGATTTCCGTGGAAGTGATGCCGCTGGAGCTGACCATATCGGCCAGGGCGTCGTTGAACGTATCTGCCAGACCCTTGATGTCCTTGTCCGGATCGCCGATAAACAATGTTTTCAGAGCATCCGGGTTTGCCGAGATGGCTGCGTCCAGAAGACTTTCATCAATACTGACGGTTCCTTTGTCGATCTTGAGCCCGATGTCCGACAGGCTTTTGTAATTCGTATCCAGATCGAGAACCGATGTCAGAAGGGATTGGAGCTGATAGAGGATCCGGTTGGCACTGGTTTGGTTTTTTAGCGGATGATCGGCCTCGTCTTCGGTTTCCTGGTTGTCGGTGCCCCGTATATAGGCCATCACTTCATTGAACCCCTTGACCATGGCCAGGATATCTTCCTTCACCGTTCCCAGGCTGGCTTCCACATTCAGGCTGGTTTCCCCGGTGCTTTTCAGGGTCAGGGTCATGCCGTCGATCACGTCCTTGATCCCGGTATTGGACTGTCGGGCATAGGTGATTCCGTTCACGGTGAACTCCGCGTTCAGGGATTCGGCCCCGGCCCCGGTCACCTCGGTGAGCATGTCCAGGTTCTTCAGGATGAGCCGGGCGTTTTCACCGGTATGGTTGGAGGTAAGGGCCAATTGATAGGGATTGTCCGCGTTGCCGTTGTTAATGATGGCCGCTGTCACACCCGGATTATTGGGAGCGCCGTTGATCAGGTTGGCCATCTCCTGATAAGTGGTTCCCGGAGCCATGGTCAGATACATGGTGGCGTCGCCCTGGGCAATGCTGACCGTGGTGTCTGCGGCAACCCAGTCAAATCCGGACACGGTGATTTCCGAATCTATGGTGTTTCCTCCGGAGGTAGCGGACAAACGGATGTAATAGTCGCCGTCCTTGCCCCTAACCGTGGATGCGGTAACCAGTTGATCCCCATTCGAATCCCGGTTGGCCGACGCCTGGTTGATTCGATCGGCCACTTCCGACAAACTGAGGCCGGCTTCAAGATCGATGTCGATCTGTTTTTCCTCTCCGGAAGCCCCGTAATAAAAGGTCAGGGTTTCAGGTTGGCTGGTCACGGCCGCCTCAAGATCGCTAATCCCGGTTGCGGGCTGGGCCAACAGAGGGTCGGTTTTGCTGGAAACAGCCGCGGATTGCCAGGAATTGCGACGGGCCTTCTGGATCACCTCGATACTGTAGGTGGATTCGGCATACCCGTCACCGATGGTGGCTGAAACAATGCCGTCATTGGTTGCGGAAACGGCGTTGCTCATGAAGTTGGACGTCAGGGAAAGGTTCAAGGCTTTGGATTTGATGGAAAACAGTTTGGCATTGATGGTGTCATAGGCGTCTGCCCGGCTCTGAAGGGTCGTTTTCTGGGCCTGCCTGGCCTTGATGCGGGTTTCGTCCGCCTGTTTGAGCTTGTCCAGAATATCCTGAAGTTCAAAGCCCGATCCCAGTCCCAGAGAGGTTATGGATCCTGTCGCCATGGTCATTCTCCGTGTTTTTGGTTGCTTCTTGCAAAAAATCTTGAATATTGCAGTGACCATATTATCGGAAATTGACCTGAAAACCATTAATTTTTAATTTTTTTCAAGTTGTTTTTTTACCTGCCGATAAGAGAATGCAGGTTTGAATTGTTTGCCGGTCAAAAAAAGGAGAAAGGAGGTGAGGCGGGATTGCAACATAAAAAAGGCCGACACCGACAAACCGTCATTAAAACAATCATCATGAATAGGGGAAAGGATTCCCTGATCACCACACTCAAGGAGGAATAACCTATGGCACTTCGAATCAACACCAATATCGCGTCACTGAACGCCCACAAAAACATGATCAATACCGACAACCGGCTGTCCAGTTCTCTTGAAAGGCTGTCCAGCGGGTTGCGGATCAACAAGGCGGCGGACGATGCCTCCGGCATGGCCATTGCGGACTCTCTGAAATCCCAGGGGATGGGTCTGGGCCAGGCCATCCGAAACGCCAACGACGGTATTTCCATCGTCCAGACCGCTGACGGGGCTTTGGAAGAGTCCATCAATATCGTCAACACCATTAAAACAAAGGCCATCCAGGCAGCCCAGGACGGGCAGACCATGGAATCCCGCAAGGCCATTCAGGCCGATATCAACAAACTGCTGGAACAACTGGACAACACTGCCAAAACAACCTCATTCAACGGTCAGAAACTTCTTTCCGGTCAGTTCACGAACAAGAAATTTCAGATCGGGGCCTTTGCCGGCGAGACCGTGAACATTGGCGTCCAGTCCACGGAAGCCACCAAGATCGGTCATATCACCACATCCACCATGTCTTTTTCCGGTCCCGGGGCGGCCCAACTGGAAATTTACAGCAATCTCAAAGACCAGACCTTTTCCATCCAGGCCATTGAGCTGGCCTATAACAACAATGCTGGAAACGGAGTGGGCGCGGTGGCCGACGCCATCAACAAACTCAGCGAT
>CAZQIX010000002.1:50741-104198 GCA_964593855.1 uncultured Desulfobacula sp. | reverse complement strand
CTAAGGCTCTGACAGTTCCGAATATAAAGCATGGCCGGAAACTGTCAATGGATCAGGGGGGGGGCGCTTGGTATCATTGCCGACCAAAGAGCCATATCACCCGATTCCTATTGCCCTCGGCCGGATCATGATTATTATGGTTGCATATTTCACCCGCTCGCGGTATCAAAAATCAATTCATCAGATGAAAGGAGGGTTCATTATGCAAAAGACCACCCGATTCAATATATTCTACGCGATCATTGCCGTATTGGGGGTCATCACATTTCATGACATCTGGGTCAGCTATCAGTCCATCTCGCATCTGGCTTACAGCGAGTTCCAGAATCTCCTTCGGGAAGGAAAGGTCAAAGAAATCGTCATCACCGCCAATGAAATCCGCGGAGAACTGAAAGACCCGGGTCCCTCCAGCAGACGGTTTTTCAGAAC
The DNA here is from genome assembly GCA_964593855.1 of uncultured Desulfobacula sp. Classification (GTDB taxonomy): domain Bacteria; phylum Desulfobacterota; class Desulfobacteria; order Desulfobacterales; family Desulfobacteraceae; genus Desulfobacula. The sequence continues at coordinate 103,769 of CAZQIX010000002.1, read as the reverse complement.
CACACGGGTTGAAAACAACCTGGCCGAAGAGCTCCAGCAATACAATGTAAAATTTTCAGGGCACATTGAAAGCACTTTTTTCTCCACCCTCCTGTCCTGGATTGTGCCCATCTTTCTGTTTTTCGGCATCTGGTTTATCATCATGCGCCGCATGTCGGGTCAGATGGGTGCGGGCGGCGGACTGATGTCCATCGGCAAAAGCAAGGCCAAGGTATATGTGGAAACAGACACCAAAACCACGTTTGACGACGTGGCCGGGGTCGAAGAAGCCAAGGCCGAGCTCAGGGAAACCGTTGAGTTCCTGAAGACCCCGGATCGTTACGGACGCCTTGGGGCACGAATGCCCAAAGGGATTCTGCTGGTGGGACCGCCGGGAACGGGAAAGACCCTGTTTGCCCGGGCCGTGGCAGGAGAAGCCGGCGTCCCGTTTTTCTCCATCTCCGGTTCGGATTTTGTGGAAATGTTTGTGGGAGTCGGGGCGGCGCGGGTGCGCGATCTTTTTGAACAGGCAAGGCAGAAAGCGCCGGCCATTGTCTTCATCGACGAGCTGGACGCACTGGGCCGGGCCAGAGGGGCCTCTCCCTTCTCCGGCGGGCATGATGAAAAAGAACAGACCCTGAACCAGTTGCTCGTGGAAATGGACGGCTTCGACCCATCGAGCGGAATTGTGCTCATCGCGGCCACCAACAGGCCCGAGGTGCTTGATCCGGCCCTTCTGAGAGCCGGACGGTTTGACCGTCAGGTTCTGGTGGACCGTCCGGACAAACAGGGCCGCCTGGACATCCTGAAGGTGCATGTCAAAAAAGTGGCCCTGGAGGATGGGGTGGACCTGGAACAAGTGGCCGCCATCACCCCGGGTTTTACGGGCGCGGATCTGGCCAATCTGGTAAATGAAGCGGCTCTGGCAGCCACTCGACGAGGTGCGGACAGCATCGCCCTGGTCGATTTCAACACCGGTGTGGAGCGAATTGTAGCCGGGCTTGAACGAAGAAACCGCTTGCTCAATCCCCGCGAGCGTGAAATCGTTGCCTTTCACGAAATGGGGCACGCCATCATGGCCGCGGCCATTTCAGGATCGGACCCGGTCCACAAAGTATCCATCATCCCAAGGGGAATCGGTGCCCTGGGGTACACCATCCAGAGGCCTACGGAAGACCGGTATCTAATGACCCGCAGGGAACTGGAAAACCGGATGGCCGTTCTCATGGGCGGGCGGGCCGCCGAGCATGTCGTGTTTTCGCATTTTTCAACGGGTGCGGCCGATGATCTGGCGCGGATTGCCGACATCGCCCGCAGCATGGTCACCCGTTACGCCATGGAACCGGAACTGGGTCATGTGGCGTTCGAGACCGACCAGCGGTCGTTTCTCGGTCCGTCCGGAGAACCTTTCCAGCAGAAACTCTACGGTGACGATACGGCCCGGGAAATCGACTGCGCGGTTCGAAGAAACGTTCTGACGGCCTTTGACCGGGCCATACAGGTGCTTGGAGAAAATCGAGACATCCTGGAAGAAAGCGCCCGGCTTCTTTTGAAACAGGAAACCCTGGATGCGCCGGAGCTGGAAAAACTGTTCAAATCCCTGAAACCCGCTCCCGCCGATTTCCCGGAATCGACTATCCGATGCAGTGGGACTTCGGCCTGATCACCGGTTTCAACCGTCCTGTCGTCATCACCAGGAAATGGATTTCAAGCTTCCGAACCCGGCGGACCGGAGAATTCTTGCCTGTCATCCGTCGATGAACAGGTTCAGAGATTCGATCTGCCGGACATCCTCGGTTTCCATCACCTGAACGATGCCTTGGTGCATCCGCTTCTTCAATTCTCCGAAAATGCCTCGTTTTTTAGCAAAAGTCCGGGCGAACCCAAGAGCGTCCTTGAGGAGCTCCTCTCTGTCAGCCGATGCCCTGACAATTACCCGGGCCGTTTCAAGCTCGCCTGCGTCCACCCTTTTTCCGGACAGGATCATTTCATTGAACTGGTATTCAGGAAAGGCTTTGCGGACAAAATGGATCATTCCGGGCAGAAAAGGAATGCCGATATCCACCTCGGGAAAACAAAAAAAGCCCCGGCCTTTTTTCATGAACCTGAAATCACAGGTGCAGGCCAGCATGGCCCCGTTTCCAAAAGCATGGCCGTTGATGGCGGCAATGACGGGCATTGGGAAAAACAGCAGACGCTTGAAAATCCCGTTGATCCCGTGCAGAAATTGCTTGACGCTTTCCACATCCTTTTCCTGAAGCTTTCCGGTCATCCATTCCACATCGATCCCCTGGGAAAAGTTCTTCTCATCGTCAGAGGTCAGCACAAGGGCCAAGATGGTTTTATCGGCTTCTGCCGCATCCAGGCAATGATTCATTTCGTTCACAAAAACAAGATTCTGGCGGTTCGGGCCGTTACACATGCGGATGACGGCAACCGATCCGTCCTTTTCCCATTTGATGCCGGGCATACGTGAGTCCTCCAAATTCATATTCTCAGAAGTAAACCGTGTTCTCTCATAGATCAAACCCGTTCGAAATTCAAGCCAAAACCAACGCACATCATCAGAAACCGGCTGAATTGAGGAAGAAAATCTATTTGACAAGCCCTGGTTTTTCTGACAATCTCCCCTAGAATATACAAACCGATGGTTCGAATACAGGCCATACTCACAGGGACACGCCATGATTATTGGAATAGATGTCGGCGGCACCCATACGGATGCTGTCCTTTTAGGGGACAGGGGGATCGAAAAAAAAATTAAGGAATCCACGGATTCCAAGGATCTTTTTCACACCATCCTGTCATGTTTCAAGCGCCTGCTGGACGGCGTCGACCCTCAACAGATCCAGCGGATCGTCCTATCCACCACTCTGACCACCAATGCCATCGTGCAACAGGAAATGGACCCGGTGGGCATGGTGGTTTCGGCCGGACCCGGTATCAATCCCGAATTCTTCAGAACCGGTGAACACTATTATTGCGTTTCAGGCTCCATCAATCACCGGGGAAGGGAAAAAGCCCCGGTCAATTCCATGGAAATCGAAGATGCCGCCGAAAAGATGAAAAAAGCCGGCATTGAATATGTGGGGGTCGTGAGCAAATTCTGTGTACGGAACCCCAGCCACGAAATACTGATCAAACGCATTTTGAACAAACATTTCAAAAAAGTGTTCCTCGGGCATCATGTGTCCGGCAATCTCAATTTTCCGCGCCGGATAGCCACCACTCACCTGAACACAGCGGTTTTTTCCCTCCATAAATCCTTTTTTGAAGCCGTCAAGAATTCACTTGCGGAAATGGGGTTGTCCATCCCGATTCAGGTTCTCAAGGCGGATGGAGGGACCATGTCCCTGGAAGCATCCATGATCTTTCCCGGCCAGACCGTTCTGTCCGGCCCTGCGGCCAGCATCATGGGCGCCATCCCCTATGCGCCCAAAAAGCAGGATGCCGTCGTACTGGATATCGGGGGCACGACAACGGACATTGCCTTTTTCGTCAACAAAGCCCCACTTCTGGAACCCATGGGCATCCAGAGGGGGCAATACAAAAGTCTGATCCGTTCCCTTCGCACGGAATCCAAGGGAATCGGAGGAGACAGCGTGGTCAGGGTCAAAAACGGGGAGCTGGTCATCGGACCGGACCGGAAAGGACCGGCTCTGGCTTTCGGGGGGCCCGAACCCACCCCGACGGACGCACTTGTGGTCATGGGCCTTATGCCCGAAGGCGATCCTGAAAAAGCCCGCCGAGGCATCCACGTCATTGCCGAAGAGCTGGGGCTGGATGATGTGACGGCGGCTGATCGGATCTTCAAGAAATGTTGCAGCGTCATTCTCAAAAAAACCTTTGAAATGATAGACAAAATCAATTCCCAACCGGTCTATACGGTTCATGAATTTTTGGAAAGCTACAAGCTCAGCCCCAGAAAAATTCTGATGCTGGGAGGACCGGCTCCGTATTTTGCCAAAAAAATCGAAGAAATGTATCAAATAAAAACCATTGCCATCCCCGAATCCTCAGTGGCCAACGCCATTGGAGCGGCCCTGGCCAGAACCACCTGTGAAATCTCCCTCAATGCCGATACCGAGCAGGGGGTTGTGACCGCCCATGAGGAAGATTTTGCCGAACCCATATCCAAAACCTATTCAGAAGATGATCTCATTGAAACCGCCCACACCCTGCTGAGGGAAAAAGCCCTGAATTCAGGCGCGGATCCGGAAAACATTGATGAGGTGGAGGTGGTTGAATTCCAGAAATTCAACATTGTCCGAAATTTCACACCCAAAGGAAAAATATTCAGAACCAAAATGCAGATCAAACCGGGTTTGATCAAAGGGTTTGAAACCATATTGCAGCATCTACGATGAGGATATTATGCTAAAAGCATCCAACCGGACAGGTCTTGTTTTCTTTCCGGCCTTTGACTGGGCAATTGATCCCACCCATCCGGAACGGGAGGAAAGGCTCCTTTATACCCAGGATCAGGTCACGGAAGAAGGGGTTTTCGATATCAACGGCATTGTTGAATACAAGCCGGAATTGATTGATGCACATGATATCCGACGTGTTCATTTCTGCGTTCCGGATGAAAAAACCATTACCACCGAATCCCACCTGATCAGCGCAGGCGGCGCCAAAGCCATCGCCAATGCGGTAATGAACAAGGAAGTCCGAAACGGATTCGCCCTGGTCCGGCCTCCGGGCCATCATTCCATGAGAGTTTCCCATGGCGGAAGAGGGTTCTGTCATATCAACATCGAAGCCATCATGGTCGAGTATATCCGAACCCGATTCGGCCTCAAAAAGATAGCGGTGATCGACACCGATTGCCATCACGGAGACGGCACCAACGACATATTCTGGCACGATCCGGACGTTCTGTTCGTTTCCCTGCACCAGGACGGCCGCACTCTGTACCCGGGTACCGGGTTCACCGGTGAACTGGGCGGGCCCAATGCCCGGGGGTCCAATCTGAATATCCCTCTGCCGCCGGGAACCTCTTCGGAAGGATATCTGTATGTGATGAAAAATTGCGTGTTGCCTGTACTGGAAGAATTCAAGCCCGATCTGGTCGTCAATTCAGCCGGCCAGGACAACCATTATACCGACCCGCTGACCAATATGAATTTTTCCGCCCAGGGGTACGCAATGATGACGTCTCTGCTCAAACCGGACATTGCCGTTCTCGAAGGCGGATACTCCATTGAAGGGGCCCTGCCTTACGTAAACCTCGGTATCATTCTGGCCATGGCCGGGATTGATTATTCCGGTGTCGTCGAGCCTGACTACGATCCCGACCGTTTGAAACAGTCGGTCAGCGTCACCGACAAAATCAAAAAAACCATCGATCTGGTCAATTCCTACTGGCAATCCCGATACGAACTGCGCCGGAAAGCCGGAACTCCCGGGAATCTTGAAATAAGGCACCGGGAAATATTCTATGACACGGACAATATCTTCGAACGTCAAAAGGAACGGGTCCGCATATGTCAGGACTGCGGCGGTTGCTTTGAAGTAGATTCCACGGCCACCACGGGCAACCACATTCTGGCCGTCCATATCCCCATCAATGCCTGTAAAACCTGTATTGAAACCGGTTACCGCCTCTTTGACCAGGCAGATAAGACCAAATACCACAAGATCTTTCTGCAGGACCGGCCCCGGGACAGATATGAAATCAAGTGAACCCTGACGCCCTGATCCGAAACCTTCACACCCGCTCGCGGGTGATTCAGGCCGTCCGGGATTTTTTCATCACCGGCGGGTATCTGGAGGTAGATACCCCCATCCGATGCCCCAGTGTGATTCCTGAAGCACACATTGATCCGGTCTCCTCCGAAGGGAATTTTCTTCAGGCCTCTCCGGAACTCTGCATGAAACGACTGCTGTCAAGGGGGATGGACCGAATCTTTCAAATCTGCAAATGTTTCAGAAAAAACGAAAGAGGAAAACGTCACCTGCCCGAACTGACCCTGCTGGAATGGTATACCCGGGATGCCTCTTATTGGGACCTCATGGACCAGTGCGAAAATCTGATCAGGCACATTGCCCGGGCACTGAACCTGAACTCTGAAATTCACTATCAGGGGAAAACCATTGACCTGGAATCGTCCTGGCATAAACTTACGGTCAAAGAGGCCTTTCAACGACACTCGGATACGTCCCTGGAAACAGCCCTTAAGACCGATGTGTTCGATGAGATCGTCAGTTTTCAAATTGAACCTTATCTGGGGATCGACCATCCGGCGTTTCTGCACGATTATCCATCGTCCCAGGCATCTCTGGCTAAACTGACGCCCGACGATCCCAACTTCGCCCAAAGGGTTGAATTATACATGGCGGGCATTGAATTGGCCAACGGATATAGCGAATTGATCCATCCCGACGAACAGAAAAAGCGTTTTGCCGAAGAAAATAAGATTCGTCGGATGCGGAACCAATCTGTGCTTCCCATACCGGACAAATTCCTGGCCGACCTCGAAAACATGCCGGAATCAGCCGGAATTGCACTGGGACTGGATCGCCTTGTCATGATCTTCTGCAACGCCTCCGTCATTGACGAAGTGGTGGCCTTCACGCCGGAAAATCTATAGGTTTTTTCTTTGCTTGATGTGCCTGCAATTTTTCGTTACAATTGATCTATCGCTTTTTGATAATGGTCCAAGGATATCGCCATATTTTGATCATGGGAATGGGATGATGACTCACCTGCCTTCATACGAAGATCTACAATCGGAAAATCATAACCTCAGAGATCAGATCGAAAGACTCAAATTCGTTGAAAGAATAAATTACACGCTTTACGACATTGCCAATGCCGTTCACGCCACTCGCAATCTCGAAGAACTGTACCAGTCGATCTACGATTCCCTGAACCGTCTGATACCGTTGCCCAATTTTTATATAGCGATCTATGACGGCAACCGGCGAACCATACATTTTGAATTTTTCATTGATGAATATGACGACGATTTCCCCATCGTCGAAAACCTGGAAGGCCCCGATTGTCTTACGGGAGAAGTCATTCTATCCAGACGCCCTCTTTTCCTGAAAGAGAACATGCTACGCGACCGGGCCAAAAAACTAAAAGTCGTCGGAACACTTCCAAAAATATGGATAGGCGTCCCGTTGATCATTCAGGATCATGTCATCGGGATCATCTGTGCCCAGCATTATTCAGACCCGGATTACTTCACGCACAGACATCTGGAAATACTGATATCCATTTCGGATCAGATCGCCATTGCAATTGAAAGGAAACAGATCCTGGATGCCCTTAAAAAAAAAGAGAAAACCCTGAGTCTGATCATGGATCATACAAGCTCCATCGTCGCCATTATGGACGCCCGAGGGATCTACGAATTTGCCAACCCCGCCCATGGAATTCTTGGTTATGTCGGAACCCGTCTCGTCGGGAAATCTCTTTTTGATTTAATCCATTCCGAAGATGTCGGCAAACTCACCGCCTTCATAGAAAAAGGGATTTCCGGACACACTTCCCATACCCTTCTGAACCTGAGGATCAAAGACATCAGGGATAGGTTTCACCAAATCGACGGCACCTTTGATTTGATCAAAGATCAAGAAGGTTTTTTAGAGAAAATCATTTTCATCGGAGACGATAAGTCACGGAAAAACGACCATGAAACGGCCGAGCCGACTATCCTGGTTATCGAAGACGATAACATGGTAAGGGATATGACGATCAAGGCGCTGAAGATTTTCGGATGCCGCACGCTGGAAGCCGGTGACGGTGAAACCGGACTGACCATTTTCAAGAAAAACCATTCCATGATCGACGGTGTGCTGCTGGATGTCATTTTACCCAGGATCTCGGGGGTGGAAACATTTAAACAAATGCTCGAAATTGATCCCCGTGCCAAAGTCATCGTCACCTCCGGTCATGTAACCCACCAGGATCAGAAAAAAGTGTTTGCGGGCGCCTGTGCCCATCTTGACAAACCTTATCAGTTAACGGAATTGAAACAAGCCGTCAAGGCATTGTTTCACTCTTCCACAGAAGATGCCTCAACGGGTTAGAAACTGTTTTCCGCCTTTACGAACACCATCATGATCAGGCAGCCCACGAAAAAAGCCGCGAGAGCCATACCCGAAGTCTGATTGATCTGAGGCAGGACATTGACATTGGTATAGACTTTCACATTTTCAAGCATGACGATTCCGGCATCGCCTTTGATGAACTGCCGGGCCATGATGACACTTTTCTTGAACGGCCACAGAGCATATAGAGACCCGACGACCAAACCCGTCAAAAAAGCCATGGTGGGATCATGGTACCGCTTCAGAACAGCGCTGACCAGTCGTGCAAACAAAAGGCCGCCCAGAACGATACCAAACGAAAACCAAATCAGAAAAAAAAGCGCTTCCATATCTAGGGCAGCTAATTCTGAAATGGCTGAAACGACTTCAAAATAATCTCCCATCAGGATCAGGACCAACGACCCGCTGATCCCGGGAAGAACCATCGCGGAGATAGCGACGGCTCCACAGACAAAGGCATAAAGGTATTCATGGAATGTGTATTTTCCCGGATATTTCGGATATCCGGTTGTTTCCTCCAGGTTGTCCAAGCCGCTTCCCATTGATTTGAAATACTGGGCCTCATAGCGCTCCGATTTCATTCGAACCTTTTCATAGGGATTGACGGTAACGGTCACGTATACGGTGGCGGCCACCCCCAACAGTCCGAAAATCAAAAGAGAAGAACTCTTTTGCTTGATGAGCCGGAGCGGAATGACGATGGAAATCAGTATCAGTCCGAAAAACAAGCCATAGGTAACGCAAAAATGATGCATCATCAGATATTCCATCAGACTGGACAGCGAAACAATCGCTACACCCGCACCCGCCATCAGTTTGAAGAGAAAAATGAAATCGTTTCGGTTCAAAAAGTTCAGCAAATCTCTGATTGCCAGGGATTTTTCCGATCTCGACAGTAATGACCGGATCAGTTTCAAAAACGAGAGGACATTGGTTTTGTTAATATTGGCCAAGATGGAAAACACGCGGTCGTATATACCAAAAATCAGCAGAAAGGTTCCGCCCGAAACCCCGGGAATGATGTTGGCGGCTCCAAGACAGACCCCCACGGCAAGCTCCCGGGCAACCGACGGATTTGATGAACGACTGGTCATGAAGGCACAAGAGGATGGATCATTCATCCCATCCATATTGACCGATCAGCTTGACGAACCGGCAGGCTCCCAGATGAGTCGTTTTAAGTCCGCTTTCGATTTTTTCCACTTTCAGCAGATCCTGACAGAAAGATCCGCCCACCGGCATAACCAATCGGCCTCCCGGTGCCAGCTGTTCGATCAAAGGAGCGGGAATGTTCTGCCCGCCCGCTGTTACAATGATGGCATCAAATGGACTTTCTTCTTTCCAGCCCTGGGTTCCGTCCGAATATCGGGTGACGATGTTATGATATTTCAATCGGTCAAAAAGCTTTCGCGTCTGCAGGAACAGGGTGTTGTTTCTTTCGATCGTATAAACCTTATATACGATTTGAGCCAGAATGGCGGCCTGGTAACCGGACCCAGTCCCGATCTCAAGGACTCGTTCCGGACCTTTCAAACCTAGACTCTGGGTCATTTCCGCAATGATGTAGGGCTGAGAAATGGTCTGCCCTTCCCCGATGGGAAGGGGAAAATCCCCATAAGCTGCTTCGACGAGCGCCTCACTGACAAACAAATGCCTGGGTACACGGGTCATGGCCTGGATGACCAATGGATCGGTCACACCCCTTGAAACAATTTGTTTTTCAACCATCTCGCTTCGCCATCGGGCGAATTTCCTGGGCTCATCTTTCATATCGTCTCTGACATGGGTCCGTCGTATGTCCGTCCCATGATTTTCAAAAGCGTTGTCAAATTTTGTAAATGACCCGTTTATCAGTAATAATGATATCCACCGTATATTTCCTGGATTCCATCTGAATCTGGTCCACGACCTGTTCCTCATAGGCAAGAGCAACCTTTCGACAAGTTTCGGGCAATCGGCTGATCAATCGGTTGTAAAAGTTGTTGCCGAAGCCGATGCGCCCTCCCTTATCATCGAATGCAAGCCCAGGAATAATAGCTATATGGATTTCTTCCAGAGAAATTTTCTTGCATTTTTCTGGATTGGGTTCAAGGATATCATTGGCGTTCTTTATCAGATCTTTGCTGAAATTACTAATTTTATAAAGATTGATGGCATTTTTGGCGTCGGTAAAAACCGGCAGCACAATTCCTTTTTCAATCTGCAACGCTTTTTTGATAATGCTTTCAGTGGGAAGTTCATTTCCTGCCGGCGTATATAAAAAAGCCAGCTGGGCTTCCATGAAATTGGCGAATTCAAACAACCGCTGTTCTATTTTTTTATATTTCAAATCCAGGTCTTCTTTTGAAAGCCCTGCCAGCCGTTCAGCCACAATGGCCAGATTGTTATTTTTGATATTTTTCATTTCATCCATGGCTCTTGTTCCTCGGTCACAAAATTTTTTCCAAATATTATACACCTGCCCGGGATTGTCAACCAGCAATAACCGTTGACTGTTTGCGCCCTGCATGGTATCAAATTAAGATTGCTGAAGAATCTTATCCAAACCCATTTTGGGTATAATCGAGGAAGAAAACAAGACCATATGCTGGATTTAAAATTTGTTACCACTCACCTGGATGTCGTGAAAAAGGGCATGGAGAAGCGACGGGCGTCCATTGATTTTGACCGACTGACCGCCCAGGATGAAAAACGTAAAGCCCTGCTTCTGGAAATTGAAACACTCCGGTATAAAAGGAATACGGTTTCCGACGAAATTGCCGCCATCAAAAAACAAAAAAAAGACGCCCAGTCTCTCATTGAACAAATGAAAGAGGTGTCCGATACGATCAAGGCCCTTGACAAAGAACTGTCTCAGGTTGAATCGTCGATTCAGGAATTTCTCATTTCATTACCGAATCTTCCCCACGAAGATGTACCTTCGGGCAAGGATGAAACCGAAAACCGAATTGAAAAAATTCACGGTACCCCCCGTTCGTTTGATTTTAAAATAAGGCCCCACTGGGAAATCGGGGAGCAGTTGAATATTCTCGACCTGACACGCGCCAGTAAGTTGGCAGGAGCGCGATTCCCTCTGTATTTAGGTGCCGGGGCAAAACTTGAAAGGGCTTTGATCAATTTCATGCTGGACATCCACGTGTCCCGCCATGGCTATATTGAAGTGTTGCCGCCCTTTATAGTAAACCGAAGCACAATGACCGGAACCGGTCAACTGCCAAAATTTGAAGAAGATCTTTTCAAACTCGAAGGTTGGGATTATTTTCTCATCCCAACTTCGGAAGTCCCCATGACCAATATTTATGCCAATGAAATCATTGAAGAATCAATCCTTCCATGCAAATTTACCGCTTATACACCCTGCTTCAGATCCGAAGCCGGGTCATACGGAAAAGACACCAAAGGCCTTATTCGGCAGCATCAGTTCAATAAAGTCGAGCTGGTCAAGCTGACGACACCTGAATCCTCATTTCAGGAGCTGGACAACCTGCTTGCCAACGCGGAAACCATACTTCAGCTTCTCGATCTTCCATACAGGGTCGTGACCCTTTGTACCGGCGATCTGGGTTTCTCAGCCGCCAAAACGTATGATATAGAGGTCTGGATGCCGGGACAAAACAAATATCGAGAGATTTCGTCCTGCAGCAATTGTCTGGATTTCCAAGCCAGACGAGCCGGCATCCGATTCCGCCGCAAAGACGGAAAAAAACCTGAGTATGTCCACACTTTAAACGGATCCGGGCTTGCCGTCGGCCGAACCTTTGCCGCCATACTGGAAAATTGCCAGCAGGCCGATGGGTCCGTCACCATTCCCGAAAAGCTGATTCCATATATGGGAGGTCAAAAAAACATTCGCCATGATGCCTGATTCTCTTCCTGTAGATGTCCAGCCCCATCTTTTGCCCAAGGCCGACGGAGAGCTGTATTATGAATGCCTGGGCTGTTCGGCCCGGTTCGGTATCGAACGTCTGCTTTATGTCTGTCCCGAATGCGGGCAGGTCCTGTTGATTCATGATCGCAAGAAAGACGAACTGAAAAAAATACCCGGACCACTTTGGCGAAAAATATTTGATTTCAGGAGAATGCTCAAAATCCCCGCTCTCAAAGGGATATACCGATATCATGAATTTATCGGATCATGCATTCCTCTGGAATCTATCGTTTATCTGGGCGAGGGCCATACTCCGATCATCGAAGCCAACGCACAGATGAAAGATTCCGTCGGGGTATCATTTTTCTTTAAAAACGACGGCCAGAACCCCAGCGCTTCCTTTAAGGATCGTGGAATGGCCAGCGCTCTTTCCAGTATCCGCTATCTGATCGATCAGAAAAAAATTTCCAATGTCATTGCCATATGCGCCTCAACCGGTGATACCTCTGCATCGGCAGCTCTTTACGCCTCTTACCTGAACCCTCTGATCAAGTCGGCCGTTCTCCTGCCCCACAAAAAAGTCACCGCCCAGCAATTGTCCCAACCTCTGGGAAGTGGGGCCAATGTCTTTGAAATCCCAGGCGTTTTTGATGACTGTATGAAGATTGTCGAGCATCTGGCAGCCAAATACGCCGTAGTGCTTCTGAATTCAAAAAATGCCTGGAGGATTCTGGGTCAGGAATCGTATTCCTATGAAATTGCCCAGGATTTTGACTGGGCAATGAAAAACAAGGTCATTGTGGTACCCATTGGCAATGCCGGAAACATTTCAGCAGTAATGAACGGTTTCCTTAAATTTTTTGAAGCTGGGATTATTGATAGTCTGCCCAAAATCATCGGGGTTCAATCCGAACATGCGGACCCCGTTTACAGATATTATCTTGAACCCGACGAAAGCAGACGGCGATTTGTCCCCGTCAATACGCAACCAAGTGTCGCCCAGGCTGCCATGATCGGGAACCCGGTATCCATGCCGAGAGTCATCCACATTACCCGGAATTACAACCAAGTTTCCGGTCGAAAAAATGTGTTCTTTGTCCAGGTAACGGAACAAGCCATTATGGATTGGCAGATTCAAGCCAACCGAAACGGTCATATTGCCTGTACCCAGGGTGGCGAATGTCTGGCCGGATTGGTCCGGGCCGTTGCCGAAAAATTGGTATCGCCGAATGAAACAGCCGTTCTTGATGCAACGGCCCATGCCGTTAAATTTTCGGAGTTTCAAAATCTATATTTCACTAACGCTATCCCTGAAAGCTATAACATCCAACCCAATCCGGATTACAAAAACCTTCCCGCATTGATTCTGCCGGATGATCCCGACCTTGTTCCGTCACAGCAGAAACGGCTGAATGAAAAAGATTTCCAGAAATTTATAATCGACATTTCCAACAAAATCGTCGAAAGACTAAATTTAGAGACATCTTAATAATTTATGACAAAATATAAAGGCTATAAAATACGCTTCTTTGTTACACTTTTCATTCTATTGGCGTTCTTTAGCCGCCCCTACAATTCATATACCCAAACAAGCGGGGTTAAAACCTCTTACAAGCGCTATTCCATTCTAAGTTACAATGACGAAGATGTCCTGTGCGAGCCCTATATTGTCAACAAGGATGACTGGCTTTACAAAATATTCAGAAAAAAAGGAGAGATATCAGAAAAAGACTTTCCTCATTTCCTTTTTATTTTCAAGGCTTTTAATCCTCAAATAAGTAATATCGACGCCATTGAACCAGGCATCCACATTCTAATACCGCTCAAAAAAGTCAATAAAACCGATTATGCTCTCAACTCCTCTGAAAACGTTGATGTCCCCGTCATTGAATTCTCAAGCCTCGCCGAGGATTTGGATCTTCAGCCCTATTTAAAAAGACATCGTCTATTGCAAGGCGACACCGTCTCAAAACTCATCGATAAAGAATTCCTAAATAAAAACGGAAGTTTATCAGAAGAAGGGCTGAAAGCATTTCAACTTGCCAACCCCGATATTAAAAATATTGACATCGTTTATGAGGGAGTTGACATAAATTTGCCCGATCCCTCCATCCGCTCTCAATCCTGGTTTCAGTCGCTTTTGTCCGAGCCTCAGTCGTCTAACGGGCCGATAAAATCGTCAAGCAAAGCCAAGGAAGTCCAAGAACAGATGGAAGCCTATGAATTGGCCCAGCTGAAAAAATATTGTTCGTTGATCGGTGGGGTACTCTTAAACCAGGGGAAAATGTATTTTCCTGCCGATGATAATCCCCAGGTCATTGATCTGGCTGTTACCCCTGTCATTGAAACCAAGGATGGTTCAAAAATACTTATTATTTCAGAAGACCTCATGGGCGATGAACTGCAGAAAAAAATTCAAAATTATTGGAACCAGTTAAAAATACAGTTAATGTCGGAGGCACTTGAAAACACCGAAAATGTAGATCCGGATATTTTCCTGGAAAACACTACAGCCAGAAACAAAGAATTAATCCAGGCCCTCTTGTCACAAATGGATTATACCTTCCAAATGGCCGCTAAAATCCCTTTCAGCCTTCATCATCTTGAACTTGAAGCCTCGTTCGGAAGAATCAACCGAGAAAACGGGAAGGATCTCCTGATCAATTTCGGGGATGTTTATGGTGAAGCATTGGCTATCATCGAAAAACAATCTTTTGATATTTTATCCATTACACCCGACCTTTCATCCAAAGACGTCATTGAAGCCTTATTTTCCGCCCTTGACTACGCAACCCTACCGAACCCAACCTTTTCAACCGGTCAAACCATCGAGAAAATATACGGAATATACGCATTTAAGGAAAAAGATAAACTATTCGTCCCGACACGGAAACTGAGTATCAATGAGCTGAATTTCATGAAAAAGGAAGGCATAAGAATCATTTCACCAGACCATAACCATTCTCAACCTGGAAATACCGATAATGACAATTAAGGGACTTTTCAAATGAAAACAGCCTACTGCTTGCTTCTCAGCGCCATATTTTGCTTATCCTGCTCCCCCAGAATTCACAACCCGGACAAAAACAGGGAAATTGCGATAGCGACCCAACGGCTGGGGGAAGAATACTACAATTCAGGGCGATACACTGCAGCGCTTAAAACTCTTCTGGAAGCCTATGGAACGATTCCCAACGATCCACACCTGAACAATAGTCTTGGACTCACATACCTTGCCAAGGAACGTTACGATCTGGCTGAAAAACATTTCAAAAAAGCCCTTGACCTGAAAAACGATTTCATTGATGCCAGCAACAACCTCGGCGCCGCCTATCTTAAACAGCAAAAATACAAGTCTGCCATTGAATGTTTTGAAGACGTCGCCCAAAATTTGCTCTATCCTTTTCCCGAGATCCCTTTGTCGAACTTAGGCTGGGTCTATTTAGATCAAGGCATGTTTGAAAAGGCCCAGGAATATTTCAACAAATCACTGGAAATCAATCCCGATTTTTTAATCGCCATCCATGGGACGGCATCCGTTTATCTTGAACAACGGTCCTACAAAAAGGCACAGGTGTTTTTAGAGGCTGAACTGAAAAAAAATCCAGAAGCCGCTGTGCTGCATGCGGATATGGCCAAAGCCTACGAAGGTCAGGAATACATGGAAAAAGCAATCCAGTCCTGGGAAACGGTTCTCAGACTATCCCCACAGAATTCAAATCTCGCCAGAGAAGCTCGAAAAAAATTGTCGGTTCTGGATTAATTCACTCGGGTCAACGTGTTGTTTTTCTGCTCCAGTTGTATAATGGATGGTGTCAGAAATATCAACAATTCATTTCGTTTGTCCTTGTTGATATCAGTTCTGAAAAGCCTTCCCAGTATTGGAATCCCCGAAAGAACGGGTGTTCCTGAAGTGCTGTTGCTGTCCGTCGTCTTGACGATACCGCCGATCACAACCGTATCATTGTCATTCACCAAAAGTTCAGTTTCAGCCTCATTGGTTGACAGAGAGGGAACACCGTCCGTCACTGAATCGATATCGTTCTTGGTCAGATAGACCGTCATTGAAATTCGTTTATCCGGAGTCACATGGGGTGTCACTTCCAGCAACAGGTCGATATTTTTAAATTTGACTGAGGAGCCGCCGGTATCATCTCTTTCGAGATAGGCATATTCAAGACCCTGCTTAATTCGCGCTTTTTTGTTGTCAAGGGTCAAAATCCGGGGAGAGGATACCACTTTGACATCCCCTTTTGTTTCAGCAGCCGCAATCTGGGCTTTAATATTCAGAAAATCGGAACCCAATATGTTATAAAAATTGAAAGATCCGCTGGTCGCCGGCGATGAGCTTGGAAAATTAAGA
This sequence comes from uncultured Desulfobacula sp., assembly GCA_964593855.1. Lineage (GTDB taxonomy): Bacteria > Desulfobacterota > Desulfobacteria > Desulfobacterales > Desulfobacteraceae > Desulfobacula. The sequence continues at coordinate 87,498 of CAZQIX010000002.1, read as the reverse complement.
GCGACATTGTAATCATTGCTTTTACCGATATGAGGTGTCTGGGTTTCCCCAAAACTCAATCCCAAACCCAGTTCCCGTGAAAAATCCTTGGAGACTTCAACAACCCTCGCTTCTATCATTATCTGTGGAGTCACCTTGTCCAGACGATAAATGGTTTCCTTGATCTGATCTATTTTCATCTGGGTATCTGTAACAATGATGGTGTTGGTTCTTTTATCCACACTGCTTTTTCCCCGCTCTTTTGTCAGAACCTGATCAATGTGGGGTTTGATATCGGTTGCCGCATCCGAATAGTTGATGGGAATATATTCCGTCATCAACGGCTCTAAGCTTTCCTTGTCCTCCAGTGATTTTTTTCTCTCTGCAACCGCATCCTGGAATAGCTTTTCTTCTTTTCTAAGGGTGTCAAGGGTCGCGATGCGAATCACGTTGCCTTCCTGTTTCTGTCCCAGACCATTCATTTTCAACACCAGATCCAACACCTGGTCCCAGGGTACAGGCTCCTCCAGAGATAGAGTGACCTTGCCTTGGACATCCTGATCAATGGCGAAATTCAGCCCTCCAACGCTTTTTAGAATTCGAAAGACATTTTTGATGTCGGTCTCGTAAAAATCCAGTTTGATTTTTTCGCCCTTGTATTGTTTCGGTCCTCCAAAAAGTGTGTCGGCTGAATCCGAAGGATTATCCGCATATTGAACCTGAACACTCTTTTCATTTCCCTGATGGGCTGATTCTCCCTGTGCGATGAAACCACTTGTTTTCCTTGCCTTGGCAAATTTCGGAGGCTCCAGTGCAGTGGGCTCAAAATACAGCGCAATTCTGTTCTGATCCTGAACTACTCTATATGGAACCCAATCCCGTATTTTAATTTCAATTTTGGAATTCTTTTTTTTCCCGGGCACATTTGCCGGGACCAGGCTTTCGACGGCGGATTTGAAATATTGAGTCAGCAAAGGCCGTTTATGATAGTTTGGAATAACGGTATCGTAAAGGTTAAGGTATAATTTGTCATTCTCGCCGGAAGTAATGTCATATTTAACAGGACGATCGGTTTCGACGACAATGTCGGATTTGCCGTCCTCCATCGTGTTGAACTCAATATGAGTCATTTTCGCTGTTTGGCCGGATAATTCTGGTGGGGAATTGCCGAGGCTCGTTTCGGACGATGGTGCGTCGGAGGGATTGGTCTGGTTTGCAAAATCCTTTTGAACGCCTTGTGAAAGTACTATTTTCAAAGACTGATCGGTTTCAACGACATCATAGTTGAGATCTTTAATCAGCAGAATCAGCACTTTGACTGTAGTCATCTCTTTGTCAGCGTAATCTACCACTACATCACTGATGAAATCATTAGGTCGTATACTGGTCTTGAAGCCATCGGCAATTTTGGTCTCCGGCAGGTAAATCGCTATGCCAAATGGGAAAGACTGCTTGATGCTGGTGTAAAACAATTTTTCACTTCCCGAAATATGGATCTCCACTTTCCGATCCTGAATGTCAGCAACAAGAGAGTTGATTTCTCGGATCTGGCCGAGTTTTCCCTGGGCTGAATCATCAACTTGCGAAGTCTCTTGGGAATTCTGGGAAAGCCGGCTTTTTTCCGCCGTCTGGGCGACACATCCCGCGAGGATGAAGAGCGTCAGCACAAGACCGACCCTGGTTATCATCAACTTCTTCAATTTTTGGATCTGGAAAAAAAACATATTATCCCTCTTCATTGTTTTTATGAAGTTTTATTTCATGGACCCGCTCTTTAATTCTTCCCTGATAATCTTTGACAAACTCTGTCACGATGATACTACTATCCTTAATGTCAGATACTTTCCCCTGATTCTTACCAATATAGGTGCCGACCGAAACCTCATACCCTTTACCGTCAGCATCTTCAACCATTGCGATCTGTCGCTTTTTCATAATGATAATCGCCGTCAGGCGAATCTGAGTTAAGTCTATCTTTTCAAGCGGCGTTAAAATCCTCTGTGGTCCGTCGCTTTCTATGGGGGTGCTTTCCGTTTTTTCCTGAATGAGCGCTAAAAAGGGATCTGTTCTGTTATGACCATCATAGTTCGGGGCTATCTTTTCAGGTTGTACGACATCTTTATTTTCTTCCGGCGCCGGTTCAGATTGGACCTTATCTTGCACATTCAACTCTGTCTGTGCCGTGTTCTCGGTCTGGGTAGGATTGCTTAACTTGTCAGGAAGTTGAATACTCCCGGATACAACCTCGGGTGATGACGGCACTGTTCCTGCATTTTCTGCGGAATCATTGCAGGCGCTGAACAATGCTGTGAGTAGCACGCACAGAAGTAGAACAAGTATGTTTATTTTATGCATCATCGTCACCCCTGCTAAGTCCGTCCCTTTCCGGTTTGGCCTTTTTTGGGATCTTGGTTCAATTCAGCCTGGCTCTCAACGAACATATAAGTTACCGCTCTGCAACTCATTTCCAATTTTTGTCCATCCTGCTTACTTTTCACATCCACATTGTTGATGTTCACAATCCGATTCAGTTGAAGCACTTGAAAGAAAAAATCCGCAATCTGATGGTATTTCCCTTCTACTTTAATGGAAACCGGGATCTCATAATAAAAAGATTTATTCTCTTCATTTTCAGGTTGAAACAAGTGAAAGGCCAAACCGGATTTGCTCCCCGCAGCAGATATTGCAGTCAACAAAGAAGGAATTTCTCTTTTATCCGGAAGGGCTTTCATAGCTTCATTAAACAGCCCCATAGTTTCCGCCATTTTTTTCTCATATTTAACAATCTCTGCGGCCCTTTGTTTGTATGTAGCAAGCAGGTCCACTTGTGATTTGTAAGTGTTTTGAACCTGCTCATATAGGGTATACCGTGGCATGAAAATAAAATAATAATAACCACCGCCTATCACAGCAAAGATAGCAACACAAATCAGCAAACGGTAACGCCGGGGAAGCGTACCGATCTTTTCCAGGAAAGCACCCGTTTTCACTTTCAATCCCGGGATGTTCAATTTGTCAGCATTCATTTTTTACCCTTTTCTTCAGCTTTTGAATCGTTGGCCTTCTTTTCAATTTTGCACACCAATTCAAAAGATTTCAGCATGACATCACCTTTAAAGGTTTTCATTTTTGCCGTTTTCAAATCCACCTTGCTGAACAAACCGGATTTTTCCAATCGTTCCATGAATTCAGCAATGGTTGGATTATCAAAGGATATCCCGGAAATGTTCAAATTTGACTGATCGGTTTTAAAACTTTCCAGCCACATTCTCTCCGGCACAATCAAGTCGGTCATGCTTCGAAACAGAACGAACTGAGTTTCTTTCTCGGCTTTCAGAGACTCAACGATTTTGAGTTTTTCGTCCAATATTTTCAAATCTTTTTTAATTTGCGCGACTCTGTCCGCTTTTTCCTTGAACAGCGCGATCTGCTGATTGACCTGTTCGGTTTTGCGTTGAACCGTTTGGATCTGTTTATCCAGTCGTTGCGTATACCAGACCATCAAGGCGATAACAAAAAATATCAACAAAAATAAAATCGAAATCTGCCGACGGATATTTTCCTTTTTTCTGGCGATTCTAAAGGGCAGGAGATTAATTCTAATCATTTATCATCGATCCTTCGCAGCGCGAGTCCAATGGCGATAGGGGCCAGAGGGGCCGCTTGATTGATAAGCGATTCCGGAAATTTTTTTTCATTTACAATCAATCCCTCAAACGGATTTATCACTGAGACATCCGCTTCAAGCTCCGCGAGCAGGCTGTCTTTGAAGCCGTCCACAAAAACTCCGCCACCACTCAATATAATTTTTTCAACTTTTTCATTATCGGCGCCCGCCTCAAAGGCGCTCACCACCTCAGAAATTTCAGAACACCATGATTGCGATACCTTTATACCCACAGATTTCAGTTTATCCTGACCGATCCTTTTTTTTCCTTCGCCATTGACAGCCTGCCCGGCCTCTTCGACGGTCATTCCATACTGATTGGCAAGCTCTTCCAAAATCTGGTTGGTTCCGGATATATTATCCCTCATCATAAGCGAGGTCTCTGCCTTCAGTATGTTCAACGACATTTTTGAAGCACCCACGTCCACCAGCAACGCCACACAATCCCGATTACGGTACGGAAGCATCTCGTAGGCATTTTGAAGGGCAAAGGTATCTACATCTATTATCCGAGGGTTTAATCCCGCCATTTGTATCAGTTCTATATATTCGGCCACCAGATCTTTTTTTACCGCGACCAGCAAAACGCTTAGCTGATCAGAGGACGACTCGCTTTCTCCTAAAATCTGATAATCAATGTTGACATCATCGATATCATAAGGAATATACTGCTCGGCTTCCGCATAAATGCTTTCATGGAGTTCTTTTTCAGGCCGGTTGGCGGTATTGATGGTTTTTATGACGACGGAGTGACCACCGGTTGATATGGCGACGTTTTTCTCACGAATCTTCTGAGTCCTGAAGAGTGACCGGATTTCGCTTGAAAGTGTTTTCATATCCATAATGCGGCCTTCAACTATGCCCCCCGGAGGGGTTTGGGTCATCCCGAACTTATGAAGACTGTAACCCTTGCCCGATGGCTTGAGTTCAACCACTTTGATGAAAGAAGAACCGATATCCAGACCGACCAGGTGATCTTTTTTACGAAACATCATGTGCCTTCACAATCATTATAACTGTAGTCAATAAGTCCGCAACCCGCATCCGCACTGTTTTTTTATATTGATATAAACACTTAATGTAACTATACTTTGGTATGATATAATTGCAATGTCAAGCATTATCATCATTTTTTGGCTTTTTACCGCAAAAAAAAACAATGAAACCCGGATTTTAATACCTCTTAAAGAATGTGAATGGATGCCTCAAAAATCAGATAATTTACAAGGAACAAAACCTTTCCGACTTGTCAAGTTCTTTACTTTTTCCTCTCTAATCATCATGTTTGCCGCCACTCTGACCATATCCGCACTGAATGCCCACTGGGTCAGGAACCTGCTTCTGGAAAAAAGTGAAGAATATGCTTCGCTTCTGGTTGAGAATCTGAACCACCAGATCATTTCCAGATTTGTACTCCCCATATTGATTCAATATGGGGAAATCCGATTAAGAGAAAGGGAACAGTTTCTTTTAATGGATAAAGTTGTGCGCTCAACCCTTCATAGTTTCAATGTCGAGATGGTTACCATCTATGGAGAAGACAACATCATATCCTACAGTTTTGACACTTCCAAAATCGGGGAAAAAAATGCTGGCGGCGTTCATTATGAAAAAGCCATGCAAAAGCAGGCCTCCTCCAGATTGATTCAGCAGGGCAGCTTTTTTGAGCTGTTGATCGGTTATCCCCATGAAACCAAAATCATCACCTTCTCTCCTCTGCGTGCCGAAAAACTCAAATCCTCAATAAGTCTGACAGGGCCTGTTCTGGGGGTTGTCGAAATTGTTCGGGATGTTTCCGATGACTATCAAAAAATTTTCAAACTCCAGGGATTGATTGTGGGGTCATGTTTTTTAATCATGGGCATTCTTTTTATTGTCCTGCGATTTGTCGTCAAGCATGGCGAAAAAATAATCGAAAACAGAGCTGAAGAAAGGCTCAGGCTGGAGGAAAAACTGAGACAGGCGGAACATCTGTCGGCGATAGGTGAAATGACAGCCGGGGTCTCCCATGAGATTCGGAATCCCCTGGGAATTATTAAAAGCAGCGCCCAATTATTGAAAAAAAAAATGGAAAAAATCGATGCTCAAACCACGATCCCCGATATTATTATCGAAGAATCAGCCCGGCTGGATAGCATTATTACAGATTTTTTAAATTTTGCCCGGCCGCGAACGCCTGATTTTCATCCTTGCCGGATCGAAGACATACTTGAAAAAAACATTGCTTATTTGATGCCTCAGATAGAAAACGAGCACATTGTCATTTCTAAAGAGATCCCCGAGCCTCTTCCTGAAATCCATGCGGACGGCACCATGCTGTACCAGGCTTTTTTAAATCTGTTGATCAATGCATTTCAATCCTTTGGGACGAATGGCAGGATCATCATTCAGGCATACAGCACCCGGGAAACAGTGGTCGTTAATTTTATCGACAACGGGAAAGGTATCCCTGAAGAGGTGTTAAAAAAAGTATGGACCCCTTTTTTTACGACGAAAGATACCGGAACAGGACTGGGGCTGGGTATCGTCAAAAATATCATCGAGGCCCACAATGGTACCATCAGTATATCCAGCGAACCATCGGGAGGGACCAACGTTCAGGTCCGGCTTCCGATTCAGGAGTAAAATGGAATGGAAAATATTCTGATCGTTGATGACGAAAAAAATTATCCCATGATTATCGGACAGGTTCTTCAGGAAGAAGGATATCATTCCCTGACCGCTTCCAGTGGAACAGAAGCATTAAACATATTGGGTTCCGAAGTCATTGACCTGGTTTTGACCGATGTAAAGATGCCGGGAATGAGCGGCATTCAACTGCTCGAAAAAATAAAGGAAAATCATCCCGACCTCCCCGTTATTGTCATGACAGCCTATGGCAGCGTTGAAAAAGCGGTGGAAGCCATGCATAAAGGAGCCTATACGTTTATCCTCAAACCTTTTGAAAACCAGGCTCTGATTGCCCAAATTGCAAGGGCTATTTCGGTTTACAGAATTGTTCAGGAAAACAAACTGCTCAAAGAGGCCGTCGTCTCCAGATTCAGTTTTGACAATATCATCGGGAAAAGCAAGCCTATGCAGGAAATTTACGAAATCATCAAAAAAGTGGCGCCATCCAACGCCAGTGTTCTCATAGAGGGGGAAAGCGGTACCGGGAAGGAACTGGTAGCCAAATCCATTCATTACAACAGCCTTAGAAAATCAGGTCCTCTCGTAGCCGTCAATTGCGCCGCATTTGCCGAAACTCTTTTGGAAAGCGAATTGTTCGGTCATGAAAAAGGAGCGTTTACCGGCGCCAACACCTTGAAAAAAGGTCGTTTTGAATTGTCTCATAGAGGGACTCTTTTTCTGGACGAAATCGGCGAACTGCCCATTTCCCTTCAGGTCAAACTATTGCGCGTGCTTCAGGAAAGAACCATTGAGAGAGTCGGTGGAACCGAATCCATACCTGTGGATTTCCGACTGATCGCGGCGACCAATAAAAATCTTGAAGACGAAGTCCGGAAAAACAAATTCAGAGAGGATCTATTTTACAGGCTCAATGTAGTTAAGGTCAGGCTCCCTTCCCTTAAGGAACGATCCGAAGATATTCCTCTGCTGATCAAACATTTCATCGACAAATACACCCAAGATCCACATACGGTGAGCAAAGTCACCCAAATTTCGCCTGAAGCCGTCAAAATCCTGTGCGACTATAAATGGAGGGGCAATGTAAGAGAGCTTGAAAATATTATTGAACGGTCGGTAATTTTCTGCAACGGGGATACCATTCTGCCTTCGGATCTTCCGGTTCAACTCAGACAAAGCCCCCCTTCCATTTTAGATCTGGATGGCATTCCTGAAGGTATCGGGCTTTCCGAAACCCTCGCCACCGTGGAAAAAAGAATGATTCAAAGAGCCATGCAACTTTCCGGCAACGTACAGACAAAAGCAGCCGACCTTCTGGGGATAGGGAAAAGCGGGTTGAATCAAAAATTGAAAAAATTCAATCTGGACAAATGATATCGGTTCGGATTCAAAATCATGAATCCTCGAATTTTTTTTGAATAGTCTGTTTTTTATAGTGATTCGTTTATATCCATCCCAAAAATGAACCCGGCTGGTTTAAAATTTTAAACCAGCCGGGCTTTGAAATAACCTTATTATGAATTCAATATTTCTCCAAACCCATTTCCAGTAAGCCTGTAGCGGCTTAAAAAAAATATCTTTCAAATAGACATTGCGGCATGAATTTCGCTTTATTCATATTGCAAACCAATCAATGGTTGATTTTTTCATCTTTTTCTCCTTTTCTTAAAAGGGCGGATGGGCGAAAGCCGAATCCGCCCTTTTAAGTTCAAGGCAGTTTTTGCTGAATTCGGGCTTTGGCGATTGACAGATACATGGAATCTTCATGGTCGTTAACGATCTGCTCATACATCTTCCGACTCTGTTCATGTTTCCCTTCAGCCTCTTCCACAAGAGCGAGTGCAAACCTTGCATCATCCTTCAACAAATCCAGATCGGCAGTTATAATTCTGCCGAAATAATCCCTTGCCTCATTGAACTCATTTCTGGCCATACAAACATGTCCCAGGGAAGACAAAATCATGTTTTTAGTAACCGGATCATTTTCAAACAAAGCGAGAGATTCTTTATAATACTGATAACTCTGTTCCAATTGAGAGGCGTCATAACAGATTCTTGCAAACCGGATCTTTGCCGATCGTCCTGCTTCAGTATTGGCATATTCCGTGAATAGCATGTTGAAGTCATCCTTTACCATCGCATACCCTTTTTCAGGGGTTTCAGCTCCGCCATATCGGATCAAAGCCTGTGTCAAAATTTGATTGGCCGAATTTTCCGCCTTTTTAAGACTTATCATGATCCCTGAAAAAACCAGAATGACCAGGAAAATGACACTAGTCATCAAAATCAATTGTTTTTTAAAGGTTTTTGCATACGCCATCGCTTTCAGAAGGTTTTCCTGAAAAGGATCCAGCTGTTCCAGCTCTTTTTTACGCTCCCTCGAAATTCTGTCCGCCATTTTCCCGCCTTTTCAAATAATTTATTAAACCAGTTCACCAGACCAGTGAGTTGTGTATCCAGCCCGTATCTCCGTCCACATGCCGGATCCTTATCCATTCTCCTTTTTTCTCCAACACCTTGAAAGGGACACCCCTGTCCACAGTGAACAATATCGTACTGTTGGTATCGGGTTTGGAACGGACATTACACTTGTCTTTATGCGTGATTACGCTTTCGGCATTATCCAGAAGCGACTTGTGGAGCCAGGCCACATCATTTTCAAAATCTTTAATTTTATACCAGTTCCCCTTTTTTTCTATGACGATGACCGGATGATACTGCTCAACCTGCCACATAACAGCAGTTTCAGTTCCCGGTCCTGAACGCATGTTGGCTATACTGGCCTTAACGGAAAGCCGCTCCTCACCCGTCGCGCTTGCCGGCATGGCTGCCAGCAGAATGAGAGAAAAAAATATCGCCCCCCAGAAATGATTCATATTCAAACGCTTCATAAGATCCTCCTTGTCGTCTCGTCTCTGACTATCTTATTTCCAATACCATTCCCATCCGAAAAATCAGGAAAGACATGCTCCAGGCAACCAGTGTCGTATATACCAGATTAAATACGGCCCATTTAGCCGAAGTTTCCCGGTAAATCGTCATAACGGTTGCAAAGCAAGGCACATACAGTAAAACAAAAACCATGATGGACAGAGCTGAAAGAGGGGTCATCCCTGACCGCTTCAGCGCTTTTTCAAGCGCTTCACCACCTTCATGACCCACTCCGTAGAGGACCCCCATGGTACTGACAACGACCTCTTTGGCCACGAATCCCGTTACAAGGGCCACGCTTGCCCGCCAGTCGATGCCGATTGGTTCAAAAAAAGGTTCCAGCACCTTTCCGATCCTTCCGATATAGGAAGCGGAGATTCGCTCTTGCTCCCTCTGATTGCGTATGTCAGCCAAAATCAGATCCAGCTCCTGCTCGAGGCGCTGCCTTTCTTTATCCTCTGCTGTTTCCATCTTTTGGACATACTCAGCAGTAACGGAATCTATCTTTTTTTCATAATCCACAAAAGAGGACTCAGATCTTGGAAAGGTTGAAAGCGCCCAGATAATAATGGACCCGATGAGGATAACCCCACCCATTTTTCTTAAAAACATCTTGCTTCGATCCCACATATGGATCATCAGACTCTTGAACATGGGAATCCGGTATGGCGGCAGCTCCATTATAAAAGGCGCTTCCGCCCCCTTGAAAAGAAGTTTTCGAAGCCCCCGGCCCGATACCATCGCAATGATTATTCCCAGACAGTAAAGCCCGAAAATCACGGTTCCTGCATATTCGGCAAAAAAACTGCCGCAAAGAACGATATAAACGGGCAACCTGGCTGAACAGGACATGAACGGTGTCATCAGTATGGTCAAAATCCTGTCCTTGTTGCTCTCCAGAGCCCGTGTCGCCATAATGGCCGGGACATTGCAGCCAAACCCCATCAACATAGGGATGAAAGATTTACCATGAAGCCCTGAAGTATGCATGACCCGGTCCATCAGAAAAGCCGCACGGGCCATATATCCGGTATCTTCAAAAAGTGCGATACAAAAAAACAGAATCAGGATATTGGGCAGGAAAATGACCACACTGCCGATGCCCGCAATTACTCCGTCCAGCAGAAGATCTTTAAAAAGAGTGGCCGGCAGGGTGCGGTCAAGAATTCCGGACAGTTGTGAAACACCCCGTTCGATCCATTCCATGGGATACGCTCCAACAGAGAAAGTGAGCTGGAACATGGCCCAGATAAAAAAAATAAACACCGGGATTCCGAAAAATCTGTCAGTCAGAACCAGGTCGATATTCCTTGACACATCGATCCTTTTTCTGCCCAGATTGGTCACGGTTTCTCTAATGATCCCCGCAATCACCCCATACCGGTCATCCGTCAATACTATTTCAAAATCATCCTCGAACAGGGCCTGAATTCTTCTGCGGCATTCGTCAGACGCCCGGAATATATTCGCGGATGCCGTAGGATCCGCGCTGCGAATTCTTGCTTTGACGATTTTGTCATTTTCAAGAATCTTGATCGCGTTCCATCGAAGGGCTCCCTCCGGCTCCAAGCCAGCTTCCTTCAGGCAGAGCTGGACCCTCGCTATACAGGTCTCTATTTCCTGACCATACCGGATATCACGGCTCTCTTTTCCTTTTTCAAAACAGATGGCTTCGTCAATGGCCACCTGAATCAGATCGTCAATTCCCTTGTTTTTGTTTCCAACAGTAAACACAACGGGAAGCCCCAACAGTTGTGACAGTTTTTTTTCATCTATTTTCAGGCCTTTGGCCTCAGCCGTATCAGCCATGTTCAAAACAAAAATCGCCGGCCGACCCAGTTCGAGAATCTGAATCGCCAGAAACAGGCTGCGCTCAAGATTGGAGGCGTCAATGATATTGATGACGATATCAGGGCGCTCATTGATGATAAAATCCCTGGCCGTTATTTCTTCTATTGAAAAAGGCGTCAGACTGTAGGTGCCGGGAAGATCGACAATGGTAAGGTCATAGTCTTTATACTTCAGTCTGCCTTCTTTTTTTTCAACAGTTACACCCGGCCAGTTACCTACTTTCTGGCGGGCGCCGGTCAGGTTGTTGAATATGGTGGTTTTGCCGCAGTTGGGATTTCCGGCCAGGGCAAGTGTAAGCGTCTTGTTCATCGATTCCGGTCTTTATCCCTGATATTCTCAACCTGTATGTTGGCCGCTTCCTCAACTCTTAGGGACATGTGATATCCTTTGACCACGATTTCAATGGGGTCTTTCAGCGGGGCATATTTCTCCACATAGATCATCGTTCCCCGATTGATGCCCATTTCAAGCAGTCGCCGTTTTAACAACCCTTCGCCCGAAACCTTCCGGACAACACCTTCCTGACCGGCTTTCATCTGACTGAGAAACCGGATATCATCCCTTGCAACAAAATGATCCGGCTCTTTGCCGGTCTCATGGAAAAGAGTGGGGCCAACCGGCTCAACCATTATTTTTTCCGACATCCCCTTGCCGAGTACCATCCGATTTTCACCGACGGCAATCACCACCTGCCCCCCGAAACCGGAAGATACGACCTCGACAAGGTCTCCTATTTTCAATCCCATGGAAGAAATTCGGAGCTGTAGGCTCATGCCGGCTTCCAACTCTTTTATGATGAGCTTTTCCCCTTTTTTGGCTTTGTGAAGAGGAACCAGGCGGCTGCGTGTTTTTAAACAGTTTCCGCAGATACCATATATATCCATTTTGTGCTGAAGCATATGGAATCCATAGGCTTCAGCAACCTTATGCTGCTGTTTTTCTATGGCCTCATCCCTGAATTCCAGGATAAGGCCGCATTTGGTACAGATCATATGATCATGATGCAATCCCAGATGCCGGTGTTCATATCGGGTTTCTTCTTCTTCGAACTCTATTTTACTGGCAAAGCCGAACCGGCACAAAAGATCCATGGTATTGAATACGAACTCTTTTTCAAAACAAAGCCCTTTTGTCTCCAGCTCAGCCAGAAGATCACTGATGGTCACATGATGTTCAAGCCGCAAAAAAGCCTCCAGGACGTCCAGGCGGGAATCGAACCGGTCTATCCCTTGTTGCTGGAACAAGCGCTTGAATTGTTTTTTTTCATGCTCGTGCGTATTGATCATTCTCTCAATCCCTTAAAATGACAGTGTAAGATATTATAGCTGTCAGGTTATGTCAAGGTCATGCGTCCAAGTCCGCGAAGGCGGTTCGCAAAAGTTTGAAAATCAGCCGACCCATTGACAAATGGCCTGTTTCCGGTTAGGTATCTGCCGTTGATCCATAACCCTGAAGAATGACAACCAATTGCCGTGAATGTCCACCTGTCCGAATACCTGTCTCAGGAACTGACCATCGGCGGGCGAGTCATCCGAAACCGGATGATTCTGGCCCCCATGGCGGGCTTAGGCCATATTGCCTTCCGGCATCTAGTCGCCGAATTCGGAGGGTTTGGGCTTCTTTTTACAGGGATGTGCAGCGCAAAAGCCGTTCCCCACGAAAATCCAAGGACTTCTCTGGTTTTTCAATGGCGGCCTCAGGAACTTGATCATCTGGTTTGTCAGATTTTCGGTCCGGACCCTGAGACCATGGCGGCTGCAGCCATAAGGATTGAGAAGGAAGGCTTCTTCGGGGTCGATCTGAACTTCGGTTGTTCCGTTGCCGCCATCTGTAAAAAAGGATGCGGGGCCGCTCTATTAAAACACCCCGACTTATCAGCGGAGATTGTGAAAGCCGTCAGGAGTGCGGTGTCCATCCCGGTGTTCGTCAAATTCAGAACCGGCTGGGACAACGATCCGGAATTCGCTGTAAATATGGCCCGGCGGTTTGAAGCGTCGGGAGCGGACGCTTTGATCTTTCATCCACGTGTGGCACCGGATCGCCGAAATCGACCGCCCAAATGGGACATGATCCGTATTGTACGAGAGTCGGTTGCCATTCCCGTATTTGGTAATGGCAACCTGTTCGACCCTGAAGACGGAATCCGGATGATCCGGCAGACATCCTGCCACGGTCTGTGTGTCGGTCGAATGGCGGTAGCCAGACCATGGTTGTTTGCCGAATGGACCCGTCATCTGATTCCCGACCAGAACATCTATTACCGAACTGTTTTAAGATATACGGCAATTCTTCTGAACTACTATGAAGAAATTGTTGCCGTCAAACTGTTCAAAAAATTCGCCCCCTATTTCTGCGCCAATTTCAAATTCGGTCACCAGATGTTGAAAACGCTCAACAGAGCTCAGACCATGATGGATATTCGAAACCGGCTGACCGACATTTTTGCCGAAGCCGTCCCCATGGTTCTGTCCAGGCCGAATATCCACTTATTTCTTTGATAAAAAGGAAATATCACCTTGGATATTACCGAACTGAAAGATTTCAGATGTCTCCGATGCGGTGCCTGTTGCCGGCAGAAAGGGTATGTCCGGCTGCAAAAAAAGGAAGCGGACCATATAGCCGCATTCTTAGGCATGGAAGTCCGCCTGTTCATCGATCGTCATACCCGATTGACCCGCGATCGTCAGAACCTGTCGTTAAACGAGACATCCACCGGCGAATGTGTGTTTCTGACGCCCGATGGTTGCCGCATTCATCCGGTCAAACCCCGCCAGTGCAAAGAGTTCCCCATCCGATGGCGCTTCAGGGATTTTGAAACGATCTGCGCATGGGCAAAAACCAGGCGGGCGTCTGGCGGGTCTCATTAAAGGCCCAGTATATTCAAGCCTTCTTCCAGTTCGAAATAGGGTTTTAAATCATATTGATACCCTGGGACGCCAAAATAAATGGCGAGGCTTTCCCCGATGGCTTTCAATCCTTCGGCAAGCCTGGAATTGTCCAGTTCATAAAAGGTGATGGAATTCATGCCGCCCGAAATGCTTGAGCATACATAGGGTCCCCGTTTGGTCAAAAAATCCGGCAGAACCGGGGCCTTGAGATAACGTTTTGCAATTTCTCTGGTGCTTTCTGGCGGATACGTAACGTTTGAAATGATAACCATGTTTGTTCCTCCTTTCCCACTCCATTAACGGGTTTTTATCGGGAATTTTTCCATAACCGATACAGGCTGTCAATGCATTAATAAAAGCGGCCTGACATGATCCGATGAATTATTGGATGGATTCTTTATTGAAATGATCGATACCCATGGTTATAAATATTGAATTTTGCTATTTGACTCAAATTTGAAGGCGACCTAAAATTTCCGGCAACCTTAACACAAAGGATTATCTGATATGGAAAAAAACACCATCGACTGCCGGAATCTTCAGTGTCCGGCACCTGTTCTGAATACCAAGAAGCGTCTCGAACAGGAAGCGTGTCATGAAATCCATGTGATTGTCGATAACGATGCCGCCGTTGAAAATGTCACCCGGTTCCTCAATTTTCACGGGTTCAACGTATCCGTGGATTCAGATGAAACAGGAACCACCGTTTCCGGACAAAAAACCCCTGATTCATCCGGACAGCGGGCCTCCGGCCCGGTTGCCGATGAAGCCAAAGAGCCGGACCGCCATCAGAAAATTCTGGTGATGATTTCCTCCCGACTGATCGGGCAAGCAGATGCGGACCTCGGAGGAAAACTCATGGTCAATTTCATAAAAACCCTGAAGGAGATGGGAAGTGAATTATGGCGGATCGTTTTCGTCAATGACGGGGTTAAATTGACCACATCAGGCTCTCCCATACTGGAAGAATTGACACTGTTGACCTCATCCGGCGTGAGCATTCTGGTCTGCGGCGCCTGTCTGACCCATTTCAATCTGCTCAAGGACAAACAGATCGGAGAAACTACCAACATGCTGGATGTGGTGACATCCATGCAACTGGCCGATAAAGTGATCAATTTATGACCACTGGCCTCTACTCTCAGTCAAAACAGGGGTCTATTGGTTATTGACAAAAAAATCATCGATGATTTTCTGATTTTTCAAATTCTGACCATAGGCTTCAGCGCTTTTTTTATCTACAAATTCAGACACATGGACAACAAACCAGGTTTTCCCACCACCCACCACCTGTTTGACCGTTGCCTCAATCCCCTTTTTTTTTAAAACCGCTGCGTAATTATCGGCATATTCTTTTTTCAGATAGGCTGACACCTGTATGGTAAAAGGCTTTGAAATAGTTATCGGCTCGGATTCAATGCCGCTCGGAATCGGTTCAGGCGCCATCAGCATCCGAAGCAGGGGCAGAATCAGAAAAAAAATCAATCCGGCCGATGCAAGCCCCAAAGAAACGGCTTTCAAAACGGTGCGGACCCGTTGATGTCCTGAAACGGACCCGTATCCCCGTTGAATGATCAAAATGATAAAACTCCATACCGATCCGACGGATCTCAGCATCCGGGAGCCGCCTTCCACCACCCATACGGCAAGGGTCTGCATCGGATTTTTCAGGCGGATCTTTTTCACGGTGATCAGGCCCCCTGCAGAGCGGGTTCCCGGCTGGGAAAAAGGCGTGATCTGTTCCATGCGATCATAAAGGCGGCCGGGCATATCGTGTCCAATGGTTTCCTGCTCTATTTCTCTGCGAAGGCTTTCTTTTTTAGGATCTTTGACCAATTTTGCCGACTCAAAATCTCTCCTGCCGTATGGGCGAGCAACAGGTGAGAGCCATTCCAACAGACGAGGGTTTGCATATCCGGTTTCCGCCAGTTGGGTTATGGCTTGCATCTCCTGAACATTTGGTTCTCCGGCTGAATGCAGCCAATTGATCCATTGTTCGGCAAAAACCGTATCTTCCGGATAATGATTTACATAAACAGCCGCAGCTCGTCTGAAATAATCACGGTCGGCCGGAACAGCCAACTGGTGCCTGGCCAGCGCCGCCAGCATTTTCCGGGTAACCTTGCCGGTCGAAAAAAGTCCTAATAGAAATGAATCGTAAAGCCGTAACGCCTGATGAAATTTTTTCTCGGCTTTGGCAGAGATTCCAGCTCTTTCCCAGGCATGACCTTCCTGGAGCAAACCTCCAAGTGCCTTCCGGGCCATCATATTCATCAAAATTCCGATGACGGTTGTCAAAAGGAGCGTCACCATCAAAAAAAGGAGAAAAGGCTCAAGAGAAGGTAAAACCAGCCCGAATCCGGGGAGCAGATAAAAAACCAGGGGGACGGAAAGCATGGTGGCGATCCACGTACATACGCTGATATGTCTTAAAACCCTTATCATTGATTTTCATCCCCACACACATGCTGTTCAGGCCTTAATGGAACGATCATCTGTTCCATTCCCTGCCCGTATTCCCGGAGTTTACACCCGGTTGCGACATTCACGGTTTCAAAATGAATGTCATCCGGAATCGGGAATCCTCTTTCAGGATCGGAACCAAGGGCCTTGATCATAAAATCGGCCCAGACAGGCGCCGCTCCTCTGCCTCCGGTAATGCCTATACGATGAGCGTCCAACAGTTTTTTCTCTTTATCGAACCCGATCCATACCGATGCACACAAAGTGGGCGTAAACCCTGTAAACCAGGCATCAAAAAAGCTGTCCGTCGTTCCTGTCTTTCCGGCCGCATCCCGCGTAAACCCCAGTTGCCGGACCGACCGCCCCGATCCGTTGTCGATGACGGATTTCATCATATCCACCAACTGATAGGTAATGGAAGGATCCAGCACTCTTTTTTCCTGGACGATATGCTCGAAAAGGATGCGGCCGAAGGCGTCTTCCACCCGCCAGAAGAAGAACGGCTCATGCATGACGCCCAGGGTGGCGAATACGGAATAGGCGGCCGCCATTTCGAACGGCGTCACATTGGAGGTTCCCAGGGCCACTGAATACACATTTTGCAAAGGACTGAGGATGCCGCAGGCTCTTGCGGTCTTTATGACGGCTTCCGGCCCGGCATTTGCCACCAGTTGAGCGGCAATGGTATTGACCGAATCGGTCAGAGCCTTTTTCAGAATCATCCGACCGGCATAATTCCGTGTAAAATTCTTCGGTTCCCAGTCTGCTGCGCCCTTAACGGGGATCACCACCGGCCTGTCCGTCATGACCGTTGCAGGGTGGTATCCCAATTCTTTGAGCGCCGTATAATAAAGAAACGGTTTAAAACCGCTTCCCGGCTGCCGACGGCTTTTCATGGCCCGGTTGAATTCGCTTTGGTAATAATCCCGTCCGCCGACCATGGCCTTTACGGCGCCCGATCCGGGATCAATGGCAACAAGCGCCCCCTGGGGACGATCCATCATATCCTCCGGGATCCCCATCATGCCGTCCAACCCTTCAAGCCCTTTTTTCATGGACTCCTGGGCTAAAGACTGAAGCCTGGAGTCAATGGTGGCAAATACCCGGATACCACCGTGATACACCACGTCTTCCCCGTATTTTAAAATCAGTTCACTGATCAAGGCATCCAGGTAATAGCTGCCGGTCCTTGAATCCGACCGGGTACGATGCAACTCCGGCCGAATCTGTCCTGCCTGGCGGGCCTCGGCTTCGGAGATGAATCCCGACGCCACCATCCTTCGAAGAACGATATCCCGCCTCTTGAGAGCGCGATCATAGTGCCGGTAAGGGTTGTAATGAGTCGGGGATTTGGGCAGTCCCGCAAGAAGGGCGGCTTCCGGGAGACTCAGATCAACGGCTGATTTTCCAAAAAAAACACGGGCCGCCTTTTCAATGCCTTGGGCGCCGGCGCCGAAATGGATCTGGTTTATATATGCCTGCAATATTTCTTCTTTGGTGTTGGAGGCTTCTATCTGAAAAGCCACCAACAGTTCCTTGAGCTTCCTTGTATAAGTCCTTTCAAAGCTGAAAAACAAGTTTTTGGCCAGTTGCTGGGTTATGGTGGAGGCACCTTCCACTTTCCCGGCCCTGGATGTCAGAGTCACATAAAGCCCTTTCAGGGTTCTCATCTTATTGATACCGCGGTGCTCGAAAAACAGATGGTCTTCCGTTGCCAGAATTGCATGGATAAAATTTTTGGATACCATATCCAGGGGAACGGCTTTCCGTTCGCCGAGTGTGATCAAAACCTGGCCGTTGGAGGCAATAATCTGTGTCTGAGGGGTTTCGATGATCCGACTCAAAGGTTCCGGCAGCTTGGGGAGATCTTTTGCCAGCGTGAAAATCAAAGACACCATCAACAGAACCCCCAGGGACGCGATTAACAATCCGGAAAAAAAGCAGAACCGCGCCAGCGCCCAGGCCTTCAGAAACATCTTCAACGATTGTCTCCCTTGAGGTTCAGACTCAACTGCCAGATGGCCCACTCACGCCCCTTCAGAAACAACAGTTGTTTCCCTTCCGGCGTATCGAACTCAAATCCAAGCCTGATGAATCCATTCACGGCTTCATTAAAAATACCGACCCGGGTAATTTTCCCTTCCTGCCTGAGCAAAGTGTCCGGATTGAGCATCAGGTCCGGGATGATATCGGACGGCAACTTCAGCACCTCGTTGAAAAAAACAGCTGCCGGATAAATCCTGCCTCGGAACTCAGCCATATCCGTTAGGATTCCCGGGACCGGTCGATCTCCGGTCTCAATATCGGCAATATCCTCCTGATTGAGATCAATCTCCTGGATCACCCGGT
Source organism: uncultured Desulfobacula sp. (assembly GCA_964593855.1). Taxonomy (GTDB): domain Bacteria; phylum Desulfobacterota; class Desulfobacteria; order Desulfobacterales; family Desulfobacteraceae; genus Desulfobacula. The sequence continues at coordinate 68,742 of CAZQIX010000002.1, read as the reverse complement.
TTTCAGAATCTATAAACAACAGCTTGATCCCTCCCTTGACCCCTTCACAGAAAATTCTGTCCAGGCTATCGCCGTTCAGCAGCCATACCAGTCGAACCGGATCAATGATTTTAAAAGCCATTGATTTTCCCAATGCTAAATAAAGAGATTTGAATTGATTTGTTTCAAGAATCACCCATTCCCCGGGCAGCAGATTGGATGCCAAGGCCGAAAAAGAATCGGACTGGTTGACATTCCGGCGGATGGTCTCTTTTTTACTGATGATGGTATTCAGATATTGGTGGGCACTGGAAGCCTGCTTTCCGACTTCCCAGACAACTCCGGTTTCAGGCCGGTCTGCATTGGTCGAGACCAGGTAAGCACCGACGATCTGTTCAAACCAGTCTGTTCTGAATTCGGAGAAAATGAATCCGGCCGTAAGCAGAACCACCGCCATGTTGAGGACGGAAAACGTCCGCTTCAACCATTCGGAAAGCGTCAGGGGTTGATACCAGTGGCCGGACATAGAAAATACCGCGTCAAAAATTCACTTCAAGCTTTTCCGGCCAGTTTCAGGGATTCATTGTAAACGGCGTAAAGATTTTGATGTTCTTGCAATGTCAAGGTCAAAAACGATTCCATGTGGCCGAGGTCTTCCTGATGGATCACGTTATTGACACTGGTGTGCAGGGCCGCCATCTTGTCGTTGGTGTTGAATCGACGGCTTATTAAAACCATACAGATTCTTCGCCTTAAAGACATATCAAGACTGGTCATCCGCTCGATAATCCCGGCCACCCCCTTGTTTTCCCGGTCAAAACCGTCATCCAGTATCAGCAGATGATAGATCCTGTATTCCATCTTGCTGAAAGCGACCCTCATGTCATCGGCGATTTCAGTATTCATTCCCATTCGATCAAGAAGAACAAGCATTTTGTGCTGCAGTTCAGACCGGTTGGTGCAAACAATGGCGTTCAAGCGATCATCGAACTGAAACCGGGCCGGTTTTTTTTTCTCGTCTTCGGTTTTCGGCTGGAGCCCAATGGCCGGAATCTGAATTTTTTCCCGGCAGTTGGGGCATCGGATCGCCAGATTTTTATCTTTGGGAAGCTTGTGATCCGGAATATTCAAAGGGGTCTGACAATGCTGACACGTAATGTTCATGGGTGATTATTTTCCTTTATAACCATGATCGATCTCCAGGGTATCGATTTTGGAGGTGGTTTGTCCCCGCGCGCTTTTGATAGAATCCAGCCCTCTTCCCACAATGTCTTTTCTAGATGCGTAGGATGTCGCCGTTTCTTCAGTGATTTTACCTTCCGAATAGAGCGAAATGATATATTCGTCAAAGGATATCATTTCCTGGGCTTTTCCGGCTGTAATGATGTCGTGGAAAGTCTTGCCTTCCGACTCTCCATGAAGGATGGAATCCTTCACACGCAGGTTGGTGCCCATAATTTCAAAGGCCGCCACCCGGCCGCCGCCGATTTTGGGAAGCAAACGCTGGGAAACGACCCATCGGACCGTGTCTGCCAGCCTGATGCGGATCTGTTTTTCCTCTTCAGTGGAAAACATACCTAACACACGGTTGATGGTCTGGCCGGCATCCACTGTATGCAGGGTGGAAAGCACCAGATGCCCGGTCTCTGCCGCCGAAAGCCCTATTTCGACCGTTTCCCTGTCGCGCATTTCACCGACCAGAATCACTTTGGGAGCCTGCCGCAGGGCCGCCCGCAACCCGTTGGCAAAAGTATCGAAATCCGGTCCCAGTTCCCTCTGGTTGAAAGTGGCCTTTTTTTGCGAATGCTGATACTCGATGGGGTCTTCCAGGGTTATAACATGAACGGATTTGGTTTCGTTGATTTTGTCCAGAAGAGCTGCCAGGGACGTGGATTTACCGGAGCCGGTCGCCCCGGTCACAAAGATAATACCGTTTTTTTCCTCCGCCATACGGTGAAATGCCTTGGGCAGGTCCAGCTCGTCGATGGTAGGAATCCGGGTTTCCAGTTTTCGAAGGACAATGGCATATTTCCCGGATCGGGAAAATATGTTCACACGGAATCGGGCCTGGTTGCCGAGCTGGTATGACAGGTCGCAGGATCCCTCTCGGATAAGGGTTTCCGTAAGCTTTCGGTTGTTGTTGATCAGATTCAGCGCGACGATTTCGGTTTGAAAAGGAGTCAGCAATTTGAAATCCGGCTCGATGGTCACCGGTACCAGTTGCCCCGCGCTTTCAACCTGAAGCGGTTTGCCCGGCGTGAAATTCAGGTCGGAAACATTTTTATGAGAATCCAGCATTTTGGAAAGAATGTGATCGATCTGCTGCTTTTTCATGCAGGTCTCCTTTTATTGCGTCAGGCTTCTGTAAAATCCACCGGCGGGTTCTTCAGGAAAGGTCTGAACAGAGACTTGTTGTTGGCTTTGCCGTAGGCTGAGTCCGCACTGATCCACCCTTTCTTGTAAAGATTCATGATGGCATCGTCCAAGAGCTGCATTCCGTATTGTTTCCCGGTCTGAATCATCGACGGAATCTGGTGAGTCTTGGCTTCCCGGATCAGGTTCCGAACTGCGGGTGTGGCCACAAGAATTTCCAGGGCCGCACATCGCCCTCTTTTGTCGATCCGTTTGAACAGTGTCTGGGCGATAATGGCTCTCAGCCCATCCGAAAGGGTGGAGCGGATCTGCGCCTGCTCCGTGGACGGAAAAACCTCGATGATGCGGTCGACGGTTTTGGCCGCACTGGATGTATGCAGGGTGCCGAATACCAGATGCCCCGTAGATGCCGCTTCAATGGCCAAGGAAATCGTTTCCAGGTCCCTCAACTCGCCGACCAGAATGATATCCGGGTCTTCACGAAGAGCTCCCCTCAGAGCTGATGCAAAGGTCTGGGTATGCAGCCCGACCTCCCTGTGGTTCACGATACAGTTTTGACTTCTGTGAACAAACTCAATGGGGTCTTCCACCGTAATGATATGATCCTTGCGGACCTTGTTGGCCTGATCGATGATGGCGGCCAGAGTCGTCGATTTACCTGAACCGGTGGGTCCAGTAACCAGAACCAGACCCCTGGGCAATTCCGCCAATTTTGAAATAACAGGGGGCAACCCGAGCTGCTCCACTGTCAATACATCCGAGGGAATCTCCCGGAAAACAGCTGAAATCCCGTTTTTCTGCATGAAATAATTGGCTCTGTAACGGGCCAGACCGGGAATTTCGTAACCGAAATCCACATCCCCGCTTTCCTCAAACACCTTTATTTTTTCCTGGGATGTGATTTCATACAAAAGCCCCCTGAGTTTATCGCTGGTAAGAATATCGTATTTAATCCGCTGAATGTCTCCATGAAGCCTTAAAGCGGGTTGCTGACCGGAGGACAAATGGAGGTCGGAGGCCCCTTGCTCATGCATCAATTTGAAAAACGCATCGATTTCAGCCATTTTTTTCGCCCTTTGGGGTAATGATTTGGTATTGTCTGCTAGGCCTGCTTGAGGAATTTCAAAGTGGCGTCTGTTTCATCCGCAGCCTTGTTTTCTTCCTTTGTCATTTCAAGCATTCTGGAATGTGATTCCAGAATAGCGCCGATCTGCATTTCAAGCTGAATCCGCTGCCGTTTCAATTCGATAATGTCTCCATGGAGCTGCGAAAGACGTTTATGGGCCCTGCTGAGAATTTTTTCCGCTTCCACCTCGGCGTTGGCAATGACCAACTCAGATGATTTCTTGGCATTTTCTTTCATCTGATCCATGACTTTCTGCGACTGGATCATGGCGTTTTTCATGGAATTTTCCCTTTTCCGATAGCCTTGATTTTCCAGATTCAACCGATGATTTTCTTCCTGCAAGGCCTGGATGGTATGATTCAAGTGATCCATCTCTCTGGCCACATCTTCCAGGAAACAGTCCACTTCCTGCACATCGAATCCCCTGAACCGCGTCGCGAATTCTTTCTGTTTGACCACCATGGATGTGATTCCCATAAAACACCTCGCTTTTTATGATACTACCGCCCGGGCCAGCCCATGAAGACTGGTCACAACAAATCGCTGGAGGAAATAAATGGCTAAAATGACAATTACCGGAGAGATGTCCAATCCCCCCAGATTGACGGGAAGTCGTTTCCGGATCTGATAAAACACGGGTTCCGTGGCGTTATTGATGAATCTGACGATCGGATTGTATGGGTCCGGATTGACCCAGGACAGAACTGCCCCGGCAATAACGATCCACATGTAGATATTGAGTACCCAGCCCATGACCCCGGCTACGGCGTCCAGGAAATTAGCAAAAATAAACATTGAATCAGCCTTTTTTCGGTCTATGAATTGATTCCACAGTCCTTTGCTTAACTATGAATGCGTTCAAAAGTCAAGTTTTTTTGACCGCTTAGCCTGATTATACCCGACCAGTACCGTGTTGACAACCGTATCGGATCGGGGTATTAATGGTTTAACCATTTAGTATCATCCTCTGTGCTTTGGTTGGTTCTATACAACCCGATAAAGTTGTGCTATAAAATCAGCCAATTTATAGAGACCAAGGCAATCATTCAAAATCAGGATGAAAAAAACCAAGGAGCGACCCAATGAGCCAGATTCAACTCAAAGAGATCAAGTCCATTGTTTACGAAAAAAAAGAACCCAACAAAGGGTATACGGATCAATCCCTTCGCGTTCAATTGAATCCAAACCACATTACCATCCGCGCCATTGAAGATAAAGTTAAAAAAACCTTTATCGGCGGCAAAGGATATGATCTCTGGCTGCTGTGGCATGCCGTCTCAGAAAACACTCGTTGGAATGACCCTGAAAATGCCATCTGCATTTCATCCGGCCCCCTTGGCGGCACGCCAGGCTATCCCGGAGGCGGCAAGAGCATCGTAACGACCATTTCACCTCTGACCGGCGTTCCCATTGACTCCAATGTCGGGGGCTATTTCGGACCTTACACAAAATTTGCCGGGTTTGATGTTCTCCAGATTGATGGGAAAGCTGAAAAAGATACGATTATCCTCATTGACGGCATTGAAAACAGGATCACGGTTTTCGAAGGGGAAAATCTTCCCGACGACGCCTATACCTTGTCAGACGCACTGACCCGTTATTTTGACCCGGAAAAGCCGGTTAATGTCTCTGTTGTAACCGCCGGTCCAGGCGCTGAGAATACTTTTTTCGGGTGCCTGAATTTTTCCTGGTGGGACGCCGGCCGGAAGAGAGTTCGTTATAAACAGGCCGGAAGAGGTGGCACCGGAACGGTCCTGGCCGACAAACGGGTAAAGGCCGTAGTGGCCAGATGCGGGGCCATTTCAATGCAATCCAATACCCCGGATGATCCGGAGGCACTGAAACGTGTGACCAAAACCCATGCCCAGGAAATCAAAGAGCTCGATCCCCGGCAGAACCGTATGGCATTGGTGGGAACCACCCACCTGGTTCCGATCATGAATGATCACGACTGCCTGCCGGTCCACAATTTCAAGTTCGGTTCTCACCCGGAAAGCAAAGTTATCGGCGAAGAAACCTATGAACACATTTTCGACAAAGGCTTTGACGGATGCTGGCGCGGCTGTGCCGTTGCCTGCTCTCATGGCGTCAAGGATTTTGTTCCCATGACGGGGCCTTACAAGGGAACGAAAGTGTTTGTGGACGGCCCGGAATACGAAACCATCGCAGGATGTGGTTCCAATCTGGGCATCTTTGACGCTCATACCATTCTTGAAATCAATTTTTATTGCGATACCTATGGGCTGGATACCATTTCCGTCGGCACATCGCTGGGATTTGTCATGGAATGCTTTGAAACCGGACTGATCAATACGGATCATACAGGCGGCATGGATTTACGCTTCGGCAACCGCCTGAGCGCGCTGGAAATAATCCACCAGATGGCAAGGGGGGAAGGCTTCGGAACTATTGTAGGCAAAGGGATCCGAAACATGAAAAATATTTTTGCAAGGGATTACGGCGCAGACAAATCGTTTATGCAGGACATCGGAATGGAATCCAAGGGCCTGGAATTTTCAGAATATATCACCAAGGAATCCCTGGCCCAGCAAGGTGGATACGGTCTGGCTCTGAAAGGCCCCCAGCATGACGAGGCCTGGCTTATTTTTCTGGACATGGTCCACAACTTCATGCCCACCTTTGAAAACAAAGCCGAAGCTCTTCACTGGTTCCCCATGTTCAGAACCTGGTTCGGACTATGCGGGCTCTGCAAGCTCCCCTGGAACGATATTGTCCCCGAAGATAATAAAAACACGCCTGAACCGGCCAAGGTCATGAAACACGTAGGATGGTACGCCGATTTCTTCAGTGCCGTCACCGGCCGGAAAACCACCCCGGAAGACATCATCACCATGAGTGAGGCAGTCTACAATTTTCAACGCATTTTCAATCTTAAAATGGGTTTCGGCAAACGTGACCATGACACTCTGCCTTACCGGGCCGTCGGGCCGGTTACCGAGGAAGAATATGAGTCCAGACTCCAGCGATACGACCGGCAGCTTGTGGAAAAATACGGCCTGAATATCGACACCATGTCCATTCGAGACAAGATAGCTGCCCTGAGACAGAAAAGAGAAGAGCAATATGAGCAGCTCAAGGATGCCGTATACAAACGACGCGGATGGACCGCTGAAGGTATCCCCACGCTGGAGACGGTCAGGCGTCTGGGTATCGATTTCCCGGAAGTGACTGACATTCTGAAGAAAAACGGCGGCATTGCATCATGATCGAAGTGGACGGCCGAAAGATGGTCTGGCATCCATCCATGACCCTAAAATCACTGCTCAAAAGGATTGATCAGAAAGGTTTATGCGCTGCTGTCCGACTGAACGGCAGACTGGTTTCCAGCCCGAACTTCGACAAAACCCTCATTCAGGACAATGACACAATCCAGACACTTCCTCTGATCGCAGGGGGCTGAGGTTGAGGACGCCATATTTCAGACCGTCGCACACCGCCCGTTTCAAACGATTGACCGACGGGCGGTTAAATCCGATATCAACCCGTGAGTGAAAGCAAACCTTGAAAAAATTAATTTCTTTTCTAAAATCCTTTTTTAAGAAAACCCGGTTAATCTCCCCTCCGGCGGACATCTTTCCTGAACCGTCCGAACCCATTCGGGAAGCCCTCTCCGTCTCTGAACCCATTTCCCGACCTCGACCTCCCAGACCCGTCAAAAAAAAATGGAGTGTTTCGGAATTTAAGGTCGATCCCAAAGAAGGGGAAACCCGATTCCATGATTTCAACCTTTATTCGGGCATCATGCATGCCATTGCCGACCTGAACTTTCAGTATTGCACACCGGTTCAGGCCCAGCTACTGCCCCATACCCTCGAAGGTAAGGACGCCACCGCCAAGGCCCAGACAGGGACCGGCAAAACAGCCAGCTTTATCATCACCATTCTATCCCATTGTCTGAAACAGCCCCGTAAAAATGACAAAGGGTCGCCCCGTGCATTGATTCTCGCCCCCACCCGGGAGCTGGTCCACCAGATTGAAAAAGACTTCAAAGCCCTTGCCAGATATACCCCATTTAGAATCCTGGCTGTTTTCGGCGGGACAGGGTATCAGCAACAGCAGAAAGTTCTGGAATCCTCTGTTGTCGATGTCATTGTCGCCACCCCCGGCAGACTCATGGATTTCATGCAGAAAAAACTGGTCCAGACCTCACGGATCGAGATCATGATCATTGATGAGGCCGATCGCATGCTGGATATGGGTTTCATTCCCGATGTCCGACGTATCATCCTCACCACGCCCCACAAAAGCAAACGCCAGACCCTTTTCTTTTCCGCCACGCTGACCCCGGAAGTGTTGCGGCTGGCCCATAGCTGGACCTCTGAGAATGCCGTTCAGATTGAGATTGATCCTGAACAGACGGCCGCTGACAGCATTCATCAAATCGTTTATATCACCACGGAAGACGAAAAGTTCAAACATGTTTTCAATTTGATACAGACCGAACAGCTTTCCCGGGTTATCATGTTTGTCAACCGTAAGGATACGGCCCGATTTCTGTCTGCCAAATTTAATGACTATAATTTGAAGTGCAGTGTTCTTTCTGGCGATATTCCCCAGGACAAGCGTTTCAAGGTTCTGGAAAATTTCAAAAACGGTCGAATCAATATTTTAGTGGCAACCGATGTCGCGGCTCGCGGCTTGCACATCGAAAACATCAGCCATGTGATCAATTACGATCTTCCCCATGAGCCCGAGCATTATATCCACCGTATCGGCCGGACTGGTAGAGCGGGGGCTTTTGGAACATCCATCAGTTTTGCCGATGAAAGCAGCTCCTTTTTTATCCCGGAAATCGAAAAGGTGCTGGGCTATGAAATCAAATGCGAATACCCTTCCGAAACCCTTGATCAGCCTTTGCCTGAACCCGCTCGAAAATTTCAGACCAAACCCGGGGGGGCAATACGAAAATCCTTTAAAAAAAGGCGCCGTCAACTTTCCCATCCATAGGTTGACACTCACAGGGATTCATTGTAAAGGTAGGGACGCAACGAGCGGGAATTTTCTTTTGAAGGAGCCCTGACTACTATGTTTGGCCTTGGAATGCCCGAAATTTTACTGATCTTAGCCATCGCCCTGATTGTGATCGGTCCGCAAAAACTGCCCGATCTAGCCAAAACCCTGGGTCGGGCCATGGCCGAATTCAAAAAAGCGACACAGGACTTCAAACGCAGTCTTGATGTCGAATCGGCAATAAAAGATATCAAGGATGTCCAAGCGCCCAAAAGCGATCTTAAAGAAATCATCAAACAGCAAAATTCCGATCAGGTCACAACCCCAAAAGGGAATCCGGAAGAACCAAACGGATCCACATCGTCCGGTGGCACCTCAGGCGAATCAAATATGGCGCAATCCGGCACTGCTGAAACAATCACTTCCAACAAATCCTGACAACTCATGCAGATCGACGAGAAAAGCCCATTTACAGAACATCTCAGCGAATTAAGAGACCGCTTGGTCAGATGTTTTATCGCGGTTGGCGCTGGTTTTTGCGCGGCTTATTTTTTCAAGGAAAATTTGTTTCAGATTTTGACCGCTCCCCTCGTAAAGGCCATGGGCGGCAGTGAAAATACCCGAATGATTTTTACCGGGTTGCCCGAGGCGTTTTTTACCTATCTGAAAGTATCACTGCTGACCGGTATCGTAATCGCCACCCCTGTCCTTTTCTATCAATTCTGGATGTTTGTGGCCCCAGGCCTGTACCGGAACGAAAAAAAATATTTGTTGCCGATTGTACTGCTTTCCATATTCTTTTTTATCATTGGGGCGTCCTTCGGGTATTTTATCGTATTTCCTTATGGTTTCCAGTTCTTCCTTGGTTTTGCCACCGAAACCATCCATGCCATGCCCTCGATGAAAGAATATCTGTCTTTTGCCTCCAAAATGCTGCTGGCTTTCGGCTTTGTGTTTGAATTGCCTCTGGTTTTAACCTTCATGGCCAGAATGGGGTTGGTTACCGTTCCGTTTTTGAAAAAAAACAGGAAATTTGCAATTCTCATATTTTTTATTGTTTCCGCAATTATAACTCCTCCTGATGTGGTCACCCAGATCATGATGGCCTGCCCACTGATGATTTTATATGAAATCAGTATTCTTGGGGCCCGATTATTCGGAAAAAAATCTGAGCACACTTCTGGTCATGAAGCATACAGGGATTCGGAAGACGCCAATACAACCGAGGACAAAAGCAACGTCTCTTGACTGGAGGTGGAGCAGGATTCGGTTTCCCCTTTTTATATTGACTTTGCGATTGGCTTGGGTGTAAAATCGAAGCTGAAACAACCAGGTGATTCCCCCGGCTATTTAACAGCCGGGATATGTGAGTATGACTTGTAATTTAAAAAAGGAGCTGAATTAATGATGAACCAAAAATTTCTGACTTGGCTTTTGGCTGCAAGCGTTGCACTGTTTTTTATCGTTACCGGTCTGAATGCGGGAACGGAAGTGGCTGACGTGATCAAAATGGACTCCAACAATTACACCAATCGGACAAAAGCGCCTCCGAAATTTGAATTTGTTGAATTCTCTCACAAAAAACACAACGAAGACTACAAAATTTCCTGCGGGGAATGCCATCACGATAAAGATCACAAACCGCTTGATCTCAAACTTGGGGATGATGTACAAAAATGTTCAGAATGCCACAATATCATGGAAAAGGACAAAAAGAATCCAAAAGATATCATGGCCCTCGAGAACGCCATGCATGGCAATTGCGTCGACTGCCATAAAGAAGTCAATGTAAAAGCCGGTGATCCCAAGGGTATGAAGGGTCCGGCACCAGCTTCATGTAACAACTGCCATACACCCATAAAAAAATCCTGATGAGTTTTTAGAAAAAAGATACGCTTGACCTGAAAGAGGTTTCCCCTGAAGGGGGGAAACCTCTTTTTTATTACGAATTTCGAGAGGCTCGGTAATCTCTGGCTTTTCTGATCAGAGATGGTGCCCAGGAAGGTGTCCCCAAAGCATGGACGTGGGTATAGGTTCCCAATGTATTTTTTTTGAAGATCCCGTCTTTCTTATCCAGAATTCCTTTTCCCCGGTCCATCCTGAAAGCCATTTCATGATCTTTACAGTCAATTGTACAGATACAGGAATACCTGAATTCGTGTCCTTTGATGACTTCATTCAGGCTGTAAAAAGGATTTTCATGGACTACTTTGACGATGGTATACCCGTGCCCCTGAGGTTGGTTGCATAATCCGAATTGAATGGGAAAGACGCCGGACATAGGGTATTCCCGGCCTTCGAGAACCAGGCTTTCTCCAAGAAATATCAGTCCTCCGCATTCTGCATAAATGGGAAGCCCTTGATCAGACAATGATTTTAGCCGGGACCGAAATTCGACGTTAGCGGACAGTTGAGGGGCATGTGTCTCGGGGAACCCACCCCCCATGTAAAGTGCGTCCACTTCTGGAATGGTTTTTTCGATCAGAGGGCTTATATAAACGATACGGGCCCCCAATTTTTTTAATGCTTCAATGTTATCGGGATAATAAAACTGGAAGGCTGAATCTTTGACAATCCCTATGGTGACGGGTTCAAATTTAGGATCTAATGAAGTAGCTTGATTGCGGACATTTAGGAACGGGCTTGTATAATCCTTGATGCCAGCGTCCGCGCGGTTGTTTTTTTCAATGCAGGTTAGAAGGGTATCCAGATCCAAATTTGTTTTGACTATATCTGCTACAGTCTGTATGGCTTTTTGGGACGACACGTGCTCATCCGATGTCACAAGACCCATATGACGCTCGGGGAAATCATCGGCTTTCAGTTTTGGCAGGACTCCGATTACCGGCATATGACAAAATTTTTCGATATTGAGCCGGATTTTTAATTCGTGACGTTTCCCGGCTATGCGATTCAGAACGACTCCACAGATTCGAAGACCCGGATCAAACACTTGACATCCAAGTACCATGGCGGCCAAGGTTCGTGTGGCCTTTGTGCAATCTAAGACAAGAAGCACGGGGATGTTCAGAAGCTTTGCAAGTTCGGCCGTCGATGTTGACCCATCCGTGTCGATACCGTCATAAAGGCCTCGGTTGCCTTCAACAATTGACAAATCACAGCCGGCTGAATGTTCAAGATAGGAATGAGCTACGGCTTCAGACGGACACAAGAAGGTGTCCAGATTGTGACAGGGATGGCCGGCTGCTTTCGAAAGCCAGCCGGCATCAATATAGTCGGGTCCTTTCTTGAAAGGGGCGATTTCAATACCCTTGTTACGCAGCGCACCGGCAATGCCCAATGATATCAACGTTTTTCCGGAGCCGCCCCTCAGGCCGGCAATGACGATACCCGGTACCTTTTTAGCGAATTGACGCATGCACCCTTAAGAAAAGTGGGGGATCGTTTTTATGCTTCACCTTCGGAAGAATGCTGAATGCCAGACCCTTTAAGCCCGTACATGGTCGTGCTACCGGAAGACCAGTATTCCAGAACACCGTCGGAAACCAGCTTGTTGACCACTTTTTTAATTTCTCGCGGTTTGTCGTCCGGAAAAATTTTGGAAAAATCGTTGAAATAAAATTTGGTCTTCGTTCCCGCTTTTTTTGTCATCCATTCCACCACAGCCTTCGTGGCTTCTTCGGTATTGCTCAGAAGATCGCTCATGATCATTCTCCTTTGTTATCAAAAGGTTCAGCCGGAGTGAAACGATCACTCCGGCTTCAAGCCTGTGTTGTCAATTAGGGCTCAAGGTTCTTTTTAGAATTTGAACTGGGTCGTCTGACGCCAGCTCATATAAGCCTGCTGACGGAAGTCATCAATCAGGTGATGGGTAAAATCAAGCTCACATGCTTCAAAAAATTTTTCCCATCCGATTCTTTCCGCCCAATCACCGACGCGTTCATATTTGTTGGCGCCTTTGGCGTAAGCTTCCACCATTCTCTTGATGGCTGCCGTCATGGAAGGCCAACGGGGCATTTCATTGGGCAGGAAGGCCACAACGACCTTGGAGAATTTAGGAGCTGAAATTCTGTTGGATACCTTGCCGCCGGCCATGAGTACGATACCGTCGCCTTCCGTATCGGCAAGCGGCATGGACGGACACATGGTATAGCAGTTACCGCAGTACATGCACCTTTCATTCTTGACTTCTACGGATTTGACTTCCTTGCCGTCCCCAAGCTTAACTTTGGACGGTTTGATCGCGGCAGTCGGGCAGGCAGCGATGGCCAACGGAATCTCACAGAGCTTATCCAGATATTCATGGTCCAGCATGGGCGGTTTTCTGTGATATCCCAGGATCGCGATATCGGAACAGTGAACAGCACCGCACATATTCAAACAGCAAGCCATGGAAACACGTAACTGGGCCGGCAGTCTCATATCCTGAAAGTCATTGAACAATGCGTCCATGGCAGCCTTGACCGTTCCGGATGCATCTGTTGCGGGGGTATGGCAATGGATCCAGCCCTGGGTGTGAACAATATTGGTCACGCCGGCGCCGGTTCCGCCGATGGGAAACTTAAAGGATCCACCGGCAAATTTGCGGGATTTCAGGTCGTTTTTAAGGGGTTCGAGTTTGTCTTTTGAATCCACCATGAATTCGACATTGTTACGGGTCGTGAACCGTACATAACCACCGCAGTGTTTATCGGCAATGTCACAGATTTCATTGATCAGCCCGGTGGACATTAGGCGAGCGCCACCGACCCGGACGGTGTAGACTTCATCCCCGGATTCACCCACATGGACCAGTACACCCGGCTCAAGGATTTCATGATGAGACCATTTGCCTTTGTTTTTTGCAATAACAGGGGGATAAAATTCGTTATAGTCTCTCGGACCGATGTCGGATATCCGGTTGTCCATCGGTTTTTCTGGATTATAACCAGTAGAAATAAAAGCCATTATAATTCTCCCTTTTTATCTAAGATGGTGTTTTCTGTATTCATCAACATCACGTTCCCAGCCACCGGGCACTTCATCTTCTTTCCAGAAGATGTAAGGATTGGTTCTCGGGTAGGAGACATGCTGAGGCGCAGGGTCTATACCGGTAACTTCAAGCAGTTTCTGGAATCCCTGACGCATGATCAGTTCGCCCAGTCGCTCACGATTCTTGCCCTCTTCCATCCACCAATCCCAGATATTTTCAATAACCTGTGTAATGGCTGAGTAATCGTCATCCGCATTGACTTCTACAAAGGGTACCAGCAGAGATCCCATCTGGGCGCCATCCAGAATCGGAGCCTTTGCGCCGACCAGAATGGAAAGACCGGTATCTTTACCGATTTTCAGAGCTCTCGGCATGACGTTAATGCAATGCATGCAACGGGTGCAGTTGGCGTTGTCGATAAAAAGTTTCTTGTTTTCGAATTTCATACATTTTGTGGGGCAGAGGGCCAGGACTTCTTTTTCGATGTCAAAGGGCCCCCAGTTGCGGCTGCCTCGGAAAGCGCCGGCATTGGCCGGATATTTCGGATCATTTTCCACATATTTGTTCACGGCGTCCTGATCAATCCGGATATTATCCCTCCAGGTACCGATGAAAGACATGTCGGACCGTGCGATGGAAGCGACACAGCAGTTGGGGCATCCATCCAGCTTAAACTTGAATTTGTAGGGGAAAGCCGGTCTGTGAAGTTCATCCTGATATTCATTGGTCAGGAAGTAGACCAGGGCGTTGGTATCATAGCAGGCATATTCACATCTTGACTGTCCGAGGCAGTCCGACGGGGTTCTCAGGTTCGACCCGGACCCGCCGAGATCCTGATCCATATCGTGGGTCAGGGTCCAGAAGACTTCTTCAAGCTGAGGCGTAGTCGTTCCCAGAAGGATGATATCGCCGGTGGAGCCATGCATGTTGGTAATTCCGGAGCCTCTGAAATCCCACAGTTTGGTTAACTGCCTGAGGTAATCCGTTGTATAGTATTTTCCAGCAGGCTGATTGACGCGCATGGTGTGGAAATGTTCGACACCCGGGAACAGTTTGGGCTGGTCGCAGTATCTGCCGATAACGCCCCCACCGTAACCGAAAACGCCTACGATGCCGCCATGTTTCCAATGGGTCCTGCCATGTTTGTAGGAAAGCTCCAAAACACCCAGAAGATCATCCACACAATCCTTGGGAATCTGGAATTCAACACCTTCTTCATTCTTTGCTCTTTTCTCAGCCTGGGCTTTCAAGTCAGAGACAAAGCTAGGCCATGGGCCGGATTCCAGCTGGTCCAGTAAAGGAGTCTCATGTTTTGCCATTTACTTACCTCCGTTAAATGTTAATTTTCATTCATTAATGAAAAGGTTTTCCATACTTTTCATTCAGTAGTTCAATGCATCGTTATTCCAATGGGTTATGCCAATAACCCGTTCTGCCGATAAATATCTGTAGCAAAATAACAGTGCAGATATAGAATTTCTGTTTCAACATGTCAATTAAAAAAGGTTTTTTTTACATGGTTTTAAAAATGGTCTTCAAAACCCGGCAATGGGGCTCCAGGTTGTCCCGGATCAGACGATTTTCTTCCGGCGAAGTGTCCAGGGACGTGGCCACCTGTGCACCTATCCGACTCATCTGGTCACTGTCAAAACGATTGATCAATGCTCCGAAAGTGGATTTCAGATCTCCATAATCATATCGTTCCGTCTTGGCATCCAGAGACGCAAGGAATCCTTCAACGGTCTGCCGCAGAACATTTTCTCCCATCATAACCATGGGCCCGATGCCATCCAGTCGATCAAGACGCATGCGAAGCGTCAGGTTGAAAAAGAAAAACAACAGGGATGGAAGAATATGGCGCTGCGTTTCGGCATCGCTCTCATCCATCAAAGAAAGGGCAGGGTATCCCCGGGCCGTTATCAATCGGACATCCCATAATTTCCCTTGACCCGGCCGCACGACGAAATCACCGGCGGCATGATGCCAGGGGTAAATCTGACGACAGGTTTCGATATCGTAGAAATCGGTCAGGATGCGGGCTATTGTACTATAAATAGGCATCGCCCGAGCCTCCGAAATATATTGACAGCTCCCATCGGAATCCCACAAAACAATCCGCAGACCATCCGGCCCCTGACTCACATGAAATTCCCTGTATCCATCAAACCATTCCCCCAGGAGAAAACCAATCCGTCCACCTGCGCTTTCCATGATGTCGACGCCATACACCTGCGGCAGATATGCCGGCACAGCGGTTTGATTCAAATGGGAAATCAGATGAAATTCTTTTTCGATCAGCGCCAGGCCTGCCTGGGACACGGCACCGTTCAGCACGAACAGAGAAGGCGGACCATCGTGAAAATCAATTTTGATTTTCAGCGGGTGATAAAAGGCCCCATGTTTTTCGAGAAAAAAACAGATGTCCCTGATATTTGCCGGGGAAACCGACGGGCCCCCGCCTGATCCTGATTCAAGCCCTTTCATGAGCATTGAGCTTCGGTTTCGGGTCAGAGCCCGTCCCGCAGCGGAAAAATAATCCCCGATACCGATAACGGATGTTCGATTTGTTTGTTTTTGAGGAACCAAACCGCCCACGCCTGATTTTTCTCCCAATAGCGGCCGTTCCCATAGAGGAGATCCGGGCCTTACCTCATCGGGTGCCCCTGAGACGAAAAATCGAAGCCGCGGCACCCGATTCATCATATTTTTCGATGCGGCATCAGTTCTTTCTTAAGCTCATCGGCTACCTTGTATCCCAGGCTTTGGGCCTTATCACAGTGGAAAATGGCCTTGTCGAATGCGCCGGTTTCAAGATAGGCCGCAGCCAGATTGTTATGGGCAATGGGAAAATCCGGGGCCACTTGAAGGGCTTCCAGATTGGCCTCAATGGCTTCCCGGACCAGACCTTTCATAAGGTAGGCGGTTCCAAGGGTGGAATATGCCTGAACAAAATTTTTGTTGTGAATAATCGCTTTTTTAAGATTCTTGATGGCTTTATCCACTTTTTCTTCGTCTTCCTGCGGATTTTTACCGTCCACCATCTGAAGCAGGACAAAGGCCATATTGGCATATCCTTCCGCAAAACCGGCCCTTGCCTTGGTAGCCCTCTGATTGAACCGGTAACATCCTTCCAGATCGTTTCGCCTAAGGCAGATCCCGCCCAACAGTACATAGGCTTCAGCCAGGGTCGGACTACAATCGATGGCGTCGTGAAGCGCTTTCTCGGCTTCCGTGTATTCTTGTTTTCCCATGAGGGCGACAGCCAGATTATAATGGGTCGTCCCACATTCATCGTTGCCGGTCAACTGATGCCGCAATCTCGCAATATGCTCATCCGCGTCTTTGGGCAGGTGTCCTGCCGGATTATTTTCGGTCATGATCAATTTCCTCGATGTGCCTGAATGGCCAATCTATTACGTAAATTTAAAATTTACTATTTTATTTCCGATACCAATAGGTGTCAAGACCCATGAAATCGATTCAACATTCAAAATTGCGCTTGAACCCGGGAAAGACTTGTGATAGCAGGTGTACGAGAACAATATCGTTGATATTGATAATTAGACAATCAGGAGCAGGAATATGAAACCAGGGTGCTATACCGCATTGATCACCCCTTTTTCCAAGACTGGCGAACTGGATCAGGAAGGTCTGGAGCAACTGATCCACTTTCAGATTGAAAACGGCATTACCGGACTGCTGGCCACGGGAACAACCGGAGAGAGCCCGACATTCAAATGGAAGGAACATGATTATGTAATAGCCCTGGTCGCGTCGCACGCTAAAAACAAATGCCTTCGAATCGCGGGAACAGGCAGCAACAATACCAATGAAGCCCTTGAAGCCGTCGGTCATGCCGCCCGTGAAAATGTAGATGCCGTTCTCATGGTGGACCCCTATTACAACGGTCCGAGCTCTCTTGAAATCCGACGGGAATACTATGAGGTCATTGCGGAAAGATATCCGGACCTGAACATCATACCCTATATCATTCCAGGCCGGACCGGTGCTCAGATGCTGCCCCAGGATCTTGCCATGCTGGCGGAAAAGTGCCCCAACGTCACCAGCGTCAAGGAAGCCACCGGCAACCTCGAGAACATGAAGCTCACCCGCCGTTTCTGCGGAGATGCTTTCCAGATTTTTTCCGGAGATGACGCCCTGGTTTACGAAATCATGACCCATCCGGAGATCAAAGCCTGCGGAGCCATTTCCGTCATGTCCAACATCGTCCCTCGATTCATGACGGAAATGGTTGAACGTCTAAGGCAAGGGGATGCAGAAGGGGCGATGAAGCTTCAAGACACATTGAAACCTCTCTTGGACATGGTTGTCATCATCACTCAGGAAACATCCCGGTTCGGTCCCGTCACCTGCCGATCCAGAAACCCGGTCCCGGTCAAAACCCTTATGCAGGTTCTGGGCATGCCGGCCGGGACATGCCGGAAACCTCTGGGAAAAATGACGGAAAAAGGGTTTACCGTTCTTCTGGAAACCGCTCGGAAACTGTTCAGAGAGCATCCTGAAATTTTCCAACCCATTGCAACGTTTTTCAATGTGGATATTGAAAAACGGCTGAACGATCGAGGATTCCACAAAACCCTGTGGTACACATACTGATG
>CAZQIX010000002.1:0-50641 GCA_964593855.1 uncultured Desulfobacula sp. | reverse complement strand
CCCGGACACATTCAGGGGGCAACAGTATCAGGCCCCCTGTTTTTATTCCCTGACTTTGAATTTCTCCCGGCCGGCGCTGAAAAAGGTGGCCCTCAGCCAGTCGAACCCGAATTGCAACAATTTGATATCGTCCTGGCGAAAGGCTTCAACGTCTGTGTCCGATAGCTCATACCGCTGGAGGAAACTGCTATTGAAAACAAATTCCCTGAATTTATCGATATTGTAGCAAACCAGGAAAAACATGCGTTTACTGTCTTCCGTCAGCCTCATGCTCTGAGGGAGCGATTTTTTGCGGACAATCAACTCCATCCAGCCATCATTGATCTCATCCCTCAGATCGACCCCCTGATCCTGCCGCCATTCGGCCACAGTCCACGTCTTGCCTTCCTCAAATCCCCGGCAGTGGGATTCCTTGACGGTAAAAAAAAATTCATCTTTCTCCCCTTTTTCACCGGAATAACTCAAGGCGCCCACCCCCAGGGGGTAGTATCGGCAGGTTGTGGGCCTGTCGGAATAAATGACGCATCCCTCCTTGTCTTCCACAAACGGGCAGGATTTTCTGTCATCATCCAGAAGTTTCATGGTTACCACCGGCAAATCCGCTTTTTCGAGGATCTGAGGCGTTGTAAACGCGGCCAGAAATTCTTCCGAGGTCATATCCAGTTTTTTTCTCATGGTCAGGATATCATAGGGCGTGAGCATGATATCAATCCCCCGGCAACAATCTGTAAAACATTTCAAACCCTTATGGCAGTCAAATTGAAACACGCTTCTCAAGCTGAGTTGCTCGGGCGGAATTTCCGACTTCTTTCCGGTTGTCTCGTTCATTCAAACATCCTTTTCATGCTTTGGTTTTCAATGGGTCATCAAAAGTATGCACTATAAGTGAAAAATCCAATCATGTCAATTCATTGCGCTTGTTCCGACGAGATAGCCCGGATATGCCAGGCCCTTCAGTGACAAAATCAATTTGACATCCGCAATGTTTCAAAATAAATACTCTAAACAGCATAACAAACGATTTGAAGTCATGAAATTCAGCCCATCATTATGTTGAGAGGTTCCCAATGAAAATAAAAAAAGCGGTTTTCCCGGTCGCGGGTCTCGGCACCCGATTCATCCCTGCCACAAAAGCCATGGCCAAAGAAATGCTTCCGGTCGTGGACAAACCGATCATTCAATACGCCGTGGAAGAAGCCTTTGAAGCCGGAATCGAACAGATCATTTTTGTCACCGGCCGAGGCAAAAAAGCCTTGGAGGATCATTTCGACCGATCCTTCGAGATCGAACATACCCTGATGGAAAAAGGAAAGGATGACCTTCTAAAACAGATTCAGGAGCTGGTTCCCCAGACCGGGACCATTATCTACACCCGACAGAATCAGCCGCTGGGACTGGGTCATGCCATCTGGTGCGCCCGGGACATCGTGGGCGACGAACCATTCGCCGTATTGCTGGCCGACGATCTGATCCAGACCGATAAACCCGTTTTGTCTGAAATGGTTAAAAAATTCGATCGTCTGAGGGCTTCCATGGCCGCCGTCATGGAAATCGAAAGAGATCAGACCGATAAATACGGAATTCTAAAAGCGCAACAGATCGAGGACGATATTGTCCGTATCGATGACATGATTGAAAAGCCCAAGCCCGAAAACGCACCATCCAACCTGGCCATTATCGGCCGATATATCCTGACGCCCCGGATCTTTTTTCATCTGGGGAACGGTAAAAAAGGCGCCAACGGTGAGATTCAGCTGACGGACGCAATGAAGGCCCTTCTGGATGAGCAGCCGATCTTCGGCTACAAATTTAAAGGGGAACGATTCGATTGCGGCGATAAAGTGGGATTTCAGATGGCCAACCTGTCCTTTGCACTCGCCCGTCCGGACATGAAAGACAGATTGATCCACTTCATCAGGGAGATAGAAAAGAAAATCGGTCTGTGATCAAGAATTTTTATAGCGGCTGTAAAGCTCCATCACTTTCCGGACATAGTTCTGGGTTTCCTCAAAAGGCGGAATCTGCCTGTATCGGTCGACGGCTTCCGGTCCGGCGTTGTAAGCGGCCAGTACCAGAGGGAGCTTGTTTTCATAGCGCCTGATCAGGGTGTGAAGGTATTTCACCCCGCCCATGATGTTCTGAAAAGGGTTGAACGGATCACTGACGGAAAGATACTGAAAATTGACGGGCATGATCTGCATCAGCCCCTTGGCGCCTTTTTTGGAAACCGCCTGGGGATTGAACCCGGATTCCACTTCGATCACTGCCTTGATCAAGGACGAGTCGACATTGTATATGTCCTGGGCCTGACGGATAATATGGTCGTAATCACTGCTTTCGCGTTCGCGGAATTTTTTTCTCCGCTCCGGGCTTTCCTTGATAAACAGCTTGTAATCGCTCGAAGCGGGCACGTTTGTGAAATGCAGAACACCTTGGCTGTCGATGTATTTGAAGATATCCGCCGGAGCCGTTCGAAACGGTGCCAGACATAGGGAAACAATTACTAAAAACGATAAGGGGATACAGTTCTTTTTCATCTTATCCTGTTCTGATATTCCTTGAGGATAAATTTACCGGGAAATCCGGGCGTTGAAATATAAGGCCCCAGATTCTCCAGGAACGCCGCGATCAAGCCGTCCAGTACCCCGTCTTTTTCGGGGGTGAGTATGAAGTTCCGCTCGGCGTGGTATGTGTATATTACCCGATCACCCAACGTGTTGAGAATATCTTGAAATTTAAAATCCGACAAGGAAATTTTCTCAAACAGGTTTTTTTTTATCTGAATCTCCATTTGCGCCTTCATCCTGACGACGTATGCGTCTTCGCTGATTTTGCGGGACAGATCCCAAATTTCCAGGGTCTGAGCGTTTTTCAGCAACACTGTTTTAATGATCCGGGGGGACGTGGTCATCGAAAATCCTATATGTGAACTTGTGATTGTCTCAGAACAATTCCATCTGCCTGGGCCGTCGATTGCCGTCGGCCGGTCTGACGGCCGACTTTTCCAGTCGGGTCAGATCTTTTTCAATGTCGTCGATGAACGTCGACCGCCGACGCTGGACCAGGTGTCCGAAAACCGTTCGTTTCCGTGCATGGGTGAGACAGAGAATATCCATGGCCCGGGTCATGGCCACATAAAACAGACGGCGCTCTTCATTTAGTTCCTCCACATGCTCTCCGTCTCTCGCAAAGGGAATCAGGCCCTGCTCGCATCCGGCGACGAATACGACCGGGAATTCCAGCCCTTTGGCTGAATGCAGGGTCAACAGGGAAACTTTCTCTATGTTGCCGGCCAAGGTATCAGGGTCTTGGTTCAGAGCGAGGTGATTCATGAAATCCGTCAGATTGGCGTATGCGCCGGCCAAGGCCAGAAGCCGGTCAAATGCCAGTTCGGTTTTCCGATCTCTGCGAATGACGGCGTCAAGGCCTGTGAGTCCGGCCAGCCTTGTCAACCCATCGGCGATCCCAAACCCGGCCATCTCTTTTTTCAAGGTCTGGATTTCCATCCGGGGCCGGTCTTTCGGCAGACCCGTCCGGTCAGTGTGCCACAGGTTTCTTCCGGTCATGATCCGGCAAAGGTTGACGATTTCCCGGGTGCCGTCGACCTCCAGCCACTGATATTTGTCGGCGGTCTGAAACGGAATCCCCGCCTTTTCAAACACCTGCCCGAATATTTCAGACTGCCCGCGGGTCCGGAACAGCACGGCGAAATCAGAAAATCCGTATTCTTTCTGGATATCGAGATCCGCCTTACCGGCATCCATGGACAAAAAAGAGGTTCCCCCCATCCATTTTTCGATCATTTTACCAATGGCCACAGCCTCCTCCTTTTCAGAGAGTGTTTCTTTGACGATCAGCTTTCGACGCCGGTGAATATCCGAATAAATCCTTGTGGGCTCATCGTTTCCGCAGGATTTGCGGATCACCTGGAACGAGGCGTCCAGGATGACCTGATCCGACCGATAATTCCGGACAAGCCTGATCTGGTCACACCCTGGAAAATCTTCGGCAAACTGCTTGAAATAACGGTTGTCCGACCCTCTGAATCCATAAATGGACTGATCCGGATCTCCGATGACGGTTATGTGGGCATCGGCCGACATCCATTTGACCAGCTCGTATTGACCGAAATTAAGGTCCTGGTATTCATCGACGAAAATATAGGGGAATTGCCTCCGAACATCGGCGAGGATCTCTTCATCCTGAGTCAGCATTCGAACGGCCGAAAAAATCAGCCCTTCAAAATCCACCACATTCAGTTCCGCGCAAAGGCTGTCATACTCTCTGTATATTTTCCGGAAGGACGCGACCGTATCCGGACCGGTCACGGTTTCAAGAGAATCGTTCGGCCCCAGAAGGTTCTGAAGGCAAAAAGACAACCTGCGCCCGGTCTCCCGGATATCTTTTAATTTTCCGGTCTTTCCCAGAATCTGCCGGATGATGTCCTCGCGCATGACATCATCTACCAAAACCCCGTCAAAACCCTGATATTGTTGCAACAGTTTCAGGCAGAAAGCATGAAAAGTGGTGGCCGACACCCCTGCCGACCTGTCTTTCAGATGCCGGGATAGACGATCTTTCAGCTCTCCGGCAGCCTTGTTGGTAAATGTCAGGGCCAGAACAGCCCCGGGATCCACTCCTTTTTCCGATATGAGATAGGCGATTCGGGCGGTGAGCGTTCTGGTCTTTCCCGTACCCGGACCGGCCTGAATGATCATGGCCCGGGCCGATGATTCAACGGCCTTCAGCTGGTCCGGATTCAGCCCGGCCAACAGATCATGGCCCCCCGGCCCGGGAAAAAGCCCGGCAGGAGGTTTCGAAACCGGCCTTTTGTGGAAAGCGGGCTGTCTGCTTTCCGACAGGGGGACGGACTTGGGCCCAGGATCAGAGACAGCGAACAAACAAGCGGTTCCGCCCGTCAGTTCCTGTTTTTCCCGAGCCGTGAAAATGGAGACCCGGCCATATTCCCCGTCATATCCCGGTTGGATCTGAATTTTTCCCGACCGCATCCGTCGAATCGCCTCCGCCAGAAGAAACATTCCCTCTTTTTCAATATCGTCGGCGGATCTGTCCACCAGAATATCCAGCTCTGGGCCCAGGCGTGTGATAGCTTTGCCGCAGGCCTCCGTCACTTTTTTGGATCGCGGCCCGACATCCAGAATTTCAGAAAAAATGTCGGCCAGAGGAATAATACTGTGAAATCCATGACGATTTTCCGGGACATACCCTTCCGGACGAACGGCCAGTTCCTGAACCCGATTGAGCACCCCGAGGGTCACCGGCCGGCCGCAGACCGGACAGATGCCCCCCAGCTTGGTTGTTTCAGACGGATTTAGCGATACATGACATTTACGGTGACCGTCATAGTGGTATTTTCCCTGATGGGGAAACATGTCCAGAGTTCCCTGAAACGCATCGGCATCATTTCCCGCCAAGGCGTTCCGGATATGGAAAAAGCTCAAATCCGTATTGAACACAGTGGCGTTCCGACCCAAATATCCGGGAGAATGGGCGTCGGAATTGGAAATCAACCTGATCCCATCCAGATCCTGGATTCGCCAGTTCATGGGCGGGTCGGACGACAGGCCGGTTTCAACGGCAAATATATGGGATGTCAGCCCTCCGAAACAATCCTGCATGGAATCGAATCCGGATTTAGAGCCGAACATGGAAAACCAAGGGGTCCAGATGTGGGCCGGCACAAAAAAACCCCTATCGTCTATATCCAGCATGAGGCTCAGAAGATCTGCGGCATCCATTCCCAGAATGGGGCGGCCGTCGGAACGGATATTGCCCAGGGTGTCCAGCCGGGCGTTGAAGCGCCGGACACTGTCGAGACCGGGAAAAAAAACCAGGTTATGGTTCTTTCTGACTCGACCGTTTTTTTTGTAGATATTGCTGATTTCCGTCTGAAGCATGAACCGGACCGGACGGTGAAAATCCTTGGGAAGGTCGGCATCGATTTTTTCCGCAATGCCTTTCTTCAGAGCAAATAGACCGGGCTCGGCTTCTTCCAGCTTGCTCTCAATTTCATCGACCCAGGCCGGAAAGGTAAAATCGCCTGTTCCCACCACACTGATTCCCTTGATTCTGGCTGCCTGATACAGATGCTCGAAATCGAGATTTCTGGCCGTGGCCCGAGAATATTTGGAATGAATATGAAGGTCGGCAATAAATTTCATTGTATTTTATCCGATTCCGGTTTTATAGTTTTATTCAGGTTCCCTAACTTACATGATTTTCTTTTAATTTTAAAGCAGGTTTCTGCAGAAGGACGCTCCATATGACCTTTTTTGACCCCGCTTCACAGGCCCGGATAAAATCATTGGAAACCCGGCTCGACGCCCAGGTCAATATCACTCTGCTCACCACAGGCCATCTTGAAGATCAGGCCTTCGAATCTGCGGCCCACGGCCTGATGGCCGCGACCGACAGACTGACCGTTGAAATCCGGACCGCCGATACCGGACTGCCCGGATTTCAGCTGAACGATCATTTGACATTTTCAGCCTTCCCCATAGAAAAAGAACTCGATCCTTTTCTGGAAACCATTGTGCTGGCGGCAACCGGCCGGCCCCAACCGCCGGCGGGACAAAAAACCGCACTGGATCAGATCCGTGTCCCGGTCCGCCTGACCCTGTATATCGCCCTTCAATGCCCGTTCTGTCCCGACATGGTTCGAACCGTGGCCTCTCTGGCCTGTTACAGCCAGCAGATCCGCCTCCATATCATCGACGGCAGTCTGTTTCCCGAAGCGGCTCGGCAAGACGGGGTGGCGTCAGCGCCCTGCCTGATTCTGGAAGACGGATTCCGATGGACCGGCCAGGTCCGGGCGGATGAAATCCTGCAAATGATTCTGCACCAAGATCCGTCTCAGCTGAGCGCGGAAACCCTGAAAACCATTCTTGAACAAGGAGACGCCGCATGGATCACCCGGGAGATGGCGGCATCCCGAAAAATTTTTGACGGCCTGGTTAGATTGCTGCTTCATGAAACCTGGTCCGTCCGGCTCGGCGCCATGGTGGTGGTGGAAGGACTGACGGATTCGGCTCCGGAGCTGGCGTCCCAAATCTGCCCCCCGCTCATGCAGGGTTTTGACGACGCCGATGTCCCGGTCAAGGGCGATATACTCTATGCCCTGGGCCTTGCGGGCAACCGGGAAACCCTGACATGGATCCGTGATCATCTGGGTTTTCTGGACCATCCGGATCTTGTTGAAACCGCCGAAGACGCCATGGAAAGCCTCAGGGAAAAACTGGAAACAGCCGATGAATAATACTCGTTTTCCACCGGCCTCCCACACCCCCCATTGACAAGCCGATGATCGAAAACCATATTTCACGTGTCGTGATATATAAAATGAGCCGATAACAAAGGAGATCACTCAATGAAAATAATTGATTACAAAGATGTGCCCCCCGTTCTCATGAACAACGGCGAAATCGTTCGGCAGGTAGCTGGTCGGGTCATGATCGGCCGGCAGGACGGGGCAGAAAATTTCTGCATGCGGGTATTTGAAATCGGTCCGGATGGATTCACCCCCCGGCACTCCCATGATTGGGAACACGAGGTCTTTATCCATGACGGCAGGGGCGAGGTCTTTATCGAGGATAGATGGCATTCGGTGGCCAAAGGATCCGCCGTGTTTATCCCGCCCAATGTAGTCCATCAGTTCAGAAACACCTCGGGTGATCCCTTGACCTTTATCTGCCTGATTCCCTCGGGAGCGCCTGAAATATGAACCTTTCAACATCCTGTGTCCGACCGGACGGACGATTCCGGATCGGTATCCACAGACCCGGATTTACGGTCCGCAACCTTAGGCCCAACGATTACCCGGCCGTTCTGGGCCACCTGGCCGATGGAACGGCCATCGACAATCACGCCAATTTCCCGTCGGATGATGTAACAGAACCGTGTGCCGACTGTATCTACGAGATCGCCAATCCTTTCCCATTTCGAGGGGCCACCTATATCAACTCCGCCTGGGCCGACGTCAAAGCCGCTCGGCCTGACACCATCCGCATACCCCCTCCGAAGGCCTGCTCCCTGGCAGAACGCCTGGCGGATCTCAAGGGAAAAACCGGCGTCACCGAAATCATCGATCGGTTGCCCCATCCCCTTTGCATCGCCCTGGCCCAGGCATCCACCGATCCGGAAGAGCTCCTCTACCTGGCCGGGAAAGCCTGCCACATTCTGCTGGACAAAGAGGGGCGCCCCGTGGGCATCGGATATCGGAAAACCCCTGAGGGCCGGGTCATTCCAGATATAACCGACCCCGAACTATTCGAGGTGCTGGTGAACAACCGCTTCCTGCCGGATGACTGCAAAAACGCACTGGTTCTCAGGCCAGGGGTTCAGGGAACCAATGAAATAACCGGGGAATATCCGGCCGGGGAATCGGATTCCCATGTGTTCGAATACCTGAGACGCAATTCCTATATTCCCTGGGGCCATTTTGCCGCCAACATGGCCAACGACGCCATACGCTACAGAGCTCTGGACCTGAGCCGGGGCGACATGACCGGTATCCGACACCTTTACTATCAGCGGGCCTATGTCCGGCTGGCCGACCAGCTGGGGTTGGCTCCTCCGCCCAAAAGAGCGGCCATGGACCATGACAGCCTCGAAAACCTGAGAAAAAAGATTTTGTCGAGGCTGAAACAATCTTCCGCCGAAACCCTGTGTTTTGACTGTACCCTCTGGGGATGGAATTTCGGTTTCGGATATGCCCAGTCCGGCCACCGCCTCCACGCTTCCCATCAGATGATCCACCAACAGAACGCCATGATCCCGAAAACAGTCACCACCGACACGGACGAGATCATGCCGTCTTTTGCCTGCGGTGACCTGGTGCGGGATTTTATCCGGGACTATCGCAAAACTTCGGGCCGATCCTTTTTTCAAGCCTATTGCCGGGCCATCGCAAACAATACCCGAACCGATGGGAAAACCACGGGCCCGGCTTCTCTTATCCTATCCGAAGACAGCCATACCCTGCTGTTCGTTCCCAAAGCACAGGTATCGGAATGGGAGATCCAGCTCATGCCCAAATATCCCTGCGGCAATATCCTCGAAGCCGACACCGAAATGCGAAGCTCCCTGGACCTGGGCATTCTGAGAGCCGTTCAGATCCTTGAATCCATGGGAGCCCAGATGGTCACGGGGATTGAATTTTCAAAACGATTCGATGCACCGGACACGGATCATCACCTTCTGTATTCCTTTATCCCCAGGCTTCCCTACGCGCCCGGAACCTTTTCCGAGGCCCAGTCCAGGTGGATCAGCGGCTGCTACCCCGAGGATTTCGCCCAGGCCTGCCGTATGGCCCTGGCAACCTTGACAGGAGGACAAGGCCATGGTTCTTCATGATTTTATCTATGAATGGGACGGCAAAAGCCGCCGGGGGGAGAAACCGGTGTCATGGTGGCCCGGATCCTACCATGTCCGCATTGTTCGACTTGGCACGGACAGCCTCCACGTCCAATATCTGCTGCAAGCCGCCGTGCTGCTCAAAAATGCCCGGACCCATCCCACCATGAACACCTCTTTAAAAAACTATATCCACAATTTTGCTTTCAAAATAGCCCGGAAATATGATCTGGACCTGCAAAAAACTCTCTGGGTCGAGATAGCGGACACCATCCTGGCCACCCGGGTCCATCCGGATGCCAGACTTCCCGACGCCGCTGTTTACGCGGCACCCTGGAGGCCCATCCGCCCCAACGAACTCAAACTGATCGAGCCTTTTCTGCCCGGGATGTAATCATCTCGTCGAATTTTCAGACCAGGCCCTGATCCATCATGGCGTCCGCAACCTTCACAAAGCCGGCGATATTGGCCCCGTTCACATAGTTACCGGGTGTTCCGTATTCCTCTGAAGCGTTCAAACAAGCTGCATGGATATTTTTCATGATTTCTCTGAGCCGATTTTCCACTTCCTGGGCCGGCCATTGAATACGCATGGCATTCTGCGACATTTCAAGTCCGGAAACCGCCACACCGCCGGCATTGGCCGCCTTACCCGGGCCGTAAAGAATCTTATGCTCAATGAAAAGATCAACGCCGTCAGGCATGGTGGGCATGTTGGCGCCTTCACAAACCAGGAACACACCGTTGTTGACAAGGTTCTGAGCGTCCTTGCCGTTGATTTCATTCTGGGTGGCGCAGGGAAAAGCACAGTCCGCCTTGTGGGTCCAGATGGAATTGTGGTCGGCGGACCGGTCCGCAGGTGTGTAGACGGCTTCCGGGTATTTGTCCACGTATTCCTTTATTCTGCCTCTTTTGATATTTTTGATGAACTTCACATGGGCCAGTTTGCCCGGGTCAATACCTTTTTCATCATAAATATACCCGGATGAATCCGATAGTGTGACCACTTTGGCATTCATCCGGTTCAATTTTTCGACGGCAAACTGAGCCACATTGCCGGAACCCGAAACCAGGCAGACTTTGTTGTCCAGGTCCTGGCCACGGGTGGTCAGCATTTCCTGGGCAAAAAACACCGCCCCGTACCCGGTGGCTTCGGGGCGGATCAGGCTGCCGCCCCAGTTCAGGGCCTTGCCTGTCAAAACACATGAAAATTCATTTTTCAATTTTTTATACATGCCGAACAGATAACCGATCTCCCTCGCCCCCACGCCGATATCCCCGGCCGGAACATCCGTGAACGGACCGACATATCGGAAAAGCTCGCTCATGAAACTCTGACAAAACCGCATTACTTCATTGTCGGATTTGCCCCTGGGAATGAAATCGGAGCCGCCTTTGCCGCCGCCGATGGGGAAGGTGGTCAAAGAATTTTTAAATACCTGTTCAAAGGCGAGAAATTTTAAAATGGACAGATTGACGGATGAATGAAACCGGAGCCCTCCTTTGTAAGGACCGATGGCGCTGTTCATCTGGACCCGGAAGCCCCTGTTGACCTGAACCACTCCCTGATCATCCACCCATGGCACCCTGAACTGAATCACCCGCTCCGGCTCGACGATTCTTTCCAGGATACCGGCATGGCGGTATTCCGGATTTCTGTCCAGAACCGGCTGGACGGATTTGACGACTTCTGCGACAGCCTGGTGGAATTCTTTTTCAAACGGATCCCGAGCCTTGATAATATCTAATATATCATTCATTCAATTTCTCCTGATAGTTTGTTAAGCAACTTCTGAACCCTTCAACCCTTTTCAGATGTGCCGGTAAGAATATTTCCGTTGTGCTTTTGAACGAAAACAGACATTGTTCTCTATCATAAAATCCAGCAACATACGAGTTTTTTTTGATCCCCTATCGTAGTTGACTTCCCTGAGAAACAAGGATAAAGTGAGCGACCTATGAACGATGACGCAAATAACCTGTCAATCCGGCCGGTCGGCCCGGAAACCCGGATCGAAATCAGACGACGACCCGGCATGGGTCGGGTCTTTTTAAAAGCTCTTCTCATTTCGCCGTTTCGTTCCCATACCATCGTCGATCCCGCCGCTATCCGGAAAATCCGAATGGTTTTTAAAAGCGGGCCGTTAAACAAGCCTGAGATAGACGACTACCGCAGGGTCTGCGGCTTTTCAGAAAATTCAGCCGATGTGATCCCCATAACCTACCCGCAAACGCTTTTCATAGGATTGCTGGGGCGCTTCATCACCTCTTCATTTTTCCCCATCAATCCTCTGGGCTTGATTCAAACCTTCCAGTCATTTGAACAGAAAAGGCCGATTCAATTGACCGAAAATCTGAATCTGACCTGCCTTCTGTCGGCGTTCACGATTAAGGAAAACGGCATTGAAACCCAGTTTCTGCTGGAGGCACACTCCGATGAAGAGATTGTATGGACGGGGACATCGATTTTTTTTACCCGGAATCGATCCGGTCGATCATCATCTCGCAAACCCCAAACGGACCATTTCCTGCCCGAAAAACAGATCATTGCCGTGCCGTCAGAGACCGGGCGGCGCTATGCGAGGGTTTCAGGGGATTACAACCCCCATCACCTGCATACCTTTCTGGCCAAGCCTTTTGGTTTCAAAAAAGCCATCGCGCACGGCATGTGGAGCCTGGCCCGGGTTATAGCCGACCTGGACCGGGAACTGAATCTGCATCAAGGCCCCGTCCATATCCAGGCGGGTTTCAAACGACCGATTTTCATGCCTGCGGTCACCTCTCTGGGCTGGGAAACACAACGAGAAAACACTTCAAGACAAACCCGGGTGATTTTCGAGCTGCGTGACCAGTCGACCCGGGAGCCCCACCTCAAAGGGGACGTTGTTTTATACTGACATCTTTTACGCTTTTTGCACTGACATTTTAAGGATATTTTCGCCATGCTGGGTGCCGCACTATCGTTGGGGTCGGCTTTTTTCTGGGCCGGGGCCGTAATCTTGTTCAAAAAAAGCGGGGAGGGATTTTCCCCTATTTCGCTGAATATCTATAAAAGCTTTGTGGCCTTGCTTTTGATCGCTTTGACCATGCTCATCCTGAAAACCCCTTTTTTCCCGGACAAACCCCTTAATGACTGGTTCCTTTTAGCTGTTTCGGGCTTTTTCGGCATCACTCTTTCAGACCTTTTCTTTTTCATGGCCCTGAACCGACTGGGAGCCGGACTCATGGCCATTGTGGAATGCCTGTACCTGCCCAGTGTGATCTTCTTGTCTTTTATTCTTCTCGGTGAGAGCCTGACCCCTCCCGCCGTCATCGGCGCGAGCCTGGTGTTCATGGCTGTTTTTGTGGGCTCCTTGTCCAGAACCCGGATCCCGGACCCCACAGCGGTCCGCAAAAATTTATGGCCCGGTATTCTCATCGGTTGCCTGTCCATTTTCCTGGTGGCCCTCGGTATCATCATCATCAAAGAGCTACTGGATCAGACAGATGTTCTGTGGGCCAATTTCGTCCGGGTATCGGCAGGCACCGCATCGCTATTGATTTTTCTTTTCTGCCATCCGGGGCGGAAACACTATCTCCGGGAACTCATGCCCTCCAGAACCTGGCTCGTTGCCCTTCCCGCCTCTGTTTCCGGTAATTACCTGGCCCTTTTGTGCTGGGTCGGCGGGATGAAATACACGACTGTATCCCAGGCCGCCATTTTAAATCAGATGTCCACCATATTCATTTTTATTCTGGCGGCTTTATTTCTCAGAGAAAAAATTACCGCCAACAAAACCATTGCCATTATCCTGGCCGTTACCGGCGCCATCCTGACCATTGTTGCCTGACCCGCAACCATTCCAAAGCCTTTTTCGACAAAACCCGTCACTTGGCGACCCCAAACCGGAATGATTGACACGAGGATGCTCCATTCTTATAGTTAGAATTGTCAATACCAAACCGAAACAGACCGCCGTTACAGGGAGGATAAGGCCATGGACGATCATGATTATCTGAAAGACATGAACACCCGAACCATACGGATTACACTCGTGGATGGAACAAGGATATCGGCCAGTGTGAATATCGACCGGCAACCTGGCTATAGCCGCTTGAGCGATTTGATCAGCAGCGACCGGGAACCTTTTCTGGTCCTCATCAATTCAACGGTATACCGGTCGGGTCAGGACATTCCCGAAAAATACGAGACCTTGTTTGTAAACAAAGATCATATCCTCTGGGCAACACCGGAAGAAGACCAGCGATGACGGAAACGCCGGCCGGTCAAATCAGGTTCACAGAATTTCAACAACCGGGAAGAAAATCTGGAAGACGGCTCCCTTCCCCGGCTGGCTGGAAACGGTCACTGCGCCTTTGTGTCGGGTGACGATGCCGTGGACGACGGCAAGCCCCATACCTGATCCTTT
Source organism: uncultured Desulfobacula sp. (assembly GCA_964593855.1). Classification (GTDB taxonomy): domain Bacteria; phylum Desulfobacterota; class Desulfobacteria; order Desulfobacterales; family Desulfobacteraceae; genus Desulfobacula. The sequence continues at coordinate 36,860 of CAZQIX010000002.1, read as the reverse complement.
GCCGACTTCCCGGGTTGTAAAATAGGGATCGAATATTCTGTCCAGATGTTCGCCGGAAATACCCGGGCCCGTGTCGCGAATCTCTATGAGCACGTAATCTCCCGAAGGCAGATCCGGGAATTGGGGCTCCAGATTCTTATCCAGACGGATCCGAGTGACATGGATATCGATGACCCCTCCTGATTTTTCCATCGCCTGAAAGGCATTCGTGCAGATATTCATCAAAACCTGCCGGAACTGTGTCCTGTCGGCCAGGATACGAATGAGGCCCTTGGGCAGGGTCTGTCGGATTTCAACACTGGAAGGGATCATGGCCCTTAAAAACCGGATTTCTTCTTTAACGGCGCCGACCACATCCAGGGGTTTGAAAACAGGGTCCGTTTCCCTGCTGAAGTTCAAAAGTTGTTTTACTACATCGGCGGCTCTGAGACAGGCGGACTGGATTCTGTCAAGATAAAGAAACATTGGCGCGGTTTTGGGGATTTCATGCATTGCCAGCTCCGTGTTACCCATGATGATATACAAAAGGTTGTTGAAATCATGAGCCATTCCTCCGGCCAGGGTGCCGATGGATTCCATTTTGTGAGCTTGCTGAAGTTGTCGTTCCAGTTGTCGACGGTGGGAAATATCCCGGGCGATGCCGCGGAAACCAATGGGTGTTCCAACCGAATCTCTGATCAGAGAAACCACTGTTTCAACTGAACAGATGGTGCCGTCCTTCCGGATCAGTTGCCAGTCGAGAGCCTTTGTGGGAACCCCCGTCAGGAACACCTGATGAAAGGTCTTATAAATCTTGGCTGCATTTTCCCGGTCCATATAGGCCCGGTTGTTCATTCCCATGAGTTCTTTTTCAGTATACCCGAGTATCCGACCCATGGACGGATTGAAAAAAATAAAATGCCCTCCGAGATCCACTTCATAATACCCATCCTCAATGCTTTCAAGGATGTCGCGGTATTTTTCTTCAGCCTGCTTACGTTCCTGAATCTCAGCTTCCAACATTTCACGGCCCTGTTTCAGAGAGACGATCAGCTGTTTTTCCTTTTCATGGGATTGGGTAAGACCTCGGACGAGTACGGATACGGAAACAGCGGCCAACGCATTTAAAAACAGATAATTGATACCGGCCACATACATCATTCTTTCTGATTGGAAAAAAGGGAATGTTGCGCCCCACATATGGTTGACCATGAGATAGCCCACGATGGAAATCGTGGCTGCGTTGATCAGCACTGCACCCACAGCGGCCTTGAATCCCAGAAGCACGCCTGCCACCACGGCGAAACAAAACAGCCACGCCGGGCCGCCGCTCATGGGACCGGCTGAAAAAATAACGGCCAAACCGATGATATAGGAAAAAAGAACGGCCAGAGATGCCCGAACCGTGTAATTCATGCGGGGCTGAAACAAGAGGACGACCGCGCATGCCCACATTAGGCCGTCCCAGAAAATCAGGTGCCAAAGCCGATTTTCAATGGCCATGGGCAGGATAAAGAGAAAGACCAACAATCCCAGTCCCGCCCCGAAGAGCAGCATGGTGACAAGTATCCTGTTTCTCCAATAAGAAAGGCTGTCCGATCCCGGAGACTCCTCCGGAAGAACCCGCTGGACAAGTGCAATCCACAATGATCGGGTGCTGAGATGCTTCAAAAAAACCTTCGATAAAGGAAGTTATCTAAAATACAGGATCTGTATGGGTTGAACTCAAAACCCGGGCATTATAGAACAGATATCGAATAAATTCAATTCATGTTTTGAACGGATGTCTGATTTTCGAAGCGCCCGGCCGGCCTTTTGGTATTGACTATTTTCCTTTTTTAGTCGTAAATGGGGCTGTTGTTTTGAATTTATCCTAAGATTGCAACACAAGGAGACCCCATGTCGAAAAACAAAGTCGTGCTGGCTTATTCAGGGGGGCTGGATACCTCCGTCATATTGAAATGGCTTCTGGAGCAAGGGTATGAAGTTTATGCCTATATGGCAGACATCGGTCAGAAAGAAGATTTTGCGGCGGCCGAGCAGAAAGCAATGAAAATAGGGGCAGCCCAGGTATTTATTGTTGACATGAAAAAAGAATTTGTCACCGATTACATTTTTCCGGTATACAAAGCCAATACCGTTTATGAAGGACGATACCTTCTCGGCACAGCCATCGCACGTCCCTTGATCGCCAAAAAACAGATCGAAATCGCCAAAAAACTCGAGGCTCAATATGTAGCCCACGGAGCCACGGGAAAAGGCAACGATCAAGTCCGGTTTGAACTGTCCTACTATGCCCTCAATCCCAAAATCAAGGTGATTTCTCCATGGAAAAACCCCGCCTTTCTGAACACGTTCAAAGGACGGACCGATTTACTGGCCTATGCCGAAAAACACGGAATCCCAACCAAGCAGACAGCTTCAAAACCATACAGCGAGGACGACAATCTTCTCCACATCTCCCATGAAGCCGGGATACTGGAAGATCCGGGCCATGAATGTGAAGAAGACATATACAGCCATACGGTATCTCCGGAAAAAGCGCCGGATCGGCCCACGAGAATCAAAATCCGATTCAAGGACGGAATTCCGGTGCAGGTCGTCAACCTGGACAACGGCACGACCAGAACCGATCCCCTGGAATTGTTTGAATATCTTAATCAACTGGGCAGGGAAAACGGCATCGGTCGCCTGGACATGGTGGAAAACCGATTTGTAGGCATAAAATCAAGGGGTGTGTATGAAACTCCGGGCGGAACCATCCTCCATGTAGCCCACAGAGATATTGAAGGCATCGCCATGGACAGAGAAGTCATGCGGCTTCGGGACATGCTGTCCGCCAAATTCGCCGAACTGGTATACAACGGTTTCTGGTTCAGCCCTGAAATGGAATTCATCATGGCGGCCATGGACAAGAGCCAGGAGATCATCGACGGCGAAGTCACCCTCAAACTGTACAAAGGCACAGCCTACCCCGTGGCGCGTACCAGCCCCTCGTCCCTTTACGATCAGAACCTTTCTTCCATGGACATCGCCGGCGGCTACAACCAGGAAGACGCGGAAGGATTCATCAAAATCAACGCCATCCGGCTCATGGCCCACAGAAACATCATCGAACGCAAACAATAACACCGGTCTGCCGACCCGTTCCCTTCCTTGAGGGAACGGGTCGAGACAACCCTGCCCGACCCCGGGTGCAATGACCGAAAGGATTCAGATGATGCAGGAAATAAAAGAAAAATGTCTGAACTGCGGAGGGGCGCTTTACATCCGGCGCACCTGAACCCGGGTCTATTTTTGCTGCAGGGCCTGCGGCCGCAATTATCCTGAAGACAGATACAAGCACCTGATGGACGACGACATCGAGGAACGACTCGCCAATGTTCCCATCAACCGGCTTTGACCTGAACCATTCGCTTTCGAGGGGGGCCGTCAGGCTGACCGGATTGCGGAATTATTTCCCTGTTCCGCTTTAAAAACCTACCTTGTTGTGGTAGCCTTGATTTCTGAACACCACGAATGTATTCACTCATGCAACAGGAAGATATGATGCCCTTCTTTTCACGACCTCGATACGGCTTCAGACCCAGATATTTTTCATTCTTTTCAATTCTTGTCTTCTTTTGGACCCTCTGCTGTCCAGCGTCAGCACCGCAGGTTATCGTCCATGCGGCCGTGACTCCGTCCGACAGCACTGATTTCCCGCTCTATCCATGCATAAAGCCCAATGTGGACTTCTGGGTTGCGGCATTTACCCGATACGACAAATCCCATGGCATCATCCATGACACCCGCAACCTCTCTATCATTTATGAGGTGGTCTCTCTGGATCCTGCGGAAACTTCGGTCGCGCAGGATAATAACCAGAAAATCAAAAAAGCGGCCATTGAAAAATACAGGACTATTTTATCCAGGCTATCCAGGGGGGGGCCACCCGTATCCAAAGAAGAAAGGCGCGTGGCCGCATTCTTCGGCCTCGGGGCAAAATACGAAGCGTTTGAACTTGCGGCTTCCAATATCCGCTGCCAGACAGGTCTCAGCAATGAATTTAAAGCGGGTTTGATCCGATCCGGAGCCGTGATTGATGAATTCAAACGGATTTTCAAATCTTACGGCCTGCCCGAAGATCTGGTATACCTGCCCCATGTTGAATCATCCTTCAATTTCAAAGCTTATTCCAAATTAGGAGCGGCTGGAATCTGGCAATTCACCCATGGAACCGGAAAAATGTTCATGGAAATCGACTATGTTGTGGATGAAAGACGGGATCCTTACCTTTCGACCGATGCGGCCGCCCGTCTGCTGAAAAAGAACCATGCCGTACTGGGGAACTGGCCCATGGCCATTACCGCCTATAACCATGGGTTAAACGGCATGGTCCGCGCCCAGAAAACCGCCGGCACCTATGAAAAAATTTTCCAGACCTACCAGACCAGTTCATTTAAATTCGCATCTCGCAATTTTTATTCCGAATTCCTTGCGGCGAGGAAAGTAGCTAAAAACTATCAGACCTATTTTGGTCCGCTGAATTTCCAGAAGCCGGTCCGCTTTCAGACCATACAGACAAAAGGGTTTCTGGAGGTCAAGGATTTGTCCCGCATCTTCAACATCGGGGTTCAGGATATTCAGGAACTGAACCCCTCTTTGAGACCGCCGGTATTCAGCGGGCAGAAATATATCCCTAAAGGATTTCACCTCAAACTGCCGATCGCGTTTACCCTCCCCGATATCCAGCAGAAGCTGGCCGGGGTTTATCGCGGCAGCCAGAATCCCAGCCGATTTCACCGGGTTCAGAAAGGCGACACGGCCAGTTCCATTGCCAGACGCTATACCATCCGGCTGGATGAGCTGATCCGAGCCAACAACCTGAATCAGAAAGGGGCCATATACATCGGCCAGAATCTTCGCATCCCGGTCAAAGGAGAGGTTCTCACCGCAGTCCGGGAACCGGTTAAAACCCTGTCGCCGAAATCCGTTCAGGAAAAAAATGCGGTCGAGATCAAAGCCGCACAACCCATTTTTCAGCCTGCTGCCGCCGAACCGATTGAAAAAGAACCCGTCAGCGGGGTGATGGCCGAACCGGTCAAAGATGTGACCGCCGTCAATCCCTATATTGTCACCAGTGATCTGAAAATCCTGAAAATCATAAATCAAGGCGGACATTCCGTCGGAACCATAAAAATCGAAGCGGAAGAAACTCTGGGCCATTATGCAGACTGGTTGAAAGTCCCGGCACGTGAAATTCGGGTACTCAACGGCTTTAAACCCGACACCCCCATATCCATAGATCAGAAAATCCTCATCCCCCTGAAAAAAACCACGGCCCAGCGATTTGAAGAACAACGCTATGAATTTCACAAAGAAATGGAAGAAGACTTTTTCAGTTCATTCAGTATTCAAGGGGTGGCTGTTTATGAAATCAAGGAAGGAGACAATTTCTGGCGGATCTGTTCCAACGACCTGGAAATTCCCTTCTGGCTCGTACGAAAATACAATCCCGGCATTGATTTCAACCAGCTTCGACTGAAACAGAAAATTCAATACCCCATTGTCAGCCGGGTGAAGGAAGGATAAACGCAATCGACCCGCCCATTGCCGGACAACCGGTCGGGCAGGTCGATTCTGATTTTTCGATGATCCGGTTCAGAAAGGGGGTTCGCCCGGATGAACCAGTCGCCTGGGTCCGCCGGATCCAGCCGGAGTCCAGTTTTTCACCGAATTGATTTTTTCATAATGATCCAGCTTGTTCAATTCTTTGAGACGCTCGACAATGAGATGCCAGGCACAGGGAACCTCTCGTCCGACTGAAATGCTGATTTCACATTTTCCATTGTTGGAACCGCCGCAGGGGCCGTTGAACAGTCGTTTGGCGCAACGGGCAATGGGACAGATCCCACCGGTCAAAGCCAGGATGCAATCCCCGCAACCCGCACATTTCTCATCCAGCTGCCCCCGCTGATCCAAAGCGCCGATAAAGGTAGTGTTCAGTCCCGGCAGGACCGGTATGCCCTTCAGGGCATCGGCCATGGTCTGGACCCCGGCGCCGCAAGCCAGAGACAGAACCGCTTCCACACCTTTGGGCACTTCGAAAAAAGAATCGATCCAATCTCTTTCACACTGCCGCTCCAGCATGCTGTTTTCAAAAATATGGGGCTTGGGACTATCTTTAAACACATTGGAAAGGGCTTCGGTCAGTAGTCTGGCCGCCCGGTCCCCTCCGGTCAGGCTGACGGCGACACAGGTCTGACAACCGACCACCAGTACGTTGGAATATTCTTTGACTGATTCAATGATCTCTTCAATTGGTTTATGTTCACCGACTATCATATCTCATCTCCTATTGGGAAACTCTCCCGGAAGCAAGCTTTTTCCAAACGTTCACAGGGCCCGAGCCCTTGTGATCCGGACACAGGGCTTCCACTTCCTTGCCGGTTTTTTCCGATACCCTGGTGCCGAAGGCGGGGGTATAAATCGGGGTGCCGCAAACCTTGCAATGGAGCAGGTCCAGGGTTTTCACCAGATCAAACCGTCCTGTGAGCAGAACTTTGAATTCAATGGCGTCCTGGGGACAAATCCGCCAGCAGTGACCGCACCTGGCGCAAAGGGCCATATTGTGCAGAATTTTTCGGCTGTTGTCCTGATCAAAATAATTCAAGGCGCCGGCCGGACAATTCTGTACACAGGCCAGACACCCATTGCAGTTGTCATTGACTTTAAAAAACGACATGGCTGTATCTCCTTGGTTGATTTCCTGTCATCGATCAGGGTTTGACCAGTCTGGCCATCTTTCCGGCCACACGGACCATATTGGGCCGCTTGAGCATGTCGACATCGGCATACACCAAGGCTGCCGGCTCACACACCTTGACGCATTCCGGGTCACCGCCGCACAGGTCGCATTTGTAGGATTTGGCTTTGTGCCGGTCCAGTTTCATAGCTCCGAAGGGGCATGCGGAAACGCACATACCGCATCCAACACATTTCTGACGGTCGATCAGAACCCGGTCCAGTTTTTCATCTCGGCAAATGGCTTCTTTGGGACAGGCGGCCATACAGGGGGGGTGTTCACATTGTTTACAAGCGATGGGGAAAAAAAATGCTTCGGCTTCATCGTCTTTCAGAATCCGGATGCAGGACAGGCCCATACTGGTCAAGCTGGTGCGGGTCGATATGCATGCTTTTTCACAGTCTCCGCAGTTATTACATTTTTCCGGATGAATAATAAGGGTTTTGCCATCCATTGAAAAAAACCTCCATTTTTATCGTCGCCACCTTTTCAAGGTTTGGACTCCACAGGAATCCAACCGGCGGTTCGTTCGTCATTATGAACACATCGCCGGTTATGATACATGAAGGATCCGGGGCCGGTCAACATCTTTTTAAACAATATATAATTATTCTCGGCATGGAGAAATCAATCGGCCGTTTCAGTCGACTGCGGGACGATGCTCGGGCCGTTTTGTTCATTATAATGAACAAAACGGCGATTTCGGAATCAAATCCGGCTATAATGCCTTTTCCACAGCCCTCTGAACTGGTCATAGGACAAGTCGAGTTTCCGTGCGGCAGCGGCCCGGTTATAGCGACTCTCTTTCAATGCCCGCTCAATGAGAAACCGTTCAAGATCCGCCACAGCCTCCTTAAATGGTTTTTCCAGAAGGGCCGCCATTGATTTCTCCTCATTGTCCGCATCCGGTCTGTCCGCTCGATGCGAAAAGGCCTTGTCCCGGCTTTCTGCAGGCATGGCGCCGCCAAAAGGGGAAACAAAGGGATCAAAGGTTATTTCCCTGATTTTAGGAGTATTGGATTTGTAAACGGCCCGTTCGATGACGTTTTTCAATTCCCGAACATTTCCGGGCCAGGGATATGCCTCCATGGCTTCAAGAACCCCATCCGATATCACCGGCATTTGATCCCGGCCCAGCTCATAGGCCATTCTGGCGGCAAAATATTCGGCCAGCAGAGAGATATCTCCTTTCCGACATCTTAGAGGAGGCGCGTAAATCACCTCAAAACACAAACGATCCAGCAGGTCCTGTTTAAATCGTCCGGCCCGGGCCATGGCCCTGAGATCGGCGTTGGTGGCCCCTACAATACGAACATCTACATGAACGGGGGCTGAGGCCCCGACTCTTTCAAAACATCCGTACTCGACCACTCTGAGTATTTTTTCCTGGACCTCCGGAGGGATAGTGCCGATCTCATCCAGAAAAAGGGTCCCTTCGGATGCCATTTCAAATCGACCGATCCTTCGGGCCGCAGCTCCTGTGAAAGCCCCTTTTTCATACCCGAACAGCTCGGATCCGATCAGCCCGGGTGTCAAAGCCGCACAGTTCAGGGTGATCAGAGGTTTCTGCCATCGCCTGGACAGAAAATGAACCCTTGAAGCGGCCAGTTCTTTGCCGGTTCCTCGCTCTCCCATGATCAGGACCGGGCGATCGATGGGGGCCACCCTGGACAGCTGCTCCTGAAAGTCGATAAATGCTTCCGACTGCCCCATCGCCTCTGGAATGGAAAAGTTTTTTCCCCTGTCCATATTCCGTTCAACAGTTTCCATACACCCCTCAAAAAAACAGTTATTGGCGAAAACAACCATTATCTGGCGAATCCTACCATTTTTCGCATTCTTTTGTCAATCCATCTAACATATTGATATCAAACAGTTTTCAGCAAGAATCCCATAATGGCACACAAAATGCTATTCTCTTTTTCAGATTCAAACCCAAAATGAATTTTTACACAACCAAAAAAAGGAGATCGAAAATGGGCATTTTTACACGATTCAAAGACATTATCGCATCCAACATCAGCGCCATGCTGGACAATGCCGAAGACCCTGAAAAACTGATCAAACTCATGATCCGGGAAATGGAGGACACCCTGATCGAAATCAAGTCGTCCTGTGCCAACGCGATTGCCAACCAGAAAAAAGCCCAGCGATTTCTGGATGATATCGAGGACAAGGAAGGATTCTGGACCCGAAAGGCCGAACTGGCCGTGGAAAAAGGCCGGGACGACCTGGCGCGCCAGGCTCTCCAGGAAAAAAGACGGTATACCCACAAAGCAGAAACGGCCCGCATGGAAGTGACGGAACTGGGAGCCATGGTCGAACAATACAGAGATGATATTCAGGAGCTGGAAAACAAGCTCAAATCCGCCAGGGAAAAACAGCGTATGCTGGTTCAAAGGCATCTCAGGGCCAGAAGAAAAAAACAGGTCCGTCAGGAAATCCGGCGGGCCGACAGCGCCGAAATTCTTCAGAAATTTGATGAAATGGAGCACCATATCGAACGGATGGAGGCCGAAGCCGATCTCGTCGATTACGGCAAAACCGGCCCTCTGGAAGCCGAATTCGATGCACTGGAGGCGGACGATGAAATTGAAGCCGAACTAAACCAATTAAAATCATCCAAATCCAAAAAAAATGATGATACAATGGGAGCCTAAACCTTAATTCACCCATTCGACCGGAGACTTCAGACAATGATGAGCATATTGATCGCAGGCATATCCATCGGCGGGATCATCCTTCTTTTCGCCACCATCGGGCTGATCGTCATCGGGATTATCAGAGCCGCCAAATCCGGTGGCCTGTCCCGGAAAGACAAACAGGCTCAGGCTGAAGAAGCAAGGATGATCCAGGATATTTATCGCGGCCTGGCCAAAATGGAAGAACGGGTCGAGGCTCTCGAGACCATTTTGATCGAAAGAAAACGAAAGGATTTCAACCCATGAGACATAACGGACAGCACGGACGATTCCATGGCCGGAAGTATGGCCGACAATTCAGCGGATTCGGCGACCGTTTCCGGGACCCGGCTACCGGATTCGGTCTTTATCGCTCCAGGCGGGGCATATTCATGGGGGTTTGCCGAGGGGTCGCAGAACACTTCCATGTCAGTGTGTTCTGGCTTCGGGTAATCACCGTGGCCCTGTTTCTTTTCACCGGATTCTGGCCGGTGGGGGTCATCTATATTGTGATAGGCCTGCTTTTACGACCTGAACCCGTATCGCCCCTGATGGATGAAAACGAAACCGAGTTTTACCACACATACGACCGGTCCAGGGAATCGGCCGTACAGAAGATAAAAAAGAAATTTGAAAACATTGACCGTCGGATCCAGAGAATGGAAGATACCGTCACTTCCCGGGAATTCGACTGGAAATAAGCTCGGACCTCAAAATTTTTCCGCATGGTGGCAGGCCACCATGCGGCCTCCCACCGGCCTGAACGCCGGCGCATCCTGACGGCAGACATCGGTCATGTGGGCGCATCGTTTGTGAAAGGTGCAACCGGACGGGGGGTTCAAGGGTGAAGGGATTTCACCCGTCAAAATGATCCGCTTTCCCCTCTGTCGACGGTCGACATGGGGTGTTGCCGCCAGAAGAGCCCGTGTGTAGGGATGAATGGGATTTTCAAAAATGATCTGTTTATCCCCCTGCTCAACAGGTCGCCCCAGGTACATGACCATGACTTCGTCGGAAATCAAACGAACCACACTCAAATCGTGAGAAATAAACAGATAGGCCAGCCTCATTTCTTCCTGCAGGTCCATGAGCAGATTCAGCACCTGGGCCTGTACTGAAACATCCAGAGCCGACACGGGTTCATCCGCCACCACCAGCTGAGGGTTGAGCATCAGAGCTCTGGCGACGGCTATACGCTGACGCTGACCGCCCGAGAACATATGGGGATAACGCGAATACTGTTCTTTTCTAAGACCGACCTTGTTCATGATAGCCAGGGCCTTTTCACGGCGCTCCACCGAATTGAGAGTGGTATTGATCAACAGTGGCTCTTCCAGAATGGCCCCCACTTTTTTGCGGGGATTGAGTGACCCGTAAGGGTCCTGAAAAACAATCTGGACTTTTTTCCGCAGTTTTTTCATGGCCTCCGGATCACTGGTCACAGCATTGATCCCGTCTACTTCAAAATCGCCATGAGTGGGTTTTTCGATCATGGTGATCAAACGAGCCAGAGTGGATTTGCCGCATCCGGATTCCCCTACGACGGAAAAGGTTTTCCCCGGCCTGAGTGAAAACGAAGCGCCATCCAGGGCCTTGAGCACGGAAGAACGCTTGAAAAACATACCTTGCTTTACTGGATAATGCTTTTTCAGATTCCGGGCCGTGATGATGGTTTTCTCATTCATTATGGGGCACTCCGTTCAACAATGGGAAATGACATCGAAACGCGCTGACGCCTTCATACGTCATCGGGGGTCGTCGGGTGGTGCATTTTTCTTTGGCAAACCGGCATCTGGGATGGAACAGGCATCCCGACGGCTTGTCATATTTCCCAGGCACGACGCCGGGTATGGTGGGCAGGCGTTTTGAATTGGGATTACGCTCGGGCAGGGATCCCAGCAAGGCTTCCGTATAAGGGTGGCGCGGTGCGGTAAAAATATTGTCCGCAGAGTTTTTTTCCACCACCTGCCCGGCATACATGACCACCACGTCTTCGACGGTTTCGGCGATTACGGCCATATCGTGGGTGATGAGAATAAGGGCCATATCCTTTTCCTTCTGCAGACTGATCAGAAGGTCCAGAATCTGGGCCTGGATAGTCACATCCAGGGCCGTGGTCGGCTCGTCGGCGATGAGCAGCTTCGGGTTGCAGGCAATGGCCATGGCGATCATGACCCGTTGGCAGATCCCGCCGGATAATTGATGGGGAAAGCTTTTCATGCGGTCTTCGGCAGCCGGGATTCCCACCTGATGGAGCAGCTCGACAGCCCGGTCCCGTTGCTGCTTTCGGGTCCCCCCTTCGTGAATTTTCAAGGTTTCCATGAGCTGGAATCCCACCGTAAAGCAGGGGTTCAGGCTGGACATGGGCTCCTGGAAAATCATGGCGATCTCTTTTCCCGTGATCTGGCGTTTTTTCTTTCTCGACATGCTCAGCAGATCATGATCGTTGAACACCAGCCGATCCGCCCGGATGATGCCCGGATAAGGAATGAGCCCCATGAGGGCCAGCTGGGTGACGCTTTTACCTGACCCGGATTCCCCGACAATCCCCAGCACCTTGCCCTTGTCCAGGGAGAGGTCAACATCCAGGACAGCCTTGAATCCATCGAAATCCACGGAAAGGTTTTTTATGTCCAGTATTTGATTCATTGTTGGTCCTGATTGATGGGGTTACCGCTTCATTTTAGGATCAAGGGCGTCACGGAGTCCGTCTCCGGCCAGATTGAAGGCCAGCACCGTGACTAGAATGGCCAGTCCGGGAAAAGTCACCACCCACCAGGCCCTCTGAACGAACTGAAGCGCATTGGCCAGCATGGCCCCCCATTCCGGAGTGGGCGGCTGGGCCCCCATGCCGAGAAATCCCAGGGCAGCGGCGTCGAGAATGGCCGTAGAGAAGCCCAGGGTGGCCTGAACGATCAAGGGAGCCATGCAGTTGGGCAGAATAACGGCAAACATCATTCTAAACCCCCCCGACCCGCAGACCCGGGAAGCGGTCACGTAATCCTTGTTTTTTTCAGACATAACCGAAGCCCTTGTCAATCGGACATAATGGGGCAGCACCACAATGGCGATGGACAGGATGGCATTCTGCAAACTGGGCCCAAGAATGGCCACGATGGCCAGGGCCAGAAGAAGGCTGGGCAGCGCCAGGATGATGTCCATGAGCCGCATGACCAGGATTTCATAAATGCCGCCGAAATACCCTGCCGTCATGCCGAAAACAATGCCGGCCGCCAGGGACAGAGTCACCACGATGACACCCACGAAAAGGCTCAGGCGGGCGCCGTAAATCAATCTCGACAGAATGTCCCGCCCCACATCGTCCGTTCCCAGAAGGAATTTGCCACTCCCCCCGTCCATCCAGGCCGGCGGCTGCAATATGGCGTCCCGGTACTGGTCGAACGGGCTGTGAGGAGCGATATAATCCGCGCACACCGCGACAATGATCGTAAACAGGATGATATACAATCCCACCACGGCCCCTTTGTTTTCACTGAAATATTTCCAGAATTCTTTCAGTGGGTGGGGCGGAGCCATATTTTCCTGAACAACGGCTGTGATTTCGCTCATTTCTGCCTTCCTGCCCTAACCGGTGTGACGGATCCGGGGATTGATGATGCCGTACAGCACATCCACGCCCAGGTTTACGAAAATGATCAAAGTGGAAATCATCAGAATCCCGCCCTGGATAGCCGGATAATCCCTGCGGCTGATGGAATCCAATATCCATTTACCGATGCCGGGCCAGGCAAAGATGGTCTCCGTCAGAATGGCCCCGGCCAGGAGAACACCGGTTTGAAGCCCGATAACGGTAATGACGGGGATCATGGCGTTTCTCAGGGCATGCACCAGAATCACGCGACGGGTGGACAGACCTTTGGCTTTGGCGGTCCGGACATAATCCTCCTTGAGGACCTCCAACATGGACGAGCGTGTCATCCTGGCGATCACTGCCAGAGGAATGGTGCCCAACACGATGGACGGCAGAATCAGATGCCTCAGAGCGGATTTGAAAGCACCCGGCTCATCCGATCGCAAGGTGTCGATGAGCATGAAACCGGTGTCCGGCTCTATCCAGTATAGGGCGGAAAGCCTTCCGGCCACCGGGGTCCAGCCCAGAAAAACGGAAAAGAACAAGATCATGAGAAGTCCCCACCAGAAAATGGGCATGGAGTATCCCGTCAGTGAAGTCGCCATGATGGTATGATCAAACGGCGTGCCTCGTTTGACCCCGGCGATGATTCCTGCCGGAAGCCCAAACAACACGGCGAATATCATGGCACAGATGGAGAGCTCAAAGGTCGCGGGGAACAGGGACAAAAATTCTTGCAGAATGGGTTTTTTGGTGACGTAGGACCGGCCCAGATCCCCTTTAAAAATATTTCCAATATATCTGACATACTGAATATAAAGCGGTTTATCCAAGCCCATCTCCGCCTTGATGGCCGCATGACGCACAGGATCGATCCCCCGCTCCCCTGCCCGCAGTTCGACGGGATCGCCGGGAATGAGATGGATCAGGGAAAAAGTCAGGAGGGTGACGCCGATAAAGGCAGGGAAAATATGAAAAAACCGCCGAACAACAAACTGGATCATGGCTGCACCGCTTCTTTGACGAATGTGGAAGCGGCGGCACGGGGCTCTGAAGAGGTCCCGTGCCGCCGGATTTTAAGCCGGCAGGACCCCTACTCTTTCAGGTCTACGCCATAGAATACATGTCCGCCGAAGGGATCGATTTTAAAATCAACGACGTTTTTCAACATGGGTTTGTAAACAACGGAATGGGCGATGGTCACCCAGGGGGCCTGTTCTTTGAAAACCACCTGGGCTTCCTTGTAAAGCTTTGCCCTTTCTTCCTGATCGGAAACCAGCTTGGCCTTCATGATCAGGTCGTCAAAGGGTTTGTAGCACCACTGGGAACGGTTGGAGCTGCCGACGGCATCACAGCCCAGAAGAACGGCCAGAAAGTTGTCCGGATCGCCGTTGTCACCGGTCCATCCCAGAAGAAGGGTGGAGTGTTCACCGGCCAGGGAGCGTTTCAGGTATTCACCCCATTCATAGGAAACGATCTTGGCTTTGACGCCGACCTTGGACCAGTCTTCCTGAATGATTTCCGCCATTCTTCTGGCGTTGGGGTTGTAGGGACGCTGAACGGGCATGGCCCAGAGATCGGTCTCAAATCCGTCGGGATAACCGGCTTCGGCCAGCAGCTTTTTGGCGACTGCCGGATCATAGGGGTAATCCTTGACGTCGTCGTTATAGGACCAGATAGTGGGCGGGATCGGATTTTTGGCGATCTTGCCGGCGCCTTGGAACACCGCGTCGATGATGGCCTGCTTGTTGATGGCCATGTTCAGAGCCCGGCGGACCTTGACATCCTGGAATTCCTTTTTGGTTACGTTAAATGCCAGATAACCGACATTCAATCCTTCCTGCTCCATGAGATTGATCTTGGGATCTTTTTTCATGGCTTCCAGATCGGCCGGGTTGGGATAAGGCATCAGATGCGCTTCACCGGCCTGAAGTTTGGCATAGCGGACGGATGCATCCGGAGTGATGGAGAAAACCAGCTTGTCGATTTTGGCCCGGCCTGCCCAGTATTTGTCAAAAGCCTTGAAACGGATGGTGGAGTCTTTCTGATACGATACAAATTCAAACGGACCCGTTCCAACGGGTTTCTGGTCAAATTCTTCAGGGGTGCCGGCTTTCATCATCTGATCGGCATATTCGGCGGAGTGAATGGATGCGAAATCCATGGCCAGGTTGGCGATGAACGGTGCTTCCGGCTTGTTCAACGTAAAAACGACCGTGTAATCGTCTTTTTTTTCAATGGTTTTGATCAGGTCCGGCATGCTCATTCCGGCAAAGTATTCATAGGTTCCACCGGACACTTTGTGATAGGGATGATCCTTATCGAATTGTCGCATAAAGGAAAAAATGACATCATCGGCATTGAACGGTCGGGTGGGTGTGAAAAAAGACGTGGCATGAAACTCGACGCCTTTTCTCAGATGGAAGGTGTAGACGGTTCCGTCCTCGGACACGTCCCAGGATGTGGCAAGACCCGGAACGATGGTGGTGGTGCCGCGCTCGAACATGGCCAGCTTGTCGAACACCTGCCTGGAGGATGCGTCAAATGTCGTTCCCGATGTGTACAGAGCGGGAGTGAACCCCTCAGGGCTGCCCTCTGAACAGAAAACAAGGGTTTTTTCCTTGGCCTGAACGGAAACGGCAAGCATGCAGATAAGAAGTGCCATGCCTGCGACGGAAATAAATTTTCGCCATTTCATGTTTTTTTCTCCCCTTTCATTTAGGTAATAATACGGAAAAACACTCAAACATTTTGTTAATCCATTTAAATCCCATTAAAACACAACGAGTAATTTACTGGATTGACAAATTGGTAAAGTCATCTATTTCTATTCATACATACCCCACAAGTCAAGCAAAAATCCGTTCAATCGACTTTTTTCTAACAAAAGGCATGGGCCGTTCGATGAATGATTTCTTCCTGAAGGGCCTCGGTGAGATCCACGAAATAATCGGAATATCCCGCCACTCTGACGATCAGGTCCCTATGACGTTCCGGATGGATCTGGGCGTCCCTCAGGGTCTGTTCGTCCACAACGTTGAACTGGATATGATGCCCGTCCATTTTGAAATAGGACCTTATCAGGTGCACCATGGCGTCAAGACCTTTTTCATCCTTCATCAGGTCCGGCAGGAATTTCTGGTTCAACAGGGTCCCTCCGGTTTTCAAATGATCGATCTTGGCCGCGGATTTCAAAACCGCCGTAGGACCGCAGCAATCAGCTCCCTGAACCGGAGATATGCCTTCCGACAGGGGCTTCCCCGCTCTCCGACCGTCGGGGAGGGCCCCGGTGATTTCCCCGAAATACACATGACAGGTAGTGGGCAGGAGGTTGATACGATACACCCCGCCCCTGGCGTTGGGCCGCCCGGTCACGGCATCGTGGAAAGCCTGGAAAATCTTTTTCATGACACCGTCGGCCGCGTCGTCGTCATTGCCGTAGCGGGGAACGCCGCGAAGTCGGTGAACCAGCATGTCCTCTTCTTTGAAATCTTTTACCAGGGCCGACAAGAACCGATCCATGGAAATCTCCCTGCGGTCATACACCAGACATTTCAGCGCCGAAAGGCTGTCCGTGATGCTTCCCAGACCCACGCCCTGAATATAGGAGGTGTTGTAACGGGCACCGCCCCGGTTGTAATCCTTTGCGTTGCCGATACAGTCCTCGGTCACCAGGGACAACAGCGGCACCGGCATGTAGCGGGCGTTGATCTGCTCAATGACATTGCTGCCTCGGATCTTGATATCCGCAAAATAGGTCAGTTGCCGTTCATATGCCTCAAAAAGCGCCTCAAACGCCTCAAAGGTTCGCGGATCCCCTGTTTCAAGACCGATACGTTTGCCGGTTCGCGGATCCAGCCCGTTGTTCAAAGTGATTTCAAGGATTTTGGGCAGATTGAAATACCCGGTCAGAATATAGCTTTCCTTGCCGAACACACCGGCTTCCACGCAACCCGAAGCCCCGGCCAGTCTCGCATCGTCGACGCTTTTGCCGTGAAGGACCATTTCCTGCACAATGGCATCCGTATTGAACACCGAAGGCTGACCGAATCCTGTGGCAATGATGCTCAAGGCTTTTTTGATGAACCGGTCCGGATTTTTCCGCGAAACCTGGATCATGGAGCTGGGTTGGAGAAGCCGCATTTCCTCGATAACGTCCAGGATCAGGTAAGTCAGATCATTGACCCCATCCCGGTTGTCCGGTGTGACCCCTCCGAGATTGATCAGACAGAAATCCACATAGGTGTTGCTCTCCCTGGCCGTCACGCCCACCTTGGGCGGGGCCGGGTGGTTGTGAAACTTGATCCAGAAACAGCAGAGCAGTTCCCTGGCCCGATCCCGGGTCAAGGTCCCGTTTTCAATGCCTTGCTTATAAAATGGATACAGGTTCTGGTCCAGGCGTCCTGGGTTGTAGGCATCCCAGGGATTGAGTTCGGTGATGACGCCCACATGCAGAAACCAGTAATACTGAAGGGCTTCATGAAAGGTTTGAGGCTTGTGGGCCGGCACTCTGCGGCATATGGCCGCCATCTCTTCCAGCTCGGCCCGGCGGACCGGATCTGTTTCATCCCTTGCCCGACGATCCAGTTCACCGGCGTGTCGGCCGGCAAAGGCGATCAGGGCATCAGCGGCAATATCCAGGGATTGGAGGGTTTCCTGCTTGTCCAAGGCATCGGGGTCGTTAAAAAAATCCAGTCGATCCAGGGCTCTCCAAATATCGGATTTCAGATCCAGATATCCCTTTCGATAAATGAGATCCCCTCCGGCCGTATGTCCGGGCGAACGCTGTTCCTGAAATTCGGTAAACACCCCGGCCTCAAAGGCGTCCAGCCAAGGCTGAGTCATGGAAGCGAATATCTTTTCCCGAATGGTCCGCCCTTTCCAGAACGGGATGATGTTATCCTTGTAAATTCGGCGGGTTTCCTCCGAAACCCGGTACGCCACTTTGGGACGTGAATTCAAAATTTCCAGGTCTTCCAGGGAATGCAGGCAGATTTCCGGATAGGTGGGCACGGCCTTGGGCCGGGGGCCTCTTTCTCCTACGATTAGTTCCTGATCCTCAATGTAAATGGCTTTGTTTTCAAGTACATGTTTCAGGCACAAGGCCCTCTGCACCGGCACGGCGACTTCCCCGGCCGCATGATTTCGATAGAAATCCGTGACCAGCAAGGCCCTTTCATGGGATAGGCTCACTTCGGCTTCCCGGGTTAGGGCTCGAAGGATTTTGATTCTTTCTTGCATTGATTTATCCCCCTATGGTGACATGGAATCCAGCGGATTCAAAAAGTCGGGCTGTTTCAGCCACACGCTCCGAAGAAGGCGGCTGGATGCCCTTCATACGGTTATTCAGGTTCAAGGCCGCATATTTTCCCTCCCCGGCCCTGTGAAACGGCAAAATATGAATGTCCCGGTAGCCTGTGCGCCCCTTCAGGAAAGAAATCCATCCGTCGATATTTTCCCCGGCGTCGGTCATCCCCGGAATCAGCGGGTAGCGAAGCCGTGCCGAGACACGGTCGGCCCAGAGCTGTTCAAGATTCCGCAAAACAGGCCGGGCACTTTTTCCGGTCATCGCCACATGGTCCCGGTCCCTGATCAGCTTGACATCATACAGCACCAGATCGGTTTTCCGGGCTGCGGAACGAAAAAGGTCCGCATCGGCAAATCCGGACGTATCCAGGCAGGTGTGTATTTCCTTCTCCCGGCAGGCATCCAGAATACCGGACAACAACCGCGGCTGGCACAACGGCTCTCCACCGGAAAAAGTCACCCCTCCGCCTGAATCCTCGTAAAAAATCCTGTCTTTTTCAATCTCCACAATTAATGCACGAACCATGCCGTCTATTTCTCCTTCATCCAATAGAACCGGCGGCATGGCTTGGCTTTCCGGATTGTGACACCAGGGACAGGACAGGGGGCATCCCTGAAAAAAAAGAGTGGTCCGAATCCCCGGGCCGTCATGAACGGCATATCTCTGAATTTTAAACACATAGGGGGATAGATTCATGGCACAGCTTCCGTCTCTTGCAGAAATTCGGCGGCCTGATCCAGCTCGCGTTCCGAAAACACCCGGATGCCGCCTCTTTCCAGCAGGGCCGTGGTCACCCCGACACCCGGTCTCAAAGTATTGTTGAAATGGCCGTCATAGATCCGGTGCACCCCGCAGGAGGGACTTTTTTCTTTCAAGACGGCTATCCGGATCAAATGCTGCCGTGCGATACTGAGTGCCTGTTCAGCCCCTTTCAGGAAGAAATCCGTCACATCGCGGCCGTCGACATCCATGACCCTTGCCCGACGATCCAGAACATCCGCCCCGCTACCGCCCGCAATCTGGGCCGGCGGCCTGGGCACGGCCAACCCGCCGGCCGCTTCCGGGCAGACCGCCACAATCCGGCCCTGCTTTCGCCACACCCTCAACCGCGCATGGTCCAGTCCGGCCCGGCGTCCGTCATATCGGACAAGATCGCCCATCAGGCAGGCGCTGATCAATATTTTTCCCATTGGACAACCATATAAGATTATTCGACATTTGTAAAATAATCATTGACAGCCGGAAAATTAAATGCAATGAATTGATATTCATTTTTAAAGGCCTGGGTACCAGCTTCGCAAGGGCAGACGGATGACCAACCGATTTAAATATAAGCTTTTATTTTCATTATTTAAATTTCTTAACGACAATCCTTGGAACATTCGGAAGACAACCATGCCCCAGGGTTCAAAAGCAATGAGCATGAATTCATTCGCTTCATCCGAAAATCCAACCCAACTTATTTGCAACATCATATCAGGAGGCGCGCTTACAAAATGACCCAACTTATTTCCGACCGACGAGACATTGAATTTGTACTTCATGAGCAACTGGAGGCTGAGAATTTAGCCGGACTGCATGACAATTTTGCCGATTTCAACCGGAAAACCATTGATCTCATGATCAGTGAAGCCAGAAATTTCGCCGTCAAAGAACTCCTGCCGGCCAATAAGGAAGGGGATACACAGGGCTGCAAACTGGAAAACGGCAAAGTGACAACGCCCGAATCTTTCAAACGTCTGTACAGAATCTTCAACGAAGGCGAGTGGCTGGCCATGACCGAAGATCCGGAATGGGGCGGCCAGGGTATGCCCCGCACCATCGCCTCGGCCGGAGCCGAATACTTCAACGGCGCCAACTTTCCTTTTATGATGTATCCGGGTCTGACCCAGGGCGCCGGCCACCTGGTGGAAAAATTCGGAACCCCTGAACAGAAACGCATCTATCTGAAAAACATGTTCACCGGGAAATGGACCGGCACCATGCTGCTCACCGAACCCGGAGCGGGTTCCGATGTCGGGGCGCTGACCACCAAGGCTGTTCCCAATGGGGACGGCACCTTTTCCATCACCGGGGAAAAAATCTTTATCTCCGGCGGCGAACACGACCTGGCCGAAAACATCATCCATCCCGTTCTGGCCCGCATCGAAGGCGCGCCTGAAGGCACCAAGGGCATCTCCCTGTTTCTGGTGCCCAAATACCGGGTCAACCCGGACGGCACCCCGGGAGAATTCAATGATGTCATCTGCACCGGAATCGAGCACAAACTGGGCATCCACGGCAACAGCACCTGTTCGCTCTCGCTGGGATCCAAGGGCAATTGCATCGGCACTCTGCTGGGTGAAGAAAACAAAGGCATGCAGGCCATGTTCCTGATGATGAACGAAGCCCGCCGTTTAGTGGGGTTCCAGGGATTCGCCTGCGCCACCACGGCTTACATGTATGCACTGGATTATGCCCGGAACCGGATCCAGGGAAAGAACATCCTGGAATTCATGAACCCGGACGCCAAATCCGTCACCATCATCAACCATCCCGATGTCAGACGACAGCTCATGATGATGAAGGTATTCGTGGAAGGCATGCGATCCCTTCTGTATTTTGTCCAGTATTCGGCGGATATGGCCCTTCATGCGCCGACCCAGGAAGAAAAGGACAAATACCAGGGTTTTGTGGAAGTGCTGACCCCCATTGCCAAGGGATATGTCACGGATCGGTCTTTCGAGGTCTGCAGCCAAGGCATGCAGGTTTACGGCGGATACGGGTTCATCGAAGAATACCCCATGGCCCAGCTCCTGAGGGACTGCCGGATCACCCTGATCTACGAAGGCACAAATGGAATCCAGGCCATGGATCTTCTGGGCCGGAAACTGGGTCTTAAAAAAGGCAAGCCCATCATGGACCTGTTCGGAGAGATGCAGAAAGCCGTGGCAGCGGCCAAGGCTTTCCCCCTGCTTGAAAAACAGGCTGCCAAAGTGGAGGAAGCTCTGAACAAGCTGGCTGAAGTGGCCATTCACATGGGCACGGCCGCCATGTCCGACAAGGTGCTGAACGCTTTTGCCAACGCCCATCCCTTCCAGGATGCCACCGGAGACGTGGTCATGGCCTGGATGCTGCTCTGGAGAGCCTCCATTGCCGCCGGCAAGCTGGAAACCGCCAAGAAAAAAGATGTGGCCTTTTATAACGGGATCATCAAGTCCCTGCAGTTTTTCGTGGAAACCCTGCTGCCCGTCACCCTCGGCCGGTTCAACGCACTCATGAACATCAGCGGCGCGGCCCTGGAAATCGAGGACACCATGTTCCCTAGCTGATCCTTTGGTTCTTTATCCGTTATCTGAAACGGGAAGCGCGGCTCGCCGCCTTCCCGTTTTTTATTCAAGCATCCGGATGCGGGTCTCACACCGGGCACAGTCCACTTCCACCTGAAAAGAGCCGTTCCGGTTACGGATGAAAAGCGGATCCACCCGCATATCCTCCCTGGTGGCCGGCCTTTTCCGGCATTGGCCCAGGGCCTTTAACAGGCAGTGCCGAAGGGTCATGATCACGGCTCCCGGTTCCGGACGGACCCGCTCAAAGGCCTGGTCGATGGTCCGAACGCCTGATTTGCGATAAAAGGCCTCCGCCTTGCGGTTGGCCACATTGGCCGTAAAATCGAGACGGGATTCCGGGTAGGGGGCCATGGGACCCCTCGGTTTTGCCGATCGCCGAACATATCCTTCCAGACGTTCCCGGGTCAGGGCCTCCAGAACCTCTCGGCGCATCCGGTTGACCTGGCCGGTGGTCAGAAAAAATGGCCGGGTGTCAATGGTCAGGGAGCGCAAGGCAAACAGCGTACCGCCCAAACGGGCCAACTGTTTTTCCAGAGTTGCCGGAGCCGCAGCAGGATCTTTGGCCGGGATTTTTTCAGCCGGAAACCTTATGGAAGAGGTGTGTCCGTCCTCATCCACCCCCTGGAGCATAAACCCGTCAGGGGTTTCAAAAAAAAACAGATTCAGATCGATCTCCCGCCGGGCCGTTTCTCCGGCCATCCGTTTGAGAAACACATGGTCATGATTGCGAAATATCCTGGTTCCGGGAACCAGCCCCTTGGGGATCGGTTTGGTTTTTCCGGCCGGGACGATGAGATCCCCATCCACACGGTTGACCTGAAATCCTTCAAGATGTCCGCCCGGATTGAAAAAACAAAGCCCGTCGCCTGGATGCAGGTCATGTCCGGTTTTCAATGTGAAACCGGCCGAAACCACCTCATCGACCGATCCCACAGGTTCGCCAAGGGATTTGGGCGTGTCCGGCGAGTGGATCTCTGTGTCGGCACCCATGAGAAAATAATCGGTTTCCCCCCGATTGAAGGTTTTCAACGGGTTGGGGGTAAAAAAAAGCCGGGTCCGGCCAGAGGAGGCAGGCTTAAACCGGGATCGACCATCCTTTTCCGGCTCGGCCCGATCCATGAGCGCGTCCAGTTTTTTGCGATAGAAAGCCGTGATGTTTTTCACATAGGCCAGATCCTTGAGCCTGCCTTCGATTTTAAAGGACGTGACCCCGGCTTCGGCCAGAAGTTCAAGATGGTCCGATCGGTTCATGTCCTTGAGGGACAGCAGATAACGGTCCTGGGCCAGAATTTTTCCCTCGCCGTTGCTCAGGGTCCAGGCAAGACGACAGGGCTGCCCGCACTCCCCCCGGTTCGCGCTGCGTCCGCCGATGGCCGCACTGAAATAACAACGGCCGCTGTACCCCACGCATAAAGCCCCGTGAACAAACACCTCCAGATCCACGACAGTGTGTTTCCGGATCTCTCGAATCTCCTGGAGTGACAGCTCTCGGGCCAGGATCACCCGCTCAAATCCGGATTTCTCCAGAAACTTCACCCGGGCCGGGCTGCGGTTGTCCATCTGGGTACTGGCAAAAAGAGGGATGGGTGGCAGATCCAATTCCAGAAGGCCCATATCCTGCACAATGAGGGCGTCGACCCCGGCATCCCATAACTGATGGATGAGCTGGCGGGCCGGTTCCAGCTCATGATCCAGCAGGATGGTGTTCAGGGCCACGTAAACCCTGGCCTTGTAAAAA
Organism: uncultured Desulfobacula sp.; assembly: GCA_964593855.1. GTDB lineage: Bacteria > Desulfobacterota > Desulfobacteria > Desulfobacterales > Desulfobacteraceae > Desulfobacula. The sequence goes on along the minus strand of CAZQIX010000002.1, from coordinate 13,446 downwards.
TGAGCGTAAGCCGCCAGCTTTTGGATATCGGCCACCGAATTTCCGGCCGCCGACCGGGCGCTGAACCGATCCGCCCCGATATAAACCGCATCCGCTCCATGGTTGACGGCCGCCTCGCCGATAATCCGGTTCCCGGCCGGGGCCAGCAATTCCAGTGCCTGAACGCTCATGATACCTCTGATGTGTCACTGAACATAAATTGTCCCTTCTGTTTGCATCCAAACCCGATGATGGTATACTCTCCGATATTTTTCAAGGTCGTTGGCCTGATATTGACCCTTAATGTTCTCGAAAAAGGCTTAAAGATATGCGTGACTTCAAACCCGGGGCTCTGCCCCTTCTGATCGGCAGCCTTCCGTTGACCGACCACCAGGCCGCCCTGGACCTGGTTTTTCACTACACTCCCGAAATCCCGCTGTGGGTTCAGCTCCCCCTTTTCAAAAAAGAAGGCATGATCAACCAGTTCCTCGAAGGGCTGCCCGGATTTGACGCCCGATCGGACAAAAATGTCCTGGATGCGGACGAACCGGATTTTGATGCGGAAATGACCCGTTTTTTCGAAGACTACCTGGCCGTTACCGAATCATCCCGGGATCCCGGCGCATCCCGGTTCGCTCTGTCCGGAGACAGAGGCAAAGGGTTCCATGCTTTTATGGCCCGGGTGGACGCCGCCGGCACCGGCGCTTATAAGATTCTCAAAGGCCAGGTCACCGGCCCCATCACCTTCGGCACCGCGGTCAAGGATCACCAGGACCGGGATATCTTCTACCACCCTCAATTAAGGGATGCAGCCGTCAAACGGCTGGCCATGAACGCCAAATGGCAGGCACGGGAGTTCGCCGGACGCGGGGCCCTGCCCATCATTTTTCTGGATGAACCGGCCCTGGCCGGATTCGGCACCTCGGCCTTTATCACCATCACCCGGGAGGACGTGATCCGGGATCTGGAGGAAATTTCCCGGGAAATCCACGCGGAAAACGGACTGACCGGGGTCCATGTGTGCGCCAACACGGAATGGGACATGCTTCTGGAAGCGGACATCGATATCATCAGCTTTGACGCCTTTTCCTATTTCGATCGCTTCATCCTCTATCCGGAAAAAATCCGAGCCTTTCTGGATCAGGGAAAAATTCTGGCCTGGGGCATCGTACCCACGGCCAAGCCCGACATCATCGCCCGCCAGACCACGGAGGGCCTTGTGCAGCGGCTCCACGGCCAGATGGACGAGCTGTGCCGGAAAACCGGTTTGGACAAACCGACCCTGGTTGCCCAATCCTTGATCACGCCCAGCTGCGGCACAGGCTCCATCGACCTGGACGCGGCCGTCAAGGTTCTAAAACTGACGCGGCACGTATCCTCGGCTTTCCGGAAAAGATAATCCACGCCGGCCGGCTGTTGGACCGGAATTTCCTTTCAGGATGGATTTCCCCTCAAGATTGATTTTCCTTCAGGGCTTCGGCTGAAAAATCTCCTTTGCCCCGGGTCTGAAGCGTTTCGAAATAAACGGGATAACGGGCCATTGACTCGGCCAGGATATCGTCCCAGGGCAGATCCGAAAACGTGCCGTGATCTTTGACGTATTCCATGTGACGCTGACCGGCCTTGTCAAATGGATGAAAGATGGAATCCTTTGTGCCGTCGAATTCCAGGGGCCGGACATTGAAATTTGTGCAAAGCTCCAGGTTGAAGGCAGGGGTCGCCTTGACCCATTTCCCGTTCAGGAAGATTTCCGTATACCCGTGATAAACGAAGATATCAGTCCCCATCAGGCTTCTCAGACGCTGGGTGTTCAAATGGTTGCATACATCGGCAAACCCCAGCCGCGCCGGTATTCCCATACTCCTCAGGCACGCGGCCAGCACCACCGCCTTGGCCACGCAATAGCCGGATCGTCGGTTCAGAATCCGGCTGGCCTTCATGGAGGCCCGGTCCGGCTCGATGCTGTAAGGATTGTAGCGGATGCCGTCCCGCACCGCATAATACAGTTGGATCGCGTTTTGGGTATCGGTCCGCCCTTCCCGGCTGTTTTCCCGGGCAAAGGTCACGACGTCGGGGTGGTCGCTGTCGATAAAATAAGTGGGGCGCAGATATTCTTCCATGTTTCAAACCTGTCTCAATGGGGTTGATCCTTATCACAAGCTTTTTTTACTCCAAACCGACCAAAAAAAGAACCGTTTTTTTATGATCTGCATTAGAAACACAACTGTTTCAGGTGATGAGACAACCTCTTGATCCCTGAGGCACCACCCGCCATGGGTTTCGCGACCCGAACCCTCCTGAACGACTGGCACAATTCGTGCTATAAAGCTCTTTCATTAAAACTGTAACAACCACTGTTAGACTGGAAACAATCAACCCGGCAGTGAAAGAACTCCAACGCCAATGAGATACCGACCATGACCCGACCCTACGGACGAACCATACGCAGAAAAGTGGGCGCCCTTCTCAGCGGTGACGACCCGGATACGGCCCTGGCCGCCCTGGCCGAAATTCCGGACGAACAGCTGGCAGGCCACCTGTTTTTCCATTTTCATCACCGGGACGAGGTGATCAAATTCCGAAGCGCGGCGGCCATGGGTCGGCTGGCGGCCCGGATAGCGCGCACAAACATGGAAAAAGCCAGAATCCTGGTCCGGCGCATCATGTGGAACCTGAACGATGAATCCGGCGGAATCGGGTGGGGATCGCCCGAAGCCATGGGGGAAATCCTGGCCCACAATCCTGACCTGGCCCAAGAATATCAGTCCATTTTGTTTTCCTACCTGGACCCGGACGGCAATTACCTGGAACATCCCATGCTTCAACGAGGCGTTTTGTGGGGCATCGGGACTTTTCTAGGGGCCCGGCCCGACGCCCTCGACCCCAAAACAGCCCATCTGCTGAACGGCCATCTGCGTTCCACGGACCGGTTCAAACGGGCCTATGCCCTCCGGGCCCTGTCCATGGCCGGTGTCCTTGAAAATGGGTCCCTGCCGACCGACATCACTCTGGACACCGACCCGGTGGAAGTGTTCGACGGCTGGCAGCTTGTTCCAACCCCCCCGGCGGATCTGGCACAAAATGATAAGAGCCCTGCATCATGTTGAAAAAAAAATGTGACATCAATATCGAAAAAACCATTGACACGGCCAGGCAAATGATCAAATTGGCCCATACCGGGTATGAACAGCGGGAAGATCCCAACTGCGGAGTCCTTTACGGCATTCTTCTGGATTCCGGGTACCGGATCTTGAACCTGGCCCTCAAAGAACAACAGGCTCATATCCGAAAAATCGTCTCAAAACCCGCGGCCTTGACCCCTGACCATGGAGGAATGTCCGACATGCCTGTTCCTGTTGTCGATTTAGCGGCCTGCATCCGATGCGAAGTCTGCGTCGATCTCGCCCCTCACGCCTTTCAGATCAATGATGCAGGATACGTGGAAGTACTTGCCCTGGACGACTATTCGGACGACGCTGTCCGGGAAGCCGTCAAAAACTGCCCCAAGCGATGTATCACCTGGGAATGACCCCGAAAACGGATCCGCCTTACATTTTCAAAGGTTTTGCCATTGACCGGCCCGACATTGATTTGTCGGACGAGTAAAAAAATCATTGCACATGATACACAAATGTGTCATTTACCTGGAAATCAATCATCAGGAGACACTGTTTTTGTATCATGGACAAAAAAATGACGGAATGGACACAGACCCTGCTCACCCCGGAAAACCTGACTCTGGTTCTGGACAGTCTCAAACTCGGCATCATCGCCCACACCCCGGAACGAATCATCACGCTTTTCAACAAAGAGGCGGAGCGAATCACCGGTTTCAAGCGTCAGGATGTTCTGGGCCGGGACTGTCACGAAGTGTTTGAATCCCCTTTCTGCGGGGGAAAATGCTCGTTCTGCGAGCCGGCTCCGTCTTTTCGATCCGGCGTCAAAGAATATCCCCTGAGCATCGTCGCCCGGGACGGTTCCACCCATCAGCTTGAAATGACCGTTTCCGCCATAATCGGCAAAGACTGTGGATTCAAGGGCGTGCTGGCCTCCTTCAAGGACGTCACCGAAACCATCGATCTGTCCCTCAAGGCCGAACATCTGACCAACTTTGCCGGCATCATCGGACGCGACAAGATCATGCAGGATATTTTCCGACAGATCCGGGACGTAGCCGCCTACAACTATCCGGTTCATGTCTCGGGCGAAACCGGAACGGGAAAGGAACGCGTGGCCTTTGCCATCCATGATATCAGCGCTTACGGGAACGGGGCCTTTGTGCCCGTGAACTGCGGGGCCATTCCCGAAGGTATTGTGGAAAGCGAATTGTTCGGCCATGTCAAGGGCGCGTTTTCAGGAGCCGTCAGGGACCGGAAAGGACGGTTTGAGCTGGCCCACAAAGGCACCCTGTTTCTGGACGAGGTGGCGGACCTGCCCCTCAACACCCAGGTAAAACTTCTCAGGTTTCTTCAGGAAGGGACCTTTGAAAAAGTGGGCGGGGAAAAAAAGGTGTCCGTGGACGTCCGGATCATCAGCGCGGCCAACAAAAATCTGAGAGAGGAGGTCAAAGCCGGCCGGTTCAGAGAGGATCTGTTCTACCGGCTCAACGTGATCCCCATCCACCTGCCCCCTTTGCGGCAGCGGAAAAGCGATATCCCCCTGCTGACCGCCCATTTTCTGAAAGAAGCCGAACAGGAATCCGGTCAGCCCGCACCCGATCTGACCAACGACAGCCTTTCCGCACTCATGGACTATCACTGGCCCGGAAACGTCCGGGAGCTGAAAAACGTGATCCAGTTTTCCGTGGTCCGGTCCAGGAACGGGAAAATACTGCCCTCCGATCTTCCCGTGGAAATCACCCGGTCGGGAGGGCCCCAATCCCTGGACACCCATCCGGAACCCCAGCCGATCCACGCCCCTGTGCCACCTTCCGCCACGGGAAAGCTGGACCTGGAATCTGTCAGAGCCGCCCTCAGACAGACCGGCGGCAACAAATCCAAGGCGGCCCGGGTCCTGGGGGTGGGCAGAGCCACCCTTTATCGGTTTCTGACCCGGCATGAATCCTTGAAAGAATACGCGGATCAGTTCTGATCCCAAACCCGGGCCCTTGAATCAGGCGGTCGCGATTTTCAGCTTATCCGCGGCCTCATCCAGGGTGAACCGGATGGTTTCATCCGGTCCGAACTCGCCTTTCAGAATCGCCATGGACAACGGATTTTCCAGCTCCTGCTGAATCACCCGCTTCAGGGGACGGGCCCCGAACACCGGATCATACCCCTTGGCGGCCAGATGGTCCATGGCCCGGTCATCCAGGCGGATGGACAAGCCCCTGGATTTCAGGCGCCTGTTGAGCTTTTCGATCTGGATGGCCGCGATATCCTTGATATTTTCCAGGGTCAGAGCATGGAAAAGGATGATCTCATCGATCCGGTTCAAAAATTCGGGCCGGAACACTTCCTTTAACGCATGGGCGATGCCGTCCTGCACGCCTTGATCTTCCAGTCCGCTGATCCCGGCCTCCTGCAGGAAGCGGGAACCCACATTCGAGGTCATGATGATGATGGTGTTCTTGAAATCCACGGTCCGGCCGTGTCCGTCGGTCATCCGGCCGTCGTCCAGCACCTGGAGCAGCACGTTGAACACGTCCGGATGGGCTTTTTCAATCTCGTCGAACAAAATCACCGAATAGGGACGACGCCTTACGGCTTCCGTCAGATAACCGCCCTCGTCATATCCCACGTAGCCGGGAGGGGCTCCGATGAGCCGGGCCACGGAATGCTTTTCCATGTATTCGGACATATCCACCCGGATGATGGCCTGACTGGAATCAAAAATGAACTCGGCCAGCGACTTGGCCAGCTCGGTCTTGCCCACGCCCGTGGGGCCCATGAAAATAAAAGTGCCGATGGGGCGGTCTTCGGGCTGGAGTCCGGACCTGGCCCGGCGAACGGCGTTGGATACTGCGTCGATGGCCTTGTGCTGTCCGATGACACGCCTGCGGATGTAGTCTTCCATCTGGATCAGTTTTTCCTGCTCGCCCTTGAGCATCTTGGAGACCGGGATTCCGGTCCAGCTGGACACGACTTCCGCCACATCCGATTCTTCCACATCTTCCTTGAGCATCCGTTTGTCCTGTTGCAGACCGTCCAGGGCCTGTTTCCGCGAGTCCAGATCCATCTGAAGCTGAGAAATAGTCCCGTACCGGATCTTGGCCACGGTTTCCAGGTCCCCGTTGCGCTCCGCCACATGGGCCTGGGTCTGATACCGGTCGATCTCCTCACGGATGGCGCTGATTTCCTGAATGATTTTTTTCTCCGTGTCCCAGTGCAGTTTCAAGGGTCCGATCTCGTCCTGCATAGCGGCAATGTCTTTTTCCAGCCGTTCCAACCGTTCCATGGAGGCCTTGTCCTTTTCCTTGAGCAGGGCCTGTCGCTCGATCTGAGCCTGGGTGATCTTTCGCTGGATCTCGTCGATCTCCCTGGGCATGGAATCGATTTCGATCCTCAGCCGGGAGGCGCATTCATCGATAAGGTCCACGGCCTTGTCCGGCAGGAACCGGTCGGCAATGTACCGATTGGACAGGGTGGCGGCCGCCACGAGTGCGGAATCCTTGATCCGGATGCCGTGATGGACCTCGTATTTTTCCTTGAGCCCCCTTAAAATGGAGATGGTGTCCTCCACGCCGGGCTCTTTGGCCATGACCGGCTGAAAGCGTCGTTCAAGGGCCGCGTCCTTTTCGATGTATTTGCGGTATTCGTTGAGCGTGGTGGCACCCACGCACCTCAGGGTGCCCCTTGCCAGGGCCGGCTTGAGCATGTTGGAGGCGTCCACCGATCCTTCGGCAGCCCCGGCCCCGACCACGGTATGAAGTTCGTCGATGAACAGAACGATCTCCCCTTCGGCGGCCTCCACCTCCTTGAGAACGGCTTTGAGCCTTTCTTCAAACTCGCCCCTGAACTTGGCCCCGGCCAGCAGCGCCCCCATGTCCAGGGCAATGACCCGGCGGTTCTTGAGGGAATCGGACACGTCTCCCTCGATGATCCTCTGGGCCAACCCTTCCACAATGGCGGTCTTGCCCACGCCCGGCTCGCCGATGAGGACCGGATTGTTCTTGCGTCTGCGGGACAGCACCTGCACGATGCGACGAATTTCCTCGTCCCGGCCGATGACCGGGTCCAGCTTTCCGTCCCGGGCCAACCGGGTCAGATCCCGCCCGAATTTTTCCAGAGCCTGGTATTTTTCCTCGGGGTTCTGGTCCGTCACACTCTGATTGCCCCGGATATCCTTGAGCACACTCAGAATGGCGTCCCGGGAAACCCCGTTTTTCTTCAGGAGGTTCAGGACCTCACCCTTATGCGTCGTCAGGGCCATGAGGATGTGTTCCAGGCTCACATACTGGTCCTTCATCTTTTCCGCTTCGTCAAAGGCCAGATCCAGCACTTTTTTTCCGTCCGGGGACAGATACACGGTGGCGGCCGAAGACACGGTAGGCAGTCGGTCTACGGCCGTCTGCACATCTTTTTTCAAAAATTCCAGCTGGATGCCGATTTTTTTCAGGATGGCCAGGGCAACCCCCTGATCATCCTCGGTCATGGCTTTCAGTAAATGAACGGGCTCGATGGCCCCGTTATGGTATTTTTCCGCCAAATCGTGTGCGGATTGAAGCATTTCCTGGGATTTGACGGTCAATCGATCAAGTTTCATACGTCACCTTTCATTATTTTTAATGATTTTGGGAATAAAGTAATGACATTCAATCCATCGTCAAGCCGGCGGCCCTGTTTTTTTATCCGTATGAATCATCATATACACCGGTTTTGTCGTTGACAACTCCCACACTGTGGTATATTTTTATCTTGACTTTATAACGGAAACCTGGAAACAAACTGCCGGAGATCGGTAAACCCATGGAAAGCGACCGATTCAAACACATCCGAACCATTCTGGACAAAACCCAGAAGGAGCTGGCCCAGCTCCTGGGGGTTTCCATCAAGGCCATCCACAGCTATGAGCAGGGATGGCGAAAGATCCCCCACCATGTGGAGCGCCAGTTGCTTTTTCTGCTTTCAAGGGCCGTCCGGAGCCAGGGCAGGACGCCGGGAAACTGCTGGGATATCCGAAAATGCCCGGTCCGCCGCCAAAAAAAATGCCCGGCCCGGGAATATGACGCCGGGGATCTGTGCTGGTTCATCAACGGTACCAAATGCTCGGGAGAAGCCCACCAGTCATGGGAAGACAAAATGGAGGAATGCCGGAACTGCGACGTTTTCAAAACTTTTTTCGAACTATGATTTTTTTGAACGATAAATTAAGGATGCCCTATCATGGATGATTTCAAAAGCAACAGACTGTGTCACACCGGCCGGGAAAACGCTGCCGAACATCGCAAAGAACTACCCAGAGTGATCGATGAAATTTTGAGATCCATGGATGACAAACGATGTTTCGCGCACATCGGGGATGAACCCATTCATTTTTCCATCTCGGTCCGGGAAATGATCGACCGGTTCCGGGAAATCCTTTTTCCCGGTTATTTTTCCAGGGAAAAAATCGACGGGGCCAACCTGATCTTCAGCATCGGCCAGGGCGCTTCCAAACTCTACGACATTTTGTCCGAGCAGATCATCCATGTGCTTCGGCATGACTGCCTGCGCTACGGGCAGGCCTGTTCCGAATGCGAAAACACCGGCCACGGCATCGCCCTCCAAGTGATCCGGCAGATACCGGATTTGCGGGCCATCCTGGCCGACGACATCAATGGGGCCTATGACGGCGACCCGGCGGCCAAAAGCCACGACGAAATCATTTTCTCCTATCCCGGCCTCTACGCCATCACCGTCTACAGGATCGCCCATATCCTGTTCACCCTGGGTGTGCCCCAGCTGCCCCGGATCATGTCCGAGCACGCCCACAGCATGACCGGCATCGACATCCACCCGGGGGCCCGTATCGGCCGGCGATTCGTCATCGACCACGGCACCGGCCTGGTGATCGGGGAAACCAGCGTGATCGGCGACAACGTGCGCATCTATCAGAATGTGACCATCGGGGCACTGTCCCTGCCGCCCAATGCAGGCCAGGCCCTTCGGGGCGCCAAACGCCACCCCACCATCGAAGACGACGTCATTGTGTATTCAGGCGCCACCATCCTGGGCGGCGACACAGTCATCGGGGCCCGGTCGGTGGTCGGGGGCAACGTCTGGCTGACCCGGTCGATTCCACCGGACACCAAAGTGTTCATCGAATCACCCCGCCTCATCTACAAACGCCAGGAAATCCGGGAGGAACCCCATGCCCCTGCACACTGACATCACCCAGACCATCGGCCGCACCCCCCTGGTTCTCATGCGAGCCGCCAGCCGCCTGACCGGGGCTGACATTTACGGCAAACTGGAATTTTTCAACCCGGCCTCCAGCATCAAGGACCGCATCGGCCGGGCCATGATCGAGGACGGGATCAAGACAGGCAGAATCCGGCCCGATTCCGTGATCGTCGAACCCACCAGCGGCAACACCGGCATCGCCCTGGCATTCACGGCCCGGGTCAAAGCACTCAAACTAATCCTGACCATGCCCGAAACCATGAGCATGGAACGCCGGGCCCTTCTTCGGCACCTGGGAGCGGAACTGGTTCTCACCGAAGGGGCCAGGGGCATGAAAGGCGCCATTGAAGCAGCCCGGCAAATCGCGGAAACCACACCCCACGCCTTTATGCCGGACCAGTTCGCCAATCCGGCCAACCCGGAAATCCATCGCCGGACCACGGCCCTGGAAATCTGGGAAGACACCCACGGCACCATCGACATTTTCGTGGCCGGCGTGGGCACGGGCGGCACCATCACCGGGGTTTCGGAGGTGATCAAGCAGAAAAAGCCGAGTTTCCAAGCCGTCGCCGTGGAACCGGCCGCATCCCCCGTGATTTCCGGCGGGCAGCCCGGTCCCCACAAAATCCAGGGCATCGGCGCCGGATTCATCCCGGAAAACCTGAACGTCCGCATCCTGGACGAAATCATCCAGGTCCGAAATGAGGACGCTTTACAGGCTGCCAAAGACCTGGCCCTGGACGAAGGCATCCTGTGCGGCATATCGTCCGGAGCGGCCTTTCACGCGGCCCGGCAGGTCGCCGCCCGGCCCGAAAGCCGGGGAAAAACCATCGTGTTCATCGTGTGCGACACCGGTGAGCGCTATCTGAGCACGGATCTGTTCAGGACCGCCTAAAGATCATCCAGAGGGCTGGGAACGCCGTGCCCGCCCTGCTGAACCACATGGGTGTAGATCATGGTGGTGCTTATGTCCTTGTGTCCAAGCAAGGCTTGAATGGTCCGGAAATTGGTTCCCTTTTCCAGAAGATGGGTGGCAAAACTGTGACGGAACGTATGCGCGGAAATCCGTTTTCGGATGGCCTCTTTTTGAACCGCCGATTTAATGGCCTTGTTCACGACGCTCGGGTCCACATGGCCCTTGTAAGTCATGCCGGATTTCTTTAGCCGAACTGCCATCTCCCGGAGTTCTTGCTGAGCCTCTGTGCTTAGTTTTCTTGCGTCACGTTTTTCCATGAAAAATACTATGGCACATCAGCAATTAATTTTCGAGTATTTTTTTGCCTGGTTTATATCTGTTTGATTTTGGGTTGAAGTCGGGGTAAAATCCATTTTGACGAGGCCCCTTTTTTATTTTTTGTTGTTTTTGGTCGAAATGTACATATCATAAAATAGCGAGCATCAAATAGCGAGCATCGTAAATTTATCATATTAATTCAGATAATTAAATTAGAATTTATCCCCGTATTTTACTCAGAAAGTTGAGTACAGAACAAACCGGGCCTTTTCAAAAAGCGCTTGATTCGATCAGGGGGTGTATACTAAAGTATCGGCCGATACCAACCCCAAACACAAGGAGGAAGGCATGAGGAGGTTCTTATGACAAAGTACGGGCGCAAATCAAAAAGCGTCTCTCCGACACTGTGGCTGTTGATTTCCGGAGTGATCCTGGGCAGCGTCATCACGGTTGGAGCGGGTGTGGGCATGCAGATCAGCGACCGGAGGCCTTTCTGCGCCTCTTGCCATATCATGAGCGAAGCGGCCGTGACCCACAAGGTGTCAGCCCATGCCGAACTCTCCTGCAATGAATGCCACGCCCCCCACAATCCGGCTGAAAAACTGCCCTTCAAGGCCATGGCCGGCACCAAGGATCTGTTTCTCAACACCTTCGGAAAGATTGAAATGCCCATCGAGGCAGGCGAAAGCACCCGGCAGGTGGTCAATGCCAACTGCAAGACCTGTCACCGCATGACCAATACGACGGTGGCCAGCATGACCGCCAAGGAGAGCTGCACGGACTGCCACCGGAATGTCCGGCACATGCGTATGAAACCCGTGAGTACAAGGAGTGTAGGCGATGTCTGAAAAATCTGTTTCCATTCACACCAGGATCCTGGGAATCGCTTTGGGAATCGGTCTGATGCTGTCCGGATGCACCGATGTGGGGGAGCTTGAACCGCCGACTTACAAAACCGGACTGGCCGAGAACGAATTGCGCAACAGCGCGTTTAAAAAAGATTTTCCCCTTCAGTATGATTATTATGAACGAAACGACGAAACCACCGTCATGACGGAATACAACGGGTCCGTTGCCTTCAGCAAGCACAACAACGTGGATCCGCTGCCCGAGGGGTACAAACATGCCCAGCCCTACCTGAAAAACCTGTGGCTCGGCTACCCGTTCAGTTATGAATACCGGGCGGCCCGAGGTCATACCTATGCGGTGGAAGATTTTCTGGAAATCGACCGCATCAACCGATACGGCGAAAAAGGGGACCTGCCCGGCACCTGCTGGAACTGCAAGACCCCGAAGATGATGGAATGGACCAGGGAGCAGGGCGATGAATTCTGGGCCAGGGATGTCAACCTCCTGCGCACCGAGCTCGACCCCCGTGATCACACCATCGGATGCGCCAACTGTCATGACCCCGGCACCATGGAACTGCGCCTATACAGCGTTCCTCTCCAGGATTACCTCAAAACCCAGGGCAAGGAATTCAAGGACCTGCCCAGAAACGAACAGCGCGCTCTAGTCTGCGGACAGTGCCATGTGGAATATTATTTTCTGGACAAATCCTTCGGACCGGCCAAGAAAGTCAAATTCCCCTGGGACAACGGCAAAGACCCGGAGGAGATCTACGCCTATTACATGGATCAGGGCGAATGCACGGTCAAGGGATTTGAAGGCAATTTCGTGGACTGGACCCACCCGGTTTCCAAGACCCCCATGCTCAAGGCCCAGCACCCGGAATTCGAAACCTGGATCAACGGGACCCACGGAGCCGCCGGTGTGACCTGCGCCGATTGTCACATGCCCTATGTGCGAACCGACGACAAGAAAAAAATTTCTTCCCACTGGTGGACCTCTCCCCTCAAGGATCCCGAACTCCGGGCCTGTCGCCAGTGCCATTCCGACAAGACCCCCGATTTTTTGAAAACCCGTGTCCTGTTCACCCAGAAACGCACTTTCGATCAATTGCTCATCGCCCAGGAACTGTCGGTCAAGGCCCATGAGGCGGTCAGGCTGGCCCTGGAATATCAGGGAGAGAAAGCGGAGAAATATGAGGATCTGGTGATCGCCGCCCAGCAGAATGTTCGCAAGGGGCAGTTTTTCTGGGATTACGTTTCCGCGGAAAACAGCATCGGGTTCCACAACCCGGCCAAGGCCCTGGACACCCTGGCCACTTCCCAGCAGTGTAGCCGGCGGGCCGTGGATCTGGCAGCCGAAGCCACCCTGTTCGGCATATCCGGCAATCTGGCCGGCGACATCAAGGATATCGTCCCGCCCATTCTGCATCACAGCCGCAAACTCCAGCAGGATCCGGAACACATGAAAACCCACAAATGGTTTGAATATATTCCGATACTGCCCGAAGCCGGCCGGGTGTGGGACGGTCAGAAAAGACTGTAAACCGGCGGAATCAAACAACGGAAGCTGTTCCCGGACCGGTTCCGGGAGCGGCTTCTTTGTGGATATAGTACGGAGCATTTCTAAAAAAAGTGCCAGAAGACGAACTTGAGTTGACACCTTGCCGAAATTAAGGGTGGTCATATCTTCCCTGGATTAACGCCAATTAATCCAAAAAAGGAGAATGAAATGACCACCCAGGGAGTTATTGTCAAATGTTGTGTATGGCATTAGGCGGCGTTCCTTTCCTGTCCTATCCCATTCACAAATTTAATGCCCTGGATCAGTTGTCCTCACTACTGTCCAAAATAAATTAAAATTTCCAATTTTGCTGTTTTAAAGCCGCGTGAATTCAACAGGAGTTTTGGAGATAACAAGGTATGGGACACCGAAAGGCTTGGTGGGTAGCAGCGGGCGTTTACCTCATGACACGCTGTAAGACCCCACCATCGTCAACCTGGCAGCCGAATGCGGATAGGACTTCGGCCTGGGTCTTACCCGGGGTTTCAAGGCGCCGGA
>CAZQIX010000001.1:0-165777 GCA_964593855.1 uncultured Desulfobacula sp. | reverse complement strand
CTGTTGTATTTTTTCATCAAGCGTGCCAAATTAAATTATTCAGACCCATTGTCACAAGGAAAAAAATATATGAACCCCACCGACGCATTGATGAAACGAATCCTGGACGCAACGGGACTCAGCTCCCAGGCCGAACTGGCCAAAGAGCTGGACATCAACCGGTCCGGTATAACATATGCCCGCAACAACAATAAGATCCCGGATAAATGGATCGTCAAGCTGTATCGCAAATACGGATTCAACCCGAAATGGATCGAAACCGGCATCGGCCCCATGTACCTTCATGCCGAGTCCAGCCGGGATGTCGAATTCAGACCCATCCCCAAGGTGGCGGCCCGGCTGTCCGCCGGAACCGGCTCTTTTGAAAACGAAGCCGATATCACCGATTATCTGTCGTTTCAAACCAGATGGCTGGTAGCCAAAGGCTCTGCCGACAGCATGGTGGCCATGGAAGTGTTCGGGCAAAGCATGGAGCCCGCTATCCGGGAAGGGGACACCGTGCTCATCGACCAGTCCCAGAAACGGATCATTGCCGGTGCCATCTACGCGGTGGGCGTGGAAGACACCATTCTGATCAAGCGCCTGGAAAAAAGACCCGACCAATTGGTTTTAATCAGCGACAACAAGGATTACGAACCGATCTTCATAGACAGGAAAGAGACGGACAAGGTCCGGATCATCGGCAAGGTCATCTGGAGCTGCCGGGAATACCGGTAAATTTTTTTGTTCGTGGTGTTCTTATTTTTAAACAAAATATAAATATTTATACAAGGAGGCTTGATAAATGAAACATTGCGCCCACCCGATTTTAACCGGCACAGTAACTATGGTATGGATCTTCGGACTGATCATGGCCGGGAGCGAAGGTGATTTCATGCCTTGGGTCAATATCATGGGCCTGATTCTGTTTGCCTGGGCCAGTTCGCTGTTGACAAAAACAATATCCCTTACCGAGTCCGAAGCGGACAACGCCGCTGTTGTAAAAACACAGGCCGATAAGGCGCATCGGACGGTTCCTGATTATGGGCCGGGATGCAGACCCTTGATGGTCGGTCCTTTCTTTCCAGTGACCCGGATTTCTAACCGATAGTCTGGTATACAAGTCTTGCCATGGATCAGATATACATGCCAAGCCATAGCGCCGAAATCTTTTGCCCGCTTTATATGGCCACCATCGAGGCCGGGTTTCCTTCCCCGGCCGAGGACTATATTGAGGGCAGTCTTGACCTGAATCAGCACCTGATCAGGCACCCGGCTGCGACCTTCTTTGTCCGGGTCAGTGGCGATTCGATGATCAATGCGGGCATTTTTACCGGGGATATCCTTATTGTGGACAGGTCCCTTGAGCCCGCGGATAAAAAAATCGTTATAGCCGTCCTTGATGGCGAACTTACGGTCAAGCGGCTGCGAATAAGGGACAACATTCCAACCCTGGAACCTGAGAACGAACAATATCCATCCATCCATATCCAACCCGAGATGGCCTTCGAGATCTGGGGTGTCGTCACCAACGTCATTCACAAACTCTGAGCCATGCCTGTGTTTGCCTTGGTGGACTGCAACAATTTTTATGTGTCCTGCGAAAGGGTCTTCAACCCGAGACTTAACGGCAAGCCGGTTATTGTTTTATCCAACAATGACGGCTGCGCCGTAGCCCGGTCGAACGAAGCCAAGGCCCTGGGCATCAAAATGGGAGATCCTTTTTTCAAAATCAGGCATATCATCCAGCAGCACCAGGTTCATGTATTTTCTTCCAACTATGCCCTTTATGGTGACATGTCCAACCGTGTGATGCGGATTCTGACCGGGTTCGCACCCGCCATTGAAATCTATTCCATCGACGAAGCTTTTCTGGATGTAGACCGGCTGGCATTTACTGATTTGACTGAATATGGGGCCTCCATACGACAGACAATCCAAATGCAGGCAGGTATCCCCGTATCGATAGGCTTTGCCACATCCAAGACCCTTGCAAAACTGGCCAATCGAATTGCCAAGAAATCTACAAGGGCCGGCGGCGTCCTGGATCTGACAGGTCCCCGCTATCAGGATAAAGCTCTGGCCATAACGCCTGTATCAGATGTCTGGGGCATCGGCAGACGATATGCCGACTTTTTGACCATGCGTGGCATCCTCACAGCCCGGGATTTCAAGCATGCCGATCCGTCAATGATCCAAAAAAAGATGGGCGTCAATGGCATCAGACTCCAGAAAGAGCTTTGCGGACAAGCCTGTTATTTATTGGAAGAGCACCCCTCCAATAAAAAAAATATATCAGTGTCCAGGTCTTTTAAAAGCCCGGTGACCGGTTTTGACGACTTGTCCCAGGCTTTGTGTTCCTACATATCCAGGGGGGCGGAAAAACTCAGGGCGCAGAAAAGCCTGGCTCAGGCCATGACGGTATACATTACAACCAGCCGGTTCAAACCGGATTTGTTTTATTACAATTCCTCCACATGCAATTTCCCTGCGGCATTGAACAGCACACCGGACCTGATTAAACATGGCCGGACGGCGTTGAAACAGATTTTTCAGAAAGGCCGGGAGTACACAAAGGCCGGGGTGGTTTTTATAAACCTCACGAGAGAAACCGTTTTTCAGCAGGATCTGTTTGATCCATTGGACCGAACCCGATTCAACAAGACCATGCAGACGATGGATGCGATCAATCGGAAAATGGGCGCTCGCTGCCTGAGATTTCCGGTTGCGGGCCTGTCCGAAATTAGACCCTGGGCAACGGCATTCAATTACAAATCCCCAGCCTATACCACTGATTGGGATGAAATATTGACAGTGAATTGATAACGATAGTCCGGAAAAATTATCATACCGTTTAAGAAAACTGAGTCCGGAAACCCTTAATGGTATCATTGGTGCTTTTTTTATATTTGATGACCGGGAAATGGTGGACAATGGGCGCACAAAGCATCAAGGGTTTTCAACCGAAAAGCTGAAAACCCTTGATATTCCTGGTGGGCCGTCGGGGAATCGAACCCAGGACCTACTGATTAAGAGTCAGTTGCTCTACCAATTGAGCTAACGGCCCGAAAAAATAACCCGCAAAACTTAGCAATCCAAGCAGGAAAAGTCAACAGGTTTTTCCAGGCGGATCCTGAACAAAAACCGGTTGACCCTTTATTTGAGGGTCTGGTATATTTGGCAGCTTATAAACGATATAAATAACGATACAAACCAGATAAAAAGGGGGCGGCATGCAGACATCAAAATCCAACCATTTGTTTATGGAAGCGCTGGACCTGATTCCCGGGGGGGTCAATTCGCCGGTAAGGGCCTGCGGTTCCGTGGGCGGGCAGCCCGTTTTCATTGAAAAAGGGGACAAAAGCAGGATTTATGACGCCGACGGAAACACTTACATTGATTATGTCCTGTCCTGGGGGCCGTTGATTCTCGGACATCGGCCGGACTGCGTGATGGATGCACTGAAAAAAGCCCTGGAAACCGGCACCAGTTTCGGGGCGCCCACAGAGTCGGAGACACGTCTGGCGAGGCTCGTGAAGGATATGGTGCCGTCCGTGGAAAAAATCAGGATGGTGAATTCCGGCACCGAGGCCGCCATGAGCGCTGTCCGACTGGCCCGGGGCTACACGGGGCGGGATGTGATCATCAAATTCGACGGGTGCTATCACGGCCATGCCGACACGCTTCTGGTGGCCGCCGGATCGGGCGTGGCCACGCTGGGTATTCCGGGAAGCCCGGGGGTGCCCAATGCGGTGATTTCGAACACCTTGTCCCTGACCTTCAATGATGGGGATGGGTTTGTCCGGACCATGGAAGCCATCGGCGACAAAGTGGCCTGCGTCATTCTCGAACCCGTGGCCGGGAACATGGGGATGGTGCCGCCGGTTCCGGGTTTTCTCGAAACGGTCCGGGAAATGACGGCCCGATACGGCACGGTCCTGATTTTCGACGAGGTCATGACCGGGTTCAGGGTTTCCCGAGGGTCGGCCCAGGGGCTGTACGGCATTGTTCCGGACCTGTCCTGTTTCGGCAAGGTCATCGGCGGCGGCCTTCCAGTGGGGGCCTACGGCGGGCGCAGAGACATCATGGATCACATCGCGCCGATCGGTAAAGTCTATCAGGCCGGGACTCTTTCCGGCAATCCACTGGCCATGGCGGCCGGCATCGCCACCCTGACCGAGCTGCGGAAGCCGGGTGTGTATAAAACCCTTGAAAACAGAACCGCCCGGCTCATGAAAGGATTCCAGTCGGCGGCCGACGCGGCCGGAATCGCCATGAAAACCGGGCATGTGGGATCCATGGCCGGCTTCTTTTTCACGGAAAGCGATGTCCACAATTTTGATGACGCCAAAACCAGTGACCTGGATCGATTTGCTCAATTCTACCGGCTGATGCTGGGAAAAGGGGTTTATCTGGCCCCTTCCCAGTTCGAGGCCTGCTTTGTATCCCTGGCCCATACGGACGCGGATATCGATCAGACCATCCAGGCCGCCCGGCAAGCCATGGAGGCGTTTTAACCCGACATGATCCGAAAAATTCACCTCATCGCCGCCTGTGGCACCGGAATGGGAGCCCTGGCATGCGCTCTCAAGGAAATGGGATACCTGGTGTCCGGTTCGGACCGGAATGTGTATCCGCCCATGAGCGATTTTCTTCGGGATAGGGGGATCGAGCTGTTCGAGGGGTTTGACCCGTCCCATTTGAATCATTCTCCCGATCTGGTGATCGTCGGCAATGCCGTGACCCGTGAGAACAGCGAAGCCCGGGCCGCAACGGCGCTGGGGATCCCTTGCGTGTCCATGCCCCAGGCCGTGAACCGATTCATTGCCCGTGGCAAAAAGGTCATTCTGGTGACCGGGACCCATGGAAAAACCACCACCTCGTCCATCATGGCCCATCTCCTTCATTCGGCCGGGATGGACCCGTCTTTCATGATCGGCGGCATTCTGAAGGATTTCGACGCCGGGTTCCGGATTGGGCAGGGCGATTACATGGTGATGGAAGGTGATGAGTACGATACCGCCTTTTTCGACAAAGGTCCCAAATTCATGCATTATGACCCGGAAATCCTGATCATGACCGGAATCGAATTTGATCATGCCGATATTTTCAGGGATATCGATCATATCAAAGAGGTGTTTGACGCTCTGGTGCGCAAAAATGCGGGAACCTCGCATATCATCGCCTTTGACGGGAGCCCGCACCTGACGGATGTCCTGAAGCGGACCGGCGTCAGGGTTGAAACATACGGGACAAAAGCGGACTGGTCTTTTTCCGATCATGTCCGCGAAAAAGGCAAGACCCGTTTCAGGGCCCACGGTCCGGGCAGCTCTATGATCATTGAAACCGGGCTTGCGGGAGAACACAACCTGTTCAACGCCCTGGCCTGCATCGCGGCAGCCCGGCGGATCGGCATTCCGGAAGGCGACGTTAGGACGGCTCTGAGTCGTTTTTCCGGCATTAAACGCCGGCAGGAAATCCGGGGGGTTCGAAACGGGATAACGATCATGGATGATTTTGCCCATCACCCGACGGCGGTTCGGGAAACCATTCACGCGGTCAGGCCGTTTTATCCGGGAGGCCGGGTCGTAGCCGTTTTCGAGCCCAGAACCAATACCAGCATGCGCCGTGTTTTTCAGAACACCTATCCCGATGCATTCACAGAGGCGGATATGGTGTGCGTGTGCGAACCCGGCGTGAAAAAAAACATTCCGGATCAGGAGCGCCTGTCGGTTCCGCAGCTGGTGGCCGATATCAAGACAAAAGGAATTCCAGCCTTATATTTTGAACGTACCGACAAACTGATCGAATTTCTGGCATCGGAACTGAAAGCCGGGGACCTTGTCCTGATCATGTCCAACGGCGGGTTTGACAACATTCATGCCAGGCTGCTGGAAAAAATCTGAAAGGAAACAACAATGGCGGATATCAAAAAAATAGACTGGGAAGAAAAATACAGCGTATGTGTCGAGGAAATCGACGCCCATCAAAAAAAAATGTTCGAATTGTTCAATCAGCTCATCGACATGAAGAAAGCCGCTGAAGATGTCAAAGACTGCGTGAACCTGATCACCGAAATCAACGAATACAGCAAGCTGTATTTCAGTACGGAGGAAAAATACCTGAAAAAGAAAGGGTATCCGGACTGTAACACCCATGCCCGGGCCCATCGGCAGTTTGCCAAGATTTCCATCGGGTTGCGCAGGGAAATTTCCGAGAACGAAGCAATCCTGAGCGACGAAATGATTGAAGAATTGAGAAACTGGCTGATCCGGCATATTCTGACGGCCGACGCCATGTATATTCCGTTTCTCCGGATCAATCAATATATCGAAGAGGCCGGCCGGAAAGATTAAAGTTGGATGGTTTCAGGGTCGATTAATATAGACAGGCAAAAATTTTTCAAGCATTTTCTATGTTATGTGACGCTATGACATTCGATTATAAAATAATACCTTTTCGCCCCGAACTCATTGATGCACCCAATGAAATTTCCGGATTTTCAGAAAAGAAAAAAACCGTGACCCGCAAGTTCAGAAAAGACCGACGAAAAAAAAGGGTGGACCGAAGGAGCAGTGTGCGTGACGGTATTGTCGTCAATCTGTCGTTCAAGTTCAACCGGCGCAAGGGCCCGGACCGAAGAAAGTCCGGCTCGTAATGGGTTGCAGGACAGGCCGGCCCGAAAATCAATCCTTTGATCTGGAAAACCTGTATGCACGGGGACTGTTTTCGGACCTGGATTATTTTCTGGCCAGGTTCCTGACCGAGCTTTTCAACGAATCCCATCCCATTGTCCAGGCTTCCTGCGCCCTGGTTTCCAGGGCCCTGCGCGAGGGCCACGTCTGTCTGGACCTGAACAAGGCGGCGCAAAAAGAGGCGCTTGGACCGGACGGGAGCCAGGATTTTTTCCAATATCCCAAAAAAACTGAATGGGTCAAGGCCTTGAACCGTTCGGCCATGGTTTCGCCGGACACCGGCACCCCTCTCGTGCTGGACGAGGGTCTGAGGCTGTATCTGGCCAGATATTACGATTTTCAGAGACGGCTGGTGGAAAATCTGGGCGAAAGGCTGTCTCTTCCCGTTCGAGAAGCGGATCAGGCTTTGGCGGATGAATTCATTGATACCCTTGTCCCCGGCCGGGAAAAACCGTTTCAGGCCCAGAAAAATGCGATCCGCCACGCTCTGCTGTATCCGTTGACCATCATTTCAGGCGGCCCCGGGTCAGGCAAAACCCATGTGTCCGGTCTTATCCGTCAGGCGGCAAAGAGCCTGGCCAAAGCCCGTCATGAACCTGAGCCCCGCATTCTTTGCGTGGCCCCTACCGGAAAGGCCGCTTCCAGAATGGAGCAGGGCCGGACCATTCATGCCGCTCTCAAACCGCTCATGACCCGCCCCGGGTTCCATTTCAACAAAACCAACCCGCTGCCCCATGATCTTGTTTTGATCGATGAGGCCTCCATGATCGATCTGCCCCTGATGGTCCGACTGCTCGAAGCCCTTCCCCTTGCCGGCCGGGTGATTCTGATCGGAGACCGGCACCAGCTGTCCTCGGTTCAGGCCGGGGCCGTTTTCGGTGATCTGTGCGCGGCCAAAGCCCTGGCCGGTGATCTGTTTGTGTTGGACCACAATTTCAGGTCCGGCGGAAAGACCGGTATCGAGAAACTCTCCAGGGCCATCAATGAAAAAAAGGAACAGGACCTGGACATGATTCTGACAACGGGGCAATATCCGGATATCGTATTCGAGTCTTTGACCGGGGAAGGATCCGCTCTGGAACGGGTTTACCGGCACATCAGGGAAGGATATGGGGCTTTCGCTGCCTCCGACCGGGCGGAAACGGCACTGGCCCGGATCGATGACTTCAAGGTGCTGTGCGCCCATAACCAAGGAGATCTTGGAACATTACAAGTTAATCATGTTTGTGAAAAAATTTTGCGGTCCGCACACGAATCTGATATAGAACAAAAACCTTTTTTCAAAATCGTCATGGTGAACACCAATGATTACAAAAAGGGGCTGTTTAACGGGGATACCGGCGTGATTTCAGAGGAGACTGCGGATAAGAAAGTGTTTTTCAAAGGACCGGGGGGCGCTGGGAGCGTTTTTCGCTCGGCTGATCTTCCGGCCCATGACACGGCCTGGGCCATCACCGTGCACAAGAGTCAGGGGGCGGAGTTCGGGACGGTTTTGATCCTTCTTCCGGACCGGCTGTCCCCGGTTGTCACGCGGCAACTGCTGTACACAGGAGTGACCCGGGCAAGGGAGAAAGTGATTCTTGCCGGTCGTCCCGACATCATCAAAAAGGCGGTTTATCAGGATGTAGTTCGACATTCAGGGATTGTCGAGCATCTGGACAACTCATTGAGAAAGCATTTACCTTGAAGACACATCAAACCATACCCGACCGGATCTGGCAATTTTTCTGCTCCATCAGGCTGGCGGTCTATACACTCGTTCTGCTGGCGGTCACGTCCATTATCGGAACCGTCATTCTCCAGAACGGCACGGAAAAAGATTATATTCATCTGTATGGACCAGGCTGGGCCAGGCTGATCCAGACGCTTCAATTCGATGACATGTACCGGGCCTGGTGGTTTCTGGCGCTGTTGCTGATTCTGTGCATCAACATTATTGTATGTTCAATCGAGCGTCTGTCGGCCACCTGGAAGATCATCTTTCCCGAAAAGATCAGCTTCCATCCGGACCGGTTCCGGAAACTGAAGAATCTGGAAACCCTCATCGTTCAGAAACAACCCCTGGCCCTGGTTCAGGAGATTGAAACCGCTCTGGCACGGTCGGTGGGGCCGGTGATCAAGGAGACCGGCGATACAGGAACCCTCCTTTATGCAGAAAAAGGGCGCTGGACCCGCATCGGCGTCTATGTAGTGCATGCCAGCCTGCTTTTGCTCATGATCGGAGCACTGATCGGGGCTGTTTTCGGATACCGGGGAAGCATGAATCTCAATGAAGGCGAGTCGTCGAACAAAGTCAGGCTCATGGACCGTAAAACGCTCGTTGAGCTTGATTTCGACATTCAATGCAATGAATTCGAGGTCAAATTCTACGACACCGGCGCACCCGAGGAATTCCGGTCCAATCTTACCCTTCTGGACAAAGACCGGGAACTGCTGACCGCAGATATCCGGGTCAATCACCCTCTGCGCTACAAAGGCATCAATATTTTTCAGTCTTCCTACGGGGCCGCCCCCCCGGACCGGGTGGTCCTGGATATTTTGGCCGTAAAGGATCAGGCGTCGGTGACCCGGAGCCTTCGCATCGGCGAGGAAATCCGGCTGTCAGATGAGACAACCGTGTTCAAGCTGGAAGGATTTCTGCCGCATTTTGATTTCAACGGTCATGAACTGGGGCAGGCTTTTATCGGCCGTATCACTGAAAAAGACGGCCACAGTTTCCAGATCGGTCTGCCGTTGCGGTTTCCATCCTTTGATAAAATGCGAAAAGGGGATTATGCTTTCATCATCAAAGATCTGGATCAGAAATTTTACACCGGCCTTCACGTAACCCGGGATCCGGGTATATGGTATGTATATTCAGGATTTGTCCTGATGATTATCGGATGCTGGATCACGTTTTTCATGTCTCACCAGTCGTTTTTCGTCGAAATTCAATCCGCCGGGAAAAAAGGTTCCCAGGTCCATGTTTCCGCAACGGCCAACCGGGGCAGCCAGGGGATCAGACTCAAAATTCAGAAATTATGTAACACTATCAAAGGATAAGTATTTTTTATGAACAGCTCGCTTGTACTGTCTTCGACAACATTTATTTACGGTTTGGCTTGCGTGTTTTACATCGGTTCCTTTGCTTTCAAGAAAAAGATGCTGTCCCGGGCCGGGTTCGCGGTGATGGCGGCCGGATGGATCGCCAATACGACGGGCATCCTCATGCGCTGGATCGAATCCTACCAGATGGGCTACGGGCACGCGCCTTTTTCCAATATGTATGAATCCCTTGTGTTTTTTTCCTGGACCGTTGCCATCCTCTATATTTTTGTGGAACTGCGATACAAGGAAAGCGTTTTCGGGGTGTTCGTCTCCCCCCTGGTGTTTCTGGCCATTGCCTACGCCTCCTTTGACCCGAGCATCAGCAACAAGATCTCGCCTCTGATCCCGGCCTTGAAAAGCAACTGGCTCATCGCCCACGTGATCACTTGTTTTCTGGGATATGCCGGATTTACGGTGGCATTCGGGTTCAGCATCATGTATTTTCTCAAATCCATGGATTCGTCCGGAACCTCTCTGTTTTCAAAGCTCCCGTCCTGGGCGCTCATCGATGAACTCACCTATCAGATGGTGGTGTTCGGCTTCTTGTTTCTCACCATCGGCATCATCACCGGCGCGGTCTGGGCCAATTCGGCCTGGGGTAAGTACTGGAGCTGGGACCCCAAGGAAACCTGGTCCCTGATCACCTGGCTGGTCTACGCCGTTTTCATGCATCTGCGGCTCATGCGCGGATGGTCCGGCAAGGCCCTGGCAAGCGTTTCCATCATAGGGTTCATCGCCGTCCTGTTCACCTATTTCGGTGTCAATTTTCTGCTCAGCGGACTCCACAGTTACGCCTGATCCCTTGCGCTCCCGGCTTTCCGGAGCCATTTGAAATTGTCTTGACAATAAAACCAGATGTTAATATAGATTAACGCTGATTACGGGCGCTGATGCAGCACAGGTTCGGATACCTGGCTGTCAAGAATAGTCTGGGTTCCTGGCTCGGACAAGGGGTTAACTAACGTCAACATTTTAACACTGATGGAGTTTTCATGAGCAAGAAACAAAATGAAAATGGTTCCATGGAAAGTGCCGGGGATCACGGGGCCGGTGAAAAAAAAGATGACAAAGGGTTGGGACTCGGTGTCATCTTTTTTATTGTAGCATTTGTCATATGCTTTTTGTCCGGCACCCTGTTGTTTCCCAAATTGCTCTATTCCAAAAAAGAGCAGCCTTTTAACTTTGACCATGTGGTTCATGTCGAAGCCGCCGGCAGTTGTGACACCTGTCATTTCCTGAGAGAAGACGGAAGTTTCTCGGGAATTCCCAAACTGGCCACCTGTCTGGATTGCCATACCGACACGCCCATGGGCGAAACCGAAGATGAGGCCGTGTTCGCCGAGACCTATGTCGCCAACGAAAAAGAAGTCCCCTGGTACGTCTATTCCAGACAGCCGGACTGTGTCTTTTTCTCCCATGCCGCCCATACCGAGGCAGCCGGCATGGAATGCGTCACCTGTCACGGCCACATTGCCGAAACGACTTCATCGCGTCCCTATGAAGAAAACCGGATCACCGGCTACAGCCGTGATATATGGGGTAAAAGCATCTGGGGATTCAAGAAACATTCCTGGGACCGCATGAAGATGGATGACTGCGCAGAGTGTCACAAAAAGGAAACCGGCCATCAGGGCTACTGTTTCCAGTGCCACAAATAAACAACCTGACACACAAGAATTCAATACTTTTTATAGAGGAATAATTTATGAAAGTTGATCGAAGAAGCTTCTTGGGATTGGGACTTGGTGCAGTTGCCGGCATTTCGGTTTCTCCCATGATGGTGAAACTGACGGACGATATTTCCATCTGGACCCAGAACTGGCCCTGGACGCCCGTTCCCGAAGACGGAGAAGTAAGCTACGAACATTCGGTCTGCCATCTTTGTCCCGGAAGCTGCGGTATCAGCGTCCGCAGAATAGACAACAGACCGGTCAAGATAGAAGGATGGGAAGACCATCCGGTAAATCACGGAGGGGCCTGCCTTCACGGCATATCGGGCCTTCAATACCTGTATGATCCGTCAAGGGTCAAAACCCCTCTGAAAAAGAACGGAACACAATTTGAACCGATTTCCTGGGATCAGGCCATATCCATGATCGCCGACAAACTCAGGGATGTGCGAAACGCGGGCGCCCCTGAGAAACTGGCCTGTATCGCCGATCGTGACCAGGGATCGGTTTCCGGGCTGTTCCAGCGATTGCTGGCCGCCTTCGGGTCCCCCAATTTTTATACCATGCCGAGCCTGGAATCCCATCTGAGACTGACCGCCGCCACTTTGCACGGTTCGAACATGACCCTGGGTTTCGACCTGGACGAAGCCGACTTTGTACTGAGTTTCGGCGCAGGCCTGATCGAGGGCTGGGGCTCTCCGGTGAGTTGCTTCAAAGCCAACGCATCCAGAAAAGACAGAGAATCCCTGCTGTACCAGATCGAACCCCGACTGTCCGCCACGGCCGCCGCCGCAGACCGGTGGATCCCGGTCAAACCCGGAACGGAAGCCGACCTGGCCCTGGGGATGTG
This sequence comes from uncultured Desulfobacula sp., assembly GCA_964593855.1. GTDB lineage: Bacteria > Desulfobacterota > Desulfobacteria > Desulfobacterales > Desulfobacteraceae > Desulfobacula. The sequence continues at coordinate 153,496 of CAZQIX010000001.1, read as the reverse complement.
CAACGTAATCCTCAAGAACAACCTGTTCGATGCCATGGCCGCCGCCGGATTCCAGGGCGGATTCATGAGATTGGCAGCGACGCTGGAAAAAGACTATTCTCTTGAAAAAACATCTGAAATCACAGGCGTCAACCCATCGGATATCGAGGACATCGCAACCCGGTTCGCCAAGGCGGAAATGCCGGTCGCCGTTTTTGGAAAAGGACGGGGCGACGGTAGTCAGAGTCTGAAAGAAATGGCGGCCGTTCACACCCTGAACTGCCTGGTAGGCAATATCAACAAAAAAGGCGGGGTGTTTGTCCGCCCCATTGATCAATACCTGGAATTTCCTGAGCTCATGACCGACGAGGTGGCGGATGAAGGTGCGGGCGGAGACAAAGTCGGCTCCCATGTGGTCGATCTTTTCGACAAAATCGGTGCCTCCGCCCAGCCGCTCGTGGATGTGATGTTCACCTACAACGCGAATCCATGTTATTGCCTGCATGATCCCAAATCCGTGAAACAGGCTTTGGGAAAAATTCCCTTTGTCGTCAGTTTTTCTTCGTTCCTGGACGAAACCGCCCAGGAAGCCGATATCGTCCTGCCGGTACACACCTTTCTGGAGCGGATGGAAGACGTTCCGTCCGGCGCCGGGCTCTCCCGGTTCGTGGTAGGGCTCTCCAAGCCCGTGACGGGGCCGTTGTTCGATACCCGGCACCCCGGCGACATCGTTCTCATGATAGCCAGGGCCCTGGACGACGCCGTCGCTCAGAATTTTGAATGGGAATCCTATGAAGAATGTCTGGAAAGCGTTGCCGGAGGCGTCTGGGACGCACTGTCCAGCGAGGGTTACGCTGTCCTGGCCGAAGATGCTCCGGAGACCGCCGTGCCCACCGATATCTCCGTGTTCCAGGATCTGCCGGCCACCATAAAGGCTGGGGGCGAGGGGGATCTGCTTCTGATCCCCTTTGATCACATGAGATTGCCCGGATCATCCATGGCCGCATCGCCGTTCGCCGTCAAGACCGTTTCCGATCATCTCATCCTGGGCAAGGACGCTTTCGTGGAAATCAACCCGGCCACGGCCCGAGGGATGAAAAACAACGACCTGGTGACAGTGACCACGGCGGTGGGATCGGCTCGCGTCCGCATACATCTGAGTGAAGGTATGATGCCGGGCGTGATCGGGATGGTCCGGGGACTGGGACATACTTTCGACAACCCGTATGTGGCCGGCAAAGGCGTCAACGTCAATGATCTCATCGGCCCGGTGATCGAACCCGGTTCCGGACTGGATGCCGCCTTTGGAATAAACGCGAAAATTTCCAAGGCCTGATATTCTAAGGATAATTTGTGAAAGAGGTTCTTAATGAATAAAGACACTATCAAAGCCCACAAGTTCGGAATGGTGATCGACCTGGATAAATGCACCGGCTGCGGCTCCTGCATGGTTTCCTGCATGTCCGAGAACAACGTGCCGTTCAAGGAGGATGAATCCAACAAAAAGGACAGTATCACCTGGATGCGCGTTTATGAGATAACCAACGGCAAACCTTTTCCCGACAATGAGATCGCTTATCTGCCGAGACCATGTCAGCATTGCGGCGGTAAAGGGGATCACGGCCATTCCCCCTGTGTTTCCGTTTGCCCGGCAACAGCTACGGATTATGGATACGACACCGGTATCGTCAGTCAGATCTATACCCGCTGTTTCGGTTGCCGATACTGCATGGGGGCCTGCCCTTATCATGCCCGGTACTTCAACTGGTGGGATCCCAAATGGCCGGAAGGCATGGAGCGGTATCTCAGCCCCAATGTTTCTCCCCGTATGCGGGGGGTGGTGGAAAAATGCAGTTTTTGCTACCACCGGTATCAGGCGGCCAGAGACAAAGCTTACTACGAGGGCCGGGATGAGATTGAAGAGAATGAATATCAAACGGCCTGCACCACGGCATGTCCGGCCGGAGCCATTGTTTTCGGAGATCTGAACAACCCTTCCCACAAGGTTCATCAGATCGTCAAGCCCGATCCCCATCCGTCCCCCAGCAATCCTGACGTGGTCGGCAAATCCAGGAATCCAATTGTATTCAGGCTTCTTGAAAGGCTGGGGACCAACCCCAAGGTCTATTATATGTCCGAACGCGAATGGGTTCGAAAGGCGGGGGACAACTATCTAAAGGGCGAATGGGATAGAATCAAGAATCATCATGGGTCCGAATCCCATGGGTAAGATATTCAAAACTTATGTTAGGAGTGAATACATATGGATTCCGCATTAATACCTGAAGGTGCAAAACGCTGTTCCTTTCCAAAATTCATCCTTGGAATCGCCATCGTGGGCGCTGTGTTGCTGTGGGGCGTTTATGCCATGTTCCTTTGCTGGTTCAAAGGTTTGAACCAGACCAACATGAACGACTATTACGGGTTCGCCCTGTGGATCTGGGCGGATCTGGCGGTCATAGCCATCGGCGGCGGCGCGTTTTTCACCGGCCTTCTGAAATATATCTTCAAAGTGGATGAACTTAAAAATATCATCAACTTTGCCGTAATCATCGGTTTCATCTGTTATAGTTCGGCCCTGCTGATCCTTGCCATCGACATCGGCCAGCCGCTGCGGGGCTGGTTTATTTTCTGGCATGCCAATGTCCATTCCATGCTGACGGAAGTGGCCTTTTGTCTGTCCTGCTATTTTGCAGTCCTGACCATTGAGTTCATTCCCAATATCCTGGAAAACAGACAACTCAACAAAGTGCCCTTCTTCCATCACCTGGCCCACAACATGCATGGTGTCATGGCCGTGTTCGCGGCAACAGGCGCCTTTCTTTCCTTTTTCCACCAGGGATCCCTGGGCGGAGTGGCCGGCGTCATGTACGGCCGTCCCTTCGCTTTTCGGGAAGGCCTTTTGATCTGGCCGTGGACCTTCTTTCTGTTCACCTGGTCGGCGGCCGCCTTCGGCCCCTGCTTTACCCTGCTGGTGACCCGGATCACGGAAGCCGTGACCGGGAAAAAACTGGTAAAAGACAATGTGGTGCATCTGCTTTGCAAGATATCCGGCTGGATGATCATTACCTACATCATCGCCAAGATCATCGACACCATTTACTGGGCCACGGTCACCGCTCCCGGGCTGGGGTTCAACATCAGTCATTTTTACTCCGATAACGGTTTCTACGGATACTGGATTCTGATCGGCGAGTTGATCATCTGCGGTGTTTTGCCCGGTCTGCTTCTGGTCATGAAGTCGACCCGCGAAAACCCTACCCTGAGGCTCATCGCCATCATTCTGGGTGTGATCGGGGTTTGTCTGAACCGCTGGGTCATGGTTCTCCAGATCATGGCGATCCCGGTGATGAGTTTCGATACCTGGGCCCTTTATATCCCAAGCTGGCAGGAAGTGGCGACCACGGTTCTTCCGGTGGCCTACGGAATCATTCTCATAGCCGTGACATACAGGTATCTTCCGGTATTTCCACAGGAACTGGAACTGAACGTTGCGGGCGAATCCAAATAAACGGGCACACATAAAGGAGATTGAACATGTTTCCATTTTGTTTTGAATGGGTTTGGGATATCGGGCATTATATTTTCTTCGGTGGGTTCTGGTATGCCATTTCCATACTGGGCGCGGGTATGACCTACTGCATCCTGAAGGCCCTGTACGACACCTTGAAGGACGATGGGCATTCCCACCCGTCCCATCATTAAGACGGATCAGAAGTTGAAAGACACGGACAGGCAGGGAATGGGGGCATGCCTCCATTCCCTGCCTGTTTTCAGACGGTTATCGTTTTTTCGCGGCAAAGACCCAGACGATTCCCCAGAAAATCAGAACCGGAAAGAGGCCGAAGGCAAAGAAGGAAACCCACGCAAGGGTGTTCCAGGGTTGGAGATAAAGGGCTGCACATAAGGGATACGCCACGGACAGAACGACAAATACCCTCATTTTCATGTTCAAGCGGCTCAACAGATCCTGAGACGGCTTTTTTTTGACGGCCGGCCCACCCTTGAACATTCCGGGCAGGATTATGACACAGCCCAAAAGCAACAATAGCAGAAGAATTTCACTTAAACCGGTCAATGGATCATCCTTCCTGACAGTAAAGGTCCTTTAACAAGCCTTTGTAATGCAAACCCCATTGGTTTGTCAACCGGGTTTGTCGGAGTTTCGGTCCGATCCCGCCCGATGCCCTTCGACAGGTTTTATTGGGGTTTAATGAGTCCGGAAACGAAGGCGGCCATGAGATCCATCACCTGATCGGGCTGTTCGAGGTGAGGGGTGTGCCGGCAGTTTTTCAGAAGACAGGTTTTAACCCCGGGCGCCCGCTTTTGGATGGCCCTTATCTGGGCGGGGGTTCCGTATTGATCATCCAGTCCCTGGATGGCCAGCATGGGAATCCGGATGCGGGACAGGTATTTTTCGATGTTCCAGTGCATGAAGGTCGGGTTCAACCAGACATCGTTCCATCCCCTGAAAGCGTTTTCCGTGTTTTCCCCATGGTATTTCATCAGTCTGGGCTTGAGGTCGCTCTGTTCGTAATGGTTTTTTGCCTGAAAGATGCTTTCCACGGTGATCGTCTCACAGAACACATGGGCCGCCTCCGTGATCAGCCCCTTCAAATGACCGGCATGGGAGCCGCCGGCATAAACGATGCCGATGGAACCGCCGTCGGAATGACCGATCACGATATGATCCCGGATGCCTGCGGCTTTAATGACGGCCGGCATCAGGTCCAGCCCGGCCCGGTGCATGAAATCGATTTTCCAGGGCAGGGGAGCGGGATCGGAGCATCCGTATCCGGGCCGGGAAAAGACCAGAGCCGGACAGCCTGTCCGGTCCGACAGCCTTTCAGGGAAATCTTTCCACATGGCTACGCACCCCAGCCCTTCGTGCAGAAACACGAGAACCGGTCGATCTTTTCGGTCTTTCAGATGCCACCGGACTTCCAGCTTCCCGGCGGGTACGCGGATATATCGGGTCAATGGGAAATTGCCTAACGCTTCATCAATGTGTCGTAAGCTCTTTGAATTTCGAGGAATCGTTCGTTGGCCAGCCTGGAAAAATCCTCTCCCAGATGGGATACTTTGTCCGGATGGTATTTTTTGACCGCCTTTTTGTAGGCGGCCGTGATTTCGCTTTCCGATGCTCCGGGCCGGACACCCAGGATCTCATGGGGGGAGCGGGGTGGCGGCGGCTCCCGCTCGGGAGGCCGAGGAGGTGTCTGTTTTCTGAACAGAAAGGGCGGCAAGGTTCCGTATCGGATCAGATAATACAGCACCGCCATGACCAGGCTGTCGTCCACAAACCCCAGAAACGGTATGAACAGATCCGGAATCAGATCCACGGGGCTGATGAGATAGGCCAGACCCAGAATGATCAGAATGATTTTCAGGTAAAGGTTCAAGAAAACCGGTTCCGTTTCAATACATCGATCATGCTGTAGCATGCGGGTTGATCGGCCGAATCGTCAAGTCGTTCCCGGAGAAAACGGACAGCGTCAAGGGTGCCGCTCACGTAAATATCCCGGCCGTTGACATTGTGTTTGAATTCGAAAAAAGCAGAACCGTCTTCGGCCCTCAAGGTATAGGTATGCCATCCATGGCCGCCGAGATACGCTCTGGGGATGCCCCACTGCTTTTCCTGGACCTCCGGGTCCCGCACCATCTTGATTTCGTCCACATTGAAATCAAGGCCCAGGTCGTTGAAATATCCGACCATGGCCCTGGCCGTGCCTGATGTGTCGGCCTTGCCCTGTTGATGGCTTTCTTCTATCTCCAGGGTGTATCCCTTGAACAGCCCCGGAAAGGTCCGGGCCGCGTATTCCATCATGGCCTGAAATCCGACGATCTGTTTGGCCATGTTGGGTGCGATCACGGCCGGAACCGCTCCTTTGTTAACTTCGTCGAACAGAAGGCCGCGGTCTCCTCCGGTGGTTCCCATGACAAAGGGGATCTTGTGTCGGACATAGAATCGCGCGTTGTCATTTACCGCACTGGGATGGGTATAATCCACGGCAATGAACAAAGGGTATCGGGATCGGATATCCGTCATCTTCTCTTCCCGGACGACCGGTCGAAGCAGTTCGACGGTCCGGCCTGCCACCGTCACGGAGTGCTGTGGGATGTCCGGTCCGGTCAGGGAAAAGGCAAGGACATGGAAACGGTTATCTTTCATGGCCGCTTCCGCGATTTTCCCGGCTACATTGCCGGGCAGCCCGTTGATCATGATATTGATTTTTTCCATAAGCGCATTCCTTTAAAGAGTTTGAGCCAGTCGGACCAGTCTGGGGGCGATATTTTTTTCCAGTCCGGCCGTTATCTGTTTCAAAGATTTTACAGCACAGGGGATGTATTGTTCAAATTGATTCTTGCCCCCGATCCGGCTCAGATGGCTGAAGGCTCCCAGAAACTGAAGGTTTCGGGTCAGACAGCAGTATCGAAAGGAATTGAGAAACCTTTCCCGGCCCGTGTGGTCAAGATGTAGCCGGTCCATGGCATAGACCGGAAGGGATTGTTTTATTTCGTCGGGCAGGTCGACATAGGGATCCATGACCAGGGAGGCCAGATCATATTGAAGAGGACCGGTCCGGGCGGACTGAAAATCGATGAAAAACGGTTCGCCTTCATGGATCATGATGTTTCGGGACTGGCAGTCCCGATGCATGAGACCTGTCCATCCGCCGTTCAGGGCATGGTCTGCGATCGTTTCGAATTCATCGGAAAAATCATCGAAGGTCAGATTGCGGTTCAGATAGCCGTTGATATAAGCTTCCATGAAATATCGGCATTCTTTTTCAAGAATCAGGTCTTTGGAATAGGCCGGGGTCTGGCAGGTCCATTCCGTTCTGAATCCTTGTATTCCAAGGGTTGAAAATTCGATGAGCCGATCGATGACCCGCTGGTACATCGAAGTGATGGAAGCCGGATCCCTCTGATGCCGGATAAAGGTTTCCAGGTGGTGGTCGCCGAGATCTTCCATGACGACCATGCCGGACAGGGTATCATGTTGCAGAAGCCGGGGGACCGGCAGACCTTTGGCATGGAGATGCCCGCCGATGTCGAGAAAGGCCTGGAGCTGTTTCAGTGAATCGGTTCCGGGCAGACAGATTCCGTGATCACATAGGATCAGGGAGCGATTCTCATAAAATGCCCTTGACCATAGCCTGTCGGATCCGTCACCGGCCAGGGGTTGTATCCGGATGCGATCCGCAGCCTGCGGTCCGATGCCGAAGGCTCTGGCCGCCAGAAGGGTCCGGGATGTCTGTTTGTAGGATTCGGGCGTGCCGATGTCCGACCAGAAAAAAGTGTCATCCACAAAGGCTCTGATCTTTTTGTCCGGAATCAGCCGTCGGTAAACCGTCAGGCTGGAAAACTCTTTTTCGGAGGGGAAATACTCGAAGATTGCCGGAGACAGAACCTGAATGCCGGTAAAAGCCAGGCCGTCCGGAAAAGAATCGAAACTTTGGATATGACCGTCCACATCCACACCCACTTTGTTGAAAGGGGCACAATCATGGAGGACCAGTGTGGCCAAGGCGTTTGAGGTTTGATGGGCGGCCATGACCCGGGTCAGGTCCGCATCGCACACGATGTCCGCGTTGATGACGAAAAAAGGGGCGTCTTCCAGAAAAACTCGGGCGTTGGCGATCGCACCCCCGGTGTTCAGAATCACCGGCTCATGAAGTACCCGAACGGGGAAGGGCGATTCACGAACGGCGGCGGCAACGGCATCGGGCAGATGATGGGTGTTGACCAGGATCTGTTCGCAACCGTGACGGATCAGATGATCGATCAGATGCAGCAGAACCGGCCGGTCATTGATCGTGAACAAGGGTTTGGGAATGATCCGGGTATACGGCAGCAGGCGTGTGCCGTAACCGGCTGCCAGAATCAGGGCCTTCATGGGCTCAGGATTCCACCAGCCGAATCAGGCGGTCCAGAATGGTTTTGTAAAATTCGATCTGCACATGGTCGGCGGAACCGTTGATACCGTTGCGGGTAAAATAACGAACCGCATTTTTATAGGTGATCTGGGACAGGGATTCTTTGAGGCCGATGAGCTTGACCTTGTATAGCTTGGTTCCCACGGAATGGACTTTTTTGATTTTTTCCTTGTCGTCGTGCCTGCCGTCTTCATATTTTTCGAAATACAAAAGTGCCGTCTTATATGCTTCAAAAAAGGGAAGCAGAAAAACAGCCAGCCATTTGAGTTTGCGAAGCCCTTCGGATGTCAGTTGGAACATGTCGGAATTGGATAGGTCTGGAACCAGAATGCCTTCATTGATAAACCCTTTCAGACATTTTGAAATATTTTCCTCACAGGTGGTGTCTTCGTCAAAGAAAAATTCATCGGTAAAAATTTTTTCAAGAAATTTATACCGGAGTACCAGGTCGGAGCCTGAAAATTGAAACCGGTCCGCTTCCAGAATGGCCATGGCGGTGTAGGCATGGGGAATAAAAAAGGAAATCACCGAATTTTTGTAATAATCCAGAACAGCCCGCTTGTTATCTTTGACAATGAAAATCGTGTTGTCGGTGATGTCTTTATCATCTTCATCGGCCAGCTCGATAAAATCCCGGGAGATGAAATCATTGATCACGGAATTCAAAGTGTTGTCCGGGTCGATCTGAAGCGTGTCGGAAAGGTCTGCCTGCATGTAGAGCAGAAGGTTCATATAGGTATTCACGCGGGCGATGAGCTGTTTTTTGGTGAAACTGTTTTTGGAACAGTTCAGGACCGCACTGGCGATAATGCCGTGGGGAGTGGCCACGGCATTGCGGTTGATGGCATGGATGAGCTTGTAACCGAACCCTTTGACGAACTGGATGAACTCCTCGCCGGAGGACTTGGACAGATCCATGTTTTTTTCCCGGATATAATCCTTGAGGGATATGGGTTCGTTGAATTTCATATAAACTTTGCCGTATTTTTTCTTGAGAAATTTTCTGGCGCCGATCAGGCCTTTGAGAGTTTCCGGATTTTTTTTGCCGCCTTCGATTTCCTTGAGGTAGGCATCTTCTTCGAGAACCCGGTCATATCCCACAAAGACGGGAACAAAGAACAGATTATCGCAGGCACCGTTGTGGTAGGCGTTGATCAGCATGGCAATGCCGCCCGGTTTGGGCGCCAGGAGTTTGCCGGTCCGGCTGCGCCCGCCTTCGATGAATATTTTGATATTGAACCCTTCGTATAGCAGTTTTTCCAGATAAGCGGCAAAAATTTTGGCATAAAGGGGAGCACCCTTAAAAGTCCGCCGGATGAAAAATGCGCCGCCTCTCCTGAACAACGGACCCAGCGGCCAGAAGGACAGGTTTTTACCGGCGGCGATGTGAGGGCAGGGCATGTTGTTCCGGAACATGACATAGGGCAGAAGAAGATAGTCCAAATGGCTTTTGTGACAGGGAACCAGGATCAGAGGGGCTTCCGTGGATTTTTCCCGCATGCGGTTTATTTCATCCTGGTTGACCACCAGGCCTTCGAAAATATTGTTGAAAATCCAGGTGAGCAGCCAGTTGCCGAAATTGATGACCCTCAGACTGTAATTGGCGGCGATTTCTTTTATATATCCAGCCGCTTTTTTATGGGTTTTGCTCAAAGGCAGGCTGTTTTCCGAAGCGTATTGGGCCAGAAATTCCCTCAGGGATTTCCGGGTCAGGATATCTTCCGTGATTTCCTGTCTGGATTTCAGGATAGGCCCGGTGATGCTTTTTCGCTGACGGTTCAGGATATCCACCAGATGCTTTCGGAGCCTGTGGGTTTGAAATTCCGAATCCAGTTGATCGATTTCCGGTCGCTTGATAAATTCCTTGAGATTCAATGGTCGGGCGATTTCCACCCTTATTTTTTCAGGCCGCTTCAGGATGGTGAAAACGCGCTTGATGATACCCGGTTTTTCATGGGTCCCGAACAGGATATCCGTGAGGGAAGGATCTTTTCTCATGGGTTTGGTGACATAAATGATGTCTTCGGGAATGATCATGATCGGGGTGTCGATGTTTTTCTGAAGTTCAATCAGCAGGAAAAGCGGATCAGGGGTTGATTGGATGAATCGTTTATAAAAATCTTCGGCCTCGATCAGGCAGACGAATCCGGTTTTTCCGCTCAACAGGGCTTTGGTGGCATATCCGCTGCCATAGGCATCCTTGAAGGTGAATCGGTGGAAAAAAAAATCCATGTGATAGAGAAAGATCTGCATCAGACGTCGAATCGGAAGCAGCAGGTAGAAACGAAAATCGAACCCGATCTGCGGATAGGGTAGACCCATGGATTTCAGCTTGGTGTGATAGTACAGAAAATCGAGCATCCGTTTGTGTTTGCTGGCATAAACGATAATGCAGTCCGACAGGAAGTGGTTTATTTTTTCCGAGTTGTGGGCATCGAAATGGATGCGTTTTGTCATCCGCCGCATCAGTTTTTCGACAAGAGAATCTGAATCGCCCGGATAAAAGCAGAGGAAATAGTCCTCCCCCGGATTCAGCAGGCAGGTGATCCATGTGTGCGCCTTTTGCCGGATTCCCGCAATCACATTTTTAACCTTCTGAAATAATATCATGAATTTTTCCTTCAAGGATATTTTATGGAATCCTACCAAACCTTTCATCATTATCATTGGTTGCGTGGAATGGCAATCTTAAAATAATCTTGATAAAATCGGAACCATGTGATATTTTCCCTGAAACTTTATTATTGACTATTTTTCAGATACGTCTAATGGTTACTGAATATGTTGAATGTAAATTAATTGTGAGGAGGACTTCGGTATGAAGACATTAATCGGTGGCGCCATTGCGGTACTTCTTGGTTTCGTGGGCCTGGCTGTTTTCTTTGATGAATTTATAAGCCTCATTCTGGGCTGTGTTCCGCCTGTTCTGCTTTTGGGCGGCGGTCTGGCGCTTTATCTCGGATTTGACGAACTCAAGGATACCTGGAAAAACGAAAAGGGCAAAAATGCGGATGAGTAACCCGGCCTTCTGAATCTATGGCTTTGCTATAAAACACGACGCTAAGGTCTGTTCTCTGAACAGGCCTTTTTTATGGCTGAAGTGGCCAGAAAATCAGCCACTTCATTCTCTTTTATTCCTGAGTGGCCCTTTACTTTGATGAATTCAAGGTTCGTGAATTTTTCCATCAGTGATCTGATTTCAGATACCAGAGCCTTGTTGGCTCTTGCTTTCCATTCTTTTGTCAAAAGCCCCAGCGCATAGCTTGAATCGGAAAATAAGCGGACGGGCAGATCAAAGCGTTTCAACTCCTGCAAGGCGACTTTGATGGCGGTCAATTCCGCGATATTGTTCGTGGCATGGCCGATGAAAGAGGATATTTCCCTTCGTTTGGATCCATATATAAACAGAATACCGATACCGGCTGGGCCGGGATTTCCCGATGACGCTCCATCCGTGTAGATTCGGATACATGGTTCCGGACACGGATGAGCCATCGATGCCTCCTTGTTTTCCCCCTGGCTTCCAGATCTTTCGGGCGGTTTTCGTTTGGATTTGTCCCGGGCTGGAAGGGCCTGGTCTTCAGCCTTCAGGTTCTCGGGTTTGACACGGTATTGGTAATTTTGTTCCAGGTTGTATTGAATCCGCACCTTCCCCTGTTCCACCTTGAGGCTGCCGTCCGGTCCGGTCTCGGCCCAGACTTTGTTGCCTTTGAAGCTCATTCTTTTCCAGTTGTCCGACGGTATGGGAAGATCAGTCATACAGGCGATATCTTTCTTGGAGAGCTTTAAATTCATTCAGACCGTCCTGACATTCGGCAGGCAGGTCCTGGTAAAAATCGGGACCCGAAAGTCTTTCACGAAGGGATCGACTTCCAAGGATCAAATCCATGGGAAGTCTTTCAAATTCATATTCATAGGGCGGGGGTTTGAACCTGAAATCCTCGGGGTGACGGCGGATGATCGCCTGGAGCAGGATCAGCGAGGACAGGTAGGCATTGTATTCTTCCCGGTCGGTCACATGGATGTGAAACCCCCTGCAGACCTGTCCCTGCCATTTGCCGGAGGTGGGTTCGAAGTGAACCGGTCGAAGAACGGCCCCTTTTATTTTTTCTTCTGTTTCAGCCAGCACGGCCTCTATGTCCAGGAAAGGGGCGCCGAACTGTTCAAAGGGCAGGGTGGTGCCCCGGCCTTCGGACAGGTTGGTGCCTTCGAAAAGGACCTGGCCGGGGTAAACCATGCAGGACAGCGGGGTCGGCAGATTAGGCGACGGGGGGATCCAGAGCAGACCGGTGTCCGGCCAGTACATGGAGCGCTTCCAATGGGACATGGGAATGACGGTGAGATCACAGTGGATCTCGAATTCCCGGTTGAACATCCGGCTGATTTCCCCGACGGTCAGCCCATGGCGCATGGGAATGGGAAATCGGCCCACAAAGGACGCGCAGTCCCGGGACAATACATTGCCTTCGATCTGAAGACCGCCCACCGGATTGGGGCGATCCAGAATGATGACCGGCTTGTCGCTCTCCCGGGCTGCCTCGAGGCAGTAGGATATGGTATAAATAAAGGTATAGACCCGTGTACCCACATCCTGGAGATCTATGAGCAATACGTCGATTTCGTCCATCATGGCCCGGGTCGGTTTGCGAGTTCGGTGATAGAGGCTGAATACCGGGATTTTTAGAGCCGGGTCCATAAAAGGTTCAGACTCGATCATGTTATCCTGTTTTTCGGCGTGAAATCCGTGCTGAGGCGAGAACAGAGCTTTTAATCGGCCGGGAAAGCGTTTGTGGATCAGTTTGGACGCATGGTTGAGTCCGGCGTCGACGGATGCCGGGTTGCACAGCAGACCGAGGCGCCGTCCCCGGATTCGGTCCGGCGGGTGGAGAAGGAAGCGGTCAAGGCCGGTCATCACTTTTTGTTGCATAAAAATCCCCATTGGTGAGTTAAGGTTTGGATTTTTACCTATCATATCCATTGACAAAATTTCAAATCCTAACTATTGAATAATTTTTTTTGATCTTTTTACGCAAACAACAGAGAGCCTGGTATGAAATTCAGAATCAGCGACGCCATTGACGCCATTAAACCCTATGAAGCCGGGAAACCGCTCAAGGAAGTGCAACGGGAATTGAAACTGCAGCATGTGATCAAGCTGGCATCCAATGAAAATCCTCTGGGATTTTCGCCGCTGGTTCATCGGGCCGTTCAGGATCATCTTCCGGAAATGAACCGCTACCCTGAGTCGTCCGGATACATGCTCAACCGGAAACTGTCTGAAAAATTCCATGTGCCGCCGGACTCCATCGTTCTCGGCAACGGGTCCGACGACATTATCGCCATGCTCGCCCACGGTTTTCTAAATCCCGGGGACGAGGCGCTCATGCCCCTGCCTTCCTTTCTGATGTACGAGATCAGCGTACGGACAGCCAAAGGACGGCCGGTGATGGTTCCCCTGGTGGATTTTACCACCAACCTGCAGGGCCTGATCGACCGTTTGTCCGCCAGAACCCGGATGATATTCATCACCAATCCGTTCAACCCCACGGGAAGCACTGTTTCCAGGCGGGAATACCTGGATTTCATGGCCCGGGTGCCCGAGGACGTCCTGGTCGTAATGGACGAGGCCTACATTGAATTTGCAAGGGATCCGAATATATACAATTCTCTGGACGAGCCTTTGCAGGACCCCAGGATCGTCACCCTGCGGACCTTTTCCAAGGTTTACGGACTGGCCGGGTTCAGGGTCGGATACGGCATCATGGATCCGGGCGTGGCCGGGATCCTCAATCGGATCCGCCAACCCTTCAATGTCAATACCCTCGCCCAGGCAGCCGCTACAGCCGCCCTGGACGATACGGACTTTGTTGATCAAACTCTGCGCACCGTTCACGTGGGCATTGATTATCTCTCAACCGAACTTGGATCCCTTGGTTTGACCTGTCTGCCCACCCAGGCCAATTTTCTTATGGTGGATCTGAAAACCGACGCCACGGTTGTTTTCCGGGATTTGCTGGAACAGGGTGTGATCGTTCGGTCCATGAAGTCATACGGATATGACACCTTTCTACGGGTCAATGCCGGTACCTTCGAGGAGAACAAAGCCTTTATCCATGCCTTGAAAACGGTTTTGACAAAATGACGCGGATCGTTACCATCGACGGCCCCGCCGGAGCCGGAAAAACAACGGTCAGTCGGATTCTGGCCCATCGTCTGGGCTGCGTGTATGTGGACACCGGAGCCTTGTACAGAGGTGCGGCCTATGAAATTCAGCGGCAGGGCATTCAGTGGGAAAACGATCACGATCTCGAAGCGTTTCTCAAAACCCTGGATCTTTGTCTGAAAATGGAAAACGGTCGCCTCACCGTTCTGTCCTCGGGGGTGGATATTTCCGAGCTCATCCGGACCCCCGATATTTCCATGCTGGCCTCCGCAACCTCTGCCAGACCCCAGGTGAGGGCCGCGCTTCTGGGCATCCAGCAATCCATTGCAAAAAAACAGGATGCGGTTTTCGAGGGCCGGGACATGGGAACCGTTGTTTTTCCCAAAGCGGACCGAAAATTTTTCCTGTATGCGGATCCGTCGGTGAGAGCCAGACGGCGGTTCGAGGAAACGCCTCATGAAAACCGGGACCTGGCAAAAATACAAATCGATATGGCACTCCGGGACAGGGACGACGCCGGGCGTGCCGTCGCGCCCCTCAAACCGGCACCTGACGCCGTCATGATCGATTCCACCGATCTGACCATCGACCAGGTGGTGGAAAAAATGCTGGAACATATTGAAAAACAGGGATAACTCCAACAATCCTGTTGATTTTTCCTTTTCTTATTGGTATAGATACTGATTGTACCATCCGATAACCCTGTTATTCGCCGGTACAAAATCACGTTTAGGGGGATTAATAATTAATGAACAACATTTCTGAAGAAACTCAAGACCAAAAAATGAATGCTGAAACCTTAGAGAAAAAAGACGGTTCCCTGTCCGGTATCACCGGAGAGGAATCCATGGAAGAACTTCTGGGCATCTACGAGTCCAGCCTGAAAAAATTCGAAGAAGGACAGGTTGTTATCGGAACCGTCATTTCCGTCGGAAGGGATACCGTGCTTGTGGATGTCGGATACAAATCCGAAGGACAGATCTCTATTCAGGAATTCATTGACGAAAAGGGCAATGTCAATGTCCATGTCGGTGATCAGGTCGAAGTCATGATCGAACTCTGGGACGAAGAAGAAGAGACCGTTCTTCTGTCCCATGAGAAAGCCAAGAAAGTGAAGGTGTGGGACGCCATCAAAGACATTTATGATGCCGACGGCACCATAAAAGGCGTCATTACCAGTCGTGTCAAGGGCGGTTTTTCCGTGGATATCGGCTTGATCGGGTTTCTGCCGGGATCACAGGCGGATCTGAGACCCATCCGGAATATGGATGAAATGGTCAACAAAACCTATACCTTCAAAATCCTGAAATACAACAAGAAGAGGAACAATATCGTACTGTCCAGGCGCGTTCTTCTGGAAGCGGAAAGAGACAAACTGCGCTCCACCACCCTGGAAGCCATCGAAGACGGAAAGGTGATGGAAGGGATTGTAAAGAACATTACCGAATACGGTGTGTTTGTCGATCTGGGAGGGGTGGACGGTCTTCTTCATATTACCGATATATCATGGGGCAGGGTCAAACATCCCTCGGAGCTGTTCACCGTCGGCGATAAGATCAAGGTCAAAATTCTGTCCTATGATTTTGAAAAAGAAAGAGTTTCTCTGGGCATGAAACAGCTCACCCCCGATCCCTGGACCACCGCGGCCGATAAATATCCGGTCGGGTCCAAAGTGTCCGGAAGGGTTGTGAGTCTTACGGATTACGGCGCCTTCATCGAGCTTGAAGAAGGCGTCGAAGGCCTGATTCATGTGTCTGAAATGTCCTGGACCCGGAAAATTCGTCATCCATCCCAGATGGTATCCGTGGGAGAAGAAGTGGAAGCGGTGGTGCTGGATCTCAAACCGGATAACCGGCGAATCTCCTTGGGCATCAAACAGACCATTGAAAATCCATGGGAAGTGATTTCCCAGAAATATCCCGTGGGCACCGTGATTGAAGGCAAGATCAAGAATATCACGGAGTTCGGTCTGTTCATCGGGATCGACGACGATATCGACGGGCTTGTCCATATATCCGATATCTCATGGACCAAGCGGATCAAGCATCCATCCGAAGTATACAAAAAGAACGATACCATCCAGGCAGTGGTGCTGGACATCGACAAGGCCAATGAACGGTTCTCCCTGGGAATCAAACAGACCCAGAAAGATCCGTGGGAAACCGTCAGCCAACGCTATGAAGTGGGCAGTGAGATTTCCGGCGTGGTCACCAATCTGACCGATTTCGGCGTGTTTGTCGAACTCGAGGAAGGCATCGAAGGACTGGTTCATGTTTCCGAAATCAGCAAGGAAAACGTGAAAAGTCCCAAAGAGCATTACAACATAGGGGATACCATTACGGCCAAAGTAATGAACATCAACAGTGATGAAAGACGTATCGGGCTTTCCATCAAGCGGCTTGAGGACGACGACGACGGTCGTTACCTTGAGGAATTTGCCAAAAACATGAAACCGGCCACCTCTTCCTTTGGTGAAATACTGAGAACCAACATCAAAGAACAGATTGAGGCCAACAGGATTCAAAACAGCAAGAAATAGTTTTTCTCCATACCCTAATCATGTGGAAGGCCGGATAACCAAAGTTATTCCGGCCTTCTGTTTAATAACCAATCAGGAATTACCCATGTTTGTCCGACGACACCCCATCCTGTTTTTTATTCTGATGATGGTCTTCTGCTTCACCCTGACGTTCTCAAGCCTGACTCTTTTGCTCGGGGTCGGCATCAAAATGCTGCAGGGTTCAAAAAGAACCTTGTCGGAACACTCGGAAGGCAATGTCGGCATTGTCGAAATCCACGGCATGATTCTGTCTTCCAAAGAGATCATTCAAAACATCCAGACCTTCCGGAATGATGAAACCATCAAGGCCATCGTTCTGAGAATCGATTCTCCCGGCGGCGGGATCGGCCCCTCCCAGGAAATCCATCGTGAAATCATCAAGACACGGGAAGCCAAGACCGTTCTCACATCCATGGGATCCGTGGGCGCGTCCGGAGGTTACTACATTGCCGCTGCGACTGAAGGCATCATGGCCAACGCCGGAACCCTGACCGGCAGTATCGGGGTGATCATGGAATATGCCAATCTCATGGAAATCGCCAGGAAAATAGGTATTTCTCCAGTGGTCGTAAAAAGCGCGGAATTCAAAGATATGGGATCTCCTTTAAAGGATCTGGGAGAATCTGAAAAAAAGATTTTTCAGGATCTGGTGGACGAACTGCATCTGCAGTTCGTCACGGATGCGGCCGCCGGAAGGGGGATGACCGTCGAAGATATGGCGTTGCTGGCCGACGGTAGGGTTTACACGGGTCGGAAAGCCCTTGTTTTAAAGCTGATCGACCGAATCGGCAACCTGGATGACGCAGTTCAATGGGCCGGCGAACTGGCCGGAATCGATGGGAAGGTAAAGCCGGTCTATCCAAAAGAGGATCGGCTAACATTCATCAGACGGCTGGCCGAAACTTTATTCAAAAATATCAATATTTCCGGCTCCGTGACGGATAATTTCCGGTACATCATCAATTAAGGAGATCACACTGGACGGAGTTCCGGGAACCCGGCCCCCATCGATGACGACATCAATGGTTTTGATGAAATGATCGTGGAGAAGGGATGGATCTTCAAATATTTTCCCATCCGGCCTGGACGCACTGGTCGAAAGAATGGGATTTCCCAGAGAATGGGCCAGAGCCAGGGCGATTTGATTGTCGGGTACCCGTATGCCGGCTGTACGGCGTTTGGTCAGCATGATTTTGGGGACCATTTTGGATCCCGTCAAAATAAAGGTGTAAGGTCCGGGCAGCAGGCGCTTCATGTTGCGGTAGGCAAAATTGGAAACCTTGGCGTATTTTGCTATATCCTTTAAATCCGGGCAAATAAAGCTGAAGGGTTTGCTTTTGTCCCTTTGCTTGATAGTGTAGATTTTTTCGATGGCCTTCTTGTTCATGATATCGCACCCGATACCGTAATAGGTGTCGGTGGGATAGGCGACAATACCGCCTTTTCGGATCACATCGACCACGATGGCTATCTGGCGTTCATTGGGATTTTGCGGGTTGATTTCCAAAAGCATGGAACTTTTTTCCGTTGTCTGTAACCGTTCTGTCGAAACGGCCCATGGCCGGCACAGCAGACAAATTATAGAGAAAATTCATTTCTGTCAATGCCTTCCCATACCTTTGAACGCCTTTATTAGACCTTGCCAAAAACGAGGATATTTGTTAAGAGTCAGTGTTTAATACCATCTGGCCTCACCGTCGGCTGAAGATGCGCTTCATCGTTGGCCGGCCTGCCAAAGGTGGCGGCAAACATTTTCCTTTCCGGAGGTTATTTTATGTCCAATTTAGTATTCGAGGAAGGGCTGTCCTTTGACGATGTCCTTCTGATCCCTGAGTATTCCGCCATTCTGCCCGATGAAGTGCAGACCCATACCCGTCTGACCCGGGACCTGGAATTGAATATCCCCATTGTCAGCGCCGCCATGGATACGGTCACTGAGGCGTTGACCGCCATCAACATGGCCAGAGCCGGAGGGCTGGGGTTCATTCATCGCAATCTCAGCATCGACGAGCAGGTGATTGAGGTGGACCGGGTGAAAAAATCGGAAAGCGGCATGATCGTTGATCCGGTTACGGTACATCCGGACGTCACCATATCCGAAATTCTTAAAATAATGTCCAAATACCGGATTTCAGGAATACCCGTCACCGAGGGAGACAAGCTGGTCGGAATTGTCACCAACCGGGATCTGCGGTTTGAAACCCGGCTTGAAAAAAAAGCCCGGGAAGTCATGACCAGCCAAAATCTGGTAACGGTTCCCGAAAAATGTTCCCTGGAAGAATCCAAGGTCATGCTCCACAAGCATCGAATCGAAAAACTTTTGGTGGTGGACAAGGAAGGGAAATTAAAAGGTTTGATCACCATCAAGGATATCGAAAAAATTAAAAAATATCCCAACGCCTGCAAGGATTCTTACGGACGCCTGCGGGTGGGAGCGGCCATCGGTGTGGGTTCGGACATGATGCCCCGGGTGGAGGCCCTTCTCAGGGCCGGGACCGACGCTCTGGTCATCGACACCTCCCACGGTCATTCCAAAAATGTCATCACGGCCGTGAACAAAATCAAAAACGCTTTTCCGGATTGTCAGCTCGTGGCCGGCAACGTAGCAACGGCGGCGGGAGCCAAGGCCCTCATAGATGCCGGCGTGGATGCGGTCAAAATCGGCATCGGCCCCGGGTCTATCTGTACGACGCGGATTGTGGCCGGCGTAGGCGTTCCACAGCTGACCGCCATCTTGAACTGCCGGGAAATTTCAAAATCCACCGGTGTCCCCATTATTGCCGACGGAGGCATCAAATTTTCCGGCGATATCGCCAAGGCCTTAGGGGCCGGTGCCGATTCCGTCATGTTGGGAAGTCTTTTGGCCGGAACCACGGAAAGCCCTGGCGAAATGGTCATTTTTCAGGGCCGCTCCTATAAGACTTACCGGGGCATGGGATCTGTGGAAGCCATGAAAAAAGGCAGCTCCGACCGCTATTATCAGAAAGATACGGAAGAAGATGAAGAGCTGGTACCCGAGGGCATTGTCGGTCGCATTCCTTTCAGAGGGACGATCCGGGAGAACCTGGTTCAGATGATCGGCGGGCTCAAGGCCGGCATGGGATATATCGGCGCGTCCTCCATTTCGGAATTGCACCAAAAAGCCCGGTTTGTGCGGATCAGCGCGGCCGGTCTGCGTGAAAGCCATGTCCATGACGTCATTATCACCAAAGAAGCCCCCAATTACCGGATTGAAGGCAGCACCTCCTGAACATGAACCCGCCCGGATCTCCATTTTACCACCTGCATCTTCACACCGAATATTCCCTTCTGGACGGGGCTATCCGGCTGGACGCCCTGTTTGGAAAATGCCGGGAATACAACATGGACGCCGTGTCCATGACCGATCACGGGACCATGTTCGGGGTGGCTGAATTCTATGAAAAAGCCAGAAAAAACGAGATCAAACCCGTTATCGGCTGTGAAGTGTATGTCGCGCCGAGAACCCTGAACGATCGGACTCCTCTGGACAGCAAAGGCATGAGCCACCTGGTTCTGCTGGCCAGAGACCGGGAAGGGTACGCCAACCTGTGCAAGATGGTATCCGTCGCCCAGCTCAAAGGGTTTTATTATAAACCCAGGATCGACAAAGAACTGCTTGCGGCCCACTCAAAAGGGTTGATCGGCCTGTCCGCCTGCCTGAAGGGGGAAATCCCCCAGCATCTGATCCATAACCGGATGGATGAGGCTGCGCAGGCGGCCAGGTTTTATCTGAAAGTTTTCGGAGAAGGCTATTTTTTCCTGGAGGTCCAGGAAAACGGCATGGACATCCAGCAGCGGGTCAACAAAGGTCTCCTGGACCTGAGCCAGCGTCTGTCCATCCCAATGGTAGCCACCAATGACTGTCATTACCTTTCAAAGGGGGACGAAAAGGCCCATGAAGTCCTCCTGTGCATCCAGACAGGCGATACCTTGGACAAACAAGACCGGTTCAGGTTTGATTCCGATCAGTTGTATTTTAAATCCGCAGATGAAATGATCCGATCCCTGGGTCAATATCCCGGTGCTATCGACAATACCCGGGAAATCGTATCTCTCTGTAATGTGGAATTTGACGACAAGACCTATCATTTTCCCCGATACGCCCGGACTGATGCTGAATCCGAAGCCGATCTGTTCACTCGGAAAGCCCTGGAGGGTTTTGAGCAGAAACTCTCCAGGATCAAGGCCGTCTGTCCGGATATAGACGAAAAACTTTACAGGGACCGTATCGCCTATGAGATTGAAGTGATTCTCGGCATGGGGTTTCCCGGGTATTTTCTCATTGTGGCCGATTTCATCGAATACGCCAGACAGATAGGGGTTCCGGTGGGGCCGGGACGCGGGTCGGCCGCCGGATCCATGGTGGCCTACGCCATGGGCATAACGGCCCTGGACCCCATTGAACACGGTCTGATTTTCGAACGGTTTCTGAACCCGTCCCGCATCAGCATGCCCGATATTGACGTGGATTTCTGTATCGAAGGACGGGACAAGGTGTATCAATACGTGATTGAGCGCTACGGCGGGCCCGAATATGTCTGTCAGATCATCACCTTTGGAAAACTCAAGGCCAAGGCCGTGATCCGTGACGTGGGCAGGGCTCTGGGCGTTCCTTTGTCCGAAGTGGATGAAATCGCCAAATTGATTCCGGACCAGGCCAAAAATCTGGCTTCAGCCATTGAACAGGTGCCTCCAATACGTGAAAAATGCGCGGCCTCCCCGGTAAAAAACCAGATGCTTGAAATTTCCCTGCTGCTGGAAGGGTTGCCCCGGCATGCCTCCACCCATGCGGCCGGCGTGGTGATTTCCGACAAACCCCTGCACGAATATCTGCCGCTGTACAAGGGGAAAGACAATGAAACCCTGACTCAGTTCGACATGAATTATGTTGAAAAACTGGGTCTGGTCAAATTTGATTTTCTGGGGCTTCGAAACCTCACGGTCATCAAAAACTGTATTGAACTGATCCGGCGCCAGGGAAAGACTCCGCCGGATCTATTGCATCTGGACTTCAACGATCCCGAGACCTTTGAACTCCTTCAGAGAGCCGACACCACCGGTGTGTTCCAGCTGGAAAGTTCGGGCATGAAAGATTTGATCCTTCGCCTGAAACCGGCCAGTTTTTCCGATATTGTGGCCCTGGTGGCCCTTTACCGGCCGGGTCCCCTGAACAGCGGCATGGCCGATACTTATGTAGAGCGCAAACACGGTCGGGAACCTGTTGTGTATCTCTTCGACGAGCTCGAACCCATTCTAAAGGAAACCTACGGCGTGATTCTCTACCAGGAGCAGGTTATGAAAATAGCCGCTGTCCTGGCCAACTATACCATGGCGGATGCAGACGGGTTGCGCAAGGCCATGGGAAAGAAAATCGCTTCCATGATGGAATCCCACAGAGAACTCTTTCTCAAGGGTGCGGGGAAAAACAATCATGATCTGAAAAAGGCCTCGGAACTTTTCGACCTAATGGAAAAATTCGGGGGATACGGATTCAATAAATCCCATAGCGCGGCCTATGCCCTGATCGCCTATCAGACAGCCTATCTGAAGGCGAATTACGCTCTGGAATTCATTGCCGCCATTATGACCAGTGAACGAAACAATTCCGATGCCGTGATCAAATACATGGAAGAATGCCGTTCCCATCACATCCAGGTGCTGCCGCCGGATGTAAACGAGAGTGACGCCCATTTCACGGTTTCAGACGAGTGCATCCGGTTCGGGCTGGCCGCAGTCAAAAATATCGGAGAGGCGGCCATTGAATCCATTATTGAGAATCGGAACCAGGAAGGCCCATTCAGAAACCTGTATGATTTCTGCGAACGTGTCAACCTGAGCAAGGTCAACAAAAAAGTGGTGGAGGCCCTGATCAAGTGCGGGGCTTTTGATGCCGGCGGTGAGCGACGGAGCCGGATGATGGCAGTCCTGGAATCGGCCCTGGATCATGGCGCTAGAATTCAGAAGGAAAAAGCCGACGCTCAGATGGACCTGTTCGCTGATTCATCCGTGGGAGCCTCTCTCCTCCCCCCGAGCACTCCCATGATGCCGGAAATTGAAGAATGGGACGATGTCGTGCGCCTGGCTTATGAAAAAGAATCTTTAGGATTTTATGTATCCGGTCACCCACTGGATAAATATGAAAACATCATTCAACAATATACCACGGTCAACACCGTCACCCTGCAGGAGACCGACGACGGTCAGATGATCCGCATGGCAGGGACCTTGAGGCCGGTCAAGACTCACAAAACGAAAAAAGGGGATTTAATGGCCTTCGCGGCCCTGGAAGATCAATCCGGGCAGGTGGAGGTGGTAATTTTCCCCAATATTTACAGCGAAGCCTTGCCGCTTCTGTCCGGGGATGAAATCGTGATGCTGGAGGCCCAAGTCCAGAAAAAAGAGAATCTGGTCAAACTGATTGTCGAAAAGATTCTGCCCATTGACCGGGCACCCGAAGAATGGACGGCCGGCATCGTTATCCGACTGGATACGGAAAAAAGCTCCGTCAAGACACTTTCGCTGCTTAAGCCCATTATTGAAAACCATCCGGGCGCGTTTCCCACTTTTTTTTGTCTCGATATTCAGGACCAGCCGCCGGTTCTCATGAAACTGGACGACCGGTACGCCACCTCTCCCGATCCTGATTTTTTCGAGGCCGTGCAGCGGGTGACGGGACAGGGCACGGTGGAAACCCGCAGCACACCTGTAAAGCCTAAACAGAATCATTCAAAACAGTGGAAAAATCATCATTCTTGAGGAAAGGCTGAAAGGGTTCCCGGCTTTGGGCGTTCAATTGCTTATTTGAAATCGTCCAGATCCAGATTGTCCAGATCGGACAGATCCATGTTTTTCAACAAATCGTCTTCATCCGAAATGATGTCGTCATTGGAAATGGTCGGTTTTGCCTGAGAAGCCGGAGTCTCCTGAACACTGACCAATTGTTTTTTTGACAGATAGATGTCCCTGAGCGTCATGAGAGCCAGGAAGACCAGATATCCAAGCCCCCCGACGTTCAATGCCAACAGAATGATGCCCATTGTTTTTTTCAGCAGCATGTGGGGATCTGTGTTCAGTTAATCGTTTGACGCAAAAAACTTTTGTGGTTATATATAATTTTGGTTCAAGGCACAAGTTTATTGATTTTTTTTGTTGAAAGGAAAACGGATGAGCTGGTTTGGAAAAATGATCGGTGGAACCATCGGGTTCGCCCTGGGTGGTCCTTTGGGGGCGGTGGCCGGGGCAGCCTTCGGACATGCGTTCGTGGACCGGAAAGAAGATTTGTACCTGTCTTCCCGTCCGGGCGCACACCCTTATCAGGAAGTGTCTTCCGTCGAACAGGCCCAGATGGTATTTTTTACGGCTGTTTTTTCCATGCTGGCCAAGATCGCCAAGGCGGACGGAAGGGTGTCGGAAAACGAGATTGCCATTGTACAGGCATTTATGAAACAGGACCTCCATCTGGACGCCGACAGTCGTCAGACAGCCATCACCATTTTCAGGCAAGCCGCGACCGCGCCGGAACGGTTTGAAGATTTTGCCGTTCAGTTTTACGAAACATTCCGTACCCAGCCCAATATTGTCGAGTTGATGATGGATATTCTGGTGCGGGTCTCCGCTTCGGACGGAAAGATCTCCCAAGAGGAAGAAGCCATGCTCATGTCCGCCATTTATATATTTCAGTATTCGGAAGCGGACTATATCCGGCTAAAATCCCGATACATCAAAGAAGCCGAGCCCAACTACGCGATCCTTAAACTGGACGAAACCGCCTCCAACGAAGAGATCAAAAAACAATACCGCAGACTGGCCCTGGAATACCATCCCGATAAAATCGAGGCCAAAGGACTTCCTGAAGAATTCATTCAATTCGCCAACGACAAATTTGCCGAAATTCAGAAAGCCTATGAGGCCATCAGAAAGGAAAGAGGTTTTTAGAACAGCCCTTTTTCCTGGGCGATGCGCATATACGTGTCGATGATATTGGCCGGCGGCTCGATCTTTTCTCCCAAAGCTTTTTCTTTGAGCCGCATGGCGTCGAATTCGCAGACCGTTACGCATAAACCGCAACCGATGCACCGATTCAAATCGACCGCGGCGGTGGCGGTTTTTTCATCCAGGGCGACGGCATCCATGGGGCAGATGCTTTCACAGGCCCCGCAGCCCGTGCACAGATCCGGATTCGCATGGGCCTGGTAATTGGAGCTGACGATTTTGGCCGGGGCATCGAATGCCTTGATATTTTTCAGAATCTGACAGCAGCAGTCGCAGCACAGGCATATATTGATGGGTTTCCGGGAGTTGGAGGGCTGGGGTACCAATCCCTGCCGGACGCCTTCCCGGACAATGTCCAGAGCTTCCTCCTTGGTGATGACCCGGCCGATGCCGCGGCTCTCGTAAATATAGGCTCCGGCGCCGAAAACCAGACAGGATTCGCTCAGTTTGTCACACCCCTTGCCCATGATTTCGTGTTCCCTGCGGCAGATGCAGGGCGCCACCAGGATTCTGGACTGAGATTGGATGATCTTTTCGACCTGGTCGTAAGCCATGACGTTGAGTTCGGTGGAAATCGCCTTAGACACGGGAACAACCCGTAGCTGCTGGGTTTTGTTCTGATACTGGCTTTTGATCAGGTAGGGAACGTATTCATTGAAATCCCGTATCAGTTCTTTGGTCAGGCGATTGACCTGATATTCCCAGATCCCCACCACAAAATGAAGCAGCATGAAGGTATGGATTCCGTTTTTTTGGACATGGAGGATCAGACCTTTTTTCCCCATTTCAATGAGGATAGGCTCGATTTCCTCGGGTTTTTTGCCGGCCCTTTCAGCAATGGCGCTCACCGGTTCGAGTATCAGTACAAGGGACAGGGCCAGATCGGCTTCTTCTTCGGTAAAAAGCTGTTTCAGGATTCGGAGTTCGACCCCTGATTCGGTTTCGGGAAATCCGCTGGGGGTTCGGTCCAGGTGCAGGGCCAGTTTTTTATAGACATCTTGCATGATCAGCGACTCCTTTTGTGGGTGACCGAGTGTCAATATGACCGAATATGGTCAGGTTACTATCACATTGTTCAGGGATAAGATCAACAATTTTTCCTCTGACATCCGATTCATTCCGAAAAAAAACGCTCAGATAGTTGGCCGTCACGGCTTTGAAGCACCCTGTGGCCTTGTCCGTCTGATGCTGCACCAGACCTTCCAGGCGGCGATGAAGATTGGTTTCGATGAACGCTTTTTTTTTGGACAGGCCCAGCATCATCATCCGGGCGCATCGCTGCTTGATCACGGTCTGGTTCACTTTGGGGGCCAAATGAAAAGCCGGGGTCCCTTTTCTGGGAGAAAAAGGAAACACATGCAGATAGGAAACCGGAAGGGCCTCGATCAATGAATAGGTGTTTTCAAATTCCTGATCCGTTTCCGTGGGAAACCCGATCAGGGTGTCCACCCCGATGGCCGCCGAAGGCAGGATCTCATGGATCATCCAGACCATGTCTCTGAAAAAAACGGTGTCATAGGGACGTTTCATTTTTTCTAGGATTCGATTATCCCCCGACTGAAGCGGAATGTGAAAATGGTCGCACAGGATATGGCCCGGGTCGGCCAGGCGGACAATATCTTCCGTGATTTCGCCCGGTTCAATGGAGCTGAGCCGGATCCGGTGAACCGGCCGGGTCTGGTCCATTTCCTTCAAAAGGTCGCTCAGGCAGGTGGGGGTTTTCAGATCCAGCCCGTACATGCCTAGGTGGATACCGGTGAGGATCACCTCTTTAAAACCGGCTCGATCCAGTTCCTTGAGTTGACGGAACACCTGGCCGGGGTGCATGCTCACCGACGGCCCCCGGGCATGGGGGACGATGCAGTAAGAGCAGAAGGCGTTGCACCCGTCCTGAATTTTCAGGTAGGCCCGGGTCATGTCGCCTTGGACGGTATGGGCGAACCCGTCAAAGGTATGGCCGGGTACATGGTCGATGTTTCGAAAGTTCAAGGGGATTTTGTCATCGCATCCTGAAGCGATATAGTCGGCAATGCGGGTTTTATCCTTATGGCAGACCACCTGATCCACTCCTTCGATGGCCCGGATCAATTCCGGCTCCGTCTGGGCGTGACAGCCCGTTACGATGACCCTGGCCGAGGAATTCTGTCGCCTTGCGCCCCGCACGGCTTGTCTGGATTGCATCCCGGCTCTGGCGGTTACGGCGCAGGTATTGATGATGATCACATCGGCCCGGTGTTTTTCACGGATTTTGCGCCAACCCGCAGCTTCCAGTCCGGAGGCGATGCCGTCACTTTCATATTGGTTGACTTTGCAGCCCAGAGTCTGAATGAAAAAGGTGTTCATTGGATGAACCCGGCTCCCAGGACCCTGGATCCTTTGTAAAACACTGCGGTTTGTCCCGGAGTCACGGCTCGCTGGGGTTCATGGAATACCACCTCGCCCTGGCTTCCGGAGCATATCAGTGTCGAGAGTCCGCCTTTATGGCTGTACCTTACCCGGGTCAGCACATCCGAGAACCGCTGATTGTTCGAATCATTCAGGGTCAGGCCTTCCACATTGAAGCGCCAGGAGGACAGATCGTTTCGGAAACAGACTTCCAGAACATTATGGGCCATGTCCACCCGCTTTACATAATAGGCTTCCCGGGCGGGCACATTGATGCCTCGGCGCTGACCGACGGTGTAGCGATGAAGCCCATCATGCCGACCCACGGTGTTTCCTTCCGTATTCACGATGGGGCCCGGCCGGATTGCATGATCGCTTTTTTGAAGGATAAATTCGGAGGCATCCGTGTCGCGGACGAAGCAGATATCCTGGCTCTCTTTGGCATGCAGGGCAGTGATGCGGTTCTCTCCTGCAAAATCACGGACACGCTCTTTGGTCATGTCCGCCAAAGGGAAAATGACCCGCTCCAGCCGATCAGCCGGCACCATGGACAGAAAATAGCTCTGATCTTTGAGCGGATCCCTCCCTCTTTCAAGCCAGGCACGTCCCTGATACCTTTCCGGGAAGGTGAAGGGGTTGACGACGGATGCGTAATGCCCCGTAGCCAGAAGATCGGCGCCTCTGGATAGAACCTGGTCCATGAGTTCTCCGAATTTGATTTCCCGGTTGCAGATCACGCAGGGATTGGGAGTTTTTCCATTCAGATAGGTGCTCACGAAGTAAGCCACCACCTTTTTTTCAAATACTTCGGCCAGATCCAGGTCCACGACGGAGAATCCCAAACAATCTTCGAGCAGGGCGGTATCAAGGGGATGTTTTTCATAACCGGTTCGAAAGTGGACGCCGAAGACATTACGGAATCGCTGTTTTAAAAGAAAACCCGCAACCAGGGAGTCGATCCCGCCACTCAAGGCAATGGCCACCACGGGGTGTTGCATCAGGCGACAATATCCTGGTTTTCAGCAGAAAAAAGACCCATGGCTCTGGACGGGCAGGTCACCACGCACAGTTCGCACAGGCTGCATTTTGTCTGATCGAAAATGACTTCCATTTCCGGCCGTTTGATGTAAAGTGCTTCCGTCGGACAAACGGCCGTGCAGGCCCCGCAGTGAGTGCAGATTTCCTCATCCTTGTAGATCCGGTGTTCCGGACTGGACACCAGGACCCCCTGTTCCTTGAGGAAATTGATCCCTTTGTTGAAGGCGGCCCTGGAAACCGATGAAATTTCCAGGACCATGTAGCCTTCCCGTTTGTTGGAAATCCTGGCGCTCAGAATATTGAAAATCAGATCGTATTTGCGGGCCAGTTGACAGACCAGGGCCTTTCGGGCCAGATCACTGGGAAAATTGAGTATCACGATTTTGGAATACAATCAAAGCCTCCGATTTTTGGACCATTATCCATGAATTGTCTTTGACAAAGCACCGACTTTCAGTATGATACCTTGAACGTTCGGTAGGTTTGCGTGACCACCTGTATGACAGGGGTCGTTCATTCAATAACTGGTATATACAATACCTTGAAAGGATTCACAATCCTGTTTTAAAGGTCGGAATCCATGAACCGATTCGCTTTTGAACTGTCCGGATACACCATGAAAACCTTTTCAGGGTTTTCCAGAGCCCGTATCCGGATTTTCGGGAAAGAAAACATCCCGGATGGGTCCGTTATTTTCACGGCCAATCATTTTACCCGGATCGAAACCATTTTCCTGCCCTACCATATTCATAACCTGACCCAGAAAGCCGTTTTCTCCCTTGCCGGCGCGGAACTCTTCGATATTCCGATCTTGCGTGGAATTCTCGACAACCTTGGAGCGGTATCCACCAAAGATCCGGACAGGGACGACCTGATCGTAAAAACCCTTTTGTCCGGCAATGCCCAATGGATTATTTTTCCCGAAGGCATGATGGTCAAAAACAAGAAACTGATACAGCAGGATCAGTTCAATCTGACAGCGGAAGGAAAGAGCCATCGCCCTCACACCGGAGCCGCCATTCTGGCCCTGCGTTGTGAGTTTTACCGTGAACGGCTCAGGCGACTCCGGGACAGGGGCGGGCCGGAATTCGAAAGACTCCTGAAGTTTTTTGAAATCCAGCGGATCGATGATATTCCGGCCGTGGAAACCGCCATTGTTCCGGTCAACATCACCTACTACCCGGCGGCTCCCAGAGAGAACATCCTGAGCCGGATCGCCCAGACTGTGATGAAAAACCCTTCTCGAAGGGTTCTGGACGAGTTGATGACGGAAAGCAACCTGCTCTTTTCCAATGTGGACATCACCATTCGGTTCGGCGAGCCTGTCCGGATCCGGGAGTTTCTCAATCATCCCTATTTTGAAAGCATGCTCACGGTAAGGCGAAAAGTCCGGTTCGAGGAGGATATCAGCTCCAAACAGATTTCACGGGAATGCAGCGTTCAGATCATGGAACGGTATATGGCGGCGGTATATGCCATGACCTGTGTGAACTACGATCATGTGATGGCCTGCATCCTCAAACATTTTCCCTTTCGCAGGGAAGGCATC
Organism: uncultured Desulfobacula sp.; assembly: GCA_964593855.1. GTDB lineage: Bacteria > Desulfobacterota > Desulfobacteria > Desulfobacterales > Desulfobacteraceae > Desulfobacula. Next base: position 123,869 of record CAZQIX010000001.1, on the reverse strand, counting down.
GATCCTTATGAGTTCAAATGCAAGGTGTATTACGCGGTTTCGTTTCTGGTGAGCCGGAAAATCTGTTTTGTATCCGATAATTTTTTCTCAAATCAGATTCATCTGCTCACCGATGACCGCTTCAACCGGCTGAAGGATTTTTTCGCCTTGGCGGAAACATCCGGAGTGATCCAGTTCCTGGGAGGAAAAATAATCAAAGATCAGACCCGGTTCATCACCCCCTTTGATTTTCATACCATCCGGCTGGATAATCCCATTCTGGTCATGGCCAACGAAGTCGAACCGCTCCGGGAAGTTGAGATTTTTCTGAAGGAAACGGCCAGGAAAACAAACGATGAAATTCAGGCCTTGATAAAAGAAGGCCTGATGGAAAAAATGCAGGCCGATTTTTCAAAAGATTACAGTGATTATTATATCGAAGGCGAATCCAAGGACCGGCCCATCGGCAGTCCGGTATTTCTCGAACAGGCATCCGCGTCCGTCGGCATTTTGTTGATTCATGGGTATATGGCCGCTCCCGAGGAAATGAGATCCTTTGCCGGGTATCTTTACGATCAGGGGTTTTCTGTTTTTGTACCTCGGCTGAAAGGCCATGGGACAGCCCCCGAAGACCTCGCCCGGACGCGCTACGACCAGTGGATCGAATCGGTGGAAGAGGCGTTTGTTGTGTTACGCCATTCCTGTGGAAAAATGATTGTGGGGGGATTTTCAACCGGAGCGGGCCTTGCCCTGGAACTGGCCTCACGCCTGGAGGACATCAGCGCCGTGTTTGCCGTGGCCCCTCCCATGAGGCTTCAGGATCTCGGAGCGTATTTCGTTTCCGCCATCAATACCTGGAACGCCCTGACCAAAAAAATTCACCTCTCGGCCATTGCCAAGGAATTTATCGAAAATCGACCGGAAAATCTCCATATCAATTATGTTCGAAATCCCATATCCGGTGTCCATCAGCTTGAAAAACTCATGGAGTCCCTTGAGCCAAAGTTGAAAACCATTCGCCGACCGGCCCTGGTGGTCCAGTCCCGGAAAGATCCGGTGGTCGATCCGCGGGGTACCCACAGGCTTTTCGACCGTTTGGGATCCGAAATCAAGGAATATTATCTGTTTGATTACAACCGTCATGGAATTTTGTTGGGAGAGGGGTGTTCGAGGGTGTATCAAGCCATTGAGCGCTTTATTCGCCAATGGGTGTAAGCTTTTCGGAAATGGATTTTCCCGCGGTCCGAAAAATCATGTTCCGCGGGAAATCATAAGAAAAAGTCAGGCCGGGTCCACCGGCATCATGGTGGATGGATTCAGTTGACAGGCCCGGCCGGTGCTTTCTCCGTTCTTTAGGATCACCGCCTGGATCCGGTCGCCCACCGGCTGGAGAAAAACCGCTTTCTGAAACCGGTCCTTGTAGGTTTCCAGCTGAATGGGGTACCCGTCGGCGCACAGCTCTTCTTCTCTGTGGCTTTTGATGGAAAACCAGATATAGATGGAGAATTCCCGGCTCAGGGCTTCCAGGGGCTCCAACATTCCGGACACGTCTCTGTCGAAATTCAGTCCGTCCATGACGATCAGTGAAGGCAGAGGCAGTTCGGCTTTTTTGAAGCTTTTCAGATAGTCTCGGATTTTTTCGGTATCAAAGGTGGATTCATTGTAGCTGATGCCCACTTTGTTGGCATAGATATCTTCCCAGAGCCTCAGGGCTTTCTGGGGGTCCACGTACCCGATGCTGTCGACGAGACTGGTATAGCCTTCATTGTAGCGGAGATTGATTTTTTCAATGGGTTCCACCAGGCTGATATGAAGAATTTTTTCATCCTGCAGAAGCCTGGTCAGGCCGATCTGAACCAGAAAGCTGGTCTTCCCCACTCCGGCCCTTGAAATCACGGCCCCGAATCCGGCGCCGTCGGCTGTGTCCGTTCCGACGGCCCGGGTGACCGGGCTCCTGAGAATGAGATCTGTTTTTAGCATATTGATTGTCTCCCGATATGATAAATTATTTTTTGGTTTTTTCTTCCAGTTTCTTTTTGATGATTTCGTCGGCCACGGACTGAGGAACCTGTTTGTAAGTGGAAAATTCCATGGTGAACTGGGCTTTTCCCTGGGTGGCGGACCGCAGAACCGTAGAAAACCCGAACATGTCCGATAAGGGGACCAAAGATTCGATCACGGACATGACGCCTTCTTCCTGGGACCCCTGAATGATGCCGCGCCGCTGGTTGATCAGACCCATGCAGGAACCCTGGAATTCATTGGGGGTTTCGATCACAACTTTCATGATGGGCTCTTTGATGACAGGCCTGGCCTTGGCATAGGCCTCCAGAAATCCACCCCTGACAGCTGCCTTGAAAGCCATGTCCGATGAATCCACGGCATGATAGGCCCCGTCTTCCAGGGTGACCTTGATACCGGTGACCGGGAACTCGAGTTTGGGTCCTTTTTCCATGCAGGCCTTGAATCCATGCTCACAGGCCGGAATGTAGTTGGTTGGAATTCGGCCGCCGGTGATCTTGTTGACAAACACGAAATCCTCTTCACAGGGTTCGACGAAACCGGCCACACGGCCGTATTGTCCGGCGCCGCCCGTCTGTTTCTTATGGGTATAGTTGAACAGGGCTTTCTGGGTGATGGTTTCACGGTACGCAACTCTTGGCTGACCCGTTATCACTTCGGCCCCATATTCCCGCTTCATCCGCTCCACGTAAACGTCCAGATGGAGTTCGCCCATTCCCTGGATGATGGTGTCTCCGGTTTCATGATCCACATAGGTCTTGAAGGTCGGATCTTCCTTGGTGAACCGGTTGAGGGCTTTGGACATATTGATCTGGGATTTGTTGTCTTTGGGTGTTATGGAAAGCGAAATGACCGGCTCCATGATATGCATGGGCATCAGGGTGTAGTTGACGGTAGGGGACACGAACGTGTCGCCGGAAGCGCAATCGATCCCGAACATGGCTCCGATATGGCCGGCGGGAATGGCTTCCACATCTTCCATCTGGTTGGCATGCATACGGATGAGCCTGCCGGCCTTGAATTTTCTGCCGTCCCTGGAATTGACCAGGGTGTCGCCTTTGTTGATGCATCCCTGGTAGACACGGATATAGGTCAACTGGCCGTACTGTCCGTCCTCCAGCTTGAAGGCCAGGGCCACGGTGGGTTTGTCGAAGCTGCTTTCCAGGATGACGGCCTCCTCGTGGTTGTCCATATCGATGGCCTGGTTTTCAATGTCCATGGGAGAGGGCAGGTAATGAACCACGGCATCCAGAAGGGGTTGAACCGCCTTGTTCTTGTAGGCGGATCCGAGAAATACCGGGGTCATCTGGCGGGTGATGGTGCCGGTTCGCACCGCCTGCATGATCATTTCGGGGGAAATGTCCTTTTCTTCCAGAACCGCATCCGTAAGATCGTCTGAAAAAAGTGAAACCGCGTCGATCATTTTTTCTCTGGCCTGAACGGCTTCCGCCGCCAAGTGCGCCGGAATATCCTGAACAACGATTTTTTCGCCGTTGTCCCCGTGGAAATACAAGGCTTTCATGGTAACCAGGTCGATCACGCCCTCATGTTTGTCTTCCAGTCCAATGGGGAGCTGCATAAGGACGGAATTGTGCCCCAGTTTGTCCCTCAACTGGGTCGCGACCTTGGAAGGGTTGGCGCCGGACCGGTCACACTTGTTCACAAAGGCGATGCAGGGCACCTGATACCGTTTCATCTGCTGGTCCACGGTAATGGACTGGGACTGAACACCGGAAACCGAACACAGAACCAGGATAACCCCGTCCAGAACCCTCAAGGATCGCTCCACCTCTACGGTGAAGTCCACATGGCCCGGCGTGTCGATGATGTTGATGTTGTGTTTGTTCCATTCGCAATAGGTGGCGGCCGAAGCGATGGTGATTCCCCTCTCCCGTTCCAGTTCCATGGAATCCATGGTGGCGCCGGCCCCGTCCTTTCCCCGGACCTCATTGATTTTATGAATTCGGGCGGTGTAAAATAAAATCCGTTCCGTCAGGGTGGTCTTACCGGAATCAATGTGAGCACTGATACCTATGTTTCTGACTTTTTTCAAATCTCTGATCATTTTAAAACATCCTCATGCATGCATATTATCCGCCCTTGGGCAATTTTTATACACACTGGTTGAATAAGGGAAACTACCCGATTAAAACATTGCCAAATGATGACGATTTTGTTAGTGTGAGCGTGAAGTCATACGTAACTCGAAAGGCGACAGTATAAAGACAACCATCTAATTTGTCAATCAAAATTATCATTTTGAATTCTTCCCGAACTCCATTTATCCGGTCCTTTGATGAACACCTCCGACAGTTGACCGACAGGGCCGGATTGTGCCTGTCGGACCACCAATGGAGCCTGATAACCCTTTATGCGGCCGAACTCATGACCTGGAGCCGTAAAATCAATCTGACCGCCATCAAAACGCCCGAGGCCGTTGCGGAAAAACATTTTTTCGATTCCATGATGGCCGGTGTGTTTCTTTCGGACGAAGCCGACATCATCGACATCGGTTCCGGAGGAGGGTTCCCGGGCCTGGTTCTGCAGATCATGAATCCGTCTCTCAGGCTGGTTTTGGTGGATGCCTCGCGCAAAAAAATTCATTTTATCACCCATGTCATCCATCTGCTCGGCCTGGAAGGAGTTCGGGCCGTTCACGCCCGGGCCGAATCACTGCACAACCGGGACGGATATCGGAGCCGGTTTGACGCCGCCATATCCAGGGCCTTGGCGGACCTCGGGCAGTTCATAAATCTGGCCGATCCTCTGCTGAAAGAGGGCGGCCGCATATATGCCATGAAAGGCAGGCGGGCCGAAGCGGAAATCACATCGGACTTGGCCCGTCGGTACGACTTCCACACATTTTTCTATCACCTGCCCTTTGAAAAAGCGGATCGGCGCGTCATACGGCTTTCCGCCAAACAGAGCCAGGTTCCTTCTTGACATTTACCGGCTTTATTCATACAAAGAAAAACTCAACAGATGACCATCAACTGATCCCAACAGCGGAGGAACAATGGATTATAAACATACCCTGAACCTGCCTTCAACCGATTTTGCCATGAAGGCCAATCTGCCTCAGCGCGAACCCCTCCAGTTAAAGGAGTGGGATGAAAACCGAATCTACCACAAGCTCAGGGAGCAGTCCCGGGGCCGGGACCTTTTCATCCTCCACGACGGCCCTCCCTATGCCAACGGCCATCTACACATGGGCCACGCCATCAATAAAATACTGAAGGATATCATTGTCCGATCCCGGCAGATGGCCGGGTTCGACGCACCCTATGTTCCGGGCTGGGACTGTCACGGCCTGCCCATTGAACACAATGTCGACAAAAATCTGGGCGAGAAAAAGAAAAACATGACCGATGTGGAAATCCGCAGGGAATGCCGTTCCTATGCCGAACGGTTTGTGGATATCCAGCGGGAGGAATTCAAACGGTTCGGCGTGATGGGAGACTGGGACGACCCCTATCTGACCATGAATTATGCCTATGAGGCCCGCATTGCCAAGGAATGCGGGGAATTCGCCCTGTCCGGGGACATGTTTCTGGGGAAAAAACCCATCTACTGGTGCTGCAACTGCAAAACCGCCCTGGCCGAGGCGGAAATTGAATACCATGACCACACATCCCCCTCCATTTTTGTGAAATTCCCGGTTCAAGGCGATCTCTCCGATCTTTTACCCGGGTGTAAGGATAATGTCTTCGTCGTTATCTGGACCACCACACCCTGGACCATTCCCGCCAATCTCGGGATCTGCCTCCATCCCGATTTCATGTATGCGGCGGTTCAAACAAGGGACCATGGGATTCTGATCATGGCCAGGGATCGGGTCGACACGGTGATGAACATTTTCGGATGGTCGGACTACACTCTGATCCGGGAAATATCCGCCCGTGACCTGGAGAATCGAAAATGCAGACATCCCTTCTATGACCGGGATTCCCTCATCATTCTGGGCACCCACGTCACCCTGGACGCCGGAACCGGATGTGTTCACACGGCTCCCGGACATGGGGCCGACGACCATGTGGTGGGTGAGAAATACGGACTGGAATGCTATTCTCCGGTGGACGACAACGGGGTATTTTCGACCGATGTCGGTTATTTCGGGGGTCAATTCATTTTCAAGGCCAATAAGGACATCAATCGGAAACTGTCCGACCTGAATCTTTTATTGAAAGATGAAAGTCTTTCCCATTCCTATCCCCACTGCTGGCGGTGCAAAAAGCCGGTCATTTACAGGGCCACGCCCCAGTGGTTCATATCCATGGACAATCTGGGACTGCGGAAAAAAACCCTGGAACAGATCCGGCAGGTGGAATGGATCCCCTCCTGGGGCAGGGAACGCATTTACGCCATGATCGAAAACCGTCCGGACTGGTGCCTGTCCCGTCAGCGGGCATGGGGGGTTCCCATTCCCGTTTTCCACTGCGGCGGCTGCGGGGAAGTCTACGTGACCCGGGAATCCGTGGACAAAATTCATAAACTGTTCTGTGAACATTCCTCGGACGTCTGGTTCGAGAAAGACGCCGCCTATCTGATGCCTGCCGGCGCCAGGTGCGCCAAATGCGGCGGTTCGGACTTCACCAAAGACCACAATATTCTGGATGTGTGGTTTGATTCGGGCGTCAGCCATGCGGCCGTACTGGAAGACAGAGAGGGGTTGAGGCGTCCGGCCGACATGTATCTGGAAGGTAGCGATCAGCACCGGGGGTGGTTTCATTCTTCTCTTCTGACCAGTGTGGGCAGAACCGGGAAAGCGCCTTACAAGGCCGTTCTCACCCATGGGTTCGTTGTGGATGAAAACGGGCGGAAAATGTCCAAATCCGTAGGCAACGTCGTGGCCCCGGAATCGGTCATCAAACAGTACGGCGCGGATGTGCTCCGCCTGTGGGTGACCTCCGCCGATTACCGTGGAGACGTGAGCATTTCCGACAATATCATCCGCCAGTTGTCCGACGCGTATCGACGCATCCGCAACACCTGCCGGTTCATGCTCGGTAATTTTTCCGACTTCGATCTGGGCCGGGATCTGCGGCCGATATCATCCATGGGAGAACTGGACCGGTTCATGTTGCATAAGCTTTACAAGCTGATCACCCGTGCCAGGTCTTCATATGACCGATATGAATTCCATACCATTTATCATTCGCTTCACAATTTCTGTGTTCTGGACCTGTCCGCCTTTTATCTGGACATCATCAAGGACCGGCTGTATACCTCGGCCCCGACGGATCCCCAGAGGCGGGACGCCCAGACCGTGATGTTCCGGATTCTGGATGCAGTGGTCAGGATCATGGCCCCGATTCTACCCTTCACGGCGGAAGAGGTGTACCGCTACATGCCAAAAAACAAGGATCACGGGGAAAGTATACACTTGGAGTCCATGGTGGAACCCCTGAAAGAATGGGAGGATCAGACCCTGGCCGATAAATGGGAAAAAATCCTGGTGCTGAGGGGAGAGGTCACCAAGGCCCTGGAAGAAGCCAGAGCCGGAAAACTCATCGGCCATCCCCTGGACGCCGCCTTGGACATCAGTCTGCCGGATTCGGAACTGAAGACCCATCTCAAAGATCTGAGCGAGCCGTTAAATGACATTTTCATCGTGTCCCAGGCCCGGATTGTGGATGCTTCGGCGGATGAATGCGCATATCAGGGCAAGGAGATTCAGGGGCTGACCATCAAGGTGGGTCGGGCAGGCGGTATGAAATGTGAGCGTTGCTGGCGTTATGACACCACCATCGGTTCGGATGGGGAACACCCCACGGCCTGCGGAAGATGTGTCACGGCCCTTCGACGGATCGTGTGAGACGAAATTTTGAAGAATTTTTATCAAAACGGGGGATTGCGGCTGGTGCTGGTCGCCGCCGGTGTGGTGGTTCTGGATCAGATCACCAAATACCTGATCAAGATGAACCTGGCCCTGCATGATCACGTGGTGGTCATCGAGCGGTTTTTCAATATTACTCATATACTGAATCCGGGAGGAGCGTTTGGTTTTTTTGCGGCCCGGTCCCCTGAAATCCGGAAATTCGTTTTTCTGTTCCTGTCGTCACTGGTGGCTCTGTTTGTACTCTGGTTCTATAAAAAATGCGCACGAAATCATATCGTTCTGTCTTACGGGCTGGCCATGATTTTCGGGGGGGCTGTGGGAAATCTCATCGATCGATTCCGGTATGGTATGGTGGTGGATTTTCTGGATTTTTATATCGGCAGCCTTCACTGGCCGGCCTTTAATATTGCCGACAGCGCCATTACCATCGGCATGGCTATCCTGATCGTGCATATCCTTTTCAACAAAGTACCGGATCTCTGAGCCTATGCATCCTGTCCTGTTTCATTTCCACGGGTTCACCCTTTATACCTACGGGCTTTTTGTGGCTCTGGGGTTTATGGCGGCCCTCTGGGTGTCCAGAAGACTGGCCGTCGCCCGGGGGGTCTCATCGGACTTGCTGGGAGATGTTTTTCTGGTGGCTCTCCTGTCGGGTCTGGCCGGAGCAAGGATATTGTATGTGATTATCAATTTCGAGGTTTATCGAAACAACTGGCTGGACATATTCAAACTGTGGAACGGCGGACTGGTGTTTTTCGGAGGATTTCTGGCCGCTTTGGCGGGTACGTCCCTGTACCTTCACCGCAGGCGGCAGAATATTCTGAAAATGGCCGATATCCTGTCCCCAGGACTTGCCCTGGGCCATGCCGTGGGTCGGATCGGTTGTTTTTTTGCCGGTTGCTGTTATGGTAAAACCTGTGATCTGCCTTTTGCCGTCCGGTTCAGTGATCCAGACTCCCTGGCTCCGCTGGGAGTGAATCTTCACCCCACCCAGCTATACGAAGTGGGATCAAACCTGATCCTGTTTTTTATCCTGATCCAGCTGTTGCCGAGAAAAGCTTTTGACGGCATGGTTTTTCTCGTTTATCTCATGCTGTACGCCCTGTTCCGATTTGTCATCGAATTTTTCCGGGGGGACTTCCGGGGCGAATTTATCATGGGCCGGTTGTCCGTTTCCCAAGGTATCGGCCTTCTGGTGTTTGCGGCGGCCTTCCTTCTTTTTATCCGGCTTTTCAAGTCTTCCCGCAATGGCCCTGATTCGTTATGACAAGCTTGTATCCATGCTGGATACGGCCCGGGAAAAAGAGGGGGTTCCCCGTCTGCTTCTTTTTTTCGGGGATTCTTATCTGGTCCGTCAGGCTTTTCATCAGCTGACCCAAGGGCTGACCCAGGCGTTCGACCGGCGATTCGACCTCGAAGCCCTGGATGGCCCGACCACATCCATGGGAGATCTGATCGAGCATGTGACCACCTTTTCTTTTTTCAGCTCCGGAAAAATGGTTGTCGTCAAACAGGCCCCGTTGTTTCCGCTCTCATCCAAAGAGGAAGGGCAGGGATATTCCCCGACAGATCTGGACCATTTGACCGCTTTGATTGAAAAAGCCGGCATTCCGGACCGACATTTTCTGGTGTTCATGACCGGGGAAGCCGACAAGCGGCGGCGGATTTTCCGGACTTTGGATGAAAACGGATGGGTAATCGACTGTTCCGTTTCCCGCGGCACCCGAAAGGCGGATACGGATGAACAGGCCGGGGTGCTTCGGCAGACAGCGGCCAGAATTCTGGAGAAAGCCGGCAAAACAATGTCCGGACAGGCTTTCCAACTGCTATGGGAGCTGACCGGAATCGATCTGGAACTGTTTTCCGGCAATCTGGACAAGCTGATTGCCTATAGCGGTGACCGTAAAGAGATCCTGCCCCGGGATGTCCAGGCTGTGGTGTCCCGTGACAGAAAAGATCCCATTTTCATGCTGTCCAATGCTCTAATGGACAAAAATCTTCCCCGGACTCTGTGTTTTCTCGAAGCCATGCTAAAAGAAGGGGCTCATCCTCTCCAGATTTTAAAACTGCTGGAAAATCAGATACGAAAACTGTTGCTCGTCAAATGTGCGGTGGCATCCATCCAGGCCAAAAACAGACCGGGACATTTAAAATCATTGAACTTCAACCAGTTCAGACAAACCGTGCTTCCGGAAATCACCAGGCAGGACCAATGGATCACCCAGCATTTTGTCAGTGCCCCGAATCCGTCCTCCGGCAAAAGAGCGACCGGAAAATCCAGTGCCGCCGGTGATCTTTTGCTTGTATCCAACCCGCAAAATGCATACCCTCTGTGGCAGATCTTTCAGAAATCCGGGAATTTTTCATCCGGGGACCTTCAACAGGCCATGATGTGTTTAAGTGATCTGGAACTTCGTCTAAAATCATCGGCATTGGACGCCAAAACGGCTTTTGACGCATTTATCATTACCATATGCAGCAAAGGAGACTGTGTTTATGCCCCTGAAAACCAAAATCGTTGCCACGATTTCCAATCTTAACTGTTCACCTGAATTCATTGCCGGGCTTTACCGGGCCGGCATGACCGTCGTTCGGCTGAACACGGCTCACATGTCCCATGAAGACGCCCTGGAGGTCATCCGAAACACCCGGTCGGTATCCGATAAAATCGGCATCCTGATCGATACCAAGGGACCTGAAATCCGCACCTGCGACAACGAAACCCCCCTGACCGTTCAATACGGCGATATTATCCGCATCCAGGGCGGTCCGGGCCGGATTTCCAAAGATGACCTGATCTACGTATCCTATCCGGATTTTGTCAAAGATGTGCCTGTGGGCAGTTCCATATTGATTGACGACGGCTGCATCGCCCTGGCCGTAATGGAAAAAAACGACGTCTACCTGACCTGTCATGTGGAAAACGATGGGACCATCCATGCCCGCAAAAGCATCAATATCCCGTCCGTCCATGTAAAACTGCCGGCCCTGAGTGTCAAGGACAAGGCGTTCATCGAGTTTGCCGCACGAAACGATCTGGATTTCATCGCCCATTCCTTTGTCCGAAACAAAGAAGATGTCATGGCGGTTCAGGAAATTCTGGATGCCAATCAGTCACCCATCAAAATCATCGCCAAGATCGAAAACGCCCAGGGTGTGGAAAACCTGGATGAAATACTGGACCATGTATACGGGGTCATGATCGCCAGGGGGGATCTGGCCGTGGAAATTCCGACGGAACAGATCCCTTTGATTCAGAAACAGATCATCCGGACCTGCATTCAGAGGCGCAAACCAGTGATCGTGGCCACCCAGATGCTGCATTCCATGATCCAGTCCCCCAGACCCACCCGAGCCGAGGTCTCGGATGTGGCCAATGCCTGCCTGGACCGGGCCGATGCCCTGATGCTGTCCGGAGAAACCGCCAGCGGCCGTTATCCCGAGATCGCGGTCCGTACCATGGCCAAAATCGCCCGGGAAGTGGAAAATCGACAGAGCAGTTTTCTGGATGTGGCCTACACCCTTGAAAACAAGGTCACCGCCTATCTGGCCAAAGCCGCGGTCAAAGCGGCCTTGCGCCTTGCCACCAAAGGCATTGTGGCCGATTCTCTGAGCGGCAAATCAATCCGTGAACTGGCGGCCTATCGTGGGGACAATCCCATTTACGCACAGATTTACGACCGGCGCGTGGTCCGCCACCTGTCTCTGTCCTACGGGGTGTTTGCCGATTATATCCCCATGGCCCTTACCGTGGCCCAGCCTTTGAAAGACGCCATCTGCCGGCTGATAGACGAAAAACGGTTCCGGGATGAGGACCTGATCATCATTCTGGCCGGCAATTTCGGGGTGAAACACGGGGCATCCTATATCGAGATCAGCACGGCCGGAACCTTCAGGACAAAGTGCAGTTGAGCTTATCGGAAAGTCTGCTTGACAAATCCGGGCATGATATGAAATTCTGCGTTCGATTCTTTATTTGAATTTCATATCATGCCCGGAGGTATTTGATGCAACCCAAGCCCGATGCTGAGATTTTTCCCGGAAAAATACTTTTCTCTTTTCTGATCCTTCTGATGACCATGGCCGGAACAGGCTGCGATCAGCCCTCCGCCTCCCAGCCCGCGCCAAGACAGCCGGAAGTGGGCATCCTGACCCTGTCGGCCCGACCCATCACCCTGACCTCCGAGTTGCCGGGCCGGACCGTTCCTTGCCTGACGGCCGAAATCCGCCCCCAGATCAACGGCTTGATCCAAAAGCGATTATTCACAGAGGGATCTGATGTCCGGGCCGGACAGGTGCTGTACGAGATCGACCCGGCCCCGTATCAGGCGGCAGTGGATCAGGCCGGGGCCAATCTTCTGGCCATGAAAAGGGCCGTGGATCAGGCCGGATCCGGCGTGGCCGCCTCTCTGGCCGATGTGGAACGACAGCAGGCCGTTCTGGAGCTGGCCCGGATCAACCGGGGCCGGATGGAAAATCTGCTCAGAGACAATATTGTTTCCACCCGGGATTTTGACCAAGCCGCCACCGATGCCCGGATCGCCGAAGCAGCCCTTGCATCGGCCAAAGCTCAGGCCGAGCGCAGCCGCAAAGCCCTGGGAGCTGCCGATGCCGCCGTTCAGCAGGCCGAGGCCGCTCTGAAAACCGCCCGCATCAATCTGGGTTATACCAGCGTCAAGGCCCCCATTGCCGGTCGGATCGGCCGATCCGCCGTGACCGAGGGGGCTGTCGTAACGGCCTATCAGCCGTCCCCTCTGGCAGTTATCCAGCAACTGGACCCCATTTATGTGGACGTGTCCCAGTCCACTTCCGAACTTCTGGCATTGAAACGAAGAATCACGGAAGGCCAACTGCAATATCACAACACCCGACATAATAAGGCCGGACTCCTGCTCGAAGACGGCGCCCCTTATCCTCTGGAAGGCCTGTTTCAGTTCCAGGATGTAACCGTGGACCCGGCCACGCATTCGGTAACGCTTCGCATGGTTTTCCCCAATCCGGACGGCATTCTGATGCCGGGGATGTTCGTTCGTGCGGTGGTGCATGAAGGCGTTCATGAACAGGCCATCCTTGTCCCACAGAAGGCGGTTTCCCGTGATCCGCGAGGCAATCCCTTTACCCTGGTCGTGGATCCCGGCGGAACGGTGCAGCAGCGGATGCTGGTGATTGATCGGGCCGTTGGAAGCCACTGGCTGGTGTCTTCCGGACTTTCGGCAGGCCAGCGCATGATCGTCGAGGGATTTCAGAAAGTCAGGCCCGGGGACGCGGTCAAAACCGTCTCCCTGGATGCCGTGTCCATCGACTGTGACACATTGATCAATCCGAATGACCCGCCCGCGAACCGACAGGAGGGAGGGGCCTGATGCTGTCACGATTTTTTCTGGACCGCCCGGTTTTTGCCTGGGTGATCGCCATTGTCATGATGCTTCTGGGGGCTCTGGCCATCTATAATCTGCCCATTGCCCAGTATCCGCCCATCGCGCCGCCTGCCATCGCCATCAGCTCCTTTTATCCCGGAGCCTCGGCCCAGACCGTTGAAAACAGCGTCACCCAGATCATCGAGCAGAAAATGACCGGGTTGGACGATATGCTGTACCTGACCAGCACCAGCGATTCCGCCGGAAGCTCGCGCATCGAGCTGACGTTCAAGCCGGGAACGGACCCTGACCTGGCATGGGCCAAAGTTCAGAACAAACTTCAGCTGGCCCTGGCCAGTCTGCCGGACATGGTTCAGCGCCAGGGGGTGCGGGTCAGCAAATCCACTCGAAACTGGCTGCTGCTGGTGGGCCTTATCTCCGAAGACGGGAGCATGGACGGCCATGATCTGCGAGATTACGCCCAATCCAATCTGGAAAAAGTCCTGGCCCGCGTGCCCGGGGTTGGAGAGGTGGAAACCTTCGGCTCTCAGTATGCCATGCGCATCTGGTTCAACCCGGACAAGCTCACGGATTATCAACTGACCGTGGACGAGGTGATCCAGGCCGTCAGAGCTTACAATGTGGAAGTGTCGGCCGGTCAGTTCGGTGGGATTCCGGCCGTTGAAGGACAGCAGCTCAATACCTCCATCGTCGTCCAGAACCTGCTCCAGACCCCGGAAGAATTCGCGGCCATTCCTCTGCGGGTCAATACCGACGGTTCCATCGTGCGGATCAGGGATGTGGCCCGGACCGAGCTGGGGACCGAGTTTTACGGCATCGAAGGGTTTTACAATGACGGCAAACCCTCGGCAATCCTGGCCGTGCGTCAGGCTCCGGGGGCCAACGCCCTGAATACGGCCAACGTCATCAAATCACGGCTGGACGAAATGAGTCAGAATTTCCCACCCGGCATGAAAGTGGTTTATCCTTACGACACCACGCCTTTTGTCAAGGTGGCCATCCTCGAAGCCGTCAAGTCCCTGCTCCAGGCCATTGTCCTGGTTTTTCTGGTCATGCTTCTGTTCATGGGGGATATCCGGGCCACCTTGATTCCCACCATTTCCGTTCCCGTGGTGCTTCTGGGAACCTGCGCGGCCCTCGGAGCCTTCGGGTATTCCATCAACATGCTCACCATGTTCGCCATGGTACTGGCCATCGGGCTTCTGGTGGACGATACCATCGTGGTGGTGGAAAACGTCCAGCGGCTCATGGCCGAAGAAGGGTTGTCGCCGAGGGAAGCGACCGCCAAATCCATGGAACAGGTCACCTCCGCCCTGATCGGTTTTTTCCTGGTCCTGGCGGCCCTGTTCGGTCCCATGGCTTTTTTTGCAGGGTCCACGGGTGTGATTTACCGTCAGTTTTCCGTGACCATCGTCACGGCCATGCTCTTGTCCGTGATCATGGCCCTGATTCTCAATCCCGTAATGTGCGCGGCCATTTTGAAACCACCTGACCCGGCAAAAGTCGGAGCTCCCGGAAAAACAGGGATATGGGCCGGGATCTTCCGTGGGTTTGATCGGGGCTTTTTCCGGTTCAGAGACGCTTTTGTCGGTCTGGTAGGCTATGCCTTGGCCCGTAAAATCCGTTTTGTGATCATCTATATCTGTATTGTGGCCGGAATGGGAGCTATTTTCATGCGCATGCCCACCAGCTATCTGCCGGATGAGGACCAGGGGATTCTGATGTGCCAGATTTTCATGCCCAAGGGTGCCACCCTGGAACAGACCCAGGTTGTAGCCGGAGAGTTGCAGCGATATTTTCTCGAAAAGGAAAAAGATGCTGTGGAGACCTGCATGAGTGTGGTGGGCGTAGGATTTTCCGGACGGGCCCAGAACAATGGTCAGGCTTTTATCAAACTCAAGGACTGGCATCTGCGAGACCAGCCCCGTTTGAGGGCCAAGGCCGTTGCCGGAAGAGCCATGGCTGAATTCGCCAGAATACGGAATGCCACGATTTTTGTGTTTCCGCCTCCTTCGGTAATCGAACTGGGCAATACCACCGGATTCGATTTCCAACTGGTGGATCGGGCCGGTTTGGGTCATGAGGCCCTGACCGAGGCCCGCAACCAGCTCATGGGTATGGCGGCCGAAGATCCCAGATTGGCAAAAGTCAGGCCCAACGGTATGGAGGACGTGCCCGAATACCGGGTGGATGTGGACTGGGAAAAGGCCGGGGCCCTTGGGCTGCCCATATCTTCCATTCATCGGACCATTTCCGCGGCCTTCGGCAGCGCCTATGTCAATGATTTCATTCACGGCGGCCGGGTCAAACGGGTGTTTGTCCAGGCCGACGCTCCGTATCGAATGCTGCCCCGGGATCTGGAAAAACTCTATGTCCGTAACAATGAGGGCACCATGACGCCTTTCACCGCCTTCGCCTCGGGCCGGTGGACCTATGGATCTCCCAGACTGGAGCGGTTCAACGCCTTTCCGTCCATGAACATCTGGGGTGAGCCGGCGCCGGGCCGAAGCTCCGGAGAAGCCATGCAGGCCATGGAGGATATCGTGACCAAACTGCCCAAGGGCTTCGGTCTGGACTGGTCGGGCATTTCTTTTCAGGAACGGCAGGCGTCGGCCCAGACCGGTATGCTTTACACGGTTTCCATCTTGGTGGTGTTCCTGTTTCTGGCGGCCCTGTACGGCAAATGGAACGTGCCCATGGCCGTGCTTCTGATCCTG
This sequence comes from uncultured Desulfobacula sp., assembly GCA_964593855.1. Classification (GTDB taxonomy): domain Bacteria; phylum Desulfobacterota; class Desulfobacteria; order Desulfobacterales; family Desulfobacteraceae; genus Desulfobacula. Next base: position 107,934 of record CAZQIX010000001.1, on the reverse strand, counting down.
CCCCTGGGGGTGATCGGCGGGATTCTGGGCTCCAGCCTGCGCGGGCTGCCCAGTGATGTGTATTTTCAGATCGGCATGCTCAACACCCTGGGGCTGGCCACCAAAAACGCCATTCTCATCGTTCAGTTTTCCATGGCCGGCAGAGACCAGGGAATGGGATTGGTCCAGGCAGCGATGGAAGCGGTGCGGCTGAGGCTGCGACCGATCGTCATGACCTCCCTGACTACAGGCCTGGCTGTCCTGCCCATGGCTTTCAGCACAGGGGCAGGCGCCGGCGCCATGAACGCCATCGGAACGGTCGTTCTGGGCGGAATGGTTACAGGTACCCTGCTTGTACTCTTGTTTTCCCCCCTGTTTTATGTTCTGATCGAAAAGGTGTTCCAAAAATAAGAAGGAGGATGCGATATGCAGGTATCTTCGGCAAAACAAAAAGAAATGCTCCGATCCATGATGCTGTCCCGACGGTTTGAGGAGACGCTGACCGGGTTGTGCAGACAAGAGGGCAAAATCCCGGGAATGATGATCCTGTCCACCGGTCAGGAGGCCGTGGGATCAGGGGTCTGCGCTGCTCTCGATCCGAAGGACGCCGTCATCTCAAATCACCGAAGCCACCATCATCTTCTGGCAAAGGGAGCCGACCCCAGAACCCTCATGGCTGAAATTTACGGAAAGAAAACCGGCTGTAACAAAGGCAAAAGCGGAACCTTGCACCTTGCCGTTCCGGAAATCAACGCCATCTGCACCACGACCGTGGTGGGGGGCGGGCCACCCATTGCCGCGGGTGTGGCCTTTGCCCTGCAGTACCAGAAACAAGATGCGATTTCGGTCTGCTTTTTCGGGGACGGGGCCGCCAATGAGGGCTCCATTCACGAGGCCATGAATCTGGCGGCACTATGGCGCCTCCCCTTGATTTTCGTGGTTGAAAACAACCTGTACGCCGGTGCCCAGCGCTACAATGAGCACACCCGGATCCCAGACCTGGCGACTCGAGCGAAAGGCTATGGAATGGCGGGAGACGTCGTGGACGGCAATGACGCGCCGGCCGTTTACATCGCGGCCCGAAAGGCCCGGGAAAATGCCCTGGCCGGCGGCGGCCCCACCTTGCTGGAGTGCAAGACCTATCGCTGGCGGGGGCATGGAGAAACCGATCCCCAGCACTATCAGCCAAAGGACGAGATTGCCGAATGGCGGAAAAAATGCCCGATTCTCAGACTTCAGGGTCTTATGCTGGCCGATGGTCTGATTACCGAAGACGAGGTCCGGGATATGGATGAGGACGTTGCCGCCCTGGTCGATGCGGCCGTTCGGTTTGCCGAAGAAAGCCCGTTTCCTGAACCAAAAGAAGCCCTGGACGACGTATGGGCTGATTCAAAGGAGGATCCATCATGCAGGCTTTAGGAATGGGACAGGCCGTCAATCGGGCCCTTCGTGAAGAAATGACCCGTGACCCGCGCGTGTTCATTGCCGGAGAAGGGGTCGGCACCGGCATCATGAACAATCCCATGCTTCCCACGGCCGGTCTGCTGAAGGATTTCGGTCCGGACCGGGTCAGGGACACTCCGGTTTCAGAAGCGGCCATTGCCGGGCTTGCCGTTGGAGCGGCCGCAGGCGGTTTGCGTCCGGTGGTGGAAATCATGTTCAGCCCTTTTTTTACCCTGGCTTCGGATATGATTGTCAATCATGCCGCCAAACTGTGTTACCTGTCCGGCGGGAAAACCGGTTTTCCCCTGGTGGTCCGTATGAAATGCGGGGCCGGATTCTCCGCCGGCTGCCAGCATTCCCACAATCTGGAAGCCTGGGCGGCCCACTGCCCGGGCCTCAAGGTGGTGATGCCCTCGACGCCTGCCGATGCCGCAGGTTTGCTCAAATCAGCCATCCGGGATGACAATCCCGTCGTGTTCATAGAGGATATGATGCTTTATTTCGCTCCCGGGCCCGTGCCGGAAGAAGAATACCTCGTCCCATTGGGCCGGGCCGACGTCAAACGGCCGGGAAAGGATGTGACCGTTGTCACCTGGGCCAAGATGCTGGGTGTGGCCCTGAAGGCCGCTGAGGTGCTGGCACGGGACAAAATCGAGGTCGAGGTCGTGGATGTGCGGACCCTTGCACCCCTGGACAGGGATACCATACTGGGTTCGGTGAAAAAAACAGGCCGGCTTGTGGTGCTCCACGAAGCCACGCGCACCGGGGGATTTGCCGGAGAAATCGCCGCCGTGGTAATGGAAGAGGCTTTTTCAGCCTTGAAAGCTCCTTTGCGAAGGGTCACCGGACCGGATATCCCGGTTCCGGCAAGTCCGCCTCTGGAACGCTTCTACCTGCCGGATGAGAAACAATTGACGGCCGCGATTCGGGAGATTCTCTGAATTCTTCCGGAAACCGGTGAAAAAAGGAGTCTATCCGTCATATAGATCCCCGGCCCGGTAGGAACTTCGTACAAAAGGCCCGGCCGCGGTTTTTCGAAATCCGATCCGGTGGGCCGTCCGTTCGAGGGCAGCGAATTCCTCCGGACTGTAATATTTTCGGACCGCCAGGTGATCCCGGCTCGGCTGAAGGTACTGGCCCATTGTGACGATGTCGCAGCCGTGAAGTAACAGATCTTCCAATGTCCGTTCCAGCTCGCATAAAGTCTCGCCCAGGCCCACCATGAGCCCTGATTTGACCGGCATGGCCCCGTTGATGGTTTTCGCGGTCCGGAGCAGGGATAAAGACCTTTGGTAATCGGCTTCGGGGCGTACCCGGGGATACAGGGAAGGGACGGTTTCAATGTTGTGGTTGAGTACATTCGGATTTGCATCTACAACTGTTTTCAACGTCTTGATATCACCCATAAAATCGGGTATCAGAACCTCTATCTTCGGGGATCCCGGCAGCGTGGTCCGGATGGCCTGGAGGACGGCGGCAAAATGGGAAGCCCCCCCGTCTTCGAGATCATCGCGGGTGACCGACGTGATGACGATATAGGTCAGGTTCAGATCCAGGGCCGCCTTGGCCACTCGTCTGGGCTCATCCGGGTCCACGGGCGACGGAGGTCCCGAGGGTACGTTGCAGAACCGGCAGTTCCGGGTGCAATGATCGCCCAATATCATGAAAGTGGCGGTGTTTCTGGAAAAGCATTCGAACATGTTGGGGCACTTGGCTTCCTGACAGACCGTATGTAGCCCGGCACCATCCAGAAGGGTTTTCACCCGCTGGTAATCATTGCCCCGTGGCAGGCTTTTTTTCAGCCAGGACGGTTTGGCTTTCCGTATGGGTTTCTCAGTTTGCATGGTACTCCTTGACGTCGAGGCGCAGATCATAATCCAGAATGGATGAAAAATGCCGCATCAGGCTCTGTTTTGCCGCTTCCATGGATGGCTTTCCAAGATGATCCGCGCTCTTTTTCAGTTCCTGTTTCAAGGAAGTCATGGACACATGGCTGAGTCCACAGGGATGAATAAAGGTGAAAGGCGTCAGATCCGTGTCGAGGTTCAAGGCCAGGCCATGATAACTGACGCCTCGCTTCACCGCAATGCCCACGCTTCCGAGCTTTGCCTCACCCACCCAGACTCCGCGGTTCAGCACGTTTCGCCCGGCCTGAACCCCAAAGTCCAGGGCCGTCTGAATCATGATTTCTTCCAGGGCGAAAACAAAATCTCTCACCCCCAGTCCGGCGGTTTCAAGATCAACGATGGGATAGACCACGGCCTGTCCCGGCCCATGATAGGTGATGTTTCCGCCCCGGTCCGTCTTCGTCAGATTGATGCCCCGTGAAATCAGAAAGGATTTGGAAACCCTGAGGTTTTCCTCGCCGCCCCGTTTTCCGAGCGTGAAAACAGGGGGATGCTCCACGGATAAGATACGGTCTTCGGTCAGATTCCCGAGAATTCTGGCCTGCACCGTGTTCATCTGACATTGAAGAACTTTATCATAGGGCATCAGTCCCAGATCGACCCATGACCCCGCCCGCCGCCGTTTGCGGGTTATCCCTTCAGGCATGGCTTTCTGGCGGCCCCCACCTCATCCAGGCGCGTGACCTTGGTCCGATGGGGGGCGTTTCTCAACAGGTCCGGATTCTCCCTGGCCTCCAGGGCAATGGCCTTGACGGCGTGGATGAATTGATCGAGGGTTTCCCGGGATTCGGTTTCCGTGGGTTCCACCATGAAGGCGCCGTCCACCACCAGGGGGAAATACACCGTGGGCGGATGAAACCCATAGTCCAGCAGTCGTTTGGCCATGTCCATGGTGGTGATGTGATAAGGTTTCTGGAAAGCGTCGCTGAACACGCACTCATGCATGCAGGGCCGATCGTATGGCAGATTCAATGTTTCTTTCAGGCTTTCCTTGACATAATTGGCGTTCAGCACCGCCAGCCGACTGGCATCCGTGAGGCCCCGGGCTCCCATGGACAGAATATAGGCATAGGCCCGGACCATGATGCCGAAATGGCCGTAAAAGGTATGGATGCGCCCGATGCTGTCCGGCCGGTTGTCTTCCAGCCGATAGGTATCCAGATCCCGGAGCACCCTGGGAACGGGCAGAAACGGTTCGAGGGTTTTTCCCACCGCCACCGGTCCCGCACCCGGACCACCCCCGCCGTGGGGAGTGGAAAAGGTTTTGTGCAAATTCAAATGCAGCACGTCTATGCCGATCTCTCCTGGTTTGACAATGCCCATGACGGCGTTCATGTTGGCCCCGTCTCCATAGACGAGGCCTCCTTTGGCGTGTACGATGTCCGCGATTTCCCGGATATGGGTTTCAAACAGACCCAGGGTGTTGGGATTGGTGATCATGATGCCGGCCGTATCCTCGTCCATGGCCGCGGCTACCGTGGCGGGCTCCAGGATACCGTCGGGGCCGGATTGGATGTTCACGGAGGCGTAACCGCAAAGGGTGGCGCTGGCCGGGTTGGTGCCGTGGGCCGTGTCCGGGATCAGGATTTTGGAGCGCTGCCGGCCGTTTCGGGCATGCCAGGCATGGATCATGAGCATGCCGCACAGCTCTCCGTGGGCCCCGGCCGCCGGTTGAAGCGTGACCGCATCAAACCCCGTGATCCGGGCAAGGTGCTGTTCCAGTTGATACATGAGTTTTAACGAGCCCTGGGAAAATTCATCCCCGGACAAGGGATGAGCCGCCGCAAATCCCTGCCGTGCGGCCTGGACCTCGTTGCTTTTGGGATTGTACTTCATGGTGCAGGACCCCAGGGGATACATGCCGGAATCCACGCCGAAATTCCACTGGGACAAACGTGTATAATGACGGACCACCTCGGGTTCCGAAAGTTCGGGAAGCTCCGGGGCGTCGCACGTCAGATCCGGTCCCAGCGCTTTCTCGGGCACATCGGATACAGGCAGGGACACGGCGCAGCGCCCCGGTCGGCTCTTGTCCCAGAGAAGGGGTTCATTGAAAATCAATCCTCCGGTTCCGGGTTGCTGAATCATGGTTGCACCTCCTTGGCCAGATGATCCATATCGTTTTTGGATACGGTTTCCGTTGCGCAGAACAGATAATGGTGTTTCAGATCCGTGTAAAAAGGCTCGAGTGCCAGTCCGGCGAAAATGCACTGGTTTCGGATCAGATCTTTTCTTTTCTTTTCAAATCCGGCCGGCACCTTCAGGACGAATTCATTGAAAAAAGGCGAGTCAAACGCGGACCGGCACCCGGCGTCAATAAGGCGGGTTTTCAGGTACTCGGCCTTGTCGTGATTCTGCCGGGCGATTTGCCGGATGCCCGTTCGACCCACCGTGGCCAGGTACATGGCCGCGGTCATGGCGTTGAGTCCGTTGTTGGAACAGATGTTGGAAGAGGCTTTTTCACGTCGGATATGCTGTTCCCGGGTGGCCAGGGTGAGAACGAACCCTTCCTTTCCGTCTGCGTCCCGGGTTTTGCCCACCAGGCGTCCGGGCAGTGATCTCATCTGATCCCGGGTCCCGGCCAGAAGTCCCAGCCCGGGCCCGCCGAAGCATTTGGGGATACCCAGGCTCTGACCTTCGCCGGCCACCAGGTCGGCCCTGAAATAGCCGGGGGATTTCAATAGTCCATAGGCCAGGGCTTCGGTAAAGGATACGATGAACAGAGCCTTTCTGGCTTCGGCAATGGATTTGAACGTTTCCAGGTCTTCGATATGACCGAAAAAATTGGGAGACTGAATCGCTATGCCGACTATATCGTCCATGGCTTCCAGGGCATGGGCGTCGGTCAATCCCCGGTCGGTGCGGGGAATTTCCACCAGTTCGTATCCGGACGGACGCAGATAGGTCCGGATGATCCGGCGGTGGTTGGGATGGACCAGGGACGACACCGCCACCCGGCCGGTCTTGTTTTTTCTCAGGGCGATGAGACAGGCTTCGGCCAGGGCCGTACCCCCGTCATAATGGGAGGCTGTGGCGATATCCATTCCCAGGAGCCGGGTGATCATGGTCTGAAACTCATAGATCCCCTGAAGGGTTCCCTGGCTGACCTCGGGCTGGTAGGGAGTATAGGCGGTCATGAATTCCGACCGGGAGATCAGATGAGGTATGATGGCCGGTATATAGTGGTCGTAACTGCCGGCTCCCATGAAACAGGTGTAGTTCCGGCAGGCCAGGTTTCGGGATGCCATTTCGTCCATGTGGGCGTTAAGGTCCCATTCGGACAGGCTTTCCGGAATGTCCAGGCCGGTTTTTGTTCTCAGGTGGTCGGGGATGGACCCGAAAAGATCCTCCAGGCTTTGATGACCCGTTACCTTGAGCATGCTTTCGATGTCTTCTCCGGTATGGGGGAGATAGCGCATGACGTCATCCTTTCAGCATAGCCAGATAGGCCGCCTTGTCCATGAGGCCTTCCAGTTCCGCCGGGTTTTCGGGTTCAATCCTGATGAGCCATCCGTTCGAATAGCAGGCCTGGTTGACCAGTTCCGGGGTTTCCTCAAGGCTCTGATTCACCGCCGTTACTTCACCGGAAACGGGAATATAGATTTCGGACACGGCCTTGACCGATTCCACACTGCCGAACTCATCGCCTTGGGTAAAGGTGTCTCCCACCCGGGGCAGCTCCACGAAGACTACTTCACCCAGCTGATCCTGGGCATAGTCATTGATACCGACGATGACCTCGTTTCCTTCCTGTTTCGCCCATTCATGGTCTTTGGTGTATTTCAGGTCTTCGGGCAGATTCAATTCTTGTAGTTCTTTCATGTAACCTCCGTTTATCTGAGTGTGTTGTCGATATTATAAAAAATCGCTGAGTTTTTTTCTCGCGGTCCGGTTCGGTCGAATATCCGTCACCACGGTTACGGATATGGATCGCCGACCTTCTCTCAGGGTCAAAAGGGTTCCCGGGGGCAGAGATTCGGACACCCGAACGAATCCGCAACTCAGTCCCTTTATGGGGATATCCGAAGAAAGCCGTCTATGGTCGATACCGATCACTTTTCCTTCGTGCAGCGTGATCCCCATGTCCGTTACGCAGGACAGGACTCGTCCGATGACGGAGCCGTCCGGAGCAATCACTTCCGTTCCGTCTCCTGTCCCCACTTTTCTCAGGGAATCTCCGACAAAGGGATAGGTGTAGTGCTCATCCGGGTCCTTGACCAGGAGCGCGTCCGCACCGATAAAATCTTTTGTGAACCCGCTCTTGTCCGCAGTGAAGGGCAGGGCGAATTCCCAGGGGTGATGCCTGAATTTCCATGGGCCGATATCCTGATGGGACAGCGGCAGGCAGGCCCCGGCCCTCAGTGAGTCCCTGGCTCCCAAACCGCAGGGAATCACTCCCGCATCCCGGCCGGCGGACAGGATATTCAGCCAGAGTTTTGTGACGGCTTCGGGATTCAGAAATATTTCAAACCCGATTTCGCCCGTATACCCGGATCTGGAAAGCAAAACCGGTGTATTGTCCAGCAATTGAACGGGGAATTCACACGGCATGGACGTGTCAAACCGACCTTTGAAGGAAAAATAGGGCATGGCCGTGAAAACCGCGTCCGGGTCTTTAATCAGGCCCGTCATAATTTTGGGAGCCGCGGGTCCCTGGATGTCCATTTTGGCTACCTGTCCGGACATATCCCGGATTTCGACCGCCAAGACCTTTTTGCAGTCGTTCAGATGACGGGCGATGATTTCACCCATGCCGGCGTTCACGCAAACCAGGAAATAATCATCGGCGAATCGATAAACGATGGCGTCATCCAGGCAGTGTCCGGCGCTGTTGAGAAAAGCCCCGTACACACACCGTCCAAAGCCGAGATCGATGATGTCCCGGGTAAAACAAAAGTTGAGAAGCGGAAGAGCGTCCTTCCCGCGGACCAGAATACAGGCCATGTGGCTGGTGTCGAAAATTCCGGCGACCGTGAGAACGGCCAGGTGTTCGGCCTTTACGCCGGAAGGATACCACAGGGGCATGTCAAATCCCCCGAAATCCGACATATTCGCCCCGGCCTGTTTGTGCCAGGGGTTTAAAGGGGTTGTTTTACGACAAGGGCCCATGATTTTCCCTCCTTTCGGCAGCATTATTTTATACAAAACCATCCATTTTTCAAATTGATTACCCAAAAATACCATTTTTAAAAAAATAAAGTCAAATCATTAATGATTTTTTATGAAAAATTAAATTTTTTTCATAAAAAATAACGAAATTCATTCCATTTCCAGGAATTTAAAATTCTTTTCGGGGCAATAGAAATAAAAATGCGGGATCAGATCTTGAAACTATTTCTCGAAGATCCGGTCCCGCTGATGGGAAAAGAAGGGGGCTTCCAACTGAAGGCCCGGTTTAACCGGCTCAGGAAAACCCTTTGTGGGAGCCGGTGGCGCATTTGCCCGGACCGCTTCCCATAAAACTGGCGGCGCTCATCTTTTTGACGACATCGCGGCTATGGCATTCAGGGCAGACGGGTTTTGTGTCGTCACCGGCAAAGACCAGTCGCTCGAATTCTTTCCGGCATTGGCTGCATTGATATTCGTAAATCGGCATGGATCTTCCTCCCATTGTCTATATAAAATTGATAGCTACCATCATAATGCCTTTTTGCCTGAATTAAAGGGTGAGCATTATTTTCGGATGTCGGCGTGATCGAGGATGTCCGGTACGATGTCCGCCCAGCCCAAGGGCATGATATGGACTCCCTGAACCATGGATTTGACCTGCCGAATGAACCGGCCCGTCATTTCGGCCGCTTTCTTTTTTCTGTCTTCCTTGGTAACGGAGCCGATTTCATCCATCCAGGCTTTCGGAACATGAACGCCTGAAACGTTCCGGTTCATGTATTCTCCCATCTGGGGCGATTTCAGGACCACCACTCCGACCTGAACCGGGCAATTGAACGCCGAAGCTTTGTTCATGAAGGTTTCGAATTGCCGGACATCATATGTGGCCTGGGTCTGAAAAAACCGGGCGCCGGCCTGAATTTTCTTTTTCATTTTCATCAATTGCAGATCCATGGGTTCGAAATTGGGATTGACGACGGCTCCGAAAGCCATATCCAGATAATTTTCAATCCGGTTTCCCGAGATGTCAAACCCGTTCTTGAGTCCTTTTGCCATTTCGATCAATTGGACTGAATCCAAATCGAAAACCGGTTTGGCTTGTTTGTGGTCGCCAAGGTGGATATGGTCTCCGGTCAGCAGCAACACATTGTCGATGCCGAGGGAATAAGCGGTCAAAAGGTCCGACTGGAGGGCCAGCCGGTTTCGATCCCGGCAGGTGAGCTGATAGACCGGCTCGATGCCGCTGGATTTGAGCCTGACACTGGCAGCCAGCGATCCCAGACGCATCACGGCGGACTGATTGTCGGTCACGTTTACGGCATGGACATGCTGATTGAGCTGAAGCGCTTCGATGGCGCAGGCCGGTTCAATGGATTTGTCTCTGTGGATGGCTCCTTTGATGGGCCCGACTTCACCGGTGATCACGAATTGATGGTTGTCAAACAGGGTGGTGAGTTTCATGGAAGGTCTCCTTGTCAATCCGGTTTAATCAAGGTTGTTGACGGTGAGGCAGCCGTCGGCGGAATAAAATGTGGCCTGGGTGGGACTGACCTTCAGGGTTCTGGGCCGGCTCCATTTCGCATGGTTTTTCGGCGGCTGATAAGGATCAAGCAGGTCCAGGCGATTTAGTTTTTTGAGTCGCTCATATATCCGTATCCAGCCGCAGGGCCGCTTGGCATCCACTTCACAGAAACCTTGTTCAGCGCCGCCGCAGGGGCCGTTCAGCAGCTGCTTGGCGCAGAGGGTCATGGGGCAGAGTCCTCCGGTGAATTCGATAACGCATTCCCCGCAAAGGGAACAGAATTCTTCGATATCCGTATCAGACACGGTTTCCCCTCCGAAGATGGTGTCGCATCCGGGATGCACCATGCCGCCGTCCGTGGCATCAATCACCGTATGCACGCCCTGACCGCATCCGAGCACGAGAAACGAATCCGCCTGGTCAACCTGTTCCCGATACTGTTCCATCAATACCTGCCGGGTATGGGACAGTTTGCACAAGGACATGCCCTGGGGTCCGGGAACCGTGAATCCGACCACGTGTATTCCCCTGGCTTCAAGTCTTTTGGCCATGTTCCGCGTTTCATCCTCTCCTCCGGAATGGCATTTCCATGCGCAGTTGTTGCATCCGACCACAAAGACCTTTTCCTGGGGCCGGATATGGCTCACTATTTCCTGTATGGGTTTTTGAATGGTAGCGTGCACCTCGTTTCCTCCTTTGTCTGCTGTTTCATTATTGCAACCGGGTGATAGCAAAAATGACAGCAAACTTGATGCCAGGCGGTCAAAATACGGTTGTCAACTCCCATCGTCCCTCGGAGCCTGCCTGAATTCAGGCGGGAAACGAGACTTTTTCCCCGGTCGATTCGTCATCGAAACCGTCCTGAACGGTACGGTAACGTTATGATTGCGTTACAAATCAAGGACCCGGGACCAGACGGCAGTGATTTGAAAACCATCGACTGTAAGAGCGGGCCATTTTCAAGGAAAAATCTGAAAAGAATGGCATGATATGTGCTTTATATATCCGGCATTATCAGATTGGCATTGACATACCTTCAACATCTGATAACCACCTCCGTATGATCCGGGGCAGCTTGAATACCGCCAGTGGCTGTCCCGGATTTCTTTTATTGCCATTGCCAAACCCATGGAATTTTTTTATACATTTAATAGGCCGGATGGCCGATGGGCATGAAGATAGAAAACGATACCCGTAAAACCGATCATTGGATTGATCACTTAAATGGGGAGATGAAAATGAAATCAAAAACAGCCGTTCTGATCATTTTGTGCCTCCTGGGTGGATTGTTGTCCGGCGCGGGTCTGGCCTACACGCCGCAGGGGGAATTGCAGGTTCTGATACCGGGGCGTGATGCAAAGATCATATTTCAGGAGATAGATGGCAACAAAATCCTTGTCTCCGCCCTGGATGCCGAAGACAAGCCGATTCAGGATCTGATGACGGAAAATTTCAAAGTGGTGCGGGGCGGAATCGAAGCCGTTGTTTCAAAGGCTGAAATTCTGAAAACAAGGCTGGATGTGCCTATTCATTACGTCCTGATGGTGGACAATTCCTTTTCCATGAAACAGCGCAAAGCCGTGGGTCCTCTTTTGTCCGCACTGGACGAATTCTTACAAATCGTCCGACCCATCGATGACGTCCAGGTTGTGGTTTTTGACGGCCGGAATCAATTTCCGGTGGATGGTTATGATCTGCGGTTGGAAACCTTTCAGTCAAGCAACCCGGCTGAACTGAAAGGTTTTTTTCAGAAAAGTTTTACCGAGCATATGAGCAGTGAAACGTTTCTATACGAAGGAATCCTGGGTGGGTTGCATCTGATTTCAACCCTGCCTGAAAAAGACAATAAATTTCTGGTCGTGTTTTCAGATGGGGAAGATCTGAACAGCCGAATCAAAAAAGAAATCATCGGCCCGAAAGCGGAAGGGTTGAAAAATTTCAACACCTACGCCATTGATTTCATGCCCACTGAAAAAAAAGATGTTTTCTTGAACGCTTTTGCGGAGGCAACAGGCGGAAAATGCTGGAAAGCCGATTCCGCAGCAAATCTTCTGCCCATCTTCCAGGATATTTCCACCACATTGATGTATCAGTACGTGGTGGAATATCATTTTGTGAATCCGCCCCAGGGCACCCTGTCTGTTCATCCTTTTCACGTGACAATAGAAGAACTCACCATTATCGACAGATCTCCTCTGCTCAATCACATCTTTTTTGACGCCGGTCAAAGCCGCATTCCGGAACGGTACCGGCTGCTTTCTTCACAGGCCGATGCCGGGAACTTTGATGAAACGGCGTTGCGCGACACCATGGCCAAATATGATGAGGTACTGAACATCATCGGCAAGCGGCTTTCAGAAAACCCTGAAGCGAGCGTCGAGCTGGTGGGGTGCATCAGCGACCAGGATGAAGAAAAAAACAACCTGACCCTTTCCCGGGCCAGGGCCGAAAGCGTGAAATCATACTTACAGTATGTCTGGGGCATCTCCCCGGACAAAATGACCGTCACGGCCCGCAAACTGCCGGAAAAACCCAGCACCGGCAGGGTTAAGGAGGGAACGGTCGAAAACCAACGGGTGGAGATTCGTTCAGATTCCCCTGAAATCCTCGATTCGGTTAAAAGCACCTATGTATTTGAGGTCGCGGATTCCAACGAAATTCTGATCCAGCCGAATATCAAAACGGGATATGATCTGAGCAACTGGCGCATCGACGTCAAAGGCGGCGGACAGATTCTAAAATCCTTCGAAGGCGTGGGGAACGAAATTCCGGAGGTTTCATTCCGGCTTGCCGAATACGGACTCGGCAGAATGAGCACCTTTGATCATCTGGCCATCGACTTGACAATGACCGATATTACCGGACAGACATATTCAACGCAGACCCTGAAAACAACCATTGACTATCGGAAAAGAGTGGAAAGCAAGTCCAGAAGAATCGGATACAAGGTCATCGAAAAATACGCATTGATTCTGTTCGACTATGACAGCGCGGATATCCGGGAAAGAAACCAGACGGTTATCGAGCGTGTCGTCCGGAGAATCAAAGAGCTGCCGGATGCCGAGGTGACCATTGTGGGCCACACCGACATCATTGGAACAGCGGATTACAATGTTGCTTTGTCTTTGCGAAGGGCCGAGGCGGTTTATCGAGAGGTCGTTAACTCCGGGATTCCATCGCCGGACAGGATTCAGTTCAAAGGAAACGGCCCGACGGATCCCCCGTTTGACAACTCAACACCCGAAGGCCGCTCATTCAACCGAACGGTTATTATTGCCATTGAGTATGAAACCATGGAATGATCGACACGGTGGGTCGGGCAAGGGAGGGTGGGAACGCTACAACGTTCGGGTAACGTTCCATCGAATACCCAACTCCTTGCCTGTGGATTCTAGAAGTTTTTTTGTTTGAAAAAAACTATGAATGACAGGTAGTTGAAAAAAATATCATTATTTTGATTTTCCGGCACAATTGTTGTTTCTCCTGGTTGTGACACCGTCTTGGAAAGCAGTTGACACAAAGACAGAGGGTGGGCGCTTAAATTTTTAAACAAAGGAGGACGACGATGGGCAAATTGAATAAATACATGATGGAACAGTCGTTTAAAGATGTCGCCATTGTTTCCTGCGGAACCATGCGCCCTGAAATAGATGAGCTTGTCCGACAGGGATTTCTGGATACTCCGCACATTTTTTTTACCACGCCCGGACTTCATCAAAATATCCACGAGCTGGAACAGCAGCTGACCCGAATGGTCGAGAAAGCCAAATCCGTTGCCGCCGGGGTCATCGTGGTATACGGTGGGAAATACTGCTATGTCAACCCGGATGAGCCTACCCGACTGATGGAATCGATTATCAGACAACTGGGTCCCAATGTGGTGCGAATTCAGGCAACTCATTGCATGGGCATGATGGCAACGGATGAAGAGATGAAACAGATAACGCAGGAACTCGGCGGGGAACCGGTCTGGTTCATGACCCCGGGCTGGGTGAAATTCAGGAACCTGGTATTCAAGGGATGGGACAAGGCCATCGCCAACGAGAATTTTCCCAGGCATACCGGAGGCGCCGCAGTTCTGGACGGGATCGGTTTTATGGATCGATATATGGAAGAAAAACCGGAGGATTTTCTGGATTACTGCGATTGGATGGGGATTCCCATGCAATCCTGTCCTGTCTCCCTGGTTCGGTTCAAAGGGCTTTTGAAAGAACAGCTGGCCCTGCTCAAAGCCGTAACGGAGTAGAGACGAAACACATCAGCGAATTGGAGAATGGTTATGAAGTTTGTGATTATCGGAGGGGATGCAGCGGGCATGAGCGCGGCCAGCAGGGCCAAACGAACCCGGCCGGATATGGACGTCACGGTCCTGGAGCAATCCCTTGACGTTTCCTACAGTGCCTGCGGCATGCCTTACAACATAGCGGATCCCGATCGGGATATGGACAAACTGGTGGTGCGCAAAGCCGACGTGTTCATCGAGCAGAATCATATCAACCTTCTGACCGGTCACACGGCCACTGCCATCGATCCCGCAAACAAACGGGTGAGCGGTGTGCGGCTCGACGGCAGTACCTTCACCCGGGAGTATGACCAGCTCTTGATTGCGACCGGAGCGGCCCCCATCATCCCCGATCTGCCCGGATTCGACCTGCCCCAGGTCGTTGCTTTGAAAAGCCTGGAACAGGGCCGGTTCATAAAATCCTACATCGACAGAAACAAGGTTCAAAGCGCGGTCATCATCGGCATGGGGTATATTGCCCTGGAAATGTGTGAGGCTTTTGAAAAAAGGGGCATTAAAACCAGCATGGTCAAACCCGGTCCGGTTTTCCTGCCTTGGATGCCTTCGGCTTTGTCCGACGTGGTTCGTGAAGAACTTACGAAAAAGGGCGTTGATATTCACTGCGGCCTTGCTGTTCAACGGATTGAACCCCGCAGCGGAGGCGTGGCCGTGATCTGCGACGGTCTGATCCTGGAAGCGGATATGGTGCTGACGGCCATGGGGGTTCGACCATGCAGCGAGATGGCTGAAGCGGCGGGTCTGGCGCTGGGGATATCCGGGTCCATCGCCGTCGACCGGAACCTCAAGACGTCTGATCCGGATGTGTATGCGGCCGGCGACTGTGCCGACGCTTATCACATGGTAACGGATGATAAATGCTGGATCCCTCTGGCGCTGAGGGCCAACAGGGCCGGATGGGCCGTGGCCGACAACGTGTGCGGTATCCCGACAAGGCTTCCGGGTGTCGCGGGTACGGCCGTGTTCAAGGTCTTTTCCCTGGAAGTGGCACGATCGGGCCTGACCTTGAAAGAAGCGGTTCAGGCCGGTTTCGATCCTGTGGAAATATTTGTTCAGACCCGCTCCAGGGCCCATGGGCAACCCGGATCGACGCCCATTTCCATTCAAATGACGGCTGACAAGAGAACCGGTCGCCTGCTGGGCACCCGGATGGTGGGCAAAGAAGGGGTGGCCCATCGGATCAACGCCATAGCCGTGGCCCTGCATCAGAAAATGACGGTGGCGGATTTCGTGCAGACGGATCTGGCTTATGCCCCGCCCTTTGGACCGGTCTGGGACCCCTTGCTGACCGCGGCCAATCAGATGGTAAAAAAATTATGAACGTTCACCGGGTCAGGCCGGAAGACCTTTTTTAAGATCAATCCCGTATTTTTTCATACGGTTCCAGACCGTGACCCGGTTAATGTTCAACAGGCGGGCCGCCCGGGTTTGGTTGCCGTTGGTCTGCTGAAGGGCCTGAATCAATGCGGAGCGTTCGTCGGGCTGTACTGTCGGAGAATCGGTCGATGGCGGAATCGAGGCCTGGGCGCCCAGGAACTGACTGATTTTCCGGGGCAGGTGGGAAAGCCTGATGGTCGGGCCGTCGGCTGTGACAAACGCATATTCCAGAGCATTTTTAAGCTCCCGGATATTACCGGGCCAAAGGTAATCCATGACCGCCTCCATGGCGTCATGGCTCAATCCGCTGACGGCCCGTCCGGTTTTCGGGTTCAGATGCCGGATGAACGAGCTGATCAACAGCGGGATGTCTTCTTTTCGATCCCTCAGAGGCGGCAGGTGAATGGGAATGACATTGATTCTGAAAAACAGATCCTGCCGAAAAGTCCTATTCTGGATCAATGTATCGAGATCCTTGTTGGTGGCGGTGATGATGCGGACGTCCACATGAATGGGAGTGATGTCCCCGACCCGTTCAAACTGACCCGATTCCAGGACCCGTAAGAGCTTGGTCTGGATGGACAAAGGGATGTCTCCGATTTCATCCAGAAAGAAGTCTCCCTGGTTGGCGGCCTCGAACCGGCCGATCCGACTGCTCAAAGCCCCTGTGAACGCTCCTTTGATATGGCCGAACAGTTCACTTTCCAGAACGGCTTCATTCAGGGCCGCGCAATTGAGGCGGATAAACGGTCCGTTTTTCCGGCCTCCGCACAAGTGAATGGCATTGGCCACCAATTCCTTGCCGGTACCGCTTTCGCCCAGTATAATGACCGGAGCCTTGCTCTGGGAAGCCTTTCGGATCATGTCGAACACCTTGCGCATCTCCGGTGATTTCCCTACAATGCCGGCAAAATCGCTGTCCAGGTCGCATTGTCGCGACAGAATGTGCAATTTTTCATCCAGTCGGGTCAGCTCGGAGATATCGGTCAGGGTTTCGACAACGCCCAGGGCGGTTCGGTTTTCATCCCAGAGGATGGAGGCGTTTTTCAGAACCGGCAGGAAACTGCCGTCTTTTCGCCGGACCAGACACCGGCATTTTTTCATATCCTGCTGACCCTGTTCGAACAATTTACACCAGGCTGATGTTTTGTCGGTCTTGAGCGTCTGTTCACAGGCGTCACACCCCAGTATGTCGCAGGACATACCAATGGCTTCTTCGGACCGGTATCCGGTCAATGCCTCAAATGCCTTGTTCACCATGAGAATAGAGCCTTCCGGACCGATGAACATCAGGCCGTCGTTAATGGTGTTCACGATTTTTCGCCAGAAAATATTCATTTCATGATCATCCATGGGGCCCCTCCGTCGGCAATCGGGTTAGTGTTTAATCAGATGTAAAAATGAGTTGAACAATTTAACATGTGTTTAAATACTATTCGGACGAACGGCCGTCAAGTTCGAATGCTGATTATTTTTATTTCCTTTTAAAAACAGGCAATTCAAGGTTTTTGTGACCAAATGCATGGATCCGGTACGTCTGTTGCTTGTTTCGATGGGCAGGCAGTATTTTCACCGTTAAGCCGGAGTTCGCATGGCATCCAAACAGATTTTGGATTTAAGGGGGGTAATTTCACCCCTTAATCTGCTTAAATGTAAAAGCCGTTTATGCGCCATGGCGCAAGGAGACGTTCTGGAAGTGCTGCTTTCGGATGCGGACGTGGTACAGGATCTCATCATGATTGTGAGGCGATCCTGTGACGACCTGATCTACCATGAAAAAAAGGCGGATTGCATATGTCTGGGCATTCGAAAAGGATTCAAAAATTTACAACAGGAGGTGTTATGACGGAAAAAGTAACGGTCGGGTGCGCCCGTCCCACCGGCGGTCCGGTGGGAGAAGAACCTGTAACGGAAACAACGACGCCTGCAACTGAACTGAAAAAGGAGACAAAAACCATGATCCAAGTCGGCAGAAAAGCCCCGGATTTCGTCGCCCCCGGATACCGACAGGGCAGATTCATTCAGCAGAAATTATCCGATCACCTGGGAAAATGGGTGGTTCTGTGTTTTTATCCGGGCGATTTCACCTTTGTCTGAGCCACTGAAATTTCAGCAGTTGCTGAAAAATACGGTGAATTTCAGAACCTGGGGGTTGAAGTTCTGTCCATGAGTATTGACAGTATGTTTGTCCATAAAATGTGGGATGACCATGAGCTGTCCAAAATGGTGAAGGGCGGGGTTCCTTTTGCCATGCTGTCCGATGCGGGCGGCCGGGTGGGCAAACTTTACGGGGTATATGACGAGGACGCCGGCGTGGAGACCCGGGGTCGATTCATCATCGATCCGGACGGCGTCATTCAGGGATACGAGGTTCTGACACCACCCGTGGGACGGAATGTGAACGAATCCCTGCGCCAGATACAGGCATTCCAGCTGGTGCGAAAATCCAAGGGAACCCAGGCCACGCCATCGGGCTGGAAACCGGGAAAAATGACACTCAAACCCGGACCCGAATTGGTGGGCAATGTCTGGAAGGAATGGAAAACAAGTATGGCGTTTGATTGATCAATCATTTCAGAGGAGAAACGATGAAACTGACCAGACGGACTTTTTTCAAGTTCATGGGAGCAGCCGGTGCCTCTGTTGCAGCAACGACCACATCGGCCGATGCCTGGGAATCCCGAGCGCCGGCCGACCCCTACGGGTGCCTGGTGGATCTGACCCGGTGCGTTGGGTGTCGCAAATGTGAAGAAGCCTGCAGCCGGGTCAACGGGCTACCGGAACCGGAAAGGGTGAATTGCCAGTGTACGATTTTTGAAAAAAAACGGCGGCCCGATGAAAAAGCCTATACCGTTGTAAACCGGTATTTTACCGGCAAACTGGATGGGTTTGACCGCCCGGAGCCCACCTACGCCAAGGTCCAGTGCATGCATTGTCAGGACCCGGCCTGTGTGTCGGCCTGTATCGTGGGGGCTTTGATCAAGGATGACAATGGTGCGGTCCACTATGACGTCACCAAATGCATCGGTTGCCGGTATTGCATGGTGGCCTGCCCCTTCGAGATTCCGGCCTATGAATATCACGACCCCATCACCCCCAGGGTGATGAAGTGCACATTCTGTTATGACCGGATTTCAAAGGAAGGCGGGCTTCCCGGATGTGTGACCATCTGCCCCACCGAGGCCCTGACCTTCGGAAGACGGGAGACGGTTTTGAAACTGGCTCATCAGCGGCTCCGGGACAACCCGGGCAAATACGTTCAGCATGTGTACGGTGAAAAAGAAGCGGGAGGGACATCCTGGCTTTATATCTCATCCGTTCCCTTTGAAAAGGTCAATCTGCCGTCATTGCCGGATGAGCCCATGCCCAGACTGTCTGAAACCATCCAGCACACCCTGTTCAGTTATCTGTGGTCACCCATTGCACTGTTCGGCCTGCTGGGCGCCGTCATGTTCAAAACGAACGCAGCCAAAGACAAACCCAAACCAAAAGGAGGGGCCTGATGGAACATCGCGCAAGTCCTTTGAATAAGCCCTTCTGGACTCCCGGCGTGCTGATCATGCTGGTGTTCATGATAGCCGGCGCCGTTGCCGTTGTCGCCAGGTTCACCGGCGGTATCGGATATGTGTCCAATCTCAGTAACGCCCGACCCTGGGGGCTTTGGGTGGGCGTGGACGTGGCCACCGGAGTGGCCCTGGCGGCAGGAGGGTTTACCACGGCGGCCCTGGCCCATATTTTCGGTCGTCATTATTATGAACCAGTGACCCGTCCGGCCCTGCTGACGGCGGCGCTGGGCTATACGTTCGTGGTCCTGGGGCTCCTGGTTGATATCGGTCGATCCTGGGCCATCTGGAAACCCGTATTCAACTGGAACACGAACTCTGTTTTGTTCGAGGTGGCCATGTGCGTGGCCATTTATCTTCATGTGCTGTACCTTGAATTTTTTCCCATCATTGCCGAACAGTTCAAAGGCAGGGTGGCCCTTCCGGGACCCCTGTCCATTTTCAACGCGTTTCTGGAAGCCATCCTAAGGATCGGTGACGCCATTCTGGGAAAAATCATGTGGATTCTGATCATTCTGGGCGTGGTTCTGTCCTGCATGCATCAATCCAGTCTGGGCTCTCTCATGCTGGTGGCCCCGACCAAAATCCATCCTCTATGGTATACTCCGATTCTGCCGCTTCTGTTTCTGACATCCGCCTTTGCCGTGGGCTATCCCATGGTGGTGTTTGAAACCACCCTGGCTACCGCCTCATTGAAACTGGATTCCGAAATGGACATTCTGACCCCGCTCACCCGGATCACCATTTTCCTTCTGGGACTTTACCTGGTGCTGAAGCTGGGGGACATGTTCGTCCGGGGAACCTGGGTCTATCTGCTGGACGGCAATCACCAGTCCAATTCCTTTATCGTGGAGATGGTGTTCGGTGTCATGATCCCCTGGGTTCTTCTGCTGTTTCCGGGAATTCGAAAATCCAGACGAGGGCTCTTCATTACGGCCTGCCTCATTGTCGGCGGGGTTGTTTTGAATCGGATCAACGTTTTTATCGTGGCCTACAAACCGCCTTTGGCTGAGAATACGTATTTCCCTGCACCTGGAGAAATTCTGGTCACCCTGGGCCTGATTGCCACGCTCATGTTTATTTATCGTTTTGCCGTGACGTATCTGCCGGTTCTGCAGGCGTCCAAGGGGGTGTCATCATGATGAGAAAAACGGTGTTTATCACCGGTTGCCTGCTGTTCTGGGCAACCTTTTGTTCGGCCGAGATCTGGAAGGCTCCGGATCAGGAAAAGGCCAGAGAAAGGGCAAGGGAAGTGGTCCCTTTTGTCAAGGACTTTAAGGATGACTGTTTGATCAGCAGAAGAGCCTGTCTGGCGGAAGCCGGAATCTCCATCAAAGATGTCCAGGACGTTTATTTTCTTTTGGACAGCCCCATCATCAAGAAACGGGAAGATCATTACGGTCCGGTCCGGTTCGCCCATCAGCGGCATGCGGCGCTGATCAATGACTGCAGTGCGTGCCACCATTTCAGACCCAAGGATGAAAACGCTCTGGAGACCACCCGATGTTCGGCCTGTCACCAGGATTCCTTCAACCCCGACCATCCGGATCGGATCGGGTTGAAAGCCGCTTATCACCAGCAGTGCATGGAATGTCATCAGGAAAAAGGAAAGGGGCCGATGGATTGCAAAGGCTGCCATCTGCGCAACGTGCCCGATCATAAAGAGCTGGTGAATCTGCCGGACAATCCGGAACCGTCCCAGGTAACGGCCGAATGCCTGAGGTGTCACGACACCCAGGCCGAAGACATGCTAACAACCGCCCACTGGCTGTGGCGGGGACCCTCTCCTTACACCACCGGGCATCGAAAGGACATCATGCATGGTAAGGGCACCACGGCCCTGAACAATTTCTGAATCAGCCCCATCAGCAACGAGGCTCGTTGCACAAGCTGTCATGCAGGATACGGATGGAAAGATGCGTCTTTTGATTTTACGGATAAAACCAAAATGGACTGCCTGGTGTGCCACGATACCACCGGCAAATACAAAAAAGATCCTCCGGGCGCGGGCATGCCGGTCAAAGACATCGATTTGAAGGCCGTGGCGATGAATGTGGGTCATTCCAGCAGGGCGACCTGTGGATCCTGCCATTTCAACGGAGGCGGCGGGGACGCCATCAAACACGCGGATATGTCGCGGCAATTGCTCCAGCCGGACCGGAACTGTGATATCCACATGGGCGGGTATGATTTCGCCTGCGCGGAATGCCACAAAACACGAAATCACCAGATTTCGGGCAAAAGTTCCTCGGTTCCCGTGGCTGAAGGCGAGGTCACCTGTCAGCAGTGTCATTCGGATGAACCCCATTATTGCGGAAGTCTTCTGGACCATCATTTGAATACCCACGCCAAAACCCTGGATTGCAATGTCTGCCATTCTCCGGTATTTGCCAAGTGCAAACCCACCAAAACCTGGTGGGACTGGTCCAAAGCCGGCGACAAAAAACGTGAGCCCGAAAAAGATAAATACGGCCAGCCGGATTACAACTGGCAGAAGGGGGAGTTCAAATGGGAAGAGTCGGCCGTGCCGGATTATGCCTGGAGTTCGGGATATATGAACCGTATACTCATCGGCGACAAGGTCGACATGACCCGGGATATCATCAATCTGACCGAGCCGGTGGGATCCTTTAAAGATCCGAATTCCAAAATCACGCCGTTCAAGATCATGAAGGCCATCCAGCCCATTGACGCCGAGCATGGATATTTTCTGATTCCGCATCTGTTTCCCAGGGACAAGGACGATACCACGGCCTACTGGAAAGTGCTGGACTGGGAAAAAGCCTTTCAGGACGGCATGGCTGCCGTGGGTCTGGATTACAGCGGGGCCTACAAGTGGAAGGAAACCTGGATGTACTGGCGTCTCGAACACGAAGTCATGCCCGCGGACATGGCTCTTTCCTGTGTTCAATGTCATGAAAGTCTGAAAGGGGACAAGACCTGCAACCGTTGCCACCAAGATAACAAGGAAGTGGATTTCAAAAAAATCGCCCATAAAGGAACGGATTTTTCTTATATGAAATCCCAGGGAAGAGATGTGGAACACCTGATTGAAAAAACCGATTACATCAACTTTAAAGCCCTGGGATACAAGGGAGACCCCATTATCCACGGCGGCCGTTTCAAGAAACTGCCCATGGGCTACAAAGACAATGAATTAAAAGGGGAATAACATGAAAACACTGATTATTTACTCCAGCCAGACTGGAAATACGCAAAAACTGGCCCAGGCCGTATTTGACGAAATCAAAGGAGAAAAGAATATGGTTACCGTTGACGAAGCCCCTTCACCGGAAGGATATGATCTGGTGGCGATGGGGTTCTGGTTCCAGGCCGGCAAACCCGATCCCAAATCCGCTGAATATCTGGCCCGGTGCCGACCACCCGCCCGATTGTTTCTGTTTGCATCCCACGGGGCAGCCAAGGGGTCGGATCACGCCAAAGCCGGTATGGCGAATGCGATTGGCCTCACTCAGGGATGTGAAATCGCGGGCACCTTTACCTGTCAGGGACAAGTCAATCCAAAGGTGCTGGAAAAAGCCAAAAGCAAACCCCAGCCGCCGGTTTGGATCAAAGACGCGGATTTTGCGAAGGGACATCCGGATGATGCTGATGTAAAAGCACTGAGAGAAGCGGTCAGAGGTCTGTGATGGTTTGAATTGTGGAAACCGGGGGCGACGGGGATTGGTTTGCCGTAGCCCCCGGTTTGTATGTTATTCTGCAGAGTCGGAAGGTGTGGTCAACCGGCGTTTAATTTCCGCCAGTTCAGACTCCAGGAAGGCCGCTCTGCTCCGAAGGGTTGTCTGGTCGAGATCAGCCTCTGCGGTCCAGGGGGCGGCATTCCGTCCCCAGCCCATACCTCGTCCGGGAACCTTGCAGCCTCTTCGACCGTAGCCCCGACCCATTCCATATCCTCCCGTCCCATAGCCTCCTTGGCCATATCCCATCACCGGACGGGTGTTCCCGTTGCAGATACCTCGTCCCCAGCCCGTCATGGGGCCTTCATTCATGGGACCTCTTTGATTGAAACCAGGCATGATGTTTCCTCCTTTTGTTACTGGGTTATCAATGTGTTGCCGTTATTCATCGGTTTCCTGCTTTACGGCTGGATTGATCGTTGCGGTTTGGCCTCTTCCGCGGCCGCATCGTCCCCGACCTTTGCCGTGGCCATGATGTCCGTGTCCGCGACGGTCGTTATCGAAAGTGTAGGATCCGCCTTCCACTTTCAGCCGGCAGGCGTTCACCAGGGCATCGGCCACTCGGTGACGCCCGGATCTGAGAATCCTGCCGAAGGTCTGTCGTGAAACGTTCATGAGCTCTGCTGCCCTGCTCTGATCCAAACCTTTGTAATCAATATGCCGAATGGCTTCAAATTCCTCCAGGGAAAGGGAGACCTCTCCTTTTTCCGGGACCCCTTCAGGTCCGAAGATCCGGATATTCGGGCTGGAAAGGATGCATCGAAGTCGTTTGGGTCTTGGCATTGGAAAACTCCTGAATAATTTTTCAAAGTTTTGGTCATTTGATCATAATTTAGATCCGGCAGCGGGTGTTGTCAAGGATAATTTTGGTCATTTGATCATAATTTTTGAAATGGCGATCACATTTTGACTGGTGCAATACCGGAACAGCGATCGAACATGAAATCCACAAACCGCACATACCAGGCAGCGCTCTGAATCTGAATGACATAGGCCAGGGAAATGAGCAGGGCAATGGTCAGGCCCTCTTTGCCGAAGGCGGTCATGGCGATGGCAAGAGCTATGGACAGATCCCGCATGACCACGCCGAAGACCATGGCGACGGCGTCTTCACGCTTGAACAGCAAACGGCCGGCAACGGTCAGCAAAGCGTAGGAAATCAAATAAAAAACAGTCAGAGGGACCAGAATCAGAAGGATATCCTCGGGATGGGCAATGATGTGCCTGGCTTTCAGAGACATTGCCAGAAATGCGATCATGGCAACGCCAAGCGCTGAAATGGGCGGGAATTTGATTTGAATCTGCTCATTCCACACTGTAAGCCCGTATTTTTTCCGGCCGGCGTACTGGGTCAGAAGCCCGGCGCCCAAGGGCAGGAAAACGAATACGGCAATTTCTTTGAACATGTCCATCATGTTGACGTCAATGGCGGCACCCATGAAAATCTTGGTATAAACAGGCGCGGCAAGGGAGCCGATAACCAGCCCGAACACCACCATCTTGATGGCGGCTTCTTTGTTGCCCCGGGCAAAACCGGTCCAGGAAATGGTCATGCCTGAAGTGGGCAACACCCCGATGAGAAAAAGCCCAACGGCCCAGAGTCCGAATTTTGGATCAGCCCCGGTCAGAAAAATCTTTCCGATGAAAAAGGCGATCAAAGGGATGATCAAAAAATTGATGACCTGGGTGATCACCTGAAGCCGGACGTCCTGACCTTTAAATATGGTTTGCACGTTCAAGGTCACCATCATGGGGTAGACCATGACGAAGGTAACCGGAATAATGAACCGTTTCAGAGGTTCCGCATTGAACAGATATCCGTACCCCAGGCCCAGCAGCATAGAGATGGGGATGGCCCACACCAGATTTTTTTGAATCATTGACAACAGTTTCATCATGATTTCGCTCCTTTTTGATGTAATGAAGAATAGGACAACTCGGTTTCAGGCTCTTTGAATCCTTTTTTAGTCGTAAAATAGATGGGGCAGGCGGATCTGAATTTGCAATAGATGTCCGGATCTTTGCAGGCCAGGCATTCTTCACACAGGTAAATATTGTGTTTCATGCAGACATAGCCGGTCTCGCGCTCGGGATGGTGAATACAAAAACCCATTGTAGGCCTCCTGTGTCGGGATGATGAAAAAATTCAAAACGCTTCTTCCAGGCCCCGAGTCAGATTTGATTCCGACTGCAGACCTACAAACCGCCTGAATTCTTTACCGTCCTTGAAAATGACGAGGGTCGGAATGCTCTGGACCCGGTAGGCCGTGGCCAGGTCCTGATGTTCGTCGATATTGATTTCGATGACGGCGGCCCGGTTGGTATAGGCAACCTTGATTTTTTGGATCACAGGCTCCTGGGCTCTACAGGGAGCACACCAGGGAGCATTGAAGTCCACCAGGGAAACTCCTTTTTTCAACTGATTCTGAAATTTTTCCATAGACATGTTCGTTTCTCCTTCTTGCATCTCGGGGTAAATTGTGAAAAATCCCTGTCAAAATTGTGTATCAAAATTCATGCCAGATCCTATTTTAAAGCCGGAATCAAAGAATCCAATCGCGTTTTTGACACTTGCGCCTGCATGCGTTATATTCTGCCGATAAGCAAAGGAGTGTAAATGAAAGAATTGATTTTTATCATTGTTTTTCTCGGGATCTACATCCTCATGCAGGTGTATATTCTGCCTAAAATGGGCATATCCACCTGAATGCGGCAAGCCTGTCAGGTGACAGATCCGAAAAAAAACGAGGCCGAAAAAAAAGACATCGGCGTCAAAGAGTAACGCCATGGGTAACGATATCAGTAACGGTTCCGGGTGGCGTTTTTCAGGATAAAGCATGCAAACCCATCAATTGTGGAATGTCAATTTTTTAAACCAGATTCTGGATACCATGGCTGAAGGCCTGTTCACACTGGACGAGCAGGGCATCATCACCTCATGGAACCGGGCCATGGAAAAAATCAGCGGGTATTCCGCTCAGGAGGCGGTCGGGCAGACCTGTCGCATCATTGAATGCAGTCGATGTTTCGGGAAAACATGTCCGGCGGACATCAATCGATGCGGCGTGATTCAGCACGGTCGTACCGAGGCCAAGGAGTGCTTTATCCGGCACAAAGAGGGTCATGATGTGGCGGTCATCAAAAACGCACGGCTGGCAATGGACGACAATGGAAGCATCCTCGGGATCGTGGAGACCATAACCGATCTGACCGAACTCAAGAAAATCAAAAAAACGGCCGAGGAAGCCCAGCGCCGGCTTCAACACGCATACCGCCTGGGTAATATCATCGGAAAAAGTCCTGCCATGCAGAAGGTATTCGACGCCATCCGGGCAGCGGCCGACAGCCGGGCCACCGTGCTGATCCAGGGAGAGAGCGGTACCGGAAAAGAATTGGTTGCCGGAGCCATTCATTACAACGGAAATGCGGGAGCAGATGGGGATATCGGCCCCTTGATCACCGTGAATTGTTCGGCTCTTTCGGAAACTCTTCTGGAAAGTGAGCTGTTCGGTCATGTGAAAGGCGCGTTTACCGGTGCCCATCGGGATCGAAAAGGCCGTTTCGAAGAGGCGGACGGCGGCACTATTTTCCTGGACGAGATCGGAGAATTGACCCCCTATATGCAGATCAAATTACTCCGGGTTCTTCAGGAGCGTGAGATTGAACGGGTAGGGGATTCCAGAAAGATAAAAATCGATATCCGCATCATAGCCGCCACTCACCGGAACCTGTATGATCTGACCCGCAGGGGGGGATTCCGGGAGGATCTGTTCTATCGTCTCAAAGTGTTTCCCATTCTGGTGCCGCCATTGAGGGATCGCCGGGAGGACATCCCTCTGCTGGTTCAGCATTTTATCGCCAAAGGCAATCAACGAGAGCACAAGTCCATCCGGGGAATGGATGCCGGGGCCATGAGGCGGCTGATGGAATATCCGTGGCCGGGCAACATCCGGGAACTGGAAAACGCGGTGGAGCACGCCTTTGTCATTTGCCGTTCAGAGTGGATCTGCCTGGAAGATTTGCCGGTGGAAATCAGGGAAAACCATGCCGGTGATTACACATCCGCGAATTCCCGATACCGGCAGAAAGAATCAGGGCCGCTGACTCGGGAGCGCCTTGTCGTCCTGCTTCAAGAAAACGGATGGAACAAGGCTGAAGTGGGCAGGCGCATCGGCAAAAGCCGGACTTCGGTGTGGAAATACATGAAAAAGTGGGATATCCCGCTCCAGGAAGAACATCGGCCCGCCTGATCCTTATCGTCACGCGCCGAGATAGGCTTTTTTAACGTCCGGATGATCCAGCAGAAAATCGGCGGGGCCTTCCAGAACCAGGGATCCGTTTTCAATGACATAGCCCCTCTGGGCAAATTTAAGGGCCAGTCGGGCGTTCTGCTCGACCAGCAGAATAGTGGTCCCCTGTTTGTTGATTTCCTTTAACGCATCAAACATTTCCAGCATCAAAAGCGGGGCCAGTCCCATGGACGGCTCGTCCAGGAGCATTATTTTACGGGCGCTCATGTAACCCCGC
Source organism: uncultured Desulfobacula sp. (assembly GCA_964593855.1). GTDB lineage: Bacteria > Desulfobacterota > Desulfobacteria > Desulfobacterales > Desulfobacteraceae > Desulfobacula. The sequence continues at coordinate 80,509 of CAZQIX010000001.1, read as the reverse complement.
CCCACCGCAAGCATCTGCTGTTCACCGCCGGACAGGGTGCCGGCGATCTGGTCTTTTCGTTCTTCCAGGCGGGGAAAGAGATCAAACACCCATTTTTTATCCTTTTGAATCTGGTCGGTGTCCTTGCGGGCGAAACAGGCCAGTTTCAGGTTTTCAGTCACGGTAAGGTTGCCGAAAATACGCCTCCCCTCGGGAACATGGGAGATCCCCAGTTTGGAAACCACTTTATCGGCGCTGTATTTCAGTATATCCTGCCCGTTGAATTCAAGAACGGATCCGGATTCGGCCGGCACCATTCGGGAGATGGCCCTAAGCGTGGTGCTTTTGCCGGCCCCGTTGGCTCCGATGATGGTCAATATTTCACCGGCTTCGATGGAGAAATCAATCCCGTGAAGCGCTTTGATGTTGCCATAGGATACTTTCAGATTTTTGACGGTAAGCTGAGGCATCAGGTCAGATCCTCCTTGCCCAGATAGGCTTCGATGACTTTGGGATTGTTCTGGATGTCCCGGGGGGTTCCCTCCGCTATGACTTCCCCGAAAACCAGTGTCTGAATATGCCGGCACAGTTCCATAACGAATTTCATTCGGTGCTCGATGAGGAAGATGGCCAGTTTGAAATCCTTATGAACCCGGCGGATAATGCGAATCATCTGGACCAGTTCGTCCGGTGTCATACCGGCTGTGGGTTCGTCTAGAAACAAAATTTTGGGATTTGTGGCCATAGCCCGGGCCATCTCCACCCGGCGCTGGGCCCCATAGGAAAGGTTGGTGACCAGCTGATGGGCATGTTGCTTGATATCGAACAGCTCCAGCAGGCGATAGGCGTTTTCCTCAACTCGGGTTTCCTGGTCCCTGCATTTGCGGGTATTGAAAAATGAATCCATAAGTTTGTAGGTGAGTTGTGAATAATGGGCCATTTTGACATGGTCCAGAACCGTCATGTGGCGCCACAGGGCAAGATTCTGGAAGGTCCGGCCCAGCCCTCTGGCGGCGATCTCGTTTGTTTCCAGCCCTCTGATGGATTCATTTTCAAGGGTGATGGCGCCTTCCGTGGGGGTATACACGCCGGTGATCAGGTTGAAAACGGTTGTTTTACCGGCCCCGTTAGGCCCGATCAGACCGATGATCTGATGCGGATCGATGGTGAGATGGTAATTGTGAACGGCCCGCAGGCCGCCGAAGTAATGAGTCATCCCTTTTACACTGAGCAAAGGCGCCATCTTATAAATCCCCTTGTCTGTTTTTTGTTTTGGCTCTCAAAAGCTCTCTGGCGTTGATTTCCCTGAACGAAACCAGTCCGTAAGGACGGAAAATCATTACAAAAATCAATATGAGGGGAATGATGATCCATTTGAAGAGCTCCAGGGGCCTTAACGCCTCGCCCAGAAGATTGATGCTCACGGCTCCGACAATGGAGCCGATGATGGAGTTCAATCCGCCGAAATAGACCATGGCCAGGATTTCGGCCAAACGGTTGATGCTGAACATATCCGGGTTGATGTAAGCGATGACGTGGGCAAACAGACCTCCGGCCACCCCGGCCCAGAAGGCGCCGAACATGAAGGCCGTCATTTTGGTTTTCCGGGTTTTGACGGTCATGGATTCGGATGCCGCCTCATCGTCTCGGACTGCGTTCAAAGCTTTTCCCAGTATGGATGTGACAAAATTGTGGATGATCCAGATAGACAGCATGGTCCAGATAAAAATAACCGACAGGGGCGCGTAATCGGGTTGTCCTCCCATTCCTCTCGCACCGCCGATGATATTGAGGTTTTCGACCGCGCTCTTGACAATGAACATGAAGGCCAGAGAAATGATCGCCAGATAATCGCCCCGGGTTCTGAAGGAAGGGATGGCCACCAGCAGGGAGCTGAGGGCGGCCGCTGTGCCGCCGACAAGAAGCGCCAGGGGAAACATCCACGGCCCCATGGCGGAAGGCAGCAGTGCTGCTCCGAAGATTTTGTCGTCCACGAAAAAATAGAGGGTCAGGATGGATGAAATATATGCACCGATGGCCATGAATCCCGGATGGGAGCAGGAAAATTCTCCCTGATATCCGTTGATGACGTTGATGCTGATGGTCAGAATGATGGAAATCAGGGTCAGTTTGACTACCAGTTCACGGTAGTCGTTGATCCCGGACCACAGGTGGAGAATGGCGTAGAAAAAAAGGATATGCACCAGCGCGGATGCCCATAAAGGGATCTTTTCCAGCAGGGCGGCGACCGGATTGGTGACGAATGTGGTGATTTTGGCCACCAGAAGAACAGGGATGACGTATACGATGAGATCATATCCGATGACGCCGGGTATCATCAACGGGTCCTTGAGCATGACCAGCACTCCGAATAAAACCGGGATCTTGGGCAGTCCGAGGTAATAGGAAATATAATCATATCCCCAGAACCATTCGATCGCGACGGCGACCAGCGACCCAAGCAGCCAACCCAGCACTGGCACGTCGGAAAACATGGATTTGAATTTTTCTGCAAGTTTCATAAAGTTTTCGTTCCTGTAAGAATCCGTAAGCAATCAGAGTCTGAGTTTGGTGCTGTATTCCATTCCGAAGAACCCTCTGGGTCTGTAAGTCAAAATCAGAAGGATGATGGAATAAGCGATCAGGTCTCTTAAAGTCGAGGGAAATATGGTGGCCACGAAGATTTCAATAAACCCCAGCAGGTATCCGGCCAGAGCCGCTCCTTTGATGGAGCCGCGTCCCCCTAAGATGGCTGCCACAAATGCCTTCCACCCAATGATGACTCCCATGTACGGGTCCAGTATCGGATAAGCCTGGCCGTAGAGGATGCCGGCCACTGATGCAAGCCCGGCTCCGATGGCAAATGTGAGAGGGGCGATGGTGTTGATGGACACCCCCATCAGTGGAACGGCCAGAAAATCGTATGACATGGCCCGCATGGCCATTCCCCATTTGGTTTTCTGAATAAAGGCGTGGAGCGCCAGCATGAGCAGAAACGACAGGATGATGATCAACACCTTGACATTGGTGAAGTATACGCCGCCGATATTATAGGATACGGATTCCATCAGGGGCGGGAAATTGAGTCGTTTGGCCCCGAGAAGGATCAGGATGCCGGTTTCGAAAATGATCCCGATCATCAGTCCGGTGATGGCGGCCGAAGCTCTGGGGGCCGATCTAAGAGGGCGATAGCCGGCCATTTCGACGAACACGCCGATCCAGGAAGCCAGAAACATGGTGATGACTACCGTGGCCACGAAAATCACGGGACCCGGCAGAAAGGCTGAAAACAAGGCGAGAAAAAGGGTGGCGATTCCGAAGCCGATATAGGTCCCCAGCATGAAAATATCACCGTGGGCAAAATTAAACAGCATAAGTACGCCGTAGACCATGGAATACCCGATGGAAATAACGGCGTAAAAGCTACCTCTCTGAAGGGCGTTGATCAGGTTCTGAAAAAAATACTGAAAAAAATCCGTAAAGGCTTCCATTCACCAACTCCTGTTTTTTGACGGGAATGACGGCCATGCCTTGGCGCACAGCCGTCTTGAATGCATCAGGATCGTCTGGTTATCCGGTTAGGGACAGCTGGATTTGTAGAATTCAAATTCACCGCTGTTGTTGATTTTGACGATGACCGCGCATTTGATCGGGTCTCCTTCTTCGGTAAAGGTCATGTTGCCTGTGATCCCTTCAAAATTCTTGATTTTGGCAAGGGCGTCACGAACTGCGGTACGGTCTTTTTCGATTTTTCCCGTCAGCTTTCCTGTATCCTGAATAGCTTGCTGGGCAAGAAGAAGGGCGTCCCATGTAAGGGCCGCCACATCGTCGGGGACATATCCGTAGGCTTTGGAGTAACGGTCGATGAATTCTTTGGTTTTGCCTTTGGCTCCGGCTGCGGCATAGTGGGATGAAAAAAACAATCCGTGGCAGGCTTCCCCGCAGAGTTCAGTGGTTTCGGCAGATCCCCAGGAATCCGAACCGACTATGGGCCCTGTCCACCCCAGATTTTTGGCCTGCTGAACGATCAGAGGCACTTCATTATAATACTGAGGGGTAAACAGAACCTGTGCTCCGGATTTGACAATGGTGGTGAGCTGGGATGAGAAATCCGTGTCTTTTGTGGTAAAGCTTTCATAGGCCACTACGGAGCCGGCACCATGTTTTTTCTCCCAGGCTTCCTTGAACACTTCGGCCAGTCCCTTTGGATAGTCTGAGGCCACGTCATACAGAACGGCGGCCTTGGTGAACCCGAACTCCTCGGTGATGAAATTGGCTACCACAGGACCCTGGAAAGGATCCAGGAAACATCCGCGGAACACATAGGGACGGTCCAGAGTGGTGTTTGGATTGGTGGACCAGGGGCTGATCATGACGGTTTGATATTTGTTGGCCACTTCGCCGGCCGGAACAGCCTGTTTGGAGGACTGGGGCCCGACAATCGCCAGCACGTCATCCTGGGTAATCATCTTGGTGGTGGCCTTGACGGCGGATTCGGCCTTGGATTCATTGTCTTCTATAATCAGCTCGACTTCGTATTTCTTCCCTCCGACTTCCAGTCCGCCGGCCTTTTCAATGTCTTCCAGCCACATCAGGGCTGCGTATTTGGTTCCTTCTCCGACTTTGGGAATGTCCCCGGTCAGAGGAGCGTTGATGCCGATTTTGATTGTCGATTTCCTTGCGCTGAACGCCATGGGTGCGGCCAAAAGTGTAACGGCAAAAGCCACGGCCATTAGAAAAGCAATTTTTCGCATACTACCTCCTTGTTCTGTCAAATGTAAAAGTAAACCCCCTTATGGTGCCAAGCTTGTCGGGGGCGGATGCCGACGGGTCAACATCAATTTCAGGACACTATGTAATAAAAAAAAGCTTGTCAACAACTAAATGTATCAAGGAGATTGAGAATTATTTGACCGGTGGGGCGATGTCGAATTCATTCATTTTATAGAGAAGGGTTTTGTAGCTGATCTTGAGTATTTTGGCGGCTCTGGACCGATTCCAGCCCACTTTTTCCAGCACGAACAGGATGACTTCTTTCTCCACCCGGTCGGCTGCCAGTTTCTTGATTTTTTTAAGGGAAAGATCCTCGAATATTTTTTCCGAGCTGGTCGACAGATTGACGAATTCGGAAATGATGGAAATCCGTTGATCGGTTTTCCCGGAAAGACCTTTGCCGGCCGCCGGGTCATTCTCGTCCCGGGTGCCGGTCAAAAGGGGAGAATCCGGGTATTCATGGGGCAGCTCTTCAAAGACTTTTTCCCAGGAATTCAGAACCATTTGTTTTTTGATGCTGTTCTGAAGCTGACGGACATTTCCCGGCCAGGGATAATCACATAGCCTTGACATGGTATCGGCATCCGGTTTGGAGCCGTGATTTTCAGGATATTCCGACCGATACAGACGCAGATAATATTCAATCAGGGCGGGGATGTCCTCTTTCCTTTCCCTCAGGGGCGGGATATCGATCTTGATGATGTTCAGCCGGTAGAACAGGTCTTCCCGGAAAGTTTTTTTCTGAATGCTTACTTCCAAATTGTGATTGGTGGCGGCGATCACCCAGACATCGGTTTTGAATTCCAAATCCGATCCCAGAGGGGAGAATTCTCCACTCTGGAGCACATGAAGCATTTTTGATTGCAATGCCATGGGCATATCGCCGATTTCATCGAGAAACAGGACCCCTTTGTCGGCTGTCTGGAATTTCCCGGGACGTTTTTTGTGGGCTCCGGTAAAGGCCCCTTTTTCAAATCCGAACAGTTCGCTCTCGAGAAGGGTTTCCGGCAGTGCCGCGCAATTGATCTTCACAAAATTCTGATTGGCCCGTGGAGATTCCGCATACAGGTTCTGGGCCACCACTTCCTTGCCCACCCCTGTTTCACCCGTTATCAATACGTTCAGGCAGGTGTTGGCTACATGGCTGATGAGTTCTTTGATTTTCAGAATGGGTTTGCTGACGCCTATCAAAGGAGTGGTCATGGTACCCTTGTTTTCCCGTTATGATTTGGCCGGATGGATTAATTCGGCGACGGTGTTCTCGATTTTGAACAGATCAATGGGTTTGAAGAGCACGACATCGGCTTCCGCTTCCGACGCCAGAGCCCCGGGCTGATCTCCATACCCGGTCATGGCGATTATTTTCAGGTGGGGACACTCTCTTTTTACAATAGCGATCAATCCCACGCCACTGATGTTTGGCATTACCAGATCCGTAATCAGACAGTCGAAAAAATAGGATTTGTCCCGTAGCAGTTTCAATGCCGCAAACCCGTCAACGGCTGTCTTGACTTCATACCCCATGGAATTGAAGAATTCGTAGAATGTGGAAAGGATATCCTCATTGTCATCGACGATTAAAAGCCTGTCCGGGTCTGTCATACGATGCCTCTCTGGGTGATTCGGAAAAGTATCTTTGCATTACTCCATATAATTATTCCGATTGTACTGCAAGCGAAAAAATCAGAAATGATGCGGATTGTCAAGATTATTTTAGATAGGAGACGCACAGGTAAAAAACAAACAAACCGATCATCATCAATCCCGATATTTTATCGATCTTCCTCAGGAACAGGGCTACGGTTCCCAGTATTACGCAGATGGCGACCATAAAGGGGAATTGGAATTCGTGAAGATCCGCTTCGATGGGCATGGGGTTGAAAAGCCCAACCGTACCCATTACCAGGCAGATGTTGAAAAGATTGGATCCCACAACGTTACCGACGGAAATGTCGCTTTCGTGACGCGCAGCCGCAACCGCCGAGGTGGCCAGTTCAGGAAGAGACGTTCCCATGGCCACCACCGAAATGCCGATAAAAGTCTGGGAAAGTCCCATCATAGAGGCAAAGGCGATGGCTTCCCGAACAACGAAGTTGGCACCCAGAGACAGCATGAGGATGCCTATCAAGATAAAAACCGCGTTTTTCAACAGACTCCGGCGAGAGGGGGAAGGGGCTGCATTGGACAAATCCTTTTCTTTGGCCGTGATCATGCCGTAAAGGATAAAGACGAAAAGCAGGGACAACAGAAGGGCGCCGTCCAGGCGGCCGAGGTGGGAATCTCTGCAAAGCCACCAGAACAGAATGGACACTCCGATCATATAAGGGATTTCGATTCTGATGATCTGGCGCTGAATCCGAACGGTTTGAATCAATCCGCTGATGCCGAGTACCAGGGCGATGTTGATGACATTACTGCCGATGATGTTCCCCAGGGAGATACCGCCGGAACCCTTGACGGCCGCGACGAGACTGACCAGAAGTTCGGGGGCTGATGTGGCCAAAGAGACCACTGTCAATCCTACGATGACCGGTCGGACATGGAAGAGAACGGCCGTGGAAGCGGCGCCTTCCACAAGCATGGATGAGCCGAAATAGAGCAGGGCAAGGCCGAGGACCAGTATGATCAGTTGAAGTATCAAATGTATGTTTAAAAGGCCTGGATGATTGTTTTTGCCCTGATGTGATGGTGGTTGCCTAAATCCAAAAATAATATTATAAAGCGGAAATCTTATAGCAGGTTGACCCATTAATCAATCAAAATAACGCTGAAAAAATAAGGAATCGTTGTATGAAGAAAAGCAGCATAAAGGGAACGGGGATGTTTGTTCCACCCAATCTCATCACCAATCATGATCTTGAAAAAATGATGGATACGTCGGATGAATGGATCCGGCAGCGGACCGGTATCGAACATCGTTACTGGATTAATATGGAAGGAGAAACCGGGTCATCGGATCTGGGTTTGGAAGCCTCTCGCATGGCTCTTGAGGACGCCGGCTGGACGGCGCAGGATCTTGATTTTATCATTTTCGCGACCTTGAGTCCGGATATCATGTTTCCGGGTTCGGGCTGTCTGCTTCAGGCCAAGCTGGGTCTGAATTCAACTCCCGCCCTGGATATCCGGCAGCAGTGCACGGGTTTTTTGTACGGCCTGGCCACGGCCGATGCCTACATCAGAACAGGCCTGGCAGACAAAGTGCTCCTGGTGGGAGCTGAAGTACATTCATCCGGTCTGGACAAATCCACAAGGGGTCGGGACGTGACGGTCATTTTCGGTGACGGTGCGGGAGCCCTGTGCATCGAAGGCGTGAAAACCGAGGAAAATGTCGGAGTGCTGGCCTCGGCCCTTCATGCGGACGGCAACCTGGCCGATGCTCTGATGACCGAGCTGCCGGCTTCCCGGTTGCCTGTAAGGTTGCCGCCGGGCGTGGCGCTTGATGATCCCCGATACTACCCGATCATGGACGGACCGGCCATTTTTAAAAAAGCAGTTCGGATGCTGCCGCAGGTCATCAACGAATCCCTTGAAAAAGCAGGTCTGTCCATCGAAGACATTGACCTGGTCATACCCCATCAGGCCAATTTAAGAATCAATCAGGCCCTGGCCCAGTCCCTCAAACTGGAGGACCATAAAATCTTCCATAATATACAGAAATACGGCAATACCACGGCCGCCAGCATTCCCATGGCACTTCACGAGGCCATCAAAGAAGGACGGACCGGAAAAACCGGGGATGTGGTTCTGTTCACCGGCCTGGGAGCCGGGCTGACCTGGGGCAGCGTAATCTACAAATTCTCATAATTTCCCCTTGAACAGGGCGTCCAGATAAATCCGTACAAAGGGATCCGCCGCATCAAAGGCATATGCGGCGTCTTGATTTTTCTTCCGAATTTCGTCCCGGATACCTGAAGCCAGAACCTTTCCCAGCTCTACCCCGAACTGATCGAAAGGATTCAGCCCAAGGACAAACCCTTCGTAAACCGTTCTGGCTTCGTAAAAAGACAAAAGCATCCCGATACTTTCAGGTGACAGGTCATTGATGAGGATCGTGGAGGATGGCCGGTTGCCGGTAAAATGCCTGGCATGATCAACATCCTCCCGGCCTTTGGCAAGAGCCTGGGCCTGGGCGATCATATTGGCCCAAAGCTCCTGGTGGTTGGTCACCCCTTTTGATTTTGCCTGGTCCCGGGTATATGCCGGTTGCAGCACCCCTATGAATTCTAAGGGAAACGGGCGGCCCTGGTGGGCCAGCTGAAAAAATGAATGTTGGGCATTGGTTCCTGGTTCTCCGAAAATGATGACCCCTGTGGGGTATGTCACGGGCTGTCCATCCTCGGTAGCCCCTTTCCCGAGGCTTTCCATGTAAAGCTGCTGGATATGGGGCGCGAGTCTGGAAAGAGCTGATGAATAGGGGATGACGGCCTGGGCTGGGTATTCCAGAAAATGGGAATTCCAAACGCTTATAAGGGCCGCCGTTAGGGGTATATTGTTTTTTTCCGGTGCATTCAGCGCATGTTGATCCATTTCGTGACAACCCTTCAGGAATCGGTCGAACACATCATATCCAAAAGCCAGGCTCAAAGGAAGCCCTCCTACGGCCGAGCTTACCGAGTAACGGCCTCCGATGAAATCAAACATATGGAAAGCACTCAAAACCGGGTTGGCGGGATCGTCTCCGGGACTGCCTTTGGCTGTCACCGTCACCAGATGACGTGTTGGATCCAGGTGGTGATTTTTCAGATACAACAGGACCTGTCCTAAGTTGGCCATGGTTTCCGTCGTGGTGTAGGATTTTGAAATCACTATCCAGAGACAGGTATCAGCAGACACGTCCTGAATCACCTGTCCGAAATTATCGATATCCACATTGGCCAGAAAATGAAGATTGATTCTGGGTTTCATAAAACAACGAAGGGCATTGAAGACAAATTCGCACCCCAGGTAGGATCCTCCGATTCCCACAACGACAGCATCTGTAAAGGCTTTTCCGGTTCCGCCTGTAATTCCACGGTTATGAACAGCCTCTGAAAATGCTTGGATGGCCTGATTCACACGCCGGATTTCCGGTTTCACATCGATTCCACCCAGGACCACGGGCCCGGATGAAAAATCCCGGACCGCCGTATGCAGAGCGGCTCGTTTTTCAGTGGTGTTGACCTTGTCGCCGGCCGTCATTCTGGAAAAAGTATGGACGGCTTTTGTCTCTCCGGCCAGATCCAAAAGACCGATAACAATTTCTTCATTTACCCTCTGTCTGGAAAAATCATAGAAAAAACCGTTTATCCGCAAGGAAAAACGATCGAGTCGGTCCGGTTGCTGTATAAGGAATTTTAAATGCCGGCCCGGATCATTCATGGTTTTTGAAAGGATTTTCAATTGCAGATATGCCGGACACTGGGTCAATAACGGCCGCGTCATGGTCCCTCCTTACATGGTTAAGATGGCAAAAGGCTTAGGGGATCATACGGAAACCATGTCAAAGGGTCAAGGTCCGGCGCTGAAAATACCTTGACAACCAAGGCCCCGGACCATTATTTATGATCCCATGAATCCCATGGTCGAAAAACTGATCCAAAAGGGTGTTGCCATCCCCAATCCGCAATCCGTGCTGATTTCCGACGATGTGGATTCGGAACGTATTTCCGGTGACGGTGTCACTATTTTTGCCGGCTGTAAAATCATCGGCCCCCAATCCCTGATTCTTCCCAATTGCCAAATCGGATATGAAAGCCCGGTTACACTGGAAAATACCCTGGTGGGGGAACACACTCATCTGAAAGGCGGTTTTTTCAGCGGTGCGGTTTTCGTCGGCCGCAATGTATTCGGTTCCGGGGCCCATGTGAGAACCGGTACTATTATAGAAGAAGAGGCGGGAGCAGCCCATACCGTGGGTCTGAAACAGACTATTTTATTTCCCTTCGTCACCCTTGGCAGTCTGATCAATTTCTGCGACTGCCTGATGGCCGGCGGCACAAGCAGGAAAGATCATTCCGAAGTCGGTTCGTCTTTCATTCATTTCAATTACACCCCCAACCAGGACAAGGCCACGCCTTCCATGATGGGTAACGTGCCTCAGGGCGTCATGCTCAAATCCAAACCCATTTTTCTGGGCGGGCAGGGCGGGCTGGTCGGCCCGGTAAGGATAGGATTCGGATGCCTGACCGCTGCCGGTTCCATCATCCGGAAAAATGAATTGCGAAATGATCGCCTGATTGTAGGCGCAGGCTTCAAAGAGGGGTCCATCCCGAGGAAAAAGGGCGGATTTGGACGAATCGATTCCATTATCGACAACAATATCCATTATATTGCGGGGTTAGTGTCGCTTCGGCACTGGTATCGACATATAAGGCCGCTTTTCACAGATGGTGAACTCACCGGCCATCTTATCAAAGGACTGAAAGACACTCTGGACGGCTGTATTCGTGAAAGGATCCATCAACTGGAAAAATTAAGGCTGAATCTGTCCGCCATGAACTTTCAATCCGACACGATACGCAGAATTGAATCGGTTATAGAGTACCTGAACAGTGAATGGGACAAGGATCGGTTCACAGAACAAGGTGAAATCTTTGTCTCAACCGTTGAACATCACATTCGGCAAGTCGGTAAAGATTATATCCGGGTTATCCAGGGGCTCGAACCCGAAGAGCAAAACCAGGGAAGTGACTGGCTGTATCGCATCGAGCAGGAAATCGCTTTGCCCCTTTTGACAAAACAGGAATGACAAAATGGGAAGACTGTTTGGAACTGACGGTATTCGGGGAGAGGTCAACATTTTTCCCATGACCTGTGAAATGGTTTTTAAAATAGGTCGGGCCATTGGTTTGTTCGTCAAGGAAAACGAATACGGATCAGTAGTGATCGGAAAAGACACACGAATATCCGGAGACATGCTGGAAGCGGCTCTTTCAGCCGGAATGGCGTCAACCGGCGTGCAGGTTTTTCAGGCCGGCATCCTTCCCACTCCGGGCGTTGCCTTTCTATGTGCGGACAATGCCGAAACCGGTGCCGGTGTCGTGATATCCGCTTCCCACAATCCGTTCGGCGACAACGGAATTAAAATTTTCACCCATGAAGGAAGCAAACTTTCAGATGCCCAGGAAGCCAGGATCGAAGATCTTATTTTGAATTCGGAACCGAGTACCGGCGCAGCACCTGGGAGGATATTCGATATTTCAGATGGATTGGAGAGGTATGCGAGGTTTCTGATTTCCAAAGGTCCGTTCAAAAAAAACAAACCGTTGAAACTCGTGATCGACTGCTCCAATGGGGCAGCGTCGGAAATCAGCCATTTGGTTTTCGGATCGGACCGATTTGATGCCGTTTTTATTCATGACGCTCCCGATGGAATGAACATCAATCACCGATGTGGGTCCGAGCATACGGAATCCTTGAGACAGAAGGTCCTCTCAACCGGAGCGGACCTCGGTCTGGCGCTTGACGGGGACGCGGATCGGCTCATAGCCATGGACGAAACCGGTCAGAAGATTACCGGCGATCAGATACTGGCTGTGTGTGCCGGTTTTGCCGGCCAGAGAAATAAATTGTCCAACAACATGGTTGTAAGCACAATCATGAGCAATGTGGGTTTGACTGAATACCTTGCAAAACAAGGCATTCAACATTTCAGAACCGATGTGGGAGATCGGAAAGTGCTGGAGGAGATGCGACGGAAGGGAGCGATCATGGGGGGCGAAGATTCCGGACACCTTATCTTTCTCGACAGTCACACCACCGGGGACGGCCTGCTGTCCGCCCTGAAGATTCTGGAAGTGATGCTGAATACAGGAGAACCTCTTTCCAGGCTGGCATCGGTCATGACCGTTTACCCCCAAGTCCTGATGAATGTCCAGGTTCAAGAAAAAAGAACCGACATTATGAAGATCCCTCCCATAGTCGAAACCATCCGAAAAATCGAAAAAGAACTGGGTTCGAGGGGCAGGGTGCTGATCCGGTATTCAGGAACCCAGCCCCTGATACGCGTCATGGTTGAAGGACCCGACCAGATCATGACCCGGCATTATTGCCTCGAGATCTGTGAAGCCATTAAAGCTCAACTATAAAAATCAACCCTCCCGGAATTTCAAACAAAGCCGGGAGGGTTGAGACCGGTCAGGGAAGATTGTATCTTCAGTCTCTGCTGTTGCCGAAAATATGCAGAAGCATGATGAACAGGTTGATGAAATCCAGATAAAGTGATAGAGCGCCCATTAGGGCTCCTTTTCGGATCATGGCCCCGGTGGCGTTGTCGGGAAGGGTGACGGCCATGGTTTTTAGCTTCTGGGTGTCATAGGCAGTCAGTCCGATGAAAACCAGGACACCGACATAGGAAATGATCATCTGCATGGCGGAACTTTGGATAAAAAGGTTGACCACGGACGCAACAATGATTCCGATCAAACCCATGAACATGAAACCGCCCAGAGAAGTAAGATCTTTTTTGGTCACCATCCCATAGATACTACAAGCCAGAAAGGTTGCGGCACAGATGAAAAAGGTGGACACAATGGATGTGGCCGTATAAGCCAGAAAAATAAAGGATAACGTAACTCCGTTCAAAATGGAATAAATAGTGAACAGGGCCGTTGCTGTGGATGCCTGGATTTTCTGAATCCTTGCGCTCAGGAAAAAGACAAATCCCAATTCCACCAGAATGAGTACGATAAGTACCCCGGGATTGCCGTATATTATTTGCATCAGCGTTTCATTGTGGGCCACGTAATAGGCCGTAAACCCGGTCAACGCCAAGCCGACGGCCATCCAGTTGTAAACGCTTCGGATAAACGAATTAGTTTTGACCAGTACGGTAGTCTGTGAAAATGAAATCGATGGATTCATAATCCTCCTTTGGTTATCAGGTTATTGTTTCAATAATATAATAGAATGGAGGAAAAATTCAAGATCCAGGATCCGATTATGCCGGGAACCCTTATGTAGCTGGCCGAATCATTCATTCTATAAGTTTACATAATATATATTATCGGCAATAAAATGAAATCCCGATTTTTTGTCCCGACACTATTTAATAAATCGTTGTGAAAATAATTCCTTTGTTTTATATATATAGACTTTGCATACACGGGTACTGATTATTGTGTCTTACAATGACGGAAAACGCTACTGGACATATTTATACAGTTTCTAAACTGACAAGAGAAATAAAAACCCTTTTAGAAGAGACCTTTCCTTTTGTCTGGGTGACGGGCGAGATTTCCAATTATGCTGTGCCGATCTCCGGGCACGCTTATTTCACCCTCAAAGACGCCCAGGCAGCCATCCAGTGCGTGCTTTTTAAAAATCAGCGAACCAGGCTCCCCTTTCATCCGGATAACGGCATGCACATTCACGGTCTTGCCCGACTTTCCCTTTATGAACCCCGTGGAACCTACCAACTGATTTTCGAACACCTTGCGCCCGAAGGCGCAGGCTCTCTGCAGGTTGCCTTTGAGCAACTCAAAAAAAAGTTGTCCGACCAGGGTTTGTTTGATTCGATACATAAAAAACCCATCCCGTTTCCGCCTTCCTATATCTCCGTGATCACATCCGGAACCGGCGCGGCCCTGAAAGACATCGTCCATGTTTCCAGAAGGCGGTTCTCAGGCTGTCGCCTGGAGATTGTTCCGGTCCAGGTTCAAGGCGCCGGATCGGAAAAAGAAATCACCGAGGCCGTTAAATGGGTCAACGAACGAAGGCGGGCGGATCTGATCATCCTGGCCAGAGGCGGCGGCTCCCTTGAAGATCTGGCGGCGTTTAATTCCGAATGTGTGGCAATGGCCATTTATAATTCTGAAATACCCATCATTACAGGGATTGGTCATGAAACCGATTATACCATTGCCGATTTTGTGGCGGATTTGCGTGCTCCCACGCCATCTGCGGCGGCTGAACTGGCCCTGCCGGATAAAAAACAATTGATGGAAAAAATAGGCCAGTTCAGACAACGCCTCTGGATCAACATGACCGGCCGGTTAGCGACACTGAATCAACACGTCTTTGCCTTGACATCAAGACTGAAAAGTCCGGAAATGACGGTATACGAGAGCCGGATGAAACTCGGGGATCTGGCATCCAGGATCATTTCCCGGATGCGTCAGTATGTTCGGTACAACCGGGAAAAAACCGAATGGCTGACCGACATGCTTCAAACCCTTTCCCCGATAACGATTTTGAACAGAGGATACAGCGTGATCCGGCGGGCTGAAGATCTGACCCTTATTACGACTGTCGACCAGACCCGGCGGGGAGATCGGATCGAAATCATTCTGGCCGGGGGCCGTTTGACAGCAACGGTGGAGACGATACATGACTAAAAAACAGACATTTGAATCAGCGCTCCAGGTCCTTGAAGCTATCGTCAAGGAAATGGAATCCGGCAGTCTCTGTCTTGAAGAAGCTGTCCGCAAATATGAGATCGGCATGAAACAGTCCAGGTTCTGTTCGGAATACCTGGATCGGATAGAGCAAAAAATAACCCTCCTGACCCGGGACAAAGATGGTCAACCAAAAGAAGAATTGCTGGATGACGATGAAAGCTGATTTTGATCTCGGTTCTTTTCTCAAAGAAAAACAGATGCTGGTCAATGCTCATCTGAAAAAAATATTGCATACTTTTGATCCCCATCGTGAGCTGATCCGGGCCATGGACCATTCGCTCACGGCCGGCGGCAAACGGCTGCGCCCTGCTCTTTCCATGGCCGCGGCCCAGGCCGTCGGATGCGGTTCGGGACGGATCGCACTGCCGGCAGGCTGCGCCATTGAAATGATCCACACTTATTCTCTGATCCACGATGATCTGCCCGGAATGGACAATGACGACTTCAGGCGGGGCCGCCCCTCCTGTCACAGACAATTTTCCGAAGCGACCGCCATCCTGGCCGGCGATGCCCTGCTGACCCATGCCTTTTATGTCCTGAGCCGACCGGAATCGCTTTTTGAAATCTATCCGGCACTTCGGATCCGGATGGAACTGATTGGGGTCATTTCCGAAGCCGCCGGCATCAACGGGATGGTGGAGGGCCAGATGCTCGATATGCAGTCTGTGAATCTTTCATCCGCCGGCGGTCTGGATTTTCTGAAAACAATGCACGCCCTGAAAACCGGAAAAATGATCACGGTCAGCATCGAAGCCGGAGCCTTGAGTGCGGGCGCCGAATCTGATCAGATCACAAGATTGAAAGCCTTCGGGGATAAAATCGGTCTCGCCTTTCAGGTCGTGGACGATATTTTAAATGTCGCGGGCGACCCTGAGAAAATGGGAAAATCCATCGGGTCCGATCAGGTGAATGGGAAATTGACCTTCCCTTCCCTGATCGGTCTGGAGGCTTCCAAGCGATTTGCGGCAGACTTGATCCAACAGAGCCTGGACTGTCTGTCCTGTTTTGACGAATCAGCGGACCCGTTAAGGGCCATCGGCCGATATGTAATTCACAGGGACCGCTGATGACAATATGATTAAGGCATATGGATTTTGAAACTTCTTGACCAGATAAATTCACCTGAAGACATCAAGCAATTCACCCGCAAGGAACTGAAGCGGCTGGCCGTGGAAATCCGGGAACGCATTATTGACGTGGTTTCCAGAAACGGAGGGCATCTGGCGCCGAGCCTGGGTGTCGTGGAACTGACATTGGCCATTCACAGCGTATTCGATCTGCCCAAAGACACCCTGATCTGGGATGTAGGCCATCAAGCCTATGCTCACAAGCTGATCACCGGCCGGAATGCCGCTTTCGATACCCTTCGACGATACAAGGGCATCTCAGGATTTACCAAAATCAAGGAAAGCCCCTATGACGGATTCACCGTCGGCCATTCATCCACCTCTATTTCAGCCGGCCTGGGCATCAGCTATGGAAAATATCTGAAAAAAGATCCGTCCAATGTCCTGGCGGTTATCGGAGACGGATCCCTGACGGCAGGGCTGGCCTTCGAAGGATTGAACCAGGCAGGCGACCTGAAAAAACAGAACCTGATCGTGATCCTCAATGACAATGACATGTCCATCTCTCAAAATGTCGGGGCACTGTCTTCATTTCTGAGCCGGACGTTTTCAGCCAAATACCTTCAGAACATGAGAAATCACCTGGGAGGCTTTCTGAAATCCCTTCCCAAAATCGGGGATGATATCTACAACATCGCCAAACGTTCGGAAGAATCCTTCAAAGCCTTCATTACGCCGGGAATGCTGTTCGAAGCGTTTAATTTCGACTATTTCGGACCTATCGACGGGCATAACCTGGACCACTTGATCGATATCCTGACCAATATCAAAAACCCCCAGGACCCGGTCCTGCTTCATGTTACCACGATCAAGGGCAAAGGCTATGAACCGGCGGAAAAAAACCCGGTGTATTTTCACGGGGTGGGTTCGTTTGTCGTTGATACCGGCCAGAGCCGGGCCAAATCCAACGGTATCCCGACTTATACACAGGTATTCGGGGCACAGATGGTTCAATTGGCGGCCCGGTATCCTGATTTGATTGCGGTAACGGCTGCCATGCCTGAAGGAACCGGCCTGATGGAATTTGCCGGACAATATCCGGACCGCTTCTTTGACGTGGGTATTGCCGAACAGCATGCCGTGACCTTTGCCGCCGGCCTTTCGACCAGGGGACTCAAGCCGGTGGTGGCCATCTATTCCACCTTCCTTCAGCGGGCCTTTGACCAGATCCTCCACGATGTCTGCATCGATGCCCACCCGGTGGTGTTCGCCGTCGACCGGGGCGGAATTGTGGGAGAAGACGGTCCGACTCACCACGGCTTGTTTGATTTTGCCTACCTTCGCTGTCTGCCCAACATGGTCGTCATGGCCCCCAGAGATGAAAACGAATTGGCCAGAATGCTGATCACCGCCATTGAGCACGACGGACCGGCGGCATTGAGATATCCCAGGGGAACGGGCCTGGGCGTGGATTTGGACGATGATCCTCAGCCTCTGAAGATCGGTCAGGGTCAAGTGATGTGCGAAGGCGACGACCTGCTCATCATAGCCATCGGCGTTTCCGTGAATGAAGCAGTTCTGGCGGCGGAAACGCTCTTGAGCAAGAATATCCGGGCCACGGTCATTGATGCGCGGTTTGTGAAACCCCTGGATTCGGACTTGATCACCTGCTATGCCATGAAAACGGAAAAAATCATTACAGTGGAGGAACATGTATTGAGCGGCGGTTTTGGTTCGGCTGTCCTTGAACTGCTGATAGATCAAGGACTCAGCGGATTTTCCCTGAAACGGGTCGGCATTCGCGACCGCTTTGTCGAACACGGTCCCCAGGCAATTCTGAGACGGGATTACGGCATCGACCATCAAGCCATTGTTCAGGCTGCATGGGAATTGTATGAAACAGACAAACGCCGGGCCGGCTAGCAGAAAATCCAGATTGGACCTGCTGATTGTGGAAAAAGGACTGGTTTCATCCCGACATCGCGCAGGCGCTCTGATCATGGCCGGCAAGGTCTGGGTCAATGACAGGCCTGTTGACAAACCCGGCTATTTTGTGCCGATAAACTCGACAATCGTGGTAAAAGAAGATGACCATCCCTTTGTCAGCCGTGGTGGGCTCAAGCTGGAAAAAGCTCTGGAAGACCTGTCGATAAAGGTGGACGGTTGGACCTGCCTGGATATCGGCGCCTCTACGGGCGGGTTTACCGACTGCCTGCTTCAGCGGGGGGCCGGCCGGGTGTATGCGGTGGATGTGGGATATGGACAACTTGCCTGGTCCCTTCGGCAAGACCCCCGGGTTACGGTCATTGAAAGAGCCAATATCCGGTATCTGCCGTTTGAAGCCGTCAATGACGTCATGGATCTGGTGGTGGCCGACACTTCTTTTATTTCTTTGAAACTGGTGATTCCCAGTTCAGAAAAATTCATGAAGCCCGGCGCGCTGATCCTGGCGCTCATCAAACCCCAGTTTGAAGCAGGCAAAGGCAAGGTGGGCAAAGGTGGGGTGATCAGGGATCCGGAAATCCGAAAACAGGTCATTCAGGATATCCAGGGGTTTTTCACCGCCCGCGGATATCGGGTGAACGGGGTTATCCCCTCCCCTGTTCCGGGTCCCAAGGGCAACATCGAGTACTTGATCTCACTCAATTACCCGGGAGATGAAAAATAAGACTGTTGTTTTTGTTTAAATTCTATTATTTAAATAAGATTTTATTAATCGTTGATAAGGAGCAGTAATGAGCGAAGACATCAAAACCATGAGAAATGTAGCCTTGGCCGGACACGGAGGTTCGGGCAAAACGACGCTTGCCGAAGCGATGCTGTTCAGGGCCGGTGTCGTCAGCCGTCTTGGAAAAGTGGAAGAAGGCAACACGGTTATGGACTTCCAGCCGGAGGAGATTCGTAAGCAACAGAGCATCAACACCTCTCTGATCAAGTATACCCATAACAAACATATTATTACTTTGATGGACACGCCCGGCGACCAGAATTTTTTTTCCGCCTCCAAAACCTGTTTTCCCGTAGCTGACTGTCTGGCTTTTGTCATTGACGGAGTGGGTGGCCCTTCCGCCATGACGGAAGAAGCGGCCGAAAGCGCCCTGGAATACAACCTTCCCGGATTTGTTATCGTCAACAAACTGGATCGGGAACGATCCGATTTCATGACCTGTATCGAAACCTCCAAAAAAGCCCTGAACAAGAAAATTATCCCCATCTGTTATCCCATCGGCTCTGAAAATGATTTCAAGGGTTTTGTCAATATCATCTCCGGCCAGGCCTATGAATACGGAGCCGACGGCAAGGCCGCCAAGGTGGATATCCCTTCGGACATGGCCGACGATATGGAAGTGGCCAAGGAAGAGTTCATCGAGAATATCGCCGAACTCAACGATCAATTGCTTGAAAAATACCTGGAAGGTGAGAAAATCGACGAAGCCGATCTGAAAGCCACTTTCAGGCAGGGCATCCTCGAGGCTGAATTTTATCCGGCCATCTGCTGTTCCGCCACCAAGATGATCGGTGTGGAAACCATATCCGACATGATCAACGATTATATGCCCTCTCCCCTGGATCGGGGTGATTGGAAAGCTAAAGATCCCAAAGGAGAAGAAGTGCCGGTTTCTCCGGATCCGAATGCCGAATTCTGCGGCTACGTGTTCAGTACCATTGTCGATCCATATGCCGGAAGACTTTCGCTGTTCCGCGTGATTTCAGGCACCCTGGGCAAGGAGGGCAATTTTGTCAACACCACGAAAGACACTAAGGAGCGTTATTCCCAGCTCCTCGAAATCGCCGGGAAAGAGCAGAAACCTATCAGTTCAGCCCTTCCGGGCGCCATTGTGGCAGTGGCCAAACTAAAGGAAACGCTGACGGGAGACACACTGACCGGTGGGCGCGACATTCAGATCCCCGCGCCCAAACCCATGCCGCCGGTCATTTCCTTTGCCATCAAACCCAAGGCCAAGAGCGACGAAGATAAAATCCATGAAGCGGTCCGCAAAATTCTGGAGGAAGACACCGGCCTGCAGTTGCGACGGGAAGAAGAAACCCGGCAGACCATTTTGTCCGGTCGGGGTCTCGTTCACATTGAAGTCACGGCTGAAAAGATTCAGCGCAAATTCAACGTGGGCATGGATATCGAAACCCCCAAAGTGGCCTATCGTGAAACCTTCAAGAAAAAAATCCGTGTTCAGGGCAAGCACAAAAAACAGTCCGGTGGTCACGGGCAGTACGGAGATTGCTGGATCGTTCTGGAACCTCTCCCCAGCGGATCGGGGTTTGAATTCGTGGACAAGATCGTCGGCGGCGTGATTCCGAAAAACTATATCCCCGCCGTGGAAGCAGGTGTCAGGGAAGCCTCGAAAAGCGGTATCCTTGCCGGGTTTCCCTGTGTAGACTTCCGGGTGACGGTGGATTTCGGGTCCTATCATGCGGTTGACTCTTCTGAAATGGCCTTTAAGACAGCCGGGTCCATCGCCTTCAAAAATGCGGCCCAGGACGCAAAAGCCGTTCTTCTTGAACCCATCATGCGGGTGGCCGTAAAAGTTCCGGAAGACAGCACCGGGGACATCATGGGGGATCTCAACTCCCGGAGAGGCCGGGTGGTGGGCATGGATTCCGAAGGCGGCAAACAGATCATCAATGCACTGGTACCCATGGCGGAAATGCTTCGCTATGCGCCTGACTTGAGTTCCATGACCGCAGGCCGGGGAACCTTCAGCATGGAATTCGAACAGTATGACGAAGTCCCGCCGGATCTGGCCAAAAAAGTGATCGAAAAAGTCAACGCTGAAAAAGAATAAACGAAACTATCGATGTTCAAACCGGGCAAGGGAAAAAATCCCTTGCCCGGTTCTGTTTCCGGTCAGAGCAATGTCGGGTCCAGATCGCAATGGGTCACGGCGCTTTGATCCAAAAGATGTCCCAACTCCCCTTCCCTTCCAGGGAAAAAGCCCATACAGGCTTTCCAGACATCTTCATCTTCCATACAGAAATAAAGGGTCACATCCGGGGCATGCATCCGGATACGGGCGATCATGGCCTGATAAATCCTGATCCGGAGCGGCTTGAAATAGCGCATTTTGTGATCCCGTCCGGGAATGAATTCCCCATAGCAGATGGTGGAATCCGGAAATCTTGTTTCAATCACCTGTTTGAGTCCAGGCATGAACCTGAACGTTCCCAGACTGATCCAGACAATGGTTTCCGACCGGACGTGGGCGAAAATCCGGTCAATGACATCTTGGTACTGATCTTCACACCCGGGATAAATCACGATGGGATCAAAATGAAAGGCCAGGGGATACCCCTTTTCCGACGCCTGCCGTGCCGTTTCCAGCCGGGCCGAAAGAGAGGCGGTTCCTTTTTCCTGGGTGCGGATCACCTCAGGGGTGTTGAGGGACCAGGCCAGAATGGTTTTTTTATTGTGATCCAGGGACAGAAGAGATTCAATGTTCACGGTTTTGGTTTTGAGTTCCAGGATGGCGTTATTCCGGTCGGCAAAGGTTTTGACCAGAAATGCCGGCAGAGGGGTTATTTTTTCCCAGATCAGAGAATCCGTGAATTCTCCCGTGCCGATCCGCCATATTTTTTTTTGAGAGAATATCGTTTCCAGCTCCTGCCGGATTGGTTCATCGCCGACGAAATACTGGAGCACCGGAGGATGGAAATAGGCTTGTAGAATGCAATAGGAACAGTCCATGGAACAAAAGGTCCCTGCGTGAAGAATGGTATAATCACAACAGGTGTAATGACAGGTGCCCGGGCATTTCCGAATGACGGCGCCTTTGTTTCGGGTGATATAAAGGGTTTTTTTTCCGCGGGTAACCGGATCGACGGCCGCATTGATGTAATCGTAAACGGCGTTTTGGTTATCCACCCGGAAAACCGGTGCATCCACTTTTGTTATCAGTGATTCTGCCTCTTGGTGCCCGCGCAGGTCCCGGTCGATGAACAGGCGATCGATCCTCATAATTCAAACAGCTTATCGAAATCCGGATGTTCGGAAGCGACCCGAAGCCTTTGGAGACCGGCTTGAAAGTCGTCGAAAGTCCTGGCTTGAAACGAGACCGAAAAATTTCGGCCTTCAAAATACTCGGGCGGTTTGATGGAAATATGAGCCGGCAGATTCATGGCCGAGATCATTTTCCGAACGTTTTGCCTGGCCATTGACAGTTCGGGAAATCGTTTTTCAAACACGCGGGTCCTGAAATCCCGGGTGACCGCGACGGAATCGTTTTTCTCGTCAAGGACCGGGGGCCATCCAGGGTCGATATCCATGAGCAATCGCTCAGGTCCCAGATCATCCCGAGCCGATATTTCAGTCAGATTTTGGATGAGTTCCAGTTGCACACTCACGGAGGCCCGGATGTTGGCGAATACTTCCAGCATAAGGGTTTGGAATTCGCCGCCCAATCTTGCCAAGGCTTTGGCGGATTTCAGAGACATCCGGCCCTGATGAATCAGGGTCGGAGCCGGGTCCGGCAGTGCCCCGATTTCCAGAAGTTCCCGCACAAAGGACTGAGACAAGGGGACATTGAATATTCCGGCTGACTGTTCCGCCATGGCGGCGGTATCCATGAACTTTGCCAGACGGGTTGCCCCGACGATCAATTCCGCATGGGTCAAAGGCCTTTTAAAGGACAGGGCTGCAACGGCGGTTAACAGACACTCCCTGTCTCCGGCCGGCGGGCCCTGAACGACAGCCTTGACTGAGTCGACTTCAAGCAGGCCAAGGGCTTTGATCCGATTGAAGCCGGAAACCACCGCATATCGATGGCCCATGGGCTGAAGGATGGGCGGGCTGACCAGACCCACACCCTTTATGGAACGGGCGAGCCACTCCGTGTCGGAACTGGACAGCGCGATTTGATAGCGTTCATCGGAGAGATCGATACTGGAAATCGCAATATCGCGCAACTTTTCAGACATGTTCACCGGTCAGCCGGGTATAGATTTCCTTATAGGTATCGGACGTCCTCTGTATGACCTCCTGCGGGAGTTTGGGCCCTGGGGGGGTTTTATCCCATCCCGAGGCGACCAGCCAGTCTCTGACATATTGTTTGTCAAAACTGCGCTGGCCTCTTCCGGGCTCATACTCATCCAGAGGCCAGAACCTGGAGGAATCCGGTGTGAGAACTTCGTCAATGAGGAGGATTTCATCGTTCAGAAGACCGAATTCAAACTTTGTGTCCGCTATGATAATCCCTTTGGACAAAGCGTATTCAGCCCCTTTTTCATACAGTTTCAGGCTGAGATCCTTGAGTTTCAGTGCCCTTTCCCGGCCGATCAAATCCATGGCTTTTTCAAGGGAAATATTGATGTCGTGATCGCCCACTTCGGCTTTGGTGGACGGAGTGAACAGCGGCTCCGCGAGTCTGTCGGAGTCTTTCAAGCCCTTGGGCAGCCTGATTCCGCACACATGCCCTTCTTTTTTGTAAGAGCTCCATCCCGAGCCGGTAATATACCCTCGGACGATGCATTCCACCGGCAGGGGTTCGGCTTTCCGCACCATCATGCTTCGTTTGTCCAACACCTGTCTGTGAGGCCTGCAGGCATCGGGATAGGCATCCACATTCGTTGTCAGGATGTGGTTCGGCACGATGTCGGCCATCTGTTTGAACCAGAAAACGGAAATCTGGTTGAGTACCTTGCCCTTGTCCGGAATCAGGTCGGGCAACACCACGTCAAAGGCAGACAGGCGGTCGGTGGTGACCATGAGAAGAGCATCTCCTGTATCGTAGATATCTCTGACCTTGCCTTGGCGCACAAGGGAAAGCCCGTTCAATGGGATATGGGACCGGTCATTCATTGACAATCTCCTTAAACGAGTAAGTATCCATATTATGATTAGTAAAAGCCATCCATACCATAAAACAAAGGATTTATCCATGATCCCGATGCAATTAAAATTTAATCTCCTGCTGTCTTGACCTCAATCCGTGAATGGTACTATAACATCGATATTTTCATGATAACGCAGCGAGGACGCAAGATGAAACTGATCCGGATATTGTTCTTCCTGACTGCGGCCATTCTGATCAACCAGGATCCGGCCGCCGCCCAGGCAATCTATTCCCTGAACGATCTGATGGCCTTGGCCGACACCCACAGTGAAACCATCAAGATAGCGCAGGAAGATTTGTACATCGCCCAACAGGAAGAAAAAAGAGCCTTGTCGGTTCTGATTCCGAGAGCCACCGCCTACGGCAGTCTGACGGAATATAAAAACCGGACCTTCCAGGCTCCGGATTCCCGGACTCTGGGTCTCAAGCTGACCCAATCCTTTACCTTGAACGGTAAAGAACTGATCGCTCTGGATGTGACCAGGAAAGCCATCGAGAGCAAAACCTTCAGCCTGGAAAGCATTCGATCCCAGTATCTGCTTCAAGTTGCCGAAGCCTATTACAACATCCTGAGCGCTCAGAAATATTTGGAAATCGCCGGCGCGGATGTCGAACGCCTGACCACCCACCGAAATGCGGTCAAAGAAAAACTGAGCGTGGGCAATGTCACCAAGACCGATCTTTACCGTGCCGAAGCGGAGCTCTCCAAGGCCGCTACTGAGCGGGTGAAGGCGGAAAACGCGCTTGCTCAGGCTAAAGCGGCGCTGCAGAATCTGGTGGCCGTTGAACCGGATTTTGATCTCAAAAGAGAAACCATCCCGGAAATGGACGCTTATAATTGCACCCTGACCGAGATCGAAGCCGCCGCATTGGAAAATCGGAACGAGATGAAAGAAGCCCGGAAAAATCTGGAGATCGCCACCCGGACCGTCCGGTACAAAAAAAGTGAATACTGGCCCACCGTGTCCCTTGAAGCCGGTTACAAGGAAACCGATATCAAGTATGACGATCCCCCCTCGACGGTGGCATATGACACGGAAGACGCTTATTTCACCGGAACCCTTTCTTTTTCACTGTTTGACGGCGGTCTGAGAAAGGCGGAGATCAGGCAGGCCACGGCAGACCAGAGAAAAGCGGAAAACGCCCTGTCTCTTCAGGAAAAACAGATTCGACTGGAATCCCGGATTTCCTATCTGAGCTATGAAACAGCCAGAACCACCCTGCTCAATCTTCAGGATGAACTCAAATATGCACAAGAAACTTACAAGGCCGTCCAGATGCAATATCAATACGGGATGGCTGACAGCATCGACATGATGGACGCCAACACCCTTCTGGTAACGGCCCAGAGAAGGATCTCCGATGCCGGCTATACCTATTACGTTTCCGTCCTCAATATCCTTTATGCCAGAGGCGATCTGGTCTCTTTTCTGTTGACCCGGAAACACACGCTGTAATCCCGGCGGATATGTCCGGATCAGCAATTATAAACCCGATAGTCGTTTGTTTATTCTGTTCGTTTTGCTTAATTTGTTGAAAAGGAGCATCCCATGTATGAAATCATAGCCAACCCGGAAGATTATCAGATTGATCACCTAATCAATGGAACCGGCCATGCCCATATCGATATTTCCAAGGAAGAAAGAGAAAAATGGGCCGGTGAAGTGACCCATTTCAGTGACAAACTGACTGGTTTTGTCAACAAAGCCAGGGAACTGGCAGCTCTTCTGGCAAGTGAAGAAAAAATTTCCGCCACCCCCGCCTCATTGAAAACCCTTAAAATTCAGTTGTTCATGATCAATGACGCACTGAATACAGCTTTGGACATTGCAGAGAAGCTGGAATCCGATATTGTGAAAAAATAGCGGGTCACCGAAGCATTTTCCATCTGAGCAAATGGTCCGCGAGGGTCACGGCCATCATGGACTCGCAGACCATATTGATTCTTGGGATGGCCGCTATATCATGCCTCCCTTCAATGGAGATGGTCACCGGAGAGCCGTCTTCATCAATGGTTTGTTGCTGTTTTCGGATGGAGGGAATCGGTTTGACATGCACCTTGGCGACAATATCCGATCCATTGGAAATCCCCGCCAGAATCCCGCCTGAATGATTGGTGCAAAACCCATCCGGTCCAATGGGGTCGTTGTTTTCAGATCCCGTCAGTTTCGGGGCCTGGATCCCCGCGCCGATTTCAACGGCTTTCACGGCGCCGATACCCATCAGAGCCTTGGCGATATCGGCGTCCAGTTTGTCAAACACCGGGTCTCCGAGACCTGGGGGGACATTGGAGACCACTATCTCGACAATGCCTCCCAGGGAATCACCCTCTCTTCGGACGGCTTGGATTTTTTCTTCCATCAGTCGGGCCGCCTCAGGATCCGGACACTGGACATCATTGAACTCCTTGCAGGACAGATCATGGATCCGGACGGCCCGGATATTGCCTAGTTCAAGGGTATAGCTCTGGATTCGGATACCCTGACGGTCGAGGATGAGTTGGGCCACAGCCCCGGCCGCCACCCTGGCCGCTGTTTCCCTGGCCGACGCCCTGCCCCCGCCCCGGTAATCCCGGATTCCGTATCGGGCCTGATAAGTGAAATCCCCGTGACCGGGCCGGAAAACCCCGGCTATATCCTCATAGGAAGAAGATCGGGCGTCTTTGTTCTCGATAAGGATCATGATGGGGGTGCCGGTCGTTTTTCCTTTGAACGTACCCGAGAAGATAACGGCCTGGTCCGGCTCTTTTCGGGTGGTGGATGCAGCTCCCCCCCTCCCCGGCCTTCGACGGTCCAGAGCCTTCTGGACAATGGTTTCATCCAGGACCAGGCCCGGCGGACAGCCTTGGATGACGACCCCCACACCTTTTCCATGGGATTCTCCAAAAGTGGTGACGGTGAACGCTTTGCCGAAAGTGCTGCCGGACATCAGAATAGGCTCCTTTCAATCAGAGTGACGATCATCCAAGGGGTCAGCGTATCGGTTTCGATCCGGAGGTGGGCGGTCCGTTCATAAAGAGGGCGTCTTACTTCGAGCATATCCCGGGTTTCCGCCAGAACGCCGGCGGATGTGAGCGCCGGTCTGAAATCCGCTGTGGAGCCGTCGGCCTGCAATCGTTTCAGGATGGTTTCCGCACCGGCATCCAGCCATACGGCATATCCATTTTTTTTGATAAAGACCTGATTCTCAGCATCCATCACAATTCCCCCACCTGTGGACACCACGATCTGATCCAGAGTCCTGGTTTTCCACAGCAGTTTTTTCTCAATACGCCGAAACCCTTCCCAGCCTTGATCCTGGATCAAACGAGCCGGGGTCAAGCCCGTATCTTGGCTGATGACCTGGTCCATATCCATCATATCCAGCCCCAGTCGTTCCGCAAGACATCGGCCAACGGTCGTTTTTCCCGTGCATCGGTATCCGATCAGATAAATTTTCACGTCGGCGATTCCGACTGAAGCGCATCGAAGATTCGCCAGTAATCGGGAAAGGATTTCCGGACGCAGTTTTCATTCTCGATGACCATTCCAGGCACCACAAGGCCGGAAATGGAAAAGGCCATTGCCACGCGGTGGTCGTCAAAGGTTTCAATCATCGCTCCATGCGGGTGTCCACCCGTGATTTCCAGAAAATCATCACCCTGGCGCACCTCAATGCCCATTCTGGCCAATTGAGAGGCCAGAGCATGGATCCGGTCGCATTCTTTTTCCCGTAAATGCCGGATATGGGTGATCCGGGTGATTCCCCGGGCAAAGGCGGCCACGACTGCAATGGCCGGCACCGCATCCGGCGTATCCGACATGTCGACCTCGATACCGACAAGCTCTGATCCGCAGACCCCGATTTCGTTGACGCCCCTTTGAACCCGACACCCCATCCGTTCCAGGATGCGGATTTGTTTCAAATCCCCTTGAACCGAATCCGGATTGATGTTGCACACGGTAATCATTTTTCCGGTAACGGCCCCGACGGCCCAGAAATATCCGGCATTGGAAAGGTCCGGTTCGACTGAAAAAGTCCCTGGACGATAGATCTGGCCTCCATCGACCCGATACAGATCGGATTGAATCTGAAAAGACCGGACTTGAAACTGTTTCATGGCGTCAAGGGTCAGATCGATATAAGGCGATGAAACCGGCGGACCATTAAGGCTGATTTCCAGTCCGTTGTCCATAAAAGGGCCGATCATCAGCAGGGACGAGAGATACTGACTGCTTCGGGAACAGTCCAGGGACACGCGACCACCCGTACGGTCCCCTCCCCGAATCCGGATGGGCGGCTTTCCCAGCCCGTCCATGGTGCCGGTGAAAATGCCCAATTGATTGAAAGCGGCCAGCAATTCATTCATGGGTCGCTCGCACAGCCGTTTGTCCCCGGTCAGGATGTAGTCCGAATTTCCCAGGGCCGCCACTCCGGCCAAGAGGCGCATGGATGTTCCTGAATTGCCGAGAAAAACAGGGCTGTCAAAGGGCCGGGGATTTCCTCCGAATCCGGTCACCCGGCAAAGGCCATGGGATTCATCTTCAATCAAGGCTCCCATGCTTGTCAAGGCTGACCGGGTCCATTGAATGTCTTCGCTGTCCAAGAGATTGCGTATAATGGACGTCCCTTCGCAGAGAGAGGCTAAAATGAGCATTCGATGGGAAATGCTTTTCGAGCCCGGCAGGATCACTTTCTGAGAGTGAATGGATTTTGGAATAATGGTTTTCATTTATGGTTCTCCATGGGTAAGAAAGGCGCTGCGAAGGATTTCGATATCCGGCGCCACACCGGTCCACAGGTTGAATTGGGCCGCGGCCTGATAAAGGAACATGGACAGACCGTCTATGGTTCGACAGCCTCTGGAGGCGGCTTCGTTGAGCAGGCGGGTCTGCAAAGGGGAATAAATGATATCCATGACGATGGTTGCGGCATCAAGGTTTTGGCAGGGAAAACTCAAAGCCCCGGTGTCCGGATACATCCCCACAGGCGTGGTATTGATGATCATATCCGGATGCAGTTGGGAAAGGGTTTGGAAATCTCCGGCCGGGATGAATTCGCCGCCGTATTTATGGGCAAGGGACTGCCCGCGGTCCGCACTCCGATTCACGATGATCAGCCGACCTTTTTCCCTGTGGATGCCATAAGCCACTGCCTGGGCGGCTCCTCCGGCTCCGATGATACAGACACGCCTGTCTTTGATACCCATGGGCTTCAGCGGCTCGACGGCCGCTTTATGGTCGGTATTGTACCCGTACAGACGGCCGTCGTGATAGATGACGGTATTGACGGCTCCGACGGTCGCCGCGTCCGGGTCGATCCAGTCAAGGTGGTCCATGATCGAGGTCTTGAAAGGAATAGTGATGGAAGCCCCATGGATTGGAAGGGTTTTCATGGCGGAAACGGCCCGGGCGATGTCATCCACTTCAAAAGCCAGGTAAACCGCGTTAAATCCGTGGTGCCGGAAAGCGGCGTTATGGATTTCCGGCCCCTTTGAGTGGCGAGCCGGGTTGCCGAACACCCCGTATACCTTTGTCAATGCATTGATCACTGGGCATACATTCCTTTTCATCGGGGTTGGCTCGGAGGAATCAGGCCGGATCCTTTTTCAGGATGAAACTCTGGATCCGGTTTCCGTCCATGTCTTTGACTGTTGCCGTCCATTTGTCGACAATGATCGATTCTCCGGGCTGGGGGATTCGGCCGATCTGTTCCAGAAAAAATCCTGAAAATGTATCGTAATTGGCGGATTCGGGTATGCCGATATCCAGTTCCTGGTTAAGGTCGTAGATATTTATTTTACCGGCGACCACCCATTTGTGATCCTTGAGGCGGATCACATCCGGGGCCATTCGGTCGGTCTCGTCTATGATTTCTCCCACGATTTCCTCAAGAACATCTTCCAGAGTGACGATGCCGGCCACGCCGCCATGTTCGTCCACCACTACGGCAATATGATTTTTGTTGCGTTTGAAATCCTGAAGCAGTGTGTCCAGTTTTTTGGATTCAGGAATAAAATAGGGTTTTTTCAAGATCTGTCGTATGTCGAGCGGGGTTTCAAAGTTCGAAGCGCAGGCTTTCTGAAAACCGGCAAACAGATCTTTCACATGAATAATGCCGATGACGTTGTCGATACTGCCCTCAATGATGGGAATCCTTGAATACCCGGTTCTGAGGATTTTGGAAATATCCACGGTTTCGGATATGTCGATCACAAACATATCCGCTCTGGGGGTCATGATTTCCGAGCAGGCCGTATCATCAAATTCAAAAATATTGGTAATGAACTGTTTTTCCGCTTCATTGATTTCTCCGTCCTCTTCCACGACCTCCACCATGGTCATGAGTTCATCCTCCGTAACGGTACCGTGCCGGTTGTCGATGGCGCCGTGGAGCCGGGGAATGAAATTCAAAAGGAATATCAAGGGGAAAAATATTCTGGAAAGCCAATGCAGCGGGTAAATGACGATTCGGGCCACCAATACGTTGTTGTGATTGGCGAATGACTTGGGGAAGATTTCACCGAACACCAGGATCAGCAGGGTCATGATACCGGTGGCGATGCCGACGGCATTGGAGTGGAAATAAGAAATGGCAATGGATGTGGCAATGGAGGAAGCGCCGATGTTTACCAGATTGTTTCCAATAAGGATGGTGGTCAAAAGTTTATGGGAATCCTCTTTCATGCTGAGAATCAACCGACCCGTGGCCGATCCGTCCTTGGCGATATGAAGGGCTTTCACTTTGCTGATGGAAAACAGCGCCGTTTCGGACGCTGAAAAAAATCCGGACAAAAAAAGGCCGATCAGCAGAAGAATCATCTCAAAGGTGATCAAAGTCAGACTATTCCTTGTTCATCAAAAGGCATAACACATTTATTTTTTTAGTGGATTCCATCTAATAAGATTTGGATTGGTTTGTCAATTTGAATATCATGGATTTTGATCCGACAGAAGTGAAATGGCAATCCCGGCCGTATTCCCTGCCGCACCGCCTCGACCGAGTTTTTTTCGGACCGCTTTGAGACGATCCCGATACAGGGAGGCATTTTCCAGCATAAAGACGGCCCTTTCGCCTATTTTTTGAGGTGAAGCCTCACTTTGAAGCAATTCCGGCATCACTTCCTCATTTACGATCAGATTGGCCAGTCCCGCATATTTGACATGGACCAGCAGTCTGGCCGCCATAAAACTTACAAACGCCATCCGGTAGATGAGAAGGGTGGGAACCTGGAAAAGTGCCGCTTCCAGCGTAACCGTACCTGAAGCCGCGATTACCAGGTGAGATTGCTGTAAAATGGTTTGCACAGGTCCTTTTACCATAGTGAACAGACCCGAATGACCGGATCTCTTCAATCGGTTTTGAATCATGTGATCTGGGATGGATTCGGCCCGGGATACAAGGAAACGGACTTCTGGATAGGTCTGATGAATCAAGAGGGACGACTCAATCATGATATCCAAAAGCTTTCGAACTTCGGTTTTCCTGGAACCGGGGAGAAGTCCGACAACCGGGCCGTGTGAGAAAGGGGGGCCCGACACTGAAGTGCTTTGGGGCAGCTCCGGATATTCGTCGATCAGGGGATTTCCCACATACCTGGCCGGCACACCGGCTTTTCGGTACATCGCCTCTTCAAAGGGGAGGATCAGAGCGGCGTAATCCACATATTTTTTGATTTTGAAAAGCCTGGATCGTTTCCAGGCCCAGATTTTGGGTGTGATATAATACAAAACCCGGGAGGGATACCGTTTTTTGGCATATTCGGCAGCTTTCAGGTTGAATCCGGGATAATCGACCAGAATGATCAAGTCCGGGGTTCGGGATCGAAGTTTTTCCCTGAATCGGTCAAAGGCGTTTTTGATGTGCCCGATCTGCATGAGCACTTCGGTCACCCCCATGACGGAAAGATGCTCGATATCATAGAAAAGATCCACGCCGGCGGCTCTGAGATGGGGGCCGCCCATGCCCGAAAAACTGATGGAAAAGCATCGCCGGCGGATTTCCAGAACCAGGCGCCCGGCATGAAAATCACCCGATGGTTCTCCGGTCAGCACCATGATGTGCATCGATTTTACAGGCAGGTTCATATCGGGCCTGAATCCGTGTAACCGACAATGGATATTTGATACCGGTCTGCCAGAGATATCATCTCTTCCCGGTCAAAGACGATGGACTTACCGGCTTCCAGCACCAGGGTGGAGGCACCTGCCTCATGCATGGTCGAAATGGTTTGAACCCCGGATGAAGGAAGATCGAAGCGAAGGTCCTGGATGGGTTTGGATCGTTTGATCACGACGCAGCCTTTTTTCCGGGACAGACGCCCACCTCTCAAAATGGTTTCGTCGGTCCCGTCGACAGCTTCGACGGCCAGGACGGTACCGTTGCTGATAACCAGGCATTGCCCGATGTCCAGTCGCCCGATATCCCCGGCGATCCTCCATCCTTCCTTGATATCGGCCTGTTCAGCTTTGGCGGGCTTTCTTCGGGTCCAGCATCCGGTCTGACAGATCAGTTCCGGAAGCAGAAATGTGGACGGCAGAATTTCCACCCCTTCTTTTGCCATCAGATCGGCAAAACCGCTTAAGACACTGTCGTCATGGGTTAAGGTGGTTTTGCCGATAAAGGCCAGAGCCTTGAAATCCGGTCGGATATCTCTGAAAAGATTGGTTTTTCGGATAGCGCCCAGCATGACCGCCTGTGATACCCCATGTCGGCGAAAAAAGCGGAGCAATTTGGATACCTGTCCAAGATAGAGCCATTGGAATTCATCCACATCATTACCGAGTTCGGGAAGGGTTTCGGAATGGAATCCGGCCGCGATGACTCGATATCCCTTTTCTCGGGCCCTTTTTGAAAAAAGGATGGGAAATTGTCCGCCTCCCGCGATCAAACCGATATTCATCTCATTTACCGGGTCACACCCCTGTTGGATTCAAGAATGAAATTCATGAATTTCTTGACTTCGGGAATCTGGTCCACTTCCGCCTTGACTCGCTCCGATGCCTGCTTGACCGTCAATCCGATACGGAAAAAAATCCGATACGCCTTTTTCAATTGCTGAAGGGTGGTTTTCGAGAATTTATGCCGCTGAAGACCGACATTGTTCAGACCGTGAAGGGTGGCCCGGTCCCCGGAGGCGATGACATAGGGAGGAATATCCTTCACAACCGCAGACTTTCCGCCGATATACGCATAATCCCCGATCTGAACAAACTGATGGATGGCCACCAGACCACCCACGGTGACATGATCGCCGATGACAATGTGTCCGGCAAGAGTGGAATTGTTGGCCAGAATCACCCGTTTGCCGGTTTTACAGTCATGGGCGATGTGGGTATAGGCCATGAGGTAGTTTTCCTCTCCCACTTCCGTTACCCCGCCCCCGTTTTCGGTACCTCGATTGATGGTCACAAATTCACGGATAATGGATCCTCGGCCTATTCTGAGGTAGGAGGTTTCCCCGTGAAATTTCAGATCCTGTGGAGCCCCTCCGATGGACGCATATTGAAATATCTGGCAGTTCGGACCGATGGTCACGTGCTGTTCGATGGTGGTGTATGGACCGATGGTGGTGCCCGAACCGATCACCGTATCGGATTTGATGATGGCGTAGGGACCTATGGTGACGTTGGTGTCGATTTCGGCTGAAGGGTCTATGATAGCTGTGGGATGAATCATTTCGGCTCACTTTGCTTGATCTGGTTTTCAATACTCGACAGCCGTTTATCCAGGGTCAGAATCATTTTCCGGATTTCAGGCAGCCGGGAAAGGATGCTCACCACCTTGCGCCAACGATTATGGGGCATCTGGGGTATACCGGACACGACTTCCTTTGATTTCACATGGCTGTGTACCCCTGAATACGGACCGATAACGGCTCCGTCGCCGATGGTGATGTGACCTGAAATCCCTGCCTTTCCGGCGATAATGACATGGCGCCCGACCCGGGTGCTGCCGGCGATGGCGGACTGGGCCACAATCAGGGTGTGGTCACCGATGCGGACGTTATGGGCGATGTGAACCTGGTTGTCGGTTTTCACCCCGTTGCCGATAACGGTCATGCCAAGGGTACCCCGGTCAATGGTGTTGCAGGCCCCGATTTCCACATCGTTACCGATGGCCACATATCCGGTATGGGCCAGCTTTTGGTGTTGATCGGCATCCTGGGCGAAACCGAAGCCATCGCATCCGATCACGGTTCCGGAATGGATGAGAACCCTTTCCCCGATCCGGGTCCGGTCAAGGATGGTGACATTGGGTTTGATGACCGTATGGCTGCCGATCTCGACCTCGTCCCCTACATAGACGCCGGGCATGAGGTGTACATGATCCCCTATGGTCACCCGGTTTCCGACAAACACATGGGCTTCGATAACCGGGTCTTTTCCAATGATCGTGGAACGTCCGATACAGGCTCCGGGATTAATAAAGGGAATGTTTTTTTTTCCCGGATGGAAAAGAGCCACTATTTTGAAAAACGACAGCTTGGGGGAGGCGGTTTTCAAGATGGCCTGGATTTCTGCCGGCGCGGAACCCGATTCAAACCCTTCGGGTACGATCACCGCACCGGCCCGGGTCTGGTCGAGCCGGTTCAGATATTCGGCATCGGAGGCGAAAGTGACCTCCCGAGGGCCGGCTTCATGAAAGCCGGCCACCCCTTCGATCACGAAATCCGGATCACCGCTGACCCTGGCCCCGATCATACCGGCCATTTCGCTGATAGTCAGTTTCATAAAAAAATATTAATTGCTTTTAGATGTTTTTAAATTGTATTTTTTGATGATTTGATCTGTAATGTCCAGTTTTTCCTGAGAAAAAACCACTCCACCGGCCTTTTTCTCAAGAATGACCGAGTAGCCTTCTGAATTGCCCATTTCCGTTGTAATGGCAAATATTTCTTCCTGAAGTTGGTTCAATTTTTCGATTTCGAGCTGTTTGAATTCCCGTGTGAAATCATCCTGCATTTTTTTGAAATCATTGATCTGAGTCCTGAATTCTTTTTCTTTTTCACTCTGCTTGTCAGGGCTCAATACCAGTTTTTCCCGTTCATAAGCCTTACTCAGTTCATCCAGTTTTTCTTTTTCGGCTTTCAATTTATCCTGAAGTTCGTTTCCCTTGTCATTGATCTGTTGTTGTATGAGTTTTCCCGCGCTGGATTCCGTTATGATTTTTTGAAAATCGAACACACCTATTTTAACCACCTCGGCAGCGTATCCAGAGGTGATTAAAGACAGCATAAAAACAACAACGGCTACCGCAACCACATATTTTTTCATTCAACCCTCCATTTTTGAATCATTTAAAAAGAAGCACCGACCGAGAAAGCGAATTGCCCGTCGCCCGTGTTCTTCACATCTTTTCCTTCCAATACCCATCCATATTCAATTCTCAGCGGACCCATGGGAGAGTGCCATCTCAAACCGGCCCCAACACTGGAGAACTGGTCATCCAGCCGAATATTTTCGCTGGTACGGTATACATCTCCCCGATCATAGAAAAAAACGCCGGCCACCCGGTACTGGTCCGTAATGGGAAAAGTGAGCTCGGCGTTGAATTGGACATATTTTTCACCTCCTCTGTCTTTGACCTCTCCCGGACGTTTGCCGCTGATGTCGTATTTATCGAACCCTCTGATGGAGCGCATACCGCCCAGGTAGAATTTCGCATAATCCACATTGATGTCATCGCTGGTTCGGTCGTCGAAATATCCGGCCTCGGCATGAAGGGTTCCGGTAAATTTCCAGAACAGAGGAAAATAAAACGACGTCTCGGCCAGGTATTTGGTGTAATCGATTTCACCGCCCAGAAATTCTCCGGCATATTCAATGGAAATGGAATGTTTGGAGCCTTCGGTGGGCAGGAAATAATCATCCCTGGAGTCATAGCTGATATAAGGTTTGATACTGCTGGTGAGAAAGGATCCCTGGGTCATATTCGTGTATTCAGTTTCCACATTGGTGATCTCGAAATCTTCGATATTGTAGTTGGCGCCGATTTTGACATAGTCAAAAAGCCCATATCCGAACATCAGGGTCAAACCGGTGCCCTCCTTGTCATAATACTCGTACTCCAGCTCTTCCCGGTACAGCTTGAAGCCGCTTGAAATATGGGTGTCCAGAAGATAAGGCTCCAGAAAACTCAGCTCGAACAGAGTGTCTTCGGTGGATATTCGTCCAGTCAGCCGGGCTGTCTGGCCTCGACCGAACAGGTTTCGCTCCTCGACGGAAATCATTCCGAACACACCTTCTTCACTGCTGACCCCTCCCCCGAACGAAAACAATCCAGTCGTTTTTTCAACCACTTTGACATCCAGGTTCATCTCGTTTTCGGTTTGGGTCTTTACGGGTTTCATATCAATTTCGGAAAAATAATCCAGGCGATGCAGATCTTTGAAACTGCGTTCAATTTTTTTCTTGTCGTATAAATCCTGCTCGGCAATTTTGATTTCCCTGCGGATCACTTTGTCCCGTGTTTTTACATTGCCGCTGATGTTCACCCGGTTGAAGTGAACCGGCACGCCTTTTTCAATCACATATTCGATGGCCATCAAAGGTTCGGTTTCATCTTTTCGGATCATGGGATCGACCCTGACATTGGCATATCCTTTCTGGGAATATAGATCGGCGATATGGTTCATGTCGTTTCGAATTTCTTCCCGGTTGTAAAGCGCGTCTTTCTTTGACTTGATTTCCTTGAGAAGGGCTTGCTTTTCCAGGATCAGATCTCCGGAGATATCGACACTTTTGATTTTGTACTGCAACCCCTCATCAATTTTGAAACGAATGGCGATATGATCTTCCAAAATCCGGATTTCCGGATCCGACACCTTGGCATCGATGAATCCGTTGTTTTTGTATAAGGATTCGATCCGGACGGCATCGTTTCTGGCTTCGGTCTCGTTCAAGTTTCCGGAGTAAGTCAGAAATGAGAACAGTCCTTTTTCCGACGTTTCCATGACTTTCTTCAATTTTTTATCCGGAAAATATTGATTGCCTTCAAACACAATTTCTTCTACCCGGATTTTTTCTCCTTCTTCTATGGTAAACATGATGTCCGCCTGGGAATGTTCCAGAGGGACGATTTCATAAGAGACAAGGCAGTTGTGGTAGTTTTTCTCCGTGTAAAGCAGTTTGATTCTTTCCACATTGGCGTTGAGTATATGGATGTTCAGGATGGAACCGGTTTTGATGTTGATGCTGTCTTTCAGTTCCTCGGTTTTGTAGACTTTGTTTTTTTTAAAACGGATTTCCCGGATGCTGGGTTTTTCCTGGACATTGAAAATGATCCGCGCCCCCTGGTCATGGGATTCTTTTTCAACTGAAACGTCATCAAAATATCCCATATCATAGATTTTTTTAAGATCCTTGGACAGGCTGTCCGGTTTAACGATATCTCCGGTCCGGCTTTCTATGATTCTCAGGATGGCGTCTTTTTCAATCCTCTTGTTCCCGTTTACAGCGATCTCCGTAATGATTTTTTTCTGGTACACTTCTCCGATAATTTCTTTACTGAGCTGAGTGACAGAGGCAAAAAGGTTCTCGAGACGGTCGGATTCAGTGAACAGGGAGCGTGGCCGACCCTGGTCGTAGACATTGATGAGTCGTGTGTCGATACTGATGCTCTCACCGGCCGCGAATACGGATCCGGTCAGAAGATAATCCACCCCGGCCTGGATGCCGTAGGTTTTCAATTGGTTCAAGTCCCATTTGTCCATATCGGGACGGGGTTCGGGGAAGATTACGGCGGCCCCTTCCTGTTGAATCTTGTCGGAGATCATCCGTGTAATCTGTTCGGAAAGTTCCGGACGTGATGCGCTGGCGGAAATGGTGAATGGAAAAATTGCTATCTTCATCTGCGTGTCTGCCCTCAGGTCGGCTCCGCCCATCAGAAAAAACACGATAAAAAAGATAAATCGATATCTACGACAAGATGTATTCATAATGTGTTTCCCTTTGCTATGGTTCTATTCCACAGAAATGATTTTTCCATCCGTCAGGGTGACCCTTCTTTCCATCATCGCGGCCAGGTCATGGTTATGGGTGACCACGACGACGGTCATGCCCAGTTCTTGATTCAGTTCCCGAATCAAGGTATGCATGCTTCGGCTGTTTTTCTGATCCAGGTTTCCGGTCGGCTCGTCGGCCAGAAGCATTTCCGGTGCCATGACCAGAGCTCTGGCCAGGGCGACCCGCTGCTGCTCCCCTCCGGACAGATCCTCGACGCGGTGTCCGAGACGATGTTCCAGCCCTACCCTTTCAAGCATATTTACAGCGCTTTTTTCAACCATTTTTTTATTTTTCTGGGCGATCAGCCCGGGCAGCATGACGTTTTCCAGGGCCGTCAAACCCTGAATCAGGTAATGGAATTGAAAAACAAACCCGAGTCTTGCATTTCTGAGTCCGGCCAGTTGCTTGTCATTGTAAAGGGAAAGATCGCTGCCTTTGAAAAAAATCTTGCCTGAATCAGGGCGGTCAATGGTCCCTATCAGGTTCAGCAATGTGGATTTGCCGATGCCCGAAGACCCTATGACGGCAATGGTTTCACCCTTTATTACTTCGAAGTCGGCCTGGTCGAGAATTTCGATGTCGGACGAAGCGGAGCGAAATCTTTTCGAAACCGATTGAAGAGACATCAAAGGCGTTCCGACATTATCCATATCGCAGAGCCTCGACCGGATCCATACGAGATGCCTTATAAGATGGATACAGGGTGGATAAAAAACAGATGATTATGGCGCTGGCCGCAATAACCAGCACATCCGTATATTCCAGTTGGACCGGAAGGGTGGAAAACGGATAGGCGTCGGGCAGTTGAATGAAATCATATTTTTTGAGGAAAAAACAGGCGATCACGCCGGAAATCGTCCCGATCAGAGTACCCATCACCCCGATGATCATGCCCTGAAGAATGAATATGGTCCGGATGGATTGATGGGTGGCCCCCATGGTTTTCAATACGGCGATGTCTTTTGTTTTTTCCATGACCATCATGATCAGGGCGCTGGCGATATTAAAGGCGGCCACCAGAATGATCAAGGTCAGAATGATGAACATGGCTGTTTTTTCCAGTTTAAGCGCAGAGAACAGGCTCTTGTTGATTTCCATCCAGTCCCTCATATACAGCGGATGGGTCAGTTTGGCGGAGAGCGCGTCTTTGACCGGCTGTACGTCAAACACGTTATCAATGAATATTCCCACGGCCGAAATTTCGTCTTTTGCACCAATGAGTTGCTGGGCGTGGCTCAGATCCAGATAGACCAGCGCACTGTCATATTCATACATCCCGGAATCGAAAATTCCGGTCACCTCAAACCGTTTCATGGAGGGGAGGCTGCCTATGGGAGAAATAAAGCCGTTGGGCGACATGAGAATCACCTTGTCCCCGGATGAAACACCTATGGTGCGGGCCAGTTCTTTTCCCAGAATGATGCCGGGAAAATCCCGGGAATCGGGACCTGTGCCTAAAGAATTCTTGATTTGATCCGGTTGAAATCCTTTGATGAGGCTGAAGGGATTGTCCGGATCAATACCCCGAATCATCACACCGGAAAATGCATGGCTGGAACGGATCATGGCCTGGCCGAACAGGATGGGTGTGGCGCCTTTGATACGGCGTTCTCCTGCCATTTGCTCCATGACGGTTGGATAATGGCTGAATTTTCCGGAATAATGCATGACCAGAATGTGGGGTTCGAGCCCGAGGATGCGTTTGCGAAAATCCGTCTCCGCACCGCTCATGACCGCGATCACGATGACCAGTGCCATGACGCCGACTGCCACTCCGGCAACGGACAAAAGCGAAATGAGAGAAATAAATCCTTCTTTTCGCTTGGCCTTGAGATACCTTCCGGCTATGAAAAATTCAAAAGCCATTTATTCCGAAGACTTTCTCATGTGCGGGAAAAGAATCACCTCTCTGATGGACGGGGCGTTCGTAAGCAGCATGACCAGGCGGTCGATGCCGATACCTTCCCCGGCCGTGGGAGGCATGCCGTACTCCAGGGCTTCGACATATTCGGAATCCATGATATGGGCTTCGGAATTGCCTTCGTCGCGTTGCCGGACCTGCATGAGAAATCGTTCATGCTGGTCTTCGGGATCGTTGATCTCGGAAAACCCATTGGCTATTTCACGGCCTGCGATGAAGAGCTCAAACCGATCCGTCAGCTCAGGGTTGTCTTCGCTTTTCCGGGACAAGGGGGAGACTTCCACGGGGTACCCGGTGATAAAGG
This sequence comes from uncultured Desulfobacula sp., assembly GCA_964593855.1. Taxonomy (GTDB): domain Bacteria; phylum Desulfobacterota; class Desulfobacteria; order Desulfobacterales; family Desulfobacteraceae; genus Desulfobacula. The sequence goes on along the minus strand of CAZQIX010000001.1, from coordinate 40,260 downwards.
TGGGTTGGATCAGTTTGGGTTCCACCAACGCATCGAAAAGTTTGGTCAGAACTTTACCGTGCCGGTCTTTTTTCGAGATCTGTATGTTTTTGTTTTCGGCCACCCGCAGAAGGGCTTCGGTGTCACCCAGCACCGCCGGGTCAATGCCGCCGATTTTTTCCAGAGAGGACATCATGGACATCCTCTGCCATCCTGTTTTCAGATCGATGGCGTGACCCTGATATTCAATGGTCGTAGACCCGCTGACGGTCCGGGCAATCTGTTCGAACATGGTTTCGGTGAAATCCATGAGATGTTGGTAATCGGCATAGGCCTGATAAAATTCGACCATGGTGAATTCCGGGTTATGCCGGGTGGAAACCCCCTCGTTTCGGAAGTTCCGATTGATTTCAAACACTCTTTCAAATCCTCCGACCACCAGTCGTTTCAGATACAATTCCGGGGCGATTCGAAGGAAAAGCTCCATTCCCAGTGCATTGTGCCAGGTTTTGAAAGGCGTCGCTTCGGCCCCGCCGGGCAAAGGCTGCATCATGGGAGTTTCAACTTCCATGAAACCGTTGTCTTCAAAAAAACGGCGCATGACGGAAATAATTCGGCTTCGTGTGATAAAAATCTGTCGTGCCTCTTCATTCATGATCAGGTCGAGATAGCGCTGGCGGTATCTTTTTTCAGGGTCTTTGATGCCGTGGAACTTTTCCGGAAGCGGACGGACGGCCTTTGACAGCAACCGGAATTCTTTGGCCAGAAGCGTCCATTCACCGGTCCGGGTCTGAAACAGAGGTCCTTTGACCCCGATAAAATCTCCGATATCCAATTTTTTGAACAAGGCGTACCCTTCGTCACCGATTATATTTTTCTGAAGATAGCACTGAAGCTGCTCCGATCCTTCCTTGAACCGGATAAACGAAGATTTGCCCATGATATTGACGGCCATCATCCTTCCGGCCATGGAAAATTCCTCCCCGTTTTCGCCCAGGGTCTCAGGCTTTGTTTCTATGACGGTTTTCAACGTCCCGATATCACAGGAAGGTCGGAAATCGTTGGGATAGAGTTGAACTCCGTCGTTTTTCAGTGCGATTATTTTTTCTTTTCTGAGCTGTATCAGCTGATTTTCTTTATCCATTGATTGACGCTTTCATAGGGTTGATGCTTTCATACCAAGACGATGCATACCGATCGATGATCCTGTTTTGATAAACAGGAGTAAATAGCCCGGTTTGCATGGAAAAGTCAAGATTTTGTTGTTTTCCCCTTTTCGGAAGAACCATGGAACATAATGGTGAAAACGGTGCCTTTCCCCGGGATGGATTCAAAATCGATGATCCCGTTGTACGCATCTATCAAGCGGTGAATGATGGAAAGACCCAGTCCGGTTCCATCGGTCTTGGTCGTAAAAAACGGATCGAAAATCTGGTGAGTTCTTTCCTGAGGAATGCCTTCTCCGGTATCTTTGACAATCAGATACACCCGGTTGTTTCTGGAGGATTGCAGAATAACGGTTATTTCACCCTGATCCTTGCGTATGGCCTGAACTGCGTTTTTCAGAAGATTCCAGAGGATCTGGGTAAAATGGGTTGGATCCATGGTAAAAGTGATTTCCCTGTCCAGTTTCAGATGCAGACGGATGTCGGGTTTCCACTCCGGATCATGAATGAGCAGGTTGATGGTTTCTTCTATCTTATCCGCCATCCGGATCTCGACGGCATTTTCCGTATGGGGTTTGGAAAAAAGCCGGATATCATCCACAATGTTTCGAAGCCTTTCCGTTTCTCTCAGGATGATCTGCATGAGTTTGTCTTCATAGGAACCAGGGGCTGAATCTTCTCTCAACAACTGAATGGAGCCGGACAAGGATGCCAGGGGGTTTTTGATTTCATGGGCGATACCGGAGATCATTTCATCCATGGCTGCCAATTTTTCGACCCGTTTAAGATGCTGTTGAGTGATTCTCAGATCCTTCCTGGCGGCTTTGAGCTGACGGGACAATATCCCGCTCAGAACGGCGACTGAAAAACAGGCCACAATAAAAGTGATGATCCTGTAAATGATATGGTTTTCGTTCAAGTCGCCGGAGATATAAACCTGCGCATAAAAGGGCGTTATCAAATGATAGAATTCCAGTTCGATCAGAATCCCGTACTGGATACAGGACAGGCTGGCGATGATCAGGCTGCCTTTCTGAAGCAGCAGCATGGCCGAACAAATGATGACGACCAGGTAAAGAAAATTAAAGACACTGTCATAGCCGCCGGTGGCAAACACAATGGCGGATACGATAAAGGTGTCGAGGATGGTCTGGATGTATGCCAGCAGCAGCTTTTTATTGAATTTGTTCAACCATAACAGATAGAAGATGCTGAGCAATAGAATCGACCCGGCGATCTGATAGAGAATCAGAATCGGCTGGGAAAAAAAGTTCAGGTTTTGTCTTAACGAAAAGATAAGGGTCGAAATGATGAGAGCAACCCCGAAGCCGGCTCTCGACAGCACCAGCCATCGAACCTGAACGATGAAATCGGTTTGTTCCTTAGACGAACGGTTTTCCATGAACTAGGTGATGGCACCGGCCATGTTGAAAATCGGCAGATACATGGAAATTACCAGTCCGCCGACCACCACTCCCAAAAACACCAGCATGAACGGCTCGATCATATCGGTGAGATTCTTTACCGCCTGATCCACCTCGTCATCGTAGAAATCGGCAATCTTTTCCATCATCGTGTCCAGAGCGCCTGTGGATTCCCCCACCGCTATCATGGAGCAGACCATGGACGGAAACACTCCGCTCTCCAGAAGCGGATCAGCCATGGACCGACCTTCGGAAATACCGGTTCGCACATCCTGTACCGCAAATTCCACAATTTTGTTGCCGGAGGTTTTGGCCACGATGTCCAGCACCTCCAGGATCGAAACCCCGCTGGCCAGCATGGTGCTCGCCGTCCGGGTGAATTTGGCCACGGCCACTTTCCGGATCAGTATGCCGATGACGGGGAGTTTGAGGAAAAAATCATCCAGAAATATACGTCCTTTTTGGGAGGCATAGACCTTGCGGAAAATAAAAACAAAAGCCGCTATCCCGGCAATGAGATACAAAATATTGTGGATGACAAAATCACTCAACGCCATGACAATCAAGGTCGGACCAGGCAGGGTCGCTCCAAAGTCGGCGAACATTTCGGCAAAAACCGGAATGACGAAAACCAGAATAACCGCTATCACGATAATAGCCACGATAATGGTAATAATGGGATAGGTCATGGCCCCTTTGATCTGGCGTTTGAGTTTGGCCATTTTTTCCATATAGGCGGAAAGGCGTTTTAAAATTACGTCCAGAATACCGCCCGCTTCGCCTGCGGCCACCATGTTGATGAACAGTTCGCTGAAAACTTTAGGGAATTTTTTCAGGGCATCGGCAAAGGTTTCTCCGGATTCAACGGATTCCTTGATTTTTTTTAAGTTTTTCTTGAACGTGGGGTTTTCCTGCTGGGATTGAAGAATGTCAAGGCATTGCAGCAGAGGCAAGCCGGCATCGATCATGGTGGAAAACTGTCTGGCGAATATAATGACATCCGAGTCTTTGACCTTGGGTTGCAGAAATTTGATGTTTTCAAAGAGATCTTTGGGTTTTTTCCGGATTTTGATCGGGGTGATCTTTCTTCTCTGAAGGTTTTGCCGCACCTGGTCGGCCGCCTCGGCCTCCATTTCTCCTTTGACTTTTCTTCCTTTGGGGTTTGTCCCCCTCCATTCGAAAATTTCAGGCATTGTTCATCCTCAATTGTACTTGTTTGATAGAAAATTGTTCAAACGATATCCAAACCAGATGATTTGTAAATTTCAGACGGATATACTATATAAATTTTAACATTTGAATGCAACAGGAGTCCTCTTTGATAAAAAAAAACACAGGAATTCGTCCCCGGACCATTATCACCAGTCATATCAATGCCGATTTCGACGCCATTGCCTCCATGCTGGCGGCCCAGAAGATGTATCCGGAGGCCGTGATCATTTTTCCGGGCTCCCAGGAAAAAAGCCTCAGGGATTTTTTCATCCATTCCATGAGTTATCTTTTGAATATGGCAGATGCAGCCGCTATTGATTTTTCTCAGACACGGCGCCTGGTCCTGGTGGATACCCGGCAAAGAAACCGATTGCCCCATGTGTCGTTTCTTCTGGAGCAGACCAATATCGAAATCCATATTTATGACCACCATCCGTCCATGGCCGAAGATGTGACCGGCGATATTGAAATGATCCGTCCGACAGGGGCAACGGCCACTATTCTGACGTCGCTGCTGAAGGAAAAAAATATTGTCCCCACACCGGATGAGGCCACCATCATCGCTTTGGGAATTTACGAGGATACCGGTCTGTTCACTTATTCCTCCACCACGCGCGAAGATCTGGAGCAGGCCGGCTTTCTTCTGGGATGCGGGGCCAGTCTCAATACCATCGTCAGTTTTGTGATCAAAGAAATCAAATCCGAACAGGTAACCTGGCTCAATGAACTGTTAAACGAGATGACCATTCATAAAATCAACGGCATTGAGGTGTGCATTTCAGTCATTTCATCGCCTGCGTACATCGCCGATCTGGCCACCATCGTTCAAAAAGTGGTTCGAATGGAAAACCTGGATGTGTTTTTCGCCATTGTCCTCATGGACAACAAAATCAACATCATCGCCCGGAACCGGCTCCCGGAAGTGGATGTCGGCCGGATTTTATCCGAATTCGGCGGCGGTGGCCATGCCTATGCCGCTTCCGCCAAAATCGACAATCAGACCCTGGCCCAGGTGGAGATGACCCTGCTGAAACGGCTTCAAACTGAAGTCCGACGGGTTCGGATCGCCAAAAACCTGATGACCTCTCCGGCCATTACCATTGCCCCGGACGTAACCTGCAAAGAAGCCGGACACCTCATGGCCCAGTATAATATCAACACCCTGCTGGTGGTGGACAAGGAAAACAATTCCTATGAAGGGTACATTACCCGGCCGGTCATTGAAAAAACCCTGTATCATAATCTGGCGGACCTGCCGGTCAGAGAATACATGAATTCGGAAATCAGTTTTGTCTCTTCGGACGCGGATATATCTCAGATCGAAAACATCATCCTGGATGGGAAGCACCGGATTTTGCCGGTGATCGACAATGGCTGGATCCAGGGGGTGATCACCCGGACCAACCTGCTCAACTATCTGGTGGAGCACAACAAGGAAATTCAGAACAATGAGTCCGACCAGGGCCTGCGCAAAAATACCAAAAAACGGCAGATCGAAAACATCCTTTATCAGCGGCTGGACAGCAGAATTTTCCAGCTTCTCGAAAATATCGGCAAAACAGGAACCGATCTGGGTTATAACGTGTTTGTGGTGGGCGGATTTGTCCGGGACCTGTTGCTGAACCGCCCCAATGAAGATATCGATATCGTCGTCGAGGGAGACGGCATCGAGTTCGCAAAGGTATTTGCCGGGAAAGAAGGATGCCGGGTCAATCCCCACAAGAAATTCGGGACCGCGGTCATCATTTTCCCGGATCATTTCAAAATCGATGTGGCGTCGGCCCGGCTGGAATATTACAAGACTCCGGCAGCCTTGCCCATCGTGGAAAAAAGCTCCATTAAAATGGATCTGGCCCGTCGTGATTTTACCATCAATACACTGGCCGTGAGTCTGAATCCAGACAATTTCGGCATGCTCATCGACTTTTTCGGCGGCACCCGGGATTTAAAAGACAAAACCATCCGCACCATCCACAACCTGAGTTTTGTCGAAGATCCTACCCGCATCTTCAGAGCCATCAAATTTTCCAACCGATTCGGTTTCAAAATCGGAAAAGTAACCGCCAATCTGATCAAAAACGCAATCGCCATCGATACTTTCAAAAATCTGAGCGGCCTCCGGGTTCTTTCGGAACTCAAGCAGATATTTGAAGAAGAGAACCCCATTCCCGCCATCCGAAGCATGGAAGAATACGGGCTTGAAAAAATAATCCACCGAAGCCTGGAAATCACGCCCAGAACCTATCAATTGTTTGAGTCCGTCAACAAAACCTTGTCCTGGCATGATCTTCTTTTTATGGAGGACGATTATCCCCGTTGGGCCGTTTATTTTATGGCCATGCTGAACCGGTGTTCTTACAAGGTCTGTGAACAGATCTGTGACCGCCTCAACATGCCGGTCAAAGAGCGGACCATTCTGATAGAAAAGCGGTATCAGTCGGAAAAACAACTGAGCCTGATCGAAAAGACCGAATCCTACACCACCCAGGATTTATATTGGGCCATGATCGATTTCAAAACGGAATTTATTCTTTATATGATGGCTTTGGCCGCCAATGAGGAAACCCGGAAAGCCATTTCCCATTTCTATACCCAACAGCGAACCATCAAACCCTGCATCCGGGGCAGAGATCTCATGGCTTTGGGTCTGAAGCCCGGTCCGGTGTTCACGCGGATCCTCAATGAGGTGCTGAATCAGAAGCTGGAGGGAGGCCTCAAAACCCGAAAAGAGGAAATCGCCTTTGCGCTGGATTACGCGCGGAACAATAAACTGATTGATTAAATCAGAAGTTTCTGTTAATCCCCTTTTACTTTGTTCAATACTTTTTCAAGATGGATCGACTATGAAAAACGCAGATTATTTGACCGGTATCACCACGAGCGGAACCCCCCATCTCGGCAATTATGTGGGCGCCATAAGACCTGCCGTAGAGACGAGCAGGGACAAAAACCTGGTGTCTTATTATTTTCTTGCCGATTACCATTCCCTGATCAAGAACCAGGATCCCAAGCTTCGAAGGCAGTCCGCCCTGGAAATAGCCGCCGCATGGATCGCCCTGGGTCTGGATTATGACAACTGCGTTTTTTACCGCCAGTCCGACATTCCTGAAATTCCTGAATTGACCTGGATACTGACCTGTCTCACCGCCAAAGGCCTCATGAACCGGGCTCACGCCTACAAGGCCGCCGTTGCGGAAAACGAACAGGATGCCGACAATGATCCGGACAAAGGTATTACCATGGGCCTTTTTTCCTACCCCATTCTCATGGCGGCGGACATTCTGATGTTTAATGCAGCCAAGGTTCCAGTGGGCAAAGATCAGGTCCAGCACCTTGAAATGACAAGGGATATTGCTGCCCGGTTCAATCATGTCTATAAAAAACTGTTTGTTCTTCCACAAGTTGTCGTGGATGAGACATCCGCTGTTCTGTCCGGACTTGACGGGCGCAAAATGAGCAAGAGCTACAACAATTTCATCCCGCTTTTCGGTACGGAAAAATCCCTTCACAAAATGATCATGAAAATCCAGACCAATTCTCTGGGGCCGGATGAACCCAAAGACCCCGACACCTGCACCTTGTTTTCCATTTATCAGGCATTTGCCACCCCTTCGGAAACCAGGGAGATGGCTGAACGATACCGGCGGGGTATCGCTTGGGGGACCATGAAGCAGGAACTTTTCGACTACATCAACAACATTCTGAAAGAACCGAGGAAGAGCTACGAAGAACTGTTGAAAAACCCTTCGGATATCGATGACATACTCAAAAAGGGCGCCTTGAAGGCCAGAGCCTTTTCCGTCCCGTTTCTGGAGAAAATCAGGAAAGCCGTAGGCATTCGGTCATTGGGGTAATCTGCGGATTTCCCCGGGTGTGAGGAACCGCCACTTTCCTTCTTTCAAATCGCCGAGACGGATATGGGCGATCCGTGTCCGGATCAGAATGGTCACCTGGTTTCCGATCTTCTGAACCATTCTTCGTATCTGTCGGTTTCGTCCCTGTTTGAGGATAATGATGAACCGGTTGGCTGAAATCCGACGGACACGGGCCGGGCGGGTTCGGGACCCGTCGATGACAAGGCCCCGGGCCATGGCCGTCAGTGCTGCGTCGGAAATGGCCTGGGCCGTTGTCACGCGATACTCTTTTTCATGATTAAAAGACGGATGGGACAGCCGATTATGAAGATTTCCATCGTTGGTCAGCAGAATCAGGCCTTTTGAATCCTTGTCCAGCCGTCCCACGGGATAGACCCGCTCGGGCAGATCGATCAGGTCCAGAACGATTTTGGTTCTTTTCTGAGAACAGGAAGTGACATACCCCTCCGGTTTGTTGAGGGCTACATACACAAAACCCGCCTCTTGTTGCAAACGCACGGGTTGTCCGTCGAACAGCACTGTATCCGTGAGAGGTTCGACCCGGGTTCCGAGCTCGGTAACCACCCTGCCGTTGACCTGAACCCGGCCGTTCAGAATATGCTCTTCCGCCTTTCTGCGGGCGCACATGCCGGCATGGGCCAGGTATTTTTGAAGACGCATGGTCATGAACGGTATTCGGCGTTGATTTTCACGTAATTTTCACTGAAATCACAAAACAGGAAAGCATCGCTTTCTTCCCCGAGATTCAGATTCAAGGTCAGGGTGATCTCCTTTTGTTTCATGATTTGCGCCGCTTTTTGCTCAGCTTCCGGGCCCAGCCAGACGCCTTTGAGAACAAGCGGTTGATCATCAAAAAACAGGTCCATTTTTTCCGTGACCACCCGGGCGCCTGAGCGACCGGCCGCCGCGGTGATCCGCCCCCAATTGGGGTCTTCGCCATAAATGGCGGTCTTGACGAGATTGGAATGGGCAATGGCCTCACTGGCCTTGAAAGCATCCTCGGCCGTCAGGGCGCCTTTAACGATGATCTGAACCAGTTTGGTGGCCCCTTCTCCGTCCTTGACAATCATTCTGGCAAGCGTCATACAGATTTTTTCCAGTACGGACTGAAAAACCGCTCTGGTGTCATCGTCCCGGATGCAGGCTCCAGAACAGCCGTTGGCCAGGGCAAGAAGGGTGTCGTTGGTGCTGGTGTCCCCATCCACCGTGATCCGGTTGAAGGATTTTTGGTTGGCAATAAGCAGAGCCTTCCTGAGATCGTCGCTGGAAATGTCGGCGTCGGTCAGAACAAAGGCGAGCATGGTGGCCATGTCGGGCCGGATCATTCCGGAGCCTTTGGCAATTCCCATGACGGAAAATGATCCGTCACGGATCCGGCCTTTTTCAACGGCGGTTTTCCGAAAGGTATCCGTGGTCAGAATGGCGTCTGCAAAATCATCGGCATGGTCCTGGGAAAGATCCTGAACCAGCCGGAGGATACCGGCTTCAAATTTATCCATGGGCAGATAGGCCCCGATCACTCCTGTAGAGGACACCATGACGCTGTTTTCATCTATTCCCAGAGCTTCACCGGTCAGCCGGGCGCAATCCGAGGCGTCCTTGAGCCCTCTTTCGCCGGTAAAGCAGTTCGCGTTTCCACTGTTGACCAGAACCGCACGGCACATACCGCTTTTGATCTTTTCTTTGCCCAGGATAACCGGTGCGGCAATGACCTGGTTCCGTGTGAACAGGGCGGCCGCGGAGGCCGGAATGTCCGAATAGATCAATCCCAGATCTTTTTGATCCTTTTTCTTGATTCCGGCACGTATGCCGGCAAACTGAAATCCTTTCATAGGTATTGCTCCATTTAGCCATCAGCGTAAAATAAAAAAGACGATTATATGCTTCCCTGGAAAAGGTGTAAACGTATTTTACTACAAAGCTTTCCTTACATATCGAAAATATGTGTTTGATTTTTCGGCTTGACACAATCAGACCGTCATAATAATTGTATGTGCAACCTGACTTCAGACAAGGAAACCATGGACCCTGTTGCAGACCCCCTTGAGAACATGCTTGAAGCCTGCCTGTTCTTCAATGTCGGCGCCCTTTCGAGAACCCTGCTCCGGCTGGCGGAAAGAGAATTCAAGCCCCTTCATTTGTCTCCAGCCCACGCATCCGTGATGCTGGTCCTGTATGACTGCCCCGGAATCAGCCCCAAACAGCTCAGTCGGTTGCTGAACCTGACCCCTTCCACCATAACGCGGTTCATTGACTCCCTGGAACAGAAAAGACTGGTTCACCGAAAGTCCCAGGGCAAATATGCATTTATCACCCCCAGCAAAAAGGGATTGGATCTGAGACCGGCCATTGCCTTGGCTTACAAACAGCTGTTTCAAAAATATACCCGAATCCTCGGCACTATTCCGGCCGGCCGTTTGTCCATGTCCCTCCTGCACGCCAATCAGAAGTTGTCTCAACACATTGAGTCGACATGATCCGTAATTTCAAGATCATAGTGGAATATGACGGCACTTGTTTTTCCGGCTGGCAGCGACAGAAAAATCGGAAAACAATACAGGGAGAGCTGGAGAGGGTTTTGAGCCGGATTCTGAATCAGGATATTCGGATCACAGGCTCCGGCCGCACCGATGCCGGGGTGCATGCTATGGGACAGACAGCCAATTTCCTGGCCCATACGGACATGGATCCGTTCAAACTGAAAAAATCCTTGAACCGCATGATTCAGGACCCCATCGTGATCCGGGAATGCCGACTTATGGATCAGACATTTCACTCCCAGTATCATACCCTGTCTAAAGAATATCATTATTATATCCTGAACCGTGAAGACCCGTGCGCTTTGGACCGGAATTTTCAATGGCACATCCCCCGTCCCCTGGATCTGGAGCCGATGAACCAGTGTTGTCGAGCAATCCAGGGCGTTCATGATTTCAGATCCTTTGAAAACACCGGCAGCCCCCGGTCTTCCACCGTAAGACAGGTGATTTTTTCCCGGATTGATCCCCTGGACGATGACCGGCTGGTTTTCAAAATCCGGGCCACGGGTTTTTTGAAATACATGGTTCGAAATCTGGTGGGCACCATGGTCCAGGTGGGATTGAAAAAAACTTCGGTCCAGGATTTCATGGATATTCTTGAAGCAAAAGACAGACGCAGGGCCGGCCCGACCGCCCCGCCCCACGGCCTTTTCCTCAAAGAGGTGTTCTATCCCTGATCTTTGATGCTGCGGATATGCTGATTGTAATAAGCGATGATATCCCGCCGGTAGATCATGCCGATGAGATGGCCCGGGTCCTTTTCATCGACTACCGGCAGAGCGTCGATGTTTTTCCGAGTCAGTTTCAGCAGAACCGTGTTCAGATCCTCGGAAGGCGTGGTAAAAATCAGATCCGACACCATGATATCCTTCATCACCACCAGATCTTCGATATGGCCGGTAAAAATGACCTCTCTGATATCGGTGGACGAAAATATCCCGCAGAATTTTCCACGGCGATTGATCACGGGGAAATAATGCTGTTTGGTTTGGGTGAACAATTGTTTGAATTCGCTGAAAGGAAGATCTTCATTGACGCGGAGGACATCTTTGACCAAATGTCCCAGATTGCCGACCTTGATGGTCTGAAGGATGTCCATCATGAATTCGCCTGCGTGGGCCGGAGAATCGATCCGGGATTTCACCTGGTTTTTGAAAATGGTCCATCTCCGACTCAACAGAAAGCAGAGGGAACACACCAGAAGACTGGGCAGGAGCAGATGATAGGAATTGGTAATTTCACTGATGAAAATGATGGTGGAAATCGGCGTGTTGGAAACGGCCGCGAAAAAACCGGCCATGCCCACAATCACAAAACTGCCCGGATGGGTTACTATGGATGGGACAAGCAGATTGAAGATTTTTCCCACGGCCCCGCCCATGGCCCCGCCAATGACGATGGAAGGTCCGAAGACCCCTCCGCTTCCACCGGAACCAATGGAAAATGCGGTTGTGAAAATTTTCCCGACGGCCAGCAGGAGCAAGGTCGAAATGGCCAACTCATTGAACAGGGCTTTCTGAATATAGCCATAACCGAAAGCAAGGGTATAAGGAAGAAAAAAACCTATTATTCCGGTCATCAACCCTCCCAAAGCCGGTTTGAGAAAATTCGGCATGGAAAGCTTTTTGAACACACGGATCACGCCGTAAAAAACTTTGATGTAAAGAACCCCGGTCAACACCAGAACCCCTGACAAAACCACATAGGGGCCCAGTTCCAGGGGATTCTGGAATTTCAAGGCCGGGGAATCAAACAAGGAACCCCACCCGAATACCAGACAGAATGTACAGTAGGCCACCACGGATGAAATTCCGGCCGGGATAATGACCTCGGATTCAAAATCCGGATCCCGATACAGCACTTCGGCCGCAAACAAGGCCCCGGCCAGCGGAGCCCTGAAAATACTGCCGACTCCGGCCCCGATGCCCGCTGCCATCATGATCCGGCGTTCCCGCTGGGACAGCTTGAAACGGCCTGCCAAAAAAGATCCGAACCCTGCGCCGATCTGGGCGATGGGGCCTTCTCTGCCGCCTGATCCGCCTGTGGTCAGGGTAATGGTGGATGCGATGGTTTTAACGAATGGAATTCGGCCCCGGATAACCCCGCCTTTGTTATGGTAGGCGTCGATGGCCGCGTCTGTTCCGTGCCCTTCGGCTTCAGGGGCGAAGGTATACACAATCCACCCGCTGACAACGCCGCCCAGGGCCGGCAGAATCAACAGCATCCAGCGATTGAACGGAGTGTCGGTGTGCGGTAGCAGTAAATGTTCCCCGGCCGGTGAATCCGGGCGGTAACCAGCCATCAGGTCCAGAAAATAATGCATGCCCAGGCCGCACAGATAATGAAAAACGATGGCGCCCAGACCGGCCACAACCCCGATGAGAACGAACCGAAACAGCCATTTCCCGGCCAGTTTCATTTCTCCCGAGGGGACTCTGGTTCTGATACGCACGATTTCAGGCCTTTCTCAAGTCCCGGACACCGCTCAGAATGGTATCAAACAGGATTTCAACGTCACCCGGCTCAAGACAGGAAAAAGCGATTCGTATATTGTTTTCTCCCAGGGCAATGAGTCCGGTTCCGTAATGTTCCAGAAGGTGGAGCCGCAATGTTTCGGCCGGCACGTCTTTCAGACGGATACACATGAAGTAGCCGGAATTGAACGGATAGACATCGAAAGCGTCCCGATAATCCGATTTTTTCAAGATCGACCGGACTTTGCCGACCCGGGATTTCAGGATCTCGAATTTTTCCCGTTTATGGGCATCATACCGCTCATCCGACATGGATTTCAATACCAGGGTCTGACTGAGATGGGAGGCGTTGGAGATGGTGGCCCTGATGCATCCGGCCGTCTTTTTTTCCAGGGCCTCGTACACCCGGTCGTCATCAGACGGGATACCGTAGGTCAGAAACCCGATTCTGAATCCCCAGACATAGTCTTCCTTTGTGGCTCCGTCCAGCTTTACGGCCACAAGCCGCGGATCGGCGCCGGCCAAAAGGCCGAACAATGATTCCTTGAAGGTTTCGTCGTCAAAAAACAGTCCGAAATATGCGTCGTCACACCCCACCACCACATTGGTGCCCTGCCGGGCCACATCGACGAGGATTCCGGCCATCCGCTCGGCTTCCTCCCGGTTCAGAGAATAACCCGTGGGGTTATGAGGAAAATTAAGGATGGTAATGATTTTGGAGTTCAATCCGGCCTGTTCTCGGATCACTTTTTCAAAGGCTTCCATGTTGAACCGGGTCAGCCGGTCGTCATAAGCGGGGTAGTGCACCAGGCGGGCATTGTTTTTCACGCCGAAGGCAAGAGCGTAATTACCCCAGAACATGTCCGGCAGAACGATCACGTCGTTTTTATCCACCCACAGATCTGCGAAAAGACTCAGAGCATGGGTAATGCCGGACGTAACAACCGGAAGGCTTGTTATAGATTCGCCAAGCAATGGGTTTTTTCTGAAAATTTCAGTTTTCCATCGGTTCCGGAGTTCCGGAATGCCGAAAGACGGAGCATAGGGGAGGTAGGCCTCCGGATCGATTCCCTGAATGTATCGGGTGATGGACGGCAGGCCCAGAACACGATTTTTTTCACGTGCGATACCTATGGTGGCATTGATTTTGTATGCCTTTTGCCTGGCTTCCGCGCTCTGGGTCAGAATGCCTTTCGGAAAAAACAGGGCTTTCCCCATATCGGACAGCATTTCAAAAACACAGGGAGCCGAACGTCTGATAATGTCATTGAGCTCAAGAGCAATGGGGTTCATAAGTCCGATTCAAAAACCAACGGGGGGTTGATAAAAAACTCTGCGGCTTTCCGGATAAAACCACAGAGTTTCAGTAGAATACAACCAAAATAGCAGGCAGGGATTATCTTCTCTTGGAGGCCTTGATCGGGTTGAGTTTCTGTTTTTTGGTCGCTTCGGCCACTTTCACATGGGTGGCCATATTGCAGATTCCGTTTTTCCACTTCAAGGAAGGGTCTGGTGCGGCAATGCAATACATGCCGGTTTCATACTGTCTGGCCCTCTGACATCCGGAGCACTCCTCAATGATGGGCAGGCATGCGCCTTCATTGAAACTGCATCCCTTGGATGTCATGAATACACACTCATCGCCTTCTCTCACTGTTGTACAGATCATAATCGGTATCCTGTCGTTAATGGATTTCAAAAATTTTCAAAACAATATGGATTGTTCCGCACCTTGAAAACTGCGTACAAACCTCAAAAATATAAACCTGAATCAAGTATCACAGCGACAGAATATTGTCAATATTTGATCCGACCGTAATTTCATAAAAATTTTTTATGGGAAAAAAGAAAGGAGTCATGTATATATAGTCGGACAATTTCGGACATGTATATCGGAGAATAATTTTTTCAGGATCAAAACGACACATCATGATCATAGACAAAGCCAGGGAAGTTTTAAAAATAGAGGCGGACGGCATTTCAAGGCTGTCCGGTAAAATCAACGGGTCTTTTGAAGAACTGGTTACCTGTATCCTGCAATCTTCCGGCCGGGTCATCGTCTCGGGAATCGGAAAATCAGGGCTTATCGGAAAAAAAATTGCCGCCACCCTTCTCAGCACGGGAACCCATGCGATTTTCCTGCATCCGGTGGAGGCCCTTCACGGAGACTTGGGCATGGTCTCCGGTAATGACCTCTTTCTTGCCATATCCAACAGCGGGGAAACCACGGAGCTGATTCAGCTCCTGCCCCTGATCAAATCCATGGGATGCAAACTGGCCGGTTTTACCGGCAATATTCACTCCACCATGGCCAGACTCTGCGATATCGTTATCGACACAGGGGTTGAAAAAGAAGCCTGCCCCTTCAATATGGCGCCCACGGCCAGTACAACAGCCCAATTGGCCATGGGAGACGCCTTGGCCGTGGTTCTGATTACAAAAAAACAATTCAAAAAAGCCGATTTCATGAAATCCCATCCCGGCGGGGCACTGGGCCAGCGCCTGTCCTGCCGTGTCGGCGAAATCATGTCCGATGCATCTGAGGCCCCGTGGGTAATGGAAGGCACCTCCATGGGGGATGCCGTTCAGGAAATGGACCGGATCCGGCTGGGGGCGGTGCTGGTTCTGGATACAGACAAAAAACTCAAGGGCATCATGACCGACGGCGATATCCGGCATTTCATAGCCAACCGCCGGACCGATCTGATCACCCCGCCCGTCGACCACTTCATGACCCCTGCTCCCCATTGCCTGCATCCGAATTCCTTTTTGTATGACGCGCTGAACTTAATGGAAAAACATCAGATCACCGTTCTTCCCGTTGTGGATGCCGACAATCGTCTTCAAGGTCTTCTGCATTTGCACGATATCCTCGGGAAAGGGTCATTTCAATTTAATGGAGGCGTCCAATGAATCATTTTGATTTCAACACCGACATACCCACTCTCGGCGAGGCCAAAATCCTCTCGCCTTTGAAGCGCCGGGCAATCCCCGGTGCTTCGGAAAAACTTTTTGTGTCGGACAGGGAAAGAATCATTGTGGATGTCCAGCTTGATCGCTTTGAAGCGATGGAAGGCAAGGCCGGCGGGATGATCAGTTTTGACCAGGCCGGCCCCAGAGAAAAGATCTATTTCGACCCCAGTAAGCTCAAATGCGCCATCGCCACCTGCGGGGGCCTGTGCCCGGGACTGAACGACATCATTCGATCCATTGTTCTCGAACTGTACCACATATATCACGTCAAATCCATTTACGGCATCCGGCATGGACTTCAAGGGTTCATACCCGATTACGAACACGACATGCTTACACTGAATCCGGAAACGGTCGCCGGGATTCAGAACAAAGGCGGTTCCATTCTGGGATCTTCGAGGGGTACCCAGGATATCGGTACCATTGTGGACTGCCTGGAGCGAATGAATATCGGTATCCTGTTCATGGTGGGCGGAGACGGCACCCTCATGGCCTCCAAAAAAATCTGTGAAGAAATTGAAAAGCGAAATCTGAAAATATCCGTTATCGGCATCCCCAAAACCATTGACAACGATATCTATCTGGTTTCCCGTTCTTTTGGGTTTGACACGGCCGTGGACATTGCCACGCTCGCCATCAAAGGAGCCCATAACGAAGCCGAGGCCTATCCCTACGGCATAGGTCTCATCAAGCTCATGGGCCGGCATTCTGGTTTTCTGGCGGCCACGGCGGCCCTGGCTCAGCAGGATGCCAATTTCGTGCTCATCCCGGAGGTGGATTTCAGTCTGAACGGAAAAAGTGGATTTCTGCAGGCCCTTGAAAACAGGCTGATTCAAAGAAAACATGCAGTGGTCATTGTCGCCGAAGGTGCCGGTCAGAGCCTTTTCGAAGATGTGGAAAAACAGTATGATCCATCTGGAAACATCGTCCTCCAGGACATCGGGCTGTTTCTGAAAGACAAAATCACCCAGTGGTTCAAAGAGAAAAATATTCCAATTTCACTGAAATATATTGACCCAAGCTATATTATCCGAAGCCTGCCGGCCAATGCAAACGACAGTGTTTTCTGCGGGTTTCTCGGAAGGGATGCCGTACACGCGGGCATGGCCGGAAAAACAAAACTGTTGATCAGTTTCTGGAACAATCATTATGTTCACGTTCCGATGGATGCATCCGCCGGGAAACGAAAACACCTCAATCCCAATGATCGTTTATGGCAGTCCGTGCTGGAGGCAACCGGTCAGGATGCCTATCTCAGTGATTGATTTCCGCAAACCGACCTTTTTTAACGGTTATCAGAAAAAGCGGCCTATGAACCACACCCCGTTCATCAAACCTGGTGGGACCGGTTACTCCATCGTACACGCGACCATTTTTTAAGGCGTTTTTCAAATCTTCTCTTGAGTTTACCGTGTCATCCATGGCGGTGAGGAAGAGAATGGAGGCGGTGTCATAGGCGACGGCCTCCATAAAACGGGGTTTTTGCTTGAAGAGGACTTCGTAATTTCTGGCGAAAGCTGCGGTGATCGGGTTGCGGCTGTCCTCAAAAAAGCCGTCCGCAATCACAGTGATCTGATGATATCCCCTGGCCCCTTCCAGATAGCTGTCATGGTGCCATAAATTGGTTCCCGCGAGATAAAGACCTTTGGCATCAAAATAAACGAGTTGCGGCAGAATGAGCCCGGCCCGGGAGGGTGAATCCGGGATAAACAGGACCGGGGGCGGAATCGGACCTGAATCTTCCAGGCCGCCCAGGAATTCCTGATTCGTTGATTGGCCAATTTCTGGTTTGTCCGGCGGCAAAAGTCTGGAAATGATTTTCTGAATAGGGCGTGTGAAATCGGTTTCTTTGTCACTGTAGGATTCAGTCGCAACCACTTCCCCTTCCATTTCACGGACCATATCGCAGAAAAGGCGCATGTATCTGTCCCCGTACCGTTCGTCCGGATACAGAACCGCCGCCTTTCGGACCCCCTGTCGCCCGAAAAGATAATTTCCCAGTGCCTGCACCTGCATTTCCGGGGTTATGAAATTGGCAAACAGATAGTCACCCAGCAATGGAAACTCGCTTTTCTGAGTCAGTGCCATCATGGGAATCTTCAGCTCTTCCGCTTTCGGTCCAGCCTCCATTTCCGTCAGTAACGGACCGATAATGGCGGCCGCATGTTTCTCATACAGCCATTGAACCCCTTCCACGGCTTTCCCGGGATCGGCCTGGGTATCGAAAACAACTGTTTTGAGTGATTTTCCGAATTTTTCAGACAAATCCTGAACCGCCATCTGAATACCGGTCAAGGCTTTCTGACCAAACGCCGCATATTTTCCGGTCAAGGGAAGCAGACAGCCGATGATATCCCGGCGAAACATCGATTGCCGGACTGTTTTAAGAAGGTCTTCAGCCTCGGGCACACGGGCGTGCTGGGGGTATCCGGACAAAAACATCTCAAGTGCTTTGCCGGATGATCCAGGTTTGTTTTCCAGGGCATAATTAAGACCCAGATAATACAAAAGCAGGTCTTTCGGAATGTGCTGATCGGTCAATTCCAGACGATCCTCAATCACGGCGGTGGGTGTCCGGGCCAGAACCGCTTCGATTTTGAGCAGGATGTCAGGTTGTTTGTCGGACTTGACCTCTGACAGCAGGCGATCATAGACGGCCAGAGCATCTTTATAGTTTTTCAGGGCAAAAAAACCTTCGGCTTCCCTGGAAAGCGCCTGGATGACGGAGGGTTTGGAAAATTCATCGGCGCGGGTCTGCTTTTCGGTCCTTGTCGGTTTCCGGTCTGTTCCACCGGGGAGTTGGGTTTTCTGGATCTGACGTTTTGAACAGGATGAAAGGCAGAACAGAACTACGCACGCAAAAAGCAGTATCCGGAATGCGGGTTGTCGAAATGTGAATTTCATCGTCATTTGTACCATTTAAAAACTATTAGGTGGAAAAATAAGATTTTAAAAATTGAACTATATGTAAAAACAGCCATCATGTCAAAAATTCTTTGATCCGCTTTTGCGCTTCTTCTATCTGTAGCGGATGAAGCCAGAGAATGTCGGGGTCTTTTCTGAACCAGGTCAATTGGCGCTTTGCATATCGCCGCGTGTCTCGTTTCAGAAGGCGTACAGTCTCCTCAAAATCACTCTGTTGCCTGATGAAAAGACCCATATGCCGATATCCGATGGATTGCATGGATTTGAGATCCAGGCAATAACCTTTTTCCACCAGAGAGACGACTTCTTTCAGAAGCCCTTGATCCAGCATCGTATCCACACGTTTGTCAATCCGTTCATATAAAGCCCGCCTGTCCATGGTAAGACCTATTTTCAAACTCTCATACCGTTGTTCTTCGAATCGGTGATTCTGTTGATGAGAGGAAATGCTCCGCCCGGTTCGCTGAAATACTTCCAGAGCCCGAAGAACCCTGAACACATCATTGGGATGAATCCGTCGGGCCGCAATGGGATCGCATTCCCCCAACCGTCGGTAAAGGACCGCCGGTCCCTCGTCACGAAGTTCTTTTGTCAACCCTGCAAGAGTTTTTTCACATATGGGGTCGGACCGCCACAATCCATAGAGCAGGGCCTTGATATAAAACCCGGTTCCGCCTACCACCATGGGCACCCCGCCCCGTTCCAGAATATCGTCGATAGCCCGATGGGCTTGGGCGGCATAGGATCCGGCATCGAAATCCGCCGAAGGATCCAGGAAATCGATCAGATGATGCCGCACTTGGATCCTTTCTTCAGGAGACGGCTTGGCCGTACCGATGTCCATATATCGATAAACCTGCATGGAATCCGCACCGATGATTTCCCCCCGGAAAGCCTGGGCCGTCCGTATCGCAAAAGAGGTTTTCCCGACCCCGGTAGGCCCCAGGATAACAATGATTTTCTTCATAATTGAATGTTTTGTCGGACTCTGATAATTGTTGACAAGCTTTATTTGATGGCTTTATAACATAATATTTTATGCAAGCAAACATAAGCTTTGAAAACCGTTTTGGACACAAACAGACCAAATTGTAATGGTACAACAGAAACAGGAGATTAAGATATGAGTCAGCAACCCACCGGATCCGTAGTGGTGATCGGCGGCGGAATTTCCGGCATGCTATCGGCACTGGATCTTGCGAATTCCGGGTACTATGTCTATCTGGTTGAAAAAGGCCCTTCCATCGGCGGCGTCATGGCCCAGCTGGACAAGACTTTTCCGACCAATGACTGTGCCATGTGAATTATCTCACCCACACTGGTCGAGGTCGGCCGGCACCTGAATATAGAACTTCTGACCCTTTCGGAAGTAATGGATGTCAAGGGTGAAAAAGGTAATTTCACCGTTGAAATATTGAAAAAACCCCGATATGTGGATGTCAATCTCTGCGTTGGATGCGGTGCTTGTGCTGAGAAATGCCCGGGCAAATTTGATGACTCCTATAATGCGGGCCTGAAACAACGAACGGCCATTTATGTGGAATACCCCCAGGCCGTTCCGTTGAAATACGCGATCAATCCCGATGTCTGTCTGAAATTGACCAAGGACAAATGCGGAACCTGCCAGGAAGTCTGCCCGGCTCATGCCATTGATTACACCCAGAAAGAAGAGATTGTTTCCCTGAAAGCCGGATCGATCATCTTCTCACCCGGATTCAAACCCTTTGATCCGTCAAGATTTGACAATTATCAATATGCCCGTTTTGCCAATGTGGTCACATCCATGGAATTTGAACGGATTCTTTCGGCCACCGGCCCCACCATGGGCCATGTCACGACTTTCCCCAAGCTGCCGCACAATCCCAAAAAAAAGGCGGACAAAGCTCTGGCGGAAAAACGCAAAGATCCTAAAAAGATAGCCTGGTTCCAATGCGTGGGGTCCCGGGACATCAACCGATGTGACAATCCCTACTGTTCTTCCGTCTGCTGCATGTATGCCGTCAAGGAAGCCATGATCGCCAAAGAGCATGCCGGAAAAGACCTGGATTGCGCCATCTTTTATATGGATATGCGGACACCGGGCAAGGAATTTGAAAAATATTATCAGAACGCTCAGGATAAGCACGGTATCCGATTTATCCGCTCCAGGGTCCACTCAGTCACTGAAGACCCGGAGACCTATGACCTGAACATCCGGTATGTGGATGATCAAGGAGAGATCATCGATGACACCTATGACATGATCGTTTTGTCGGTGGGATTGGAAATCGCCGAAGAGACAAAGGCCCTGGCCCGGAAACTCGGTATTGATCTCACACCTTCGGGTTTCTGCAAAACCGACTCCTTTGAACCCGTGAACAGCTCCAGAGACGGAATCTATGTGTCGGGCGTGTTCAACAATCCCAAAGATATCCCGGAATCCGTTCTGGATGCCAGCGCTGCAGCGTCCGCCGCCGGGGACGCCCTGAGTTCGGCAAGAGACACGTTGACCAAAACCGTGGAAAAAATACCGGAAATCAACGTTGTGGGCGAACGGCCCCGCATCGGCGCCTTTATCTGTGACTGCGGTTCCAATATCAAAGGCGTGGTGGACTGCGCGGCGGTGACGGAATACGCCAGGACCCTGCCCTTTGTCGAATTCGCCGATGAAGCCATGTATGCCTGCAGCCAGGACGCACAGAACAAAATGGTCGAGTATATAAAGGAAAAAAATCTCAACCGGATCGTCGTGGCGGCTTGTACCCCGAAGACCCATGAACCCCTGTTTCAGGAAACCCTGGCCAATGCCGGTTTAAATAAATACCTGTTTGAGATGACCAATATCCGGAATCACAATTCATGGGTCCACAAAAACAACCCGGAGATCGCAACGGAAAAGGCCAAGGACCTGGTTCGGATGGCCGTGGCAAAAGCGGCATTGTCCGAACCTCTGAAAGAGGAAAAAATCAACGTCAATGACGCAATCATGGTTGTCGGCGGCGGACTGGCCGGCATGACGGCAGCCCGGAGTCTTGCCCTCCAGGGGTATAAAACCCATATCATCGAGAAAAAAGACCGGCTCGGCGGAGAGGCCCATAAACTGTATAAAACAGCTCAAGGTGAGAACGTCTCGGAAAAACTCGAAGCCCTGATTCAGGAGATCGAAGCCAACGAGAATATAACGGTTCACTGCAACACCACTCTGGAAAGCGTTGACGGCTTTGTCGGCAATTTCAAGTCCACCCTGGCAACCGAAGGTCGAACATTCGAGCTGGACTACGGGATCGCCGTACTGGCAACCGGCGCCAAGGGCCTTGTTCCCACTGAATATGAATACGGCAGGGATGACCGCATCATGACATCTCTGGATCTGGACCGACTGTTCAAGGAAAACGACACCCGGCTGGACGATGCGAACACAGCCGTCTTCATCCAGTGTGTCGGCTCCAGGCAGCCGGATCGCCCTTACTGTTCAAGGGTTTGCTGCACCCATTCCGTGGACAACGCCATTGAGCTCAAAAAACGAAAACCGGACATGAATGTCTTCATTCTCTACAGAGACATCCGAACCTACGGCGAGAGGGAACTTTTATACAAAAAAGCCAGAGAGATGGGCGTCATCTTCGTCCGCTACGACCTGGAACACAAACCTCGGGTCCGTATTGAAGACAAACGGTTGATGATCGATGTCATGGACCATGTACTCCATCAGCCGGTTGAAATCGAAGCGGATCTGTTGACCCTTGCCACCGCCATTGTACCCAGAAAAGATGAGAAACTGGCCAATTTCTTCAAAGTTCCCTTGAATGACGAGGGTTTCTTTGTCGAAAAACACGCCAAGCTCGGTCCGGCTGAATTTGCCACCAGCGGTGTGTTTGTCTGCGGCTCCGGTCATTACCCCAAACCCATCAATGAAGCCATCACCCAGGGAAGGGCTTCGGCTTCGAGGGCACTTACCCTTCTGGCCAAAAAAGACAATCTGTTCACCAGCGGCACCATCGCCGGCGTGGATGTCATGAAATGCAGCCAATGCGGGGTCTGTGTAGCCATCTGTCCATATTCGGCACCCAGGTTCGCAACCGAAGGCCGGTTTGCCGGGAAAGCGGAAATCAACCCTGTCCTCTGCAAAGGATGCGGGCTCTGCGTGGCTTCATGCCGGTCCGGCGCTTTGCACCTCAAAGGCTTTGATACCCATCAGATTTTTTCACAGATCTTTGCTTTAGGTGAAGTGGTTTAAAGGAGATATATGACAATGAGTGATCAACATATTAAAATCGTCAGCTTTCTTTGCAACTGGTGCAGCTATGGCGCAGCAGACCTCGCGGGTGTCAGCAGAATGGAATACCCTGCCGACATCCGGGTGATTCGAATTCCCTGCTCCGGCCGGATGAGCCCCAAATTCGTTCTGTCGGCATTCAGGGAAGGCGCTGATGCGGTCTGGGTGTCGGGGTGACATCCGGGAGAATGTCATTACCTGGATGGTAATTATTACGCAAGAAGAAAATTCGCCCTCATGGGAAATCTGCTCGAACACATGGGAATCGAAAGGGACAGAATTCATTTTTCCTGGATTTCCTCTGCCGAAGCCACCAAATTCGTGGACGTGGTCAAGGAAATTTCGGAAAAAGTCCGGGCACTCGGGCCCAATCAGAAACTTGTAAAAGACTATAATTAAATAAAGGTTGATCTATGGATACCTGTACAGCAAAAATCAGAGAGATCGCTCTGGATCTGCTGAAAGAAAAAAAAGTGGATCAGGTGATCGGTTTCTCCAATGGAACCATTCCCATGGCAACCCGTCCCATTACCGTCAAATCGGAAAATGATGTGGACAAGCTGGTGTTTAATTCAACATGCGGACTCAATCTCGCCAATTTCATCAGACAGCAGAAAGGGAAAACAGCCGTCGTTGCCAAAGGCTGTGACTCGAGAAACATTGTGACCCATATAGTGGAAAATCAGGTTAAAAGGGATCAGATTTACATCATCGGGGTCCCGTGCAAGGGAATGATCGACAAGGCGAAAATCCGCTCCCTGTTCCAGGATGAGATCCGCTTTTTCACCGAAGACGGTGATCAGCTTATCGTGGAGTCCGCCTCAGACAAAAAACAGATCAATAAATCAGACTATCTGAGGGAGAATTGCCGACTCTGTCTGCACAGAAACCCTGTCCTTTCCGATGTCATGGCGGGGGACCCGGTCCAGGAACAAACCCTTGACCAACCCTACCCGGACGTCGAGAGAATTGCGGCTATGAATTCCCAGGAACGTTGGCAATATTTCCAGGATCTGACGAAAAACTGCATCCGATGCTATGCCTGCCGGAACGCCTGTCCCATCTGCTACTGTCCAACCTGTTTCGTGGATGAATCCGGACCGCAATGGGTGGGAAAAGGGCAGAACAAAACCGATGTTGATACCTTTCATTTTCTCCGGGCATTTCATTGCGCCGGAAGGTGCACGGACTGCGGGGCCTGTGTCGAGGCATGCCCCATGAACATCAATGTCAGGGACTTTACCCGGAAACTCAATAAGGACGCTCTGGATCTGTTCGGCTGGGAAGCCGGGCTGGACCTGACCGCACGGCCTCCCCTGGATGCCTTCCGTCCCGATGATCCCAATGATTTTATCAAATAAAACAAAAAGGGTTGATGATGAAATTTATAACGATTGATAAGAAAAACTGGGCACAGGGGATTGAAAAAGCCAGGGAATCCTATCGGCTTTTCGGCCCGGTTGAAGATAAAAACGGGTTTTTTATCAGGGAACTGGACAAAGACAAACTGCCGGACATGAATGCCGGAGATTGTGTCATGTCCGTCAAATCCGTTTTGTTTCCCCAGACGGAAAAAATCCTTTCCACCACGCTCGATGAATCTCAACCGGACCATCATATCATGAAAAGGGTCCCTTTTGACCCGACACCCAGAGCCGTTGTCGGTATCCGTCCCTATGACGCCAAAGCCGTCGAACTGGTCAAAATGAATTTTGACACCCCGGACTATCGTGATCCTTACTGGTGCGACGCCTATGACGCCACTACCTTTGTGGGATTGGGGATCAACAACCCCGGGCCTTTGGATTTTTCCACTTCCGTCAACACAGGCCCATTTTCGGAAGACGGGCTGGACGTTCTGCTGGCCGACATGGATAGCACATACCTGGCCAAGATTCTGACGGACAAGGGAGAGGCTTTCATAAACGCCTGCGGATTCGATCGGGCCGCCGAGGAAAAAGAAAGCGGGATTCTGATGGATGTCCTGAGAAAAGAGGCGGAGAAAAATATTGTTTCCCGGATCAGTACGGACCGGCTGAAAGACCAGACCATTCTGGATCTCTATGAAGCCCCGTTCTGGGATGACATTGCTTTCTCCTGCATTAATTGCGGCACCTGCACCTTTGTCTGTCCGACCTGCTGGTGTTTCGACATCCAGGATGAAAGCAAGCGAAATATAGCCGCCCGTTACAGAAACTGGGACACCTGTATGTCGCCCCTGTTCACAAAACACGCTTCCGGCCACAACCCGAGGGATACCAAAACCCAGCGGGTCCGTCAGCGCTTCATGCATAAACTCAAATATTTTCCGGACAAATACGATCAAGGGATCATGTGTGTCGGTTGCGGCCGTTGTGTCAAGAGCTGCCCGGTCAATATCGACATCCGTGAAGTGTGTCACATCATGAATGCATACGAGAAAAAAGACTAGCGAACACAGGAGGAAACATGGAAAATCCCTATCTGCCTTATCCAGTTCGCATTGATGATATTGAAATTGCAACTGAAGATAAATCTTTAAAGACTTTCAAATTCGTTTTCCTGAATCCGGAGGACGAAAACAAATTTTCCTATCAGGCGGGCCAGTTCGCTGAACTTTCCATACCCGGCATAGGAGAAATTCCCATTGGGATCGCTTCTTCTCCCGTGGAAAAAGGGTTCGTAAAATTTACGGTATTTCGAACCGGCGTGGTCACATCCCATCTTCATAATATGAAAGTCGGAGATGTCATGGGTATCCGGGGGCCGCTGGGCAACTGGTATCCCTGGGATAAACTGGAAAATAAAAACGTGGTTATCATAGGCGGTGGGTTCGCGTTTACCACTTTGCGCTCGTCCATTGTTTATATGCTGGATCCGGTCAACCGTAAAAAATTCAAGAATATCGACGTGGTTTACGGTGCCAGATCGCCGGGTATGCTGTTGTACCGGGAAGAACTCTATGAATGGGAAAAACGCGATGACATCAATATGCACATCACCGTAGACGGCACCGACGATCCCAACTGGAAATACCACAAGGGTTTTGTCCCTCAAATTGTGGAGCAAAACGCTCCCAGAGCCGATGACGGCACCTATGCCATTGTATGCGGTCCGCCCATTATGATCAAATTCACCCAGCCTGCGTTGACAAAGCTCGGCTACGGGGAGCATCAGATCATCATGTCCCTGGAGAACCGTATGAAATGCGGAATCGGAATGTGCGGCCGTTGCAATATCGGAAAAGAACTGGTATGCAAGGATGGACCTGTATTTACGCTTGAACAGTTGAACCGGACTCCTAAAGAATATTAATCAGGGTTCATTTTATATTGACACCCTTGGTTTCTTACGATATGTTAGGTCTTCAATTATTGAAGCTAAGACAGGATGTCTTAATATGTCTTAAAATGATAGGAAAAAACTACTTACAGGAGGAAATTTTAAATGGCAACAGTTGAGTTTAACGGGAAATCTTTCGAAATAGATGAAGATGGATTCCTTCTTGATTACAACACTTATTGTGACGAGTGGGTTGAATATGTCAAAACACAAGAAGGAATTGAAGAAATGACCGAAGAGCACTGGACTTTGGTCAAAGTGCTTCAGGATTACTATGAGAAAAACGGTATCGCCCCCATGGTACGTGTTCTGTCCAAGCTGACCAAGTTCAAACTGAAACACATTTATGAGTTGTTTCCGTCAGGACCAGGAAAAGGCGCCTGTAAAATGGCCGGCCTTCCCAAACCAACCGGATGTGTGTAATTAATCCGCGCACGCGCATTTGATACGTTTGTTGCATTTTTAAGGCCCTGCATCCCCTGATGCAGGGCCTTTTCAATCACACCCAGCATCCAGGGGAGATCGCTGATGCCGGATATTCATCCCATCGACAGACTGATACTGAACACCATCCAGACGGATTTTCCCGTCACTGCAAGGCCATTTGAGGCCATTGCCCAAAAACTTGGGCTTTCGGAAGATGAAGTCATCCAAAGGATCCGGGAGTTAAAAAAAAACATGCTGATCCGCAGGATCGGTGGCAATTTCAGCCCGGACAAGCTTGGTTATCATTCAACGCTTTGCGCGGCAAAAGTGCCGCAAGACAAGATCCAGCTCTTTACGCGGATTGTTAATGCCTATCCCGGGGTTACCCACAATTATCAGCGTGAACATCTTTTCAACATATGGTTCACCTTCATTGCGCCTTCAAAGAAAACAATAGAGGACAGTTTAAAGGAAATCAGCCGGATCACCTCAGTTGAACCCATATTGAATTTGCCGGCCACAAAGGTGTTTAAGATCAGCGCCAATTTCAAAGTATGAAACCCGCTACCGTTGCTCTGGTGGTTCAAAACTGCCCGGCCGGGTGTTTCGATCACAATCTTGAATCAACACTTGATTTCATTTCCCAATCCGTCCGGAACAAGTCGGATATCGTTGTATTCCCGGAAATGAACCTGACCGGTTATGTGGCCGGAGAAGATATCTTGCATATTGCCAGACCGGTCACACCGGAATTGATATCAATCATGTCCGAAACCGCAGTCGGTTTCGGGATCACCCTTATGGTCGGCTTGGCGGAAAAAAGTCCGGAGGGATCTGTCTATGCCACCCATCTGGTGTTTAAACCGGACCGCCAATGGGGACAATACAGGAAAATCCATATTTCTCCTTTTGAAAAAACCTATTTTAAGGCCGGCGACAACATAGTTGTATTTGAAAGCCATGGGCTGATTTTCGGTATTCAATTATGTTACGATGCCCATTTCCCGGAGCTTTCCCTTGCCATGGCCTTGAAAGGTGCGGACGCGATTTTGATTCCCCATGCTTCGCCAAGGGGAAGCGCACAGCAAAAGGCGGAATCATGGGTTCGCCATCTCAGGGCAAGGGCTTTCGATAACGGATTGTTCATCGCCGCCTTGAACCAGACGGGAGATAATGACAAAGGATTACGGTTTCCCGGTGTAGGGCTTCTGATCGGTCCTGATGGAAATATGATCTATCAATCCACGGACGATTGCGAAAAGGTCCATTTGGTTCATATGGATCTTGATATCCTGACTTCGTTTCGATCTCATCCCATGCGGTATTTTCTTCCCCATCGGCGCCCTGATCTGTTCGATATTTGAATTTACCTACTCTTTTATTTTTTGACCGCGATGCTGAATATAGGCGTTTCTGACAGCCACATAGGGATCCAGAGCAGCCGCTTTCATTGCCTCATACTCTCCCAGTCGGAAAGAGGTTTCATTGATCGTGTCGCAGACTCTGGCACCTGTAGCAACCTCCCAGGGATCCACATAACTCAAGGGGTTCAGAAATAAATCCCCGACCCGCCCCAGAGTGTCTCTCAGAGTGGAAGGGCCGAAAACAGGCAGAACCAGATAAAAGCCGTTGCCGACATGGTAGGATCCCAATGTCTGTCCCAGATCTTCATCGGATGTCGTCAATCCATAATAATCCTGGGCTACCTGCACGAATCCCAGGCAACCGATGGTGGAATTGATGATGAATATCTGGATTTCTGTTCCCGCGTCTTTCAATCTGCCCTGAAGAAGATTGTTCACAAAGCGAATGGGAAACACCAGATTGTGGAAAAAATGGCTGATCCCTTTTCGTGCGGGCTGGGGGACAACATATTTATAACCGGTGGCAACGGGTTTCAGGAAGGCATAATAGAGTTTGTCATTGAAGGTGTACATCGAATAATTGAAGTAATACAGGGGGTCTGCAATGGATGAAATCCGGGCAGGGTCATCGTATTCATCTTCGAAAAAGTCCTCGTTCGTCCAAGAATCCATCGTTTCGGCAGATGAATCCGAGGTTGATCGGATCTGATGCCGGATCTCTTGTGCGTCAAGGTCTACGCAGGGGAACGGAAGACAGACCAAAACCGTTATTAGTAAGACTGAAAAGGTTTTTCCCATGATATATTTGATTTCCTCTGATTGATGTTTTAGCCTTCCAAAAGACAGACTAATGGGTGTCTTTGTCAAATATGAATTTTCGGACCAGCGATTCAAGATCCATTGACGATTCCGTGTGATGGATTTCCTGACCCGGTTCCAGCATGATATCCGAACCGCCGGGCGCGATGTCGATGTATTTCTGCCCGATGATACCGGCTGTTTTCACGGATGCGATAACGTCTTCGGACAATTGCATACCCTCATTGATTCGGAATTCAACCCTGGCCTGCAGTCGTTCCTTATCAATGGCGATATTTGAAACAATTCCTATTTCGACCCCCGCCATTTCCACCTGGGCGCCTTTTTTCAGCCCGGAAACCGAAGTAAAGAAGCCGTAAACAGGGTATCGCCGTCCTTTCAGGAAATTGATTTCTCCCAGAACCACAAAAAGATAGATGCAGCAGATCAGGCCTGCGACCACAAACATCCCGACATAAAATTCTATTTTTCGTTTGTTCATGTTTTTCCTTTTTCAACCCTTATTGTTCCTGAAAGTCTTCACCTTTTATAAATGCGCTTAAAATATCATTTCCAGTTTCGTCTATTGACCGGCTGGAACCTTCCCACCGGATCACGCCATTGTACAGCAAGGCGATCCGATGGGAAATGGTGAATATATCAGGTATGTCATGACTTACGATCACGGCTGTAAAATCGAATTTTTTCCGGTATTCACGGATCATGGAATGAACGTTTTTTTTCAGAATAGGGTCCAGGCCGGTGGTGGGCTCGTCAAACAGCACAACCCGCGGATTGGTGATCAAAGCCCTGGCAAGGGCCACCCGCTTTCGCATACCGCCGGAAAGCTGAGCCGGATATTTGTCTTCAGATCCGATGAGACCCAGTTCCCGCATGTGGTTCGCAACCCTGCTCCGGATTTTTTTCGTGGGGAAATGCCGGTCTTCCGTCAAGGGCAACGCAATGTTCTCAAATATGGTCATGGAGTCAAACAGTGCATTATCCTGGAACATATAACTCAGTTCTTTCCGGAACTCCCGTATTTTATCGGGGGGAAGTTCATGGAGCGATTCACCGTTTATGAGAATCTGACCGGAATCCGGATGGATCAAGCCGATGATGTGCTTGAGCAGAACTGATTTGCCGGTCCCGCTCTTTCCGATGATGGTGGTGATTTCACCGCCGTAAATGGACAAATTCACCCCTTTGAGCACATCCTGATTGCCAAAGCTTTTCTGAATATCAATCAACTGGATAAAAGGTCGGGTCATGATCATACAAGAATGGAGGTAATGATGTAATCCACAATCAGAATAAACACACAGGATTGAACCACGGCGTTGGTGGTGGACAGGCTGACGCCTTTGGCACCGAATCCGCCGAACAAATGGGTATAGTATCCGCGATAACAGCAGATGGTCGTGACCACCACCGAAAAAGCCAGAGCCTTGTAAAACCCGCCGTTGATATCAGCCATGTCCACACTTTTGATCACCGTGTCCATATACACGTTCTTGTTGATGCCCAGAAGAACGGATCCGGTCAGGTAACCGCCAAGGATGCCGATGATGTCGAACAGGGCCGTAAGCAGAGGAAAACTGATGACGGCGGCAAGGAGTCGGGGAGAGAACAGAAACCGGATCGGGTGAATGTGCATGGTCTGGAGAGCATCGATCTGTTCGGATATGCGCATGACACCAATCTCCGCGGCCATTGCGGAACCGGCGCGCGCCGTGATCATGATGGCCGTGAATACCGGTCCCAGTTCGCAGATCAATGTCAGGGCCACGGCCGCTCCCAGCGCTGCTTCAGAGCCGAATTTAACCAGTGAGTAATATCCCTGAAGGCCCAGAACCATACCGGTGAAAAGCCCGGTCAGAACTATGACGAAAACGGATTTAGCGCCGATAAACCACACATGGTCAACGATCTTTGAGGGCTGAAACGGACGGGTAAATATGTGAAAAGCGCCGATGACAAGAAACACGACTATCCGGCCGCAGGAATGGACCCATTTGATCGTGGACAGACCGGTTTTTTCAAAAAATTGTGCGAGCATGATCGTGGACTATATCTTCAAATCACAGATTATTCAAGTCATAGAACCTTGAGAAGGTCTGATTTTTTGCCCTTTGGATAAAATTCGTAAAGATATCTGTTGACACGCATACAACAAACCGATACGTATAAATTTGAAAACCGATCAGCTCCAGAACCGATCAGGAGGATATCAAATGAGTCAGAAAATCACACTCAGCATCCCGGATCTGCTTTATGAAAAACTGGCGGACTGGCGTTCCAGCTTCAATCTTTCCAGACTTTTTCAGGATGCGTTGACGGAAGCCATACAAAAAAAAGAGGAATTCCAAAAACGGGTGGCTGAAGATTTCGACATGGCGGACATTATCAACCGTTTGAAACTGGAAAAACAGAGCTGGGAAAAAAAATATTTTCACCTGGGTTGGACGGAAGGGCTCCGATGGGCTAGACTGGCCCACTATACTGAACTGTTACACGTATTGAACTGCGAAAATACGTATCAGCTGGCTGTCGATGCTGAGATGAAAGACTATTTCAACCGAAACTGTCCGTCCCCTGATCAGCCGAACGGTCTATCGATTTTCATGGATGGGTGGTACAAAGGGGTTTTGGAATTCTGGAACCACATTAAGGAAAAAATCTAATGATGAAACCGTCCGCTTGCATTCTCGGGATCGATGTCGGGTCCGTGTCCATTCATGTCGCGGTATTGACACAAAAAGATGAAATTTTATATTCAGCCGGCCGGCCCCATCACGGAGAAATCCGTGACTGCCTTTGTCGATTGCTGGCGGATGTGGATATGTCTGCCGTATCCTATATCGCAGCTACCGACGGGTCTCCGGCCACTATAGACGCCCATAAATTCTATGATGATCAGCTGACCCTCATCCGGGCGGCCCGTTTTTTTCATAAGGATTTTGACGCTCTTTTGCACATCGGAGGAGAGCGGTTTTCATTGAGCCGTTTTGATGACAATCAGCGCTATGCGGGAGCCAAGCACAATACCTCGTGTGCCGCCGGGACCGGCAGTTTTCTGGATCAACAGGCCCGCCGGCTGAATCTTGCGGGAGGGTCTGCAGAACTCAGTCAGAAAGCCCTTCACAACAACCGTGATATCCCGGAGATCGCGACTCGATGCGCCGTCTTTGCCAAAACCGATCTGATCCATGCGCAGCAGGAAGGGTACAGCCTTGAACAGATCTGTGACGGCCTCTGTCTTGGCCTGGCTAAAAATATCGCCAACACCCTTTTTAAATTCAGCCATGTGGGACAAAAAATTGTATTCTGCGGTGGTGTGGCAAGGAATCCGGCCGTCCGGAAGCACCTTGAAGCCGTTACCGAATGCGGTTTCATCATTGATTCCCACTCAAGCGAATATGGCGCAGTGGGAGCGGCCATCTGTCTGATGGATGATCTTTTGACCGGACAAAATGTCAAAGAAAAAACGATTTCGTCGCCAACGAAAATTTTCACGGATGTGGCCCAAAAAGACCATCTGATGTATCCGCCGCTGGCCCTCAAACTGTCACAATACCCTGATTTCAAATGCTTTTCCACCTATGTGGAAGATGGAGTCGAAGTGGATATATATGACGATCCGACGTCACTATCCATAGACTCGGGGTATCTGGGGCTGGATGTCGGATCGACGAGCACCAAAGCGATCCTGACCGATCCGAGCGGGACCCCTGTCGTAGGGTTCTACACCCGGACCGCATCTAGGCCCGTAATGGCCATACAAAAAATTTTCAAGGTCTGCGAGACGTTTTTCAATGCGTACGGTATTTCCATGGACATCAGAGGATGCGGCACCACAGGTTCGGGTCGAAGACTGGCCGGACGAATCATCGGTGCGGATATCGAGCCGGATGAAATTACGGCCCATGCAACGGCCGCCTGCCGCCTGAATCCGGATGTCGATACCATCATTGAAATAGGGGGGCAGGATGCCAAATTCACCCTGCTCAGGAACGGACGGGTCACGGCATCGGTCATGAACACGGTCTGCGCCGCCGGGACCGGCAGCTTTATCGAAGAGCAGGCGTTGAAACTGGGATGCCCCCTGTCCGAATACTCGGCTCAGGCCGAAGGGGTGCCCTCCCCTGTGACCTCTGACCGGTGTACGGTTTTCATGGAGCGGGACATCAATTATTTTTTTGCCCGTGGATTTCGAAAAAACGAGATTCTAGCCGCGGTCCTGCACTCGGTTAGAGACAATTATCTTACCAAAGTGGCCAATGCGGCCCAGATTGGTCGATGTGTTCTTTTTCAGGGGGCCACGGCCAAAAACAAAGCTCTTGTCGCAGCATTCGAGCAGAAACTCAATCAGCCCATCCAGGTATCCCGCTATTGTCATCTGACCGGAGCTCTAGGCGTCGCCCTGATGGTCCACGAGAAACAGGTGGAGGCCTCTTTATTCAGAGGGTTTGGCCTGTGGCAAAAAAATATCCCTGTGCGCCAGGAAACCTGTGATATCTGCACGAACCACTGCAAGCTGACCCTGGCGGAAATCGACGGGGAAACCCTGGCGTACGGATTTTTATGCGGCCGGGACTATCACACGCCCCGAAAAATCCCTTTAAAAAACCACTACAGTATTTTGAAAGCCAGACAGCAGGCCGGTCCGAAAATGGAAAAGAAACCGGTTCGGCATGATTTCACCATTGGTATCCCCAAAGCCCTTCATCTGTATGAAGATACCGATACCTGGGTGTGTTTTTTTTCCCACCTGGGGATCCGGACCATTACTTCGGAAAATTTGAAAGATCCGATCCAACTGGGGAAAAAATCGGCCAAGGCCGAATTCTGTGCACCGGTCGTGGCCCTTCACGGTCATGTCCGGTATTTGATGGACCGGGCCGACTTCGTATTTCTGCCTTTTTATTTTGAGGAATCCACCGGAGAAAAAGATTGCCGGCGTCAGCACTGCTACTATACCCAGTTTTCTCCATCCGTGATCGCCTGCCTGCCGGAACTGGACCGCGACAGAATCCTTTCCCCCATTGTTCGATACCTCTACACCCAATTTCATACCAAGCTGGAGCTTTACAAGATGCTGAAAACCCTGTCTCCGGATTTCAGGTTTTCATTCCTTGATATTTCCACGGCCTATGATCAGGCCATGGAATATGGGCGGGCCCGGCTCAAGGCCATAAAATCACTGTTTGAAAAGCATCGGCCGGCCGGATCAAGGGTGCATGTCCTGCTTCTGGGAAGACCGTACACCGTAATGAGCCCCGTCATGAATCACCGCATTCCTCAGTTGTTCGAAAACCTGGGGATCAAAGTTTTTTTTCAGGATATGCTGGATATTGAAACCCTTGATTGTTCTCCCATCGAACCTTTGCTCAAAGAAATTCACTGGCACCATGTGGCCCGGATTCTCAAAGCCGCTTATATCGCAGCCGTCACCGACGGGCTTTATCCCGTCTACATCAGTTCTTTCAAATGTTCGCCCGACGCCTTCGGCAAAGACTATTTCAAAATGATCATGGAAGATAGTAACAAACCCTATCTGATCCTTGAGCTGGATGAACACGATTCCAGCGTTGGGTATGAGACTCGCGTCGAGGCTGCTGTAAGGTCATTCACCAATCACAGCGAACAGGCCCGAGCCCTACCCCTGCCGGAAAAAAAGCTGGCCGCCATGGATCCCGGATTCCTGACCAAAATCGGACAAAAAACCATTCTTTTTCCCAACTGGGATATCCTGACAGGCCGCCTGATTGTGTCCATTTTCAGAAATGAGGGTCACGATGCGTTTCTTCTCGAAGAAACTCCCGACACCTTGAAACAATGCATTCTCACCAATACCGGACAATGTATCCCACTCAATGCCGTGGCGGCGAGTTTTATTCACACGGTCGGCAAACACGGTCTCGATCCGGAAAACTGCCTGCTGTGGCTCAATCCCTCTGAAATCGCCTGCAACATCAAATTGTATCCTTACCACATCAAAAAAATTCTGGAGAGGCATGGAAACGGTTTCGAGCGGGCAGAAATATACAAAGGAGAGCTTTCTTTGTTTGATATTTCTTTCAAGGCCTCGGTCAACACCTATTTCGCGTATATGTTCGGCGGACTGTTGAGAAGCATGGGGTGCAGGATACGTCCCTATGAAATCCGGAAAGGTGAAACCGATCAGGTCCTGGCTCAGAGCCTGGATATCTTATGCCGCACCTTTGAGGCCAACGCAGACAAAGAAGCCGCGCTGCAAACCATTATGGAAATGTTCCTGAACATCCGGACACGAACGGGGCAAAAGCCGAAAGTCGGTATTTTCGGAGACCTTTATGTCCGCGACAATGACGTCATCAATCAGGATCTGATCCGGTATATCGAGGACCAGGGAGGAGAAGTCATCACCACTCCTTACTACAAATACGTGAAAATAATCGCCCATTCGTATTTCCGCAAATGGTTCAAGGAAGGCAAGTACATGAGCCTGATTTCCAACAAGACCCTGTTTCTGGTCATGCAGGCTATGGAAAAAAAATATTACAAATATTTTGAACCCATTTTAAGCCGTTCCGCATTGATCATCAAGGATTCTCAGGAAACGATCCTGACCGATTACGGCGTCCTTCGGGAACACACCGGAGAATCCATGGACAATATCCTGAAAATCCACCATATCATCAGCGAACATCCGGATTTGAAACTTCTGGTCCAGGCCAATCCGGCCTTCTGTTGCCCGGGTCTGATCACCGAAGCCATGGCGCATCAACTGGAAGCCAGGCTGAATGTCCCCATTGTTTCCATCACTTACGATATCTCGGGGGGCAATAAGAACAAAGTCATCCTCCCGTTTTTGAAGGATTCGGCGGATCGCCGCTATTTCCATAATTTAAAAATGTCGGTCTGACGTTCCCCCGGCAGATAGTCCCTTATTTCCGGGTATTGATTCAGATAGGCATTCTGGAATTCGATCCGCTTGACATTGAATCGATTATGACTGTCAACGGATCTTCTGTAACGCAGGTAGTATTCGTCATAATTTTTCAGATATGTTTCACCTCTCAATTCGGTGATGTTGTAAAAATTTTCATAGGTGTATTCAAGCAGGGCCTTAAAATCGGAAAGGTATTTTTCAAGGCTCTGATAATGCTGGATCACATCTCTGTTGTTGTAAAACTGACGAACATGGATCACCCATTCCAGATCTTTCTGGCTGAAAAATTCACGGTAATCCTCCGTATACTTCACCAGCCGGTCGATCGCGCCTTGATTGTCCGCCATAAGGCCTCTCAGCCGATCAATGAAATCAATGGTGTTTTCGATTTCCTGGACCCTGGATTCCACCTTGCTCAGAGTTTCAAGCTGTTCCAGCGCATTGTCCAGTTCCAGGGTGCTTTGTTTGAGATCTTCGCTCAACCGGATCATTTGCCGTTCCATGGGGGACAGATGGGCGTATTTGTTTTTTTCCATATAAACATTGAACAGATATAGTTCCGACGCCGCGACCCCGGAAAATGTGGTCAAAAAGAACATGAAAAGGACAATGCCGGATTCCTTCCGGGATTTGAAAATAAAATACGGGGTCGTCACCGGAGCCAGAAGAACCATGAGAGCCCACCACCTGGGCTGTTTTTTTCGATGACAGTCGTACAGCATCAGACAAGCCAGCAAAAAAACATAAGAAAAATAAATATAATACAAAATCAACCGCCTTTATGGGTTACAATTCTATAATCGTTACCATCGCTGGTG
This sequence comes from uncultured Desulfobacula sp., assembly GCA_964593855.1. Classification (GTDB taxonomy): domain Bacteria; phylum Desulfobacterota; class Desulfobacteria; order Desulfobacterales; family Desulfobacteraceae; genus Desulfobacula. The sequence goes on along the minus strand of CAZQIX010000001.1, from coordinate 3,776 downwards.
ATGAAGACGGCCCCGTCCGTATCGGTCCGATAGATCCGTATGCCGCCGGTTCTGTATCGTTTCAATATGTCCGCATGGGGAAAACGATATCGGTTGTCCCGCCCGCAGGATATTATTACACTTTCAGGTCTGACTTTTTCAAGAAAAATCCCTGTGCTGGAAGACAGACTGCCGTGGTGAGGTGAAAGCAGGACATCGGCTTTCAGATCCAGATGGCCTGCCGAGGCCAGATGTCTTTCCCTCAGCGCCATGATATCTCCGGGGAAAAGCATGGAAAACCGTTTGAATGCGATCGTAAACGCCAGGGACCGATCGTTGAGACTGTCAGTGGGAGGATGGTGCCAGGCATCCAGAAAATACAGGCGGGTTTTCCCAAGGTAGAGTCGCTCTCCTGAAACAGACGGCTCCCATATTTGCGTATGATTTCTGATGCAGGCTTCCATGAGTTTTTCATAGACTTTTGTGCCAACGGAATCTGTATTTTTAACCAGGGTGTGGACCTTGAAATTGTTCAGAATATAGATCAGGCCGTTCATATGATCGGATTCAGGGTGGCTCAGAATAACGTAATCCAGACGATCGATCCGGTTTTTCCATAGAAAAGGAGCCAGGATATTTCGGCCGGTGTCAAACCCCGACATATCGAAAAAACCACCGCCATCCACCAGAATTTGGTATCCTTCCGGCGTCCGGATAAAAGCGCTGTTGCCCTGCCCCACATCCAGCACGGTTATCGATAGATCTTTGTCGGACAAAGGGACCCATCCAGGGTTGATCCATCTGTACACACCCATCACACAAAGAACTACGGCTATAATGATAGACCCTTTTTTATATCGCTTGAAAAAGGTGTAAAAAAGGGCGAACGAAAGGTACAGAATAATAATATCAGGAAGTTCCAGAGCTTTGATTCTGATCCAGGTATAGGGAAATGACACAAGCCGGTCGCAGAACTGGATCGAAAAACCCATCAGAGAATGACCCATATCGATGACCCAACCGGAGACGGATGGATACAACAAGAAAAAGAAAAGGGCGACTATACCGGAAGGAAGGAGAACAAAACCGATAATGGGAATAAAAAACAGGTTGGCGATCAGTTGAACCAGAGATATGGTATGGAAATAATGGGCGGTCAGTGGAAAAGTGCCCAGAGCGGCCCAGAAGGTCACGACAGCCGGCATAATGCCTTTGCCTAAAATCGGGAAACGTTGAAAAAAGATGTTGTTTCGTATCAGGGACAGCCCGCATACGATAAAAATAACGGCAATGAACGACAATTGAAATGAAATTGAAAACAAGGCTGCGGCATCCGATATCAGTATGAGGATGCCGGCCAGGGAGAGGCTGGAGGGCAGATCTTTTTCCTTTTCCGAAACCCAGGCTAAAAGAAGAACCGCCGTCATCACAAAGGCCCGCTGCGTGGACGGCGAAAAACCGGAAAATACGCTGTAGGTCACCAGCGGGATCAGAGTCAGGACCCCGGCCGCTTTCCGGGCGACGCCTGAGATGAGAAGCCGTGGAATCAGTGACAGAAGGTTGAAAATTATTGAAAAAAACAAAAATCCGATAATGGACAAATGAAGCCCGGAAATGGCGAACAAATGACTGATGCCCGCTTTTGAGAACAAATCCCGCATGTCCGGAGAAATGACTTCTTTTTTGCCGGTTATCAAAGAAGCCATGGCTTTCCCACCTTCAGACCCTCCTGTGCGATTCAGAACAAACTGGTAGAAGGTTGTTCTCACATCTTCAATATTTCGAATACCCCCTGTCCAAATATATTTATTTTGTTTGTCGGATATGATCCGGATTTTTTTAAGATCCCCGTAGGCAGAGGCACTCAACCCATTTAATCTGAAAAAACGGGCGTAATCAAAGGCCCCGGGATTCTCGAAATTTTGAGCGGACCGAAGGGTGGTTTCGAGCTCGATCCAGTCGCCAAAGCCGGGCTGATTTCCGGAAAAACCGTAAATATTACATTGAACCCGGCCTCTGACCGGTTGGGTCAAACCGTCCGGTGTCGTCACTTCCCGACATTCAAGGACGAATTGGGTCTTTTTTGTGTAATGGCGGGTAAAAGAAGCCACCCTGCCCTTTACCATCGTTTTTTTTACGCCGATGAAACGGCTGATGTGATCCGACGGAAAAGATGGATACAGTTTTGCCTGAATGGAAATGAATCCAAAACAGCAGACCAGATACAAAACGACGATAAAAAAGGATTTTCGAAAAAAAACGGCAAAGAAAGCCAGTGTGCAAAAACCGACGGCTATGCCGAACCATGCCGATCCTCCGGCGGACGGGAAAGAATTGCCCAAGAGAATCCCCGCCGTCAGTGACAGAAAAATGTAAACCGAAGGCGGCCGCAATGATTTTGAAAAGAATTTATTTAATTCTCGAGATATCGGCTCCCAATTGTGAAAATTTTTTCTCAATGGCCTCGTATCCCCTGTCCATGTGATAGACCCTTGAAATAACCGTAGTACCTTCCGCCATAAGCCCTGCAATGACTAGGGAGGCGCTGGCTCTCAAATCCGAGGCCATGACCTGGGCGCCCTGAAGTTTTTTGACCCCTCTTACCATGGCGAATTTTCCATTGGCGATGGTAATGTCCGCGCCCATGCGAAGCAGTTCATTGGCATGGATGAACCGGTTTTCGAAAATCGACTCGTGAATGACACTGTTCCCGTCCGCCACAGCCATCAGAGCCATGAACTGAGCCTGCATATCCGTTGGAAATCCAGGATAGGGAACGGTTTTAATATCGACGCTCCGAATGGGTTTCCGACCCACAACCCGGATGGTGTTTTCATGGATGTCGACAATGCTGCCGGCGGCTTTCAGTTTAGTGATCACTCCGCCCAGGTGATCCGGACAACAGTCTTTGATAAGGATATCGCCTCCGGTAGCGGCAACGGCCGCCATGAAAGTACCGGTTTCGATTCTGTCGGGAATCACCTCTATCTCCACCGGGGACAGGTCCGGCACGCCTTCAATGGCGATAATGGCGGTTCCGGCCCCGTTGATCTTGGCACCCATTCGGGTCAAGGCATCGGCAAGAGCCACGATTTCCGGCTCCCGGGCCGCGTTATGCAGCACGGTTGTGCCTTTGGCAAGGCATGCCGCCATCATCAGATTTTCCGTTCCCGTGACCGTCGGCATATCAAAATAAATATCGTTTCCCGTAAGCCGATCGGCTTTGGCCTCGATATAGCCGTGCTCCAGACTGATGTGAGCCCCCAGGGCTTCAAGCCCTGACAGATGCATATTCACCGGCCGCGCCCCAATGGCGCAACCGCCCGGTAATGACACTTTCGCATGCCCGAAACGGGCGACAAGAGGTCCCAGAACCAGAATAGACGCCCGCATTTTGCGAACCAGGTCATATTCCGCTTCAATTTTATGAATACGGGAACCATCGATTTCAAGGCATCCTTTTTCAGCCTTGCACTTGGCCCCCAGATCTTCCAGAAGCAGCCGGATGCTTTGAATGTCCATCAGATCCGGGACATTTGTGAAACAGGTTTTGCCGTTGACCAGTATGGCTGCTGAAATCAGGGGCAGGGCCGCATTTTTGGCGCCGCTGATCCGTACTTCGCCGAAAAGTTTTCGGCCCCCGTTGATTTGAATTTTATCCATGATGTATTTATCGGTGTGCTGTCGATACGATTTTGATTTAAAAAGGGTTCTGGTCAAAGGCCAAAACCCCATGCCAGCGTATTGGTACCTGGGACGAGAATTGAACTCGTACAGGGCTAAGCCCCGAGGGATTT